>NZ_CP140152.1:4800000-5400000 GCF_034479515.1 Duganella zoogloeoides
ACCACCAAAACTCTCGACAAATCGGACTTTGCCGCGCTGTCCGAATTCCGCTACCAAATGCGCCGCTTCGAACGCTTTTCCGAAGACGTGGTGCAAGCGCAAGGCATCACTCCGCTGCAATACCTGCTGCTGCTGCACATCAAGGGCTATCCGGGCCGCGACTGGGCCACGGTGGGCGAGCTGGCAGAACGTCTGCAAGCGAAGCACCACGGCGTGGTGGCGCTGGCCACGCGCTGCGAAGCGATGGGCCTGGTCGTGCGCCGCGTGAGCGAGACCGACCGCCGCCGCGTGGAAATCCACCTGCTGCCGCACGGTGAAACCATCCTGGCCCAGCTGGCCGAACAGCATCGCCTCGAACTGCTGTCGCTCGACGGCGTGTTCACCATTCCCCGCATCGGCGCTGCGTAACCGGGGAGACAGTACGCCGCGTGCGGTTTTTCGGTGCGCAGCGCGCAGATGTCGGATAATGGCGTTTTACCGATTTTGAAACCGCCGTGTCCGACCTCCGCACCCTCGCCGACCGCATCGAAGACGTCCTGCCGCAAACGCAATGCACCAAGTGCGGCTTCGATGGCTGCCGTCCATACGCGCAGGCGATCGCCGACGGCGCAGCCGAGATCAACCAGTGCCCGCCCGGCGGCGCCGAGGGCATTGCCAGGCTGTCGGCAGTGACCGGCCGCAAGGTCATTCCGCTCAACCCCATCAACGGCCTCGAGCGGCCACGCGCAGTCGCCTATATCGACGCGTCGCTGTGCATCGGCTGCACCCTGTGCATCCAGGCCTGCCCGGTGGATGCCATCGTCGGCGCTGCCAAGCTGATGCACACCATCGTGCCCGACCTGTGTACCGGCTGCGACCTGTGCGTGAACCCGTGCCCGGTCGATTGCATCGTCATGTACCCGGTCACCGAGACCACCGGCTGGGCCGCCTGGAGTCAGCCCGACGCCGATGCCGCCCGTGAGCGCCACGACTTCCGCACCGTGCGCCTCCAGCGCGAAAAGCAGGAAAACGACGAACGCCTGGCCGCCAAGGCCCACAGCAAGATGGAGGTCGTCAACGCCATCGATCCGGCCGACGCCGCGTCCGCCGAGGCGCTCGCGCGCAAAAAAGCCATCATCGCCGCCGCCATGGAACGCGCCCGCGCCAAGAAGGAAGCTGCGGCAGCCGAAGCTGCGGCAACCAGCCAGAACGGAACCAAGCCTGAATGAATCCAGCCAAACGCCACGAAATGTTCGTGCGCTTCCGCGCCGCCAATCCCCATCCCAAGACCGAACTTGAATACACCACGCCGTTTGAACTGCTGATCGCGGTACTGCTGTCGGCGCAGGCCACCGACGTCGGCGTGAACAAGGCCACCCGCAAGCTCTACCCGGTAGCCAACACGCCGCAGGCGATACTCGACCTGGGCGAGGACGAACTCAAGACCTATATCCAGACCATCGGCCTGTATAAAACCAAGGGCAAGAATGTGATCGCCACGTGCAGGATGCTGGTGGACCTGCACGGCGGCGAAGTGCCGCGCGACCGCGAGTCGCTCGAAGCCCTGCCCGGCGTGGGCCGCAAGACCGCCAACGTGGTCATGAATACGGCCTTTGGCGAACCGACCATGGCGGTCGATACCCATATCTTCCGCGTGTCGAACCGCACCGGGCTGGCGCCCGGTAAAAACGTCGAGATCGTCGAGCAGAAGCTGCTCAAGTTCATCCCGAAAGAGTTTTTGCAGGACGCCCACCACTGGCTGATCCTGCACGGGCGCTATACCTGCAGAGCGCGTAAGCCCGAGTGCTGGAACTGCATGCAGATCGATTTGTGCGACTACCGCGCCAAGACACCCGCGCCAGACGGTATTTAAGGCCGGCAGCGCCGGCTTACACCAGCACCAGGTTATCGCGGTGCACCAGCTCCTTGCCCTCGAGGTAGCCGAGGATCGCCTCGATCTCGCTCGACGGTTTGCGCATGATGCGCCGGGTCTCGGCACTCGTATAGTTCGACAACCCGCGCGCCACCGGCACACCAAGCTGGTCCACGCACGTGATCACGGCGCCACGGCCAAACTCCCCTTTCACCTCGATCACGCCGATCGGCAACAGCGACTTGCCCTCGGCCGTCAGTTTTTGTACCGCGCCGGCGTCAAGCACGACCTGGCCTGCGGTGTGCAGGTGGTCGGCCATCCATTGCTTGCGCGCGGTGAGATGGCCGGTTTGCGCGGCCAGCTCGGTGCCGATCGCTTCGCCGGCGGCCAGGCGTTCCAGGACGTTTTCTTCGCGGCCGTAGGCGATCACCGTGTGAGCGCCCGACTTGGCGGCGCGCTTGGCAGCCAGGATCTTGGTCAGCATGCCGCCGCGCCCCAGGCTGCTGCCGGCGCCGCCGGCCATCGCTTCGAGCGTGAGATCGCCGGCGCGGCCATGCTCGATCAATACGGCAGCGGGGTCCTTGCGCGGATCGGCGCTATATAAACCTTTCTGGTCGGTGAGGATGATCAGCGCGTCGGCCTCGATCAGGTTGGCGACCAGCGCACCGAGGGTGTCGTTGTCGCCGAACTTGATTTCGTCGGTGACCACCGTGTCGTTCTCATTGATGATCGGCACGATGCCGAGGCGCAGCAAGGTGGTCAGCGTGGAGCGGGCGTTCAGGTAGCGTTCGCGGTCGGCCAGGTCGGCGTGGGTCAGCAGCACCTGCGCCGTGCCCAGCGCGTGGGCGCGGAAGCTGGTTTCGTAGATTTGCGCCAGGCCCATCTGGCCAACTGCGGCGCAAGCCTGCAATTCGTGGATGTCGTGCGGGCGGCGCTCGAAGCCAAGGCGCAGCATGCCTTCGGCAATCGCGCCGGACGAGACCAGCACGACCTGCTTGCCGAGCGCGCGCAAGGCGGCGATTTGCGCAGCCCAGCGGGCGATGGCGGCGTGGTCGAGGCCACGGCCGTCGTTGGTGACCAGCGACGAGCCGACCTTGATGATGATGCGTTGAGCTTTTTGTATGACGGAATTCATGGGTGCGACACTACTCCAGACAAGCGAAGAAAACGACGGTGCTGTGATGGTGCTTGATGTGCTCAGGTGGGGCGGATGGCCCTGCTTGCCGCAGAAGGTCGCCGGCCTTGTGGTGACAAAGGCGGCGCCGAAATGGAAATGGCATCATCAGCTGATTGCGATTATGCCGGTGAAAAACAAAAAGGCATAAGCAGCTGATGCTGATTATGCCTTTGATACCAAATTCCGTCGAGGACTGGTGCAGTCCCGCCGATAAATCAGTCGAGAATCTTGAAGCGCGGATCGTCAGGATCGATCGACGAAATGCCGCGTGCCTCTTCGGTCATCTGGGTTTCTTCGCTACGCTGCTCGGTGTGACGCACTTGTTCCAGGTGCATCTGGATGGCGTTGACCAGCTCTTGCGTACCGTCGCGGCTCAGCGCCGAGATCTCGAACACCGGGCCCTTGAAGCCGAATTTCTTGATGAAGTCCTTTACGCGCTTGACGCGTTCCGCTTCCGGCACCATGTCGAGCTTGTTCAGTACCAGCCAGCGTGGCTTGTCCACCAGCGCTTCGTCGTACTTTTTCAGCTCGTTGACCAGGGCTTTGGCTTCCTTGACCGGATCGACATTGGTCTCGAACGGCGCCAGATCGACGATGTGCAACAGCAGACCGGTGCGCTGCAAGTGGCGCAGGAACTGGTGGCCGAGGCCCGCGCCTTCGGCGGCGCCTTCGATCAGGCCCGGAATGTCGGCGATCACGAAGCTTTTCTCGTGCGATACGCGGACCACGCCCAGGTTCGGGAACAGGGTGGTGAACGGGTAGTCGGCAATCTTCGGACGGGCGTTCGACACGGCCGAAATGAACGTCGATTTACCGGCGTTCGGCATGCCCAGCAGGCCCACGTCGGCCAGCACTTTCAGTTCCAGGCGGATTTCGCGGCGTTCGCCTTCTTTACCTTCGGTCTTCTGGCGCGGTGCGCGGTTGGTCGAGGTCTTGAAGTGGATATTGCCCCAGCCGCCCTCGCCGCCCTTGGCCAGCAATTCCATTTGACCGTGTTCGGTCAGGTCGGCCAGGATCTCGCCCGACACGTCGTCGATGATGAGGGTGCCGACCGGCATGCGCATATGGATATCGTCAGCGCCCTTGCCGTAGCAATCGGCGCCACGGCCCGATTCGCCGTCTTTCGCGCGGTGCACCTTGGAGAAGCGGAAATCGACCAAGGTATTGATGTTACGGTCCGCTACAGCCCAGATCGAGCCACCCTTGCCGCCGTCGCCGCCGTCAGGGCCGCCAAAGGGGCGGAATTTTTCACGGCAAAACGAGGCGCAACCATTGCCGCCGTCACCACCGATTACTTCAATTTTTGCTTCGTCGATAAACTTCATGATGTACCGCCATAAAACTAAAAGGCCCTACCATGGGCAGAGCCTTTTCGATTGAAGGCTTGCGCCTTACAAAATCGGATGGTGCGCCCCGCGCATCATCCGTGCAGCGTATTTAGGCTGCTGCTACTACGGTAACGTACTGCTTCGAGCCTGCGCCCTTGACTACGAACTTGACCACGCCATCCACCAGAGCGAACAGGGTGTGGTCCTTGCCGGTGCCAACGCCTTCGCCGGCGCGCACTGGGGTGCCGCGTTGACGAATGATGATGCCGCCTGCATTGATCGTTTGACCGCCGTAAACCTTAACGCCCAGGCGTTTTGATTCTGAGTCACGACCATTTCGCGTTGTGCCGCCGCCTTTTTTGTGTGCCATGCTAAAGCTCCTTGAGTACTAGAGTGTGCCGGAACGGGATTAGCCGTTGATCGAGACGATTTGGATTTCGGTGTAATTCTGACGATGGCCTTGATGCTTCTGGTAGTGCTTACGACGACGCATCTTGAAAATCTTCACCTTATCGTGACGACCTTGAGCCACAACAGTAACCAGTACCGTAGCACCTTCAACCAGGGGAGCACCAAACTTGATGCTGTCGCCCGCGCCAACGGCGAGGACTTGGTCAATGGTGATTTCGGAACCAATGTCTGCAGGTATCTGTTCTACTTTAAGTTTTTCGCCAGCGACAACTTTGTATTGTTTGCCACCGGTTTTTATGACCGCGTACATGATTTGAAACCTCTTCATATGTTGAGAAAAATCCGCCAGCGCCTTGCAGCGACGAGTACTGCTGTCCTGCATGGAAACCGGGGAACCGCAGATTATACATGGGATGGGTTTTCGCGTCAAAAACTATTCACAAACCGGCGGCGGCGTGGTATGTCAGTCAACTTGGCACCGAATTGGCACCCCCGCAAGATGGACAAATCCACCAGCGCCCCCGGTAGCGGGGGCCATGTCGTATAATCTCGGCACCTATAATGTCAACGCACAGGTTCGTCTTGTCTGCCGCTACCCACACCGCTCCCCAGAACACCATCGCTCAATCGATCGCCGCCGACATGGACGCGGTCAATGCGGTGATCCGCCGCAAGCTGCATTCCGAGGTCAGCCTCGTCAATCAGATTGCCGAATACATCATCAGCGCTGGCGGCAAACGCCTGCGGCCGGTATTGGTATTGCTGGTAGCTAACGCGTATTCCTATAAAGGCACCGCGCACCACGAACTGGCCGCCGTGGTCGAATTCATCCACACCGCCACCCTGCTGCACGACGACGTGGTCGATGAATCGTCGCTGCGCCGCGGTCGCGCCACCGCCAACGCCCTGTTCGGCAATGCCGCGTCGGTGCTGGTCGGCGACTTTCTGTACTCGCGTTCGTTCCAGATGATGGCGGACCTGGCCAATATGCGCGTGATGCAAATCCTGTCGGAAGCCACCAACGTGATCGCCGAAGGCGAGGTGCTGCAACTGTTGAACATGCACGACCCGGACGTGAGCCAGGAGCGCTATTTGCAGGTGATCCGGTCGAAAACCGCCAAGCTGTTCGAGGCCGCCGCCGAACTGGGCGCCCTGATCGCCGGCGCCAGCGAACCGCAGATCGCCGCCGCCGGCGAATACGGCCGCTCGCTCGGTACCGCGTTCCAGCTTATCGACGACGTGCTCGACTACGCTGGCGACGCTGCCGAAATTGGCAAAAACGTCGGCGACGACCTGCGCGAAGGCAAGCCGACCTTGCCGCTGATCTACCTGATGGAAAACGGCACGCCGGAACAGCGCCAGCTGGTGCGCACCTGCATCGAGCAAGGCGACGAGCAGCACTTCGACGCCGTGCTCGCTGCCGTCACCAGCAGCGGCGCGCTGGACTTCACGCGCCACCAGGCCGAGATCGCCGCCGAACGTGCCGCCGAGGCGATTGCCGGTCTGCCGGAGAGCGCGTACAAGGATTCGTTGCTGCAGTTGGCGCATTTCTCCGTCAATCGTACTCACTGATCAAAAACGGCGCCGATGGCGCCGTTTTCATTAGAGGATCTCTTGCACCAGCTCCGACGGCCGGCACAGGCGCACGCCCTTGTCGGTCACCACGAACGGCCGGTTGATCAGAATCGGATGGGCAATCATCGCATCGAGCAACGCCGAATCGGGCAGCGACAAATCGCCTAGGCCCAGTTCGCCGTACAGGTCGCCCTTGTCGCGCATGGCCTGGCGCACGGTCAGGCCGGCCCTGGCAATCAAGTCTTCCAGTTCCGCGCGCGTGGGCGGGTTTTTCACATAATCGATGATGTCCGGTTCCACTCCGGTAGCGCGGATCGCTTCGAGGGTCTTGCGCGACGTGCCGCAAGCGGTGTTGTGATAGATCGTGATTGCCATGCTGCCGCCCTTGAGTAGTCAAAGGCGGCATTATCGCCTAGAACTTCGTGGCAAGGCTCACGCCGATCGCGCGCGGCATCAGGCGGTAGCCTTGCACGATCGACGCCACCTGCGGGTGCTGGATCACGGTATCGTTGTCGAAGGCATTCTTGACGAACACCGTGGCTGTTACCCGGTCGAACGACATGCCGGCACTGAAGTCGGCCGTGTGATAGCCGGGACGGTCGTAGTCGGTCGATTCCGGGTTGAGTGAGCCCTTGCTCGCGCCCACCCACTGCACGCCGCCCATCACGAACGCGCCGCGCTCGCCCACGACGAAGTTGTAGCGTGCGCTGATGGCCGCGTTGTACTTCGGCACGCCCTGGATGCGCGCGCCGGCCACCGCCCCCACCACGCCGTTCTGGCTGCCCACATCGTTGCTCAGTTCGGCCTTGACGTAACCGCCCGACGCGCTCAGGGTCAGGCCCGCCATCGGCTTGGCCTTGATGTCGAATTCAAAGCCTTTGGTGGTGGCGTCGCCGGCATTGGCGTTGTAGGTATAGGCGCAGGTGGGCAGGTACACGCCCTGCTGGATATTCCTCCATTTCACGTAGAACACGTCGGCGTTGACGGTCAGCCGGTTGTTGAGAAACCGTGACTTGCTGCCCACCTCGTAGCTCCACAGGCTGTCGGCCGCGTAGTTGGGCGGGCCTTCGGTCAAACCGTTGAGCTCCAGATCCGGGCCGCAGGTGGTCGGTGGCACGAAGATATTCGAGCCGCCAAGCCTAAAACCCTTGGCCACGCTGGTGTACAGGGTATTGGACGGATCGACTTCCCACGTCATTGCATACTTGGGCGTGAACGCGTGCGACGACAGGCTGGCGCCGCTATTGTTGCCGGCGCCGGCAAGGTAGTTGCCATTGCGCTGGGCCAGCGTCGATTTCGCTTTCAGGTAGCGCGCGCCGACGGTCGCGTGCACGGCGGGGGTAAAGTAATAATTGGCTTCGCCGAAGATCGACGCCTGCTTTTCGCGGTAGTGAAATTGGCCGGCAAACGAGTCGTCGTTCGGGAACGCACCGGGCTGCACATCGGGCAGCAGCTCGGGGTCGTAGATATCGAAGCCGAACGACTTGAAGGTATCGGTGAGGCCGAAGATGGGATCGTTCTCGGCGATGTCCGTGCGCTGGCGTGAAAAATAGGTGCCGGCCAGCCAGGTCCATGGCGACGCCGATGCATTGGAAGAGTCATAAGGGCGCGATGCCAGCCGGAATTCCTGCGACACCTGGCGCACGCGGTTTTGCAGGTACACGGCCGACGGCAAGCCGGCGATCGCCTCGATCAGCGCGGGCGGCGCCTTGCCGCCGTCGTCGGTCGAAGTCAGAAAGGTCGAGAGCGAATAGCTGTTGTAGGCCGAACCGTTCTGGGTGCGGTCGAACTTGCGGGAGAAATAGCTGGTGGCCGAGGTCAGATCAGCGCCGCCCAGGTCCCAGTTGACGGTGATGCTGGGCGCGAACAGCTTGTCGAGCGACGGCTCGCGCACCTGTTTTTGCGCCTGGTAGTTGGGCCGCTCGAGGTTGAAGGCCGAGATATCCTTGGCATTGAGCCGCTGGTAGTAGAGCGATGGCGTGACGGTCACATCGCGCGTGGCCCGCCACTTGAGCGCCACGCGCAACTCCTGGTCGCTGATCCGGTTGATGTTATCGGCCTGGACCGCACCATTGCCATCGACCTGGTCGATGAAGCCGCCCGTGTGCTGGGCCTGCACACCGATGCGCAGCGCCAGCTCGTCGGGCACCAGCGGGAAATTGCCGACCACATTGGCCGACCAGCTGGCGCTGCCGCCCTTGGTATTCGACGCCTCGGTGTACGTGGTCACTTCGCGGTCTTTCAGATCCGGCTCGTTGGGCACGAACTTGATGGTCCCGCCCATCGAGCTGGCGCCGTACAGGGTCGCTTGCGGGCCGCGCAGCACTTCCACCCGGTCGATATCGAAAAAGCGCGGCTCGATATTGCCCATGGTGTACACGTTGCCGACCGTGACCGGCGTATCGCCAAGGTACACGCCCACGGTGGCCGCGCCGGCCGTGGAGCTGATGCCGCGGATTTCGATATTCGACGTGCCCGGCCCTGCCCCGCCGTTGCCGCTGGCAGCGGTGAACGAGATATTGGGCACCACGCGCGTGAGGTCGGTGATGTCGCGGATATGCTCTTCCTGCAATTGCTTGCCGGTGACAGCCGAGATGCTCATCGCCACCTTGGCCGGGTCTTCCTTGCGTTTTTGCGCGGTGACCGTGACCACCTCGATCTGGTCCGGGTTAACTGCCTGCACTTGCGCTTGCGCTGTGCCTGTCAGCGCTAACGCTGCCGAAACCGCACTGAACATGATCGTCCGCCGTGTCTTCATCCGTGTTCCCCAATCGTCAAAGTGAGCCGGTAGGCGGGGCCAGCGCCCCGAAATGATGCGTCTTTTGCAAAACAACAAGCTTAACCATCTTAATCTTTTTACAAAGCAAGATCTTTGCCAACGAGGTGGGAAATGTTGTCTATTGACAACGTATGCGCACGGTTATGCGTTGCATCAGCAAAAGCGTGTATCCGTTGCTGAGCCGGTGAAGGGCTATTGACTATCAGCCCGAGATAACCCCGGAATCGAACCGGCAAACAAACCGGCAAAGAAAGCGGAAAAATGTATCATTCTCCACGAAATTCTTGATTGAAGCGCATCGGGCGCTGTATGAGCGGCTGGCCCCCGAGGACCGTATTTCAGACGATGGAGAAGTGATCGTACCCGGTCAAATCAGGACGCGCGACGTGGAGGTGGGACGCCATATACCGCCAACGGCCGCGTCGCTGCCGGCTTTCCTTGAACGCCTCGACCAGGTGTACGGACCGACACGCAGTTGGGAGCGTACCCTGATTGCAACCGCATGTGCGCATCACCGGGTGGCATGGGTACATCCTTTCCTCGATGGTAAAGGCAGAGCCACCCGGCTGCAAAGTCATTGCGCCCTTTGGAAACTTTCTGAAGGTCTTTGGTCCCCCAATCGCGGCCTTGCGCGATCCACGACTACTTATTACGCCGCCCTTCAAAACGCCGACTCTGCGCGCCGTGGCGATCTCGATGGCCGTGGCAACCTTGCGCAGATGACAGGGCTGGGGGAGCGCAGTGCCCGCTCCCTGTTGTCCAAGCTATTGGCAGACCGGCTGCTGGTCAGCGACACGCCTTATGGCCCTGTGCGCTTTGGCATGCCGCTGAACTCGCTGGGCATGATATTCCCGAATCTTTACCCGGAAGTGGTCCAGCTACTAGCCTGATTTTTTCTCTTGCAACCCTATTCTGGCGTGCACTTCACGCGCTTGAAGGCCACGCCGGAATATGCTGAAATAATGGTACGTCGGGGTGTAGCTTAGCCCGGTAGAGCGCTACGTTCGGGACGTAGAGGCCGGAGGTTCGAATCCTCTCACCCCGACCAAGTCCTCCTCCCAAAATTCAACGTTTGCAGGAATATACAAAATATTGTATATTCGAGCCATGGGAGATTTGATGAACCTTGCCCCTAAGCCGGTAGAGTTTCGCGGCAGCTCCCTTCAAGATTTGCGCGCCTTCCCGGCAGCGGCAAGACGCGAAGCCGGCCACCAGATTGATCTTATTCAGAACGGGCAGGAGGCTGACGACTGGAAGCCCATGGCAACCGCCGTGGGGCCTGGTGCCAAGGAAATTCGAATCCGAGATGAGGCCGGAGCATTCCGGGTGATTTATGTCGCAAAATTTAACGACGCAATCTACGTGCTGCACTGTTTTCAAAAGAAAACCGCACAGACCAGCAAGCCCGATATCGACCTGGCTGAAAAACGCTACCGTGATTTGAAGAAGGAATTAGGAAAATGAACACTACCCGTTTTGCCAGCGTCTGGGATGCGATTGAAGACACGCCGGAGGAAGCTGCAAACATGAAGGTTCGTTCGCAATTGATGATGCAGTTGAAAAGCCACATCACCAAATCCGGGCTGAGCCAGGGAGACGTCGCCAAGCTGCTTGACATCACTCAGCCCCGCGTGTCCGATCTAATGCGCGGCAAGATCAATTTGTTCGGCATCGATGCCTTGGTGAATATGGCGGCCAAGGCGGGCTTGCAAGTCCAACTCCAGCTGCGAGATGCTGCGTAAGCCGAAACAGAGCAGCCAATAGCACTCTCCCGGCCAAGTCGAACCAACGTCGCATCGAAGGCCAGGGTACCCATCCGCAAGCTCCGCTGATGCAGGACGCGTTCGCGCAAATGACCGGTTTGGCGGACCGGTTATACCCGCACCACTGCACTCAAATCCACAACATCACCGTATTGGCAGTCGCCTGCAACGCCGGCACGCAGCGCCCGGTGGCCTCCGCGCGCGAGCAACTGCCTATGCTCATCGACACCGACAGCGCACCCACCAGGTCGCCGCGCCGGCTCTTGATCGGCACCGAAATGCCGCGCATGCCCACCTCGTACTGGTTTTCGGTCACGCCAAACCCCGCCTCCCGGATCGCCATCACCTCGCGCAGCAGCACCTCCTTGTCGGTGACGGTCATGTGGGTGTAGGCCACCAGTTCCACGCGTTCCAGGTAGGCGTGCAAGGCATCCTCGGGCAGGCCCGAGAGCAGCACGCGGCCGGCGGTGGATGTGTAGGCCGGCAGCCGCGTGCCCGGGTCGAAGCCGGCGGTGAGCACGCGCGGCGCGTTGACGCGGCTGACGTACACCACGTCGTCGCCCTCGAGCACCGAGTAGTTGGTGGACTCCTGCAACTGCGTGGTCAGGCGCTGCAGGAACGGCACGATGGCGCGCGGCAGCCGCGCCGAGTCCAAATAGGAGTGGCCCAGCGACAGCACCTTGGGCGTGAGCCAGAACTGCCGGCCATCGGTTTGCGCCATGCCCACGTGAACCAGCGTGAGCAGGTAGCGGCGCGCCGCGCTGCGCGTGATCTGCACCTTGCCGGCCAGCTCGCTGGCGCTCAGGCGCATCGATTCGTCGCTGAATGCACGAATCACTTCCAGCCCCTTGACCAGTCCCTCGATGACGTCGCGCTTGGCGACCACCACGTCCGGCAATGCCTGTCGCCTCATGAAGCCCCGCCTGATTATCCTGATTGCACGAATTTACGATGATTGCGCGATAATCGCGCACTCCGAGCGATTATTGCACTATTCGCGATTTTGGGGTCTATTTTTCATCGCGGTCGTTTTCTACACTCGCTGCATAAGTTCTTACAGCGAGGAGATCATGCACACACCGCAAGCCCATCCCGAGCCGACCAATCCACTCGGCATCGACGGCATTGAATTCATCGAATACGCCAGCGCGGAGCCGCTCGCCTTTGGCGCGCTGCTCGAGCAGCTGGGCTTTGTGGCCACCGCCCGCCACCGCTCGCGTGAAGTCACGCTGTACCGCCAGGGCAGCATGAACGTGATCGTCAACGCCGACGCGCGCGCCCTGCAGCAATCGGGCACCGAGCCGCGTTCCACCATCGTCAGCGCCATCGCCCTGCGCGTGCGCGATGCCGATGCCGCCTACCGCCACGCGGTGGACCAGGGCGCCTGGCCGATTCCCACCCGCGCCGGCGTGATGGAGCTGAACATCCCCGGCGTCCATGGTCCGGGCGACTCGATCCTGTATTTCGTGGACCGCTTCCGCGACTTCTCGATTTACGACGTCGACTTCAAGCCGATTGCGCCCGCGCCCGCCCCTGCTTCTGCTCCTGCTCCTGCTCCGACATTGGCCGGGCTGCACTTTTTCGGCGTGGTGCAAGCCATCGGCGCCGGCCGTGCGCCGGAATGGATCGCCTTCTACCAACAGCTGATGGACTTTCGTGCGCTGCCGGAGGGCCGCTACTTCGGCGTGGTCCCCAAAGGCACGCTGCTGGAAAGCCCGTGCCACCGCTTCTACCTGCAACTGGTGGAGCCGCCGGCAGGCGCCGCCGGCCTGCAATGGGGCGAGCAGCTGATCCGCGTGGCTTTCGGCGCCCCCGATGTGCCGGCCGCCGTGCGCGCGCTGCAGCAGCGCGGCATCGTCTTCATCGACCGCGAGCCGGTCCAGGCCAGCGAGAAAGGCGCGCTCACCCAGTTGTACAAGGGCGGCGTCAGTTTCGAACTGGTGCACAGCCACCTCGAGGAGCAGCCATGATCGACATTTCCGGCACCACGCGCATCTTCCCCGTGATCGGCTGGCCGGTCGAACAGGTGAAGGCCCCGGCGCTGTTCAACGCCTACTTCCAGCGCCACGGCCTCGATGCGCGCGTGATTCCGCTCAAGATCGAGCCGGCATCCTACGCGGCGGCAGTGCGCATGCTGATGTCGTTCGAGAACGTCGGCGGCATCTTCGTCTCGATTCCGCACAAGCCGGCCAGCGTGGGCGCAGTGCAGGTGGCAACGCCGCGCGCCGCGCTGGCCGGTTCCTGCAATGCCATCTACCGCGCTGCCGATGGCGTGCTGACGGGCGACCTGATCGACGGTGAAGGCTTTATCCGCGCGTTCGACCGCCTGTGCGCGGGCCAGGCTCCCGTGCCCGCCAATTCGCGCGCGCTGGTGGTTGGCACCGGCGGCGTCGGCTGCGCGATCGCCTACGCGCTGGCCGAACGCGGCTACGCGGAAGTGGCGATCTGCGACACCCGTCCCGCTCCGGCGGCCGCATTGCAAGCCCGCCTGCGCCAGGCCTTCCCCGATGTGCGCATCGTGATCGGCGCGCCGCAAGCGGCCGGCTACGACGTGGTGGTCAACGCCACGCCGCTCGGCATGCACGCCGACGACGCCGTGCCGATCGACTTGCAGGGCGTGTCGCCCGACTGCATCGTTGCCGACTGCGGCATGAAGATCGAGTTGACCCGGCTGCTGCGCCAGGCGCAGGAACGCGGCTGCCGCATCCAGAAGGGCAAGGAGATGCTGATCGAACAGGCGCCCTTGTACCTCGAACACTTCGGCTGGCCCGGGGTGTCGTCCGATGCGTTCCGCGCGCTGGAGGCATTATGAATCTCGCCAACTTCGGCATGGACAGCATTACCCTCGCCGGCCCGCTGGAAGCGAAGCTGCGCGCCTCGCAGGCACTGGGCTTTTCGCAGATCATGCTGTGGGCGCGCGACCTGGCGGGCCACCCCGGCGGGCTCGATGAAGCGGTGCGCATCGTGCGCGCCAGCGGCGTGCGGGTGACCGGCATCCAGGTGATGCGCGACTACGAAGGCTTGAACGGCGCGCTGCACGACTATAAGTTCGACATCGCCCGCGAACTGCTGCGGGTGTGCCATGCGGTTGGCGCACCGCTGCTGATGGTGTGCTCGACCACCTCGAGCCACGCCAGCGACGACATCCACCTGGTGGCGCGCCAGCTGG
The DNA here is from genome assembly GCF_034479515.1 of Duganella zoogloeoides. Taxonomy (NCBI): domain Bacteria; kingdom Pseudomonadati; phylum Pseudomonadota; class Betaproteobacteria; order Burkholderiales; family Oxalobacteraceae; genus Duganella; species Duganella zoogloeoides. The sequence continues at coordinate 4,814,055 of NZ_CP140152.1, forward strand.
CCAAGCTGGCCACGGCGGCGGTACCGCTGGGCGTACGGGTGGGCTTCGAGGCATTGTCCTGGGGCCGCCATATCAACCAGTACGAACAATCGTGGCAGGCCGTGGAACTGGCCGACCATGCCAACCTGGGCGTGGTGATCGACTCGTTCCACATGCTGGCCAATCGCGCCGACCTCGATGGCCTGGCCGATATCCCGGCGCACAAGATCGCCATGGTGCAGCTGTCCGACTTCATGTGGCGCGAGATCCGCTCGGCCGAGGAGCGCCTGGAGACGGCGCGCCACCTGCGCGTATTCCCCGGCGAAGGCGCCCACTCGACGGAGCTGGCCGACCTGCTGCGCCGGCTCGACCGCGGCGGCTACAACGGCGACTACAGCTTCGAAGTGTTCAACGACGACTACCTGCAACTGGCGCCGGAAATCGTCGCCGCGCGCGCGCACCGTTCCGCCAAGTGGGTTACCGACCAGGTGCTGCGCCGCAGCCTGGAGGTGCGCCGGCCGGTCCACGGCCAGCCGGTGATGGCATGAAGCAGGCCATCCTGGTCCTGAACGGACCCAACCTCAATCTGCTGGGCCGGCGCGAGCCCGGCGTGTACGGCGCGCACACGCTGGCCGATGTCGAAGGCTTGTGCCGCAACGCCTGCGCGCTGCACGGCTACACGCTGGATTTCCGCCAGTCCAACCACGAAGGGGTGCTGATCGACTGGCTGCACCAGGCCGGCGCCGCGCAGGCCAGTGGCGCACTGGCCGGTGTGGTGTTCAACGCCGGCGCGTACACCCACACGTCGGTGGCGCTGCACGACGCCATCAAGGGCGCGCAGGTCAAGGTGATCGAGCTGCACATCACCAACGTGCATGCGCGCGAGCCGTTCCGCCATCACTCGTACCTGGCGCCAGCGGTATACGGCGTGATGGCCGGCTTTGGCGTGCAGGGCTATGCGCTGGCGATTGCGGCGCTGGCAGCAGGGCCGCCTGCCAGCCACAGCGACGTGAAATAAAAAAACAAAATTCACACAATAACGACAACGGAGACAAGACATGAGACAGCAGCTATGCCTGGTGGCAGCGCTGGCGGGCAGCGCCATGCCCGCGCCAGCCCTGGCCCAGGGCCAGACCACGCTGTACGGCAATATCGATGAATACGTGGGCTACATCCGCAGCAGCAGCGGCGCCAGCATTATCGGCCTGAACGACGGCGCCATCCTGCGCAGCCGCCTCGGTGTGCGCGGCGGCGAAGACCTCGGCGGCGGCAACCAGTTCAAGTTCACGCTGGAACAGGGCTTTGCCACCGACAGCGGCGTGATGGCCGACAGCAGCCGCCTGTTCGACCGCCAGGCCTGGATCGGCCTGGCCGGCCCGTACGGCGAATGGCGCATCGGCCGCCAGAACACGGAAATCTTCATGGCCGGCGGCGCCATCGACTACACCGAGCGCACCACGTTCGGCTCGCTGTTCAACAGCTTCGGCATCCCTTCGCGCTACGACAACGACCTGTATTACAAGTCGCCGCGCCTGCAAGGCGCCCAGCTGACGCTGCACTACGCGCTGCCGGAAAACGCGGGGCGCGCCGACAACGGCCCGGTGGTACAAGCCATGCTGGACTGGCAGGGAGCACGGTGGCGGGCCGGCTACGTGGGCCTGGCCGCCCGGCCCGACAGCGCCACCGCCACCGTGCGCAACCGCATCGTCTATCACAACGTGTACGTCAACTACCAGTACGGCAAGGGCAAGGTGTACCTGGCGCTGGGCCGCAGCAACAACAATACCGCCAGCGCCAACGGCTTGAACACCGCGGCCATCCTCAGCAATATCAGCAGTCCGAACAATTATTTTGCCGGCACCGACCTCAACGCCGCGCGCTATTACAACCTGGCGCAGGTCTCGGCCGACTACCGCCTCGGCCCGCAGTTGCGCGTGGGGGCGCTGTACGGCGTGCTGCACGACACCTCGGGCGGCGGCGCCAGCGCGCGCGGCTTTAATGTCGGCGGCTATTACGACCTGTCGCGGCGCAGCCAGCTCTACGCGTTCGCCAGCCGGCTGACCAACGACCGCAACGCCGGCTTCCGTTTCAGCGGCTCGGCCGGACCGTCGGCCAACCTGGCCGGCGCCGACGTCAATGGACAAAAACTGACCGGTCTGCAGATCGGCATCTTGCACAAGTTCTGATGCGCTTGTTCACCATATAAACTACGATTCTTGGAGAATACAATGTCGACCGCAACCGCACAGGCCAGGCAGCAAGCTGCTGCCGCCGCCCCCGCTTCTCAACATTCACCGCGCAAAGCGGCACTGGCCAGCTGGATCGGCAGCGCCGTGGAGTACTACGACTTTTTCATTTACGGCACCGCTGCCGCGCTGGTGTTCGGCAAGATCTTCTTTCCCGCGTTTGATCCGGCCACTGCGGCCATCGCCGCCTTCGCCACGTTTGGCGTGGCCTATATCACGCGCCCGATCGGCGCCGTCATGCTCGGCCACATCGGCGACAAATACGGCCGCAAGAAGGTGCTCACGTTCACGCTGCTGCTGATGGGCGTATCGACCTTCCTGGTCGGCCTGCTGCCCACCTACAGCCAGGCCGGCATCCTGTCGCCCATCATGCTGGTGGTGCTGCGCATGTTGCAAGGCATCTCCGCTGCCGGCGAACAGGCCGGCGCCAACTCGATGACGCTCGAACACGCGCCACCGCACCGCCGCGCCTTCTTTACCAGCTTTACGCTCAGCGGCACCCAGGCCGGCCTGATCCTGGCCACGCTGGTCTTCCTGCCGATTTCCGCACTGCCGGAAGAGCAGCTGCTGTCGTGGGGCTGGCGCATCCCGTTCTTCCTCAGCGCCATCGTGGTGGTGGTCGGTTTCTGGGTGCGCCGCACGCTGCCGGAAACCCCGGCCTTCCAGGAAGAGTCCAAGCAGCAGGAAGACGACCGCCTGCCGCTGACCGTGCTCCTGCAGCAGCACAAGGCCAACCTGGTGCGGGTGATCTTTGCCGCGCTGGTCTCGGTGATCAGCACCATCTTCAGCGTGTTTACGCTGTCGTACGCGGTCAATACCGTGCACCTGCCGCGTTCGACCATGCTGACGGTGCTGGTGCTGGCCAACCTGGTGGCGCTCGGTGCGATCCCGCTGTTTGCGGCGCTGTCCGACCGCATCGGTCGCCGCCCCGTGTTCATCTTCGGCGCACTCGGTTCGGCAGCGCTGGCGTGGCCGTATATGTGGGCCATCAGCACCTCCAACATTCCGCTGATCTTCGTGTTCGGCCTGCTGCTGTCGGGCGTGGTGTACAGCGCCGCCAACGGCGTGTGGCCGGCGATGTACGGCGAAATGTTCAGCACCCGCGTGCGCCTGTCAGGCATGGCGATCGGCACCCAGATCGGCTTCGCGCTCGGCGGCTTCGCCCCGACCATCAGCGCCGCCATCCTGCGCCCGGACGATCCGATAGGCTGGGTGCCGGTGGCGGCGTTCGTCACCTGCACCTCGATCATTTCGGCCTTCGCCGTCTTCACCGCGCGCGAGACTTGCCGGGTGCCGATGCAGGACCTCGGGAAAAATTGATACTACGGTGCCGGCGCCGTCCGCACCACCACCTTGCCCCTGGCCCGCCCCTGGTCCAGGTAGGCCAGCGCCTCCCTGGCCTGGGCGAACGGATAAACCTGGTCGATCACGGGACGGATGGCGCCCGTTTCCAGCAGCTGGCCGATGGCGGCCAACTGGGCGCCGTCCGGACGCACGAACATGAAGGAATAAGCGGCGCCGCGTTGCCCGGCCAGGCCCCGGATCTTGCGGCTGAGCAGGCCCATCACGCAACGGAACACCACGTTCATGCCGCGCTGGCGGGCAAATTCGGCGGTGGGCGGGCCGATCAGCGAGACGACCTTGCTGCCCGGTCGGACGATGCCCAGCGCCTGCGCCAGTCCATCGCCCTTCACCGTGCCCAGCACCACGTCGTAGTCGCTCAGCACTTGGGTGAAATCCTGCTGCTTGTAGTCGATCACTTCATCAGCCCCGAGGCTGCGCACCAGCGCCACGTTGGCGGTGCTGGTGGTGGTGGCCACGCGGGCCCCCATCTGTTTGGCCAGCTGGATGGCAAACGAGCCGATGCCGCCCGAGCCGGCCGGGATGAACACCTGCTGCCCCGGCTTGACCAACGCATGCTCGTGGAACGATTGCCACGCGGTGAGCCCCACCATCGGGATCGATGCTGCCTGCACGAAGTCGAGGTTGGCGGGCTTGTGGGCGGCTGCGTGTTCGGGCACGGCAGCGAACTCGGCCAGCGCACCACGGCCAGTGTCGAACACGCTGGCAAACACTGCATCACCCACCTTGAACCGGGTCACGCCGGCGCCTACCTCCACCACTACCCCGGCCAGATCGCTGCCCATCACGGCAGGCAGCTCGAACTTGAGCAGCGGCTTGAATTCGCCCCTGACGATTGCGTTATCGACCGGATTGAGGCCGGCCGCGTGGACTTGCACCAGGATCTCGCCGGGCGCGGCCACCGGGCGGGCCACCTCGGCCAGCGCCAGGGCGCCGGTCTTGCCATAGGCTGTCAGAATGAGTGCTTGCATGGTGTCAGTTCGCCAAGGTCGGGTAATCAGTGTACCCCTTGGCGCCGGGCGTGTAGAACGTGGCCGGATCGGGGGCGTTCAACGGGGCGTCGCGGTGCAGGCGCTCGACCAGGTCGGGATTGGCGATGAACGGGCGGCCAAAGGCCACCAGGTCGGCCTGGCCACCTGTCAACGCCTGCTCGGCGCTGGTTTTGTCGAAGCCGCCGGCAGCGATGAACGGGCCATCGAAGGCGGCGCGCAAGGCAGCCTTGATGCCGGCAGGTACGGGCGGCGTGCCCATCGCCGAATGGTCGAGCACATGCACGTACAGCAGGCCCAGCCGCGACAGTTCCGCCACCAGCTCAATGTATTGTTCGTCAACGCCGTCATAGGCGCCAGCGGCATTGACCACGCCGTAAGGCGACAGGCGTATGCCCACGCGGTCGGCGCCAATCGCGGCCACTGCCGCGCGCGCCACTTCCAGCACGAAGCGGTTGCGTCCTTCGGCGGTCACGCCGTAGCCGTCGGTGCGCAGGTTGATATTGGCGTTGAGGAATTGTTCAAGCAGGTAGCCATTGGCCGCGTGCAGTTCGACGCCGTCGAAGCCGGCCTCGATCGCCAGGCGCGCGGCGTCGGCATACTCCTGCACCGTGGCGGCGATGTCGTCCTCGGTCATGGCCCGCGGCGCCGTGTGCGGCAACGGCCCCCTGCCGTCGACCTGCATTTCGCCGGGGCACACTGCGGAAGACGGCCCCATCACCGTGGCGCCGGCGGGCAGGTTGTCGATGTGGCTGACGCGGCCCGTGTGCATCAACTGCACGACGATCTTGCCGCCCTGCGCATGCACGGCGTCGGTCACCAGGCGCCAGCCGGCCACGTGTTCGCGATTGAACAGGCCGGGAATCCGTGGGTAGCCGAGGCCGTTGGGCGACGGCGATGTGCCTTCGGTGATGATCAGGCCGGCCGTGGCGCGCTGGGCGTAGTACTCGGACACCAAGCTGCTGGGAATGTTGCCGATGGAGCGGCTGCGGGTCAGTGGCGACATCACCACGCGGTTGGACAATTGGATGCCGCGCAGGGCGAACGGTTCGAAAATCATGATGGTTATCCTGAAAGTAAAAGTTAAGCAGGCAGCAGGCGCGGGGCGACGGTGCCGGTCTGGGCGCTGGCGAACAGTGTCACGCGCGCAGTCTCGTATTGTTCGATCAGCGCGGCATCGGCCACCGATGGCAGGGTCAGGGTTTCGCCCTGGTCAAGGCCGAACAGTGCGGCATCGACCAGGGCGTCGGCCGCCATGACCGACTCCGGCGCCAGCGCGGCCAGCGGCACGCCCGACGGGTCCCACAGCTCGGTAGCGGTGGCGGCCGGCAGCACGGCCTGCACCTTGACGCCGGTCTCGGCCAGCTCGTGCTCGATGCCGCGCGTCAAGGCCACCACGAACGCCTTGGTGCCGCTGTAGACGGCGGAAATCGGCAACGAATGCAGGCCCAGCACCGAGGCGACGTTGATGATCAGGCCGGCGTTGCGCTGTTTAAAGGCGGGCAGCACGGCATAGGTCAGGCGGGTGAGCGCGGTGATGTTCAGGGTCAGTTGCGAGGACACATCGTCCGGCGTGCTGGCAGCGAGCGGCGCCAGGCGGGCGATGCCGGCGTTGTTGACCAGCACGCTCACGGCAGGATTGGTGGCCAGCACGTCGGCCACGCTGTCCTGCCCTGCCGTGGTGGCCAGGTCGGCGACCAGCGGCGTGACCTGCACGCCGTGTTTTTCAGTGAGGCTGGCAGCCAGGGTCTGCAGGCGGTCGGCGCGACGCGCGACCAGCACCAGATCGTAGCCGCGGGCGGCAAAACGGTCGGCATAGACGGCGCCGATGCCGGACGAGGCGCCGGTGATGACGGCGATGTTGCGGCTGCTGTGAGCGGTAACTGACATGATTTTCCCTTTGGAAAATTAAAAATATGACGATCATCATATTAGTGATCAAAAAAAACTGCCGAACTATTATTCGGCAGCCGGTAAGAACTGCTTGACGGTGGCCGCGCACAGCGCTGCCGACAACTTGGGATCGTCCACCGCGCGGGCCAGCATGGTGGTCCCGATCAGGGAACACAGCAACGCCATGGCCTGCTCGTGGGCCTGGGGCTGGCCCCAGTCCGGCATCTGGCGCGCCAGCAGATCGACCATCTCCTTGATGTGCACGGTGGCCGCGTGGCGCACTTCGGGCGCCTGGCGCGGCATTTCCGAGGCCAGCGCCGAGACCGGGCAACCGCGCTCGATGGAGGCGATGTGTTCGGGCGACAGGTAAGCTTCCATGATGGCCCTGACCGCCTGGCCCGGTGGCGCACTGGCTGCCACCTTGGTGGCCAGCGCCACCGCGTCGGCGCCCGCGCGGTCGCCGGCCTCGGCCAGCAGCGCGTCGCGCGAGGCGAAGTGGGCGTAGAAGCCGCCGTGGGTGAGGCCGGCCTCCTTCATGATGTCGGCCACGCCCGTGCCATCGTAGCCGCTGCGGCGGATGGCGCGCGAGGCCACCTCGACGATGCGTTCGTGGGTCACTTCCTTGCGGCTGGCACCCGGGCGTTTGGATGATTTGGTTTGCATGACGGTCATCATATACCGGTTTTGGATTGGCTGCAAGCCCGGGCCAGGCGCGGGCGCTGCGGGTCCGCTACGGAAAAACGAGCACGAAGCGCGCCTCATTGCCAGCGGCTGCCACCCGCGCCGTGCCGCCGTGCACGGCCATGATGGCGCTGACGATGGCCAGTCCCAGCCCGGTCGAGCCGTCGGCGTTGCCGCGCGCGGGATCGGCGCGGTAAAAGCGGTCGAACAGGTGCGGCAAGTGTTCGGGTGCGATGGGCGCACCGGTATTGGCGACCGTGAGCTCGGCGCCGTGGCCGCGCTGGTCTGCGCGCAGCGTAATCGTGCTGCCCGGCTGCGCATGGCGCACCGCGTTCGACACCAGGTTGGCCAGCGCGCGCCGCAGCAAGGCCGGATCGGCGTGCACCACCGCCGCGCCCAGGCAGGCGATGCGCACGTCCTGTTCCTCGGCCATGCCCTCGTAAAAGTCGGCCACCTTGCGCAGTTCGTCGAGCGCTGCCAGCGGCTGGCGCGCCAGCAGCACGTCGTCCTGGCCGGCGCGCGCGAGGAACAGCATGCTCTCGATCATGCGCGCCAGCCGTTCCAGTTCCTCGATGTTGGAAGCGATCAGCTGTTCATAGTCGGCCGCGCTGCGCGGCTGCGCCAGCAGCACCTGGCTTTGCCCCAGCAAATTGGTGATCGGCGTGCGGAATTCGTGCGCCAGGTCGGCCGAAAAGCCCGACAGCCGGGCATACCCGTCCTGCAGGCGCGCCAGCATGGCGTTCAAGGCATCGACCAGCGGTTGCAGCTCGGACGGCGCGTGGCCGGCGTTGAGCCGCTGCGCCAGCGTGCCGGGCCGCACCAGCGCCGCGTGGGCGGCGATGCGCCGCAGCGGCCGCAGGCCGCGATGGAGCATCAGCGCGGCGCACAGGGCGGCCGCCAGCGCGCTGACGGCCGCGGCGAGCGCAATGCGCCAGCGGTACTGGGCGAACATCGCATCGCGCTCGGCGTACAGCCGCGCAACGTACACGGTAACATCGCGGCTGCCGAGGCGCGCGGCAGCGGCCACCACCCGGCCTGGTTCGCCGTTGCGGCCGCGCCAGCCGACGATGGCGCCACGGTCCGGCGCCGTGCCGGCCATGGGCGGCAGCGGATAGCGCTCGGCGCCGGCGTTGATCTCGGCCAGCACGGCGCCATCGGCCGCCACGATGCGCACCAGCGAATTTTCCTGGCCGCTCATGGTGTCGCGGAAAAATTCCGGTTGCGTGCTCACCAGTTCCACCGCACCGGGGCGGCCCAGCACGATCTGCACCTGGCGCAGCTTGCCCAGCAGCTGGATATCGTCGCGGCGCTCGATCTGGCCCACGAACTCGCGGTACAGGTAGGCGCCCAGGCCGGCCGCTGCCAGCACCACGATCAGCATGAACAGCGCGGTCACCCGCACCGTCAGCGAGGAACGCCAGCGCCTCATGCGGCGTCCGGTGCTGGGGCTGGGGCCGGGGCCGGGGCCAGGTCGCACACGTAGCCCATGCCGCGCCGGGTGTGGATCAGCTTGACGGGGAACGGGTCGTCGAGCTTGCGCCGCAGCCGGCGCACCGCCACTTCGATGACGTTGGTGTCGCTGTCGAAGTTCATGTCCCATACCTGCGAGGCGATGATGGAGCGCGACAGCACCTGGCCCTGGCGCTGGGCCAGCAGGTGCAGCAGCGCGAACTCCTGGGAGGTGAGCACGATGGTGGTGGCGCCGCGCCGCACGCGCCGGCGCAGCACGTCGATTTCGAGGTCGCCAATGCGGATCAGGTCATCCTCGCGCGCGGGGCCGCGCCGCAGCAGCGTGCGGATGCGCGCCACCAGTTCCACAAAGGCGAACGGTTTGACCAGGTAGTCGTCGGCGCCCAGCTCCAGCCCGCGCACGCGGTCCTGCACCTCGTCGCGCGCGGTGAGAAACAGCACCGGCACCTGCGCCGTGGCCTGGTCGGCGCGCAAGGCGGCCAGCACCTGCCAGCCATCCATGCCCGGCAACATCACGTCGAGCACCACCAGCGCCAGGTCGGCGGCGCCGTCTTTTGCCATGGCCAGCCCGTCGCGGCCGGTGCGCGCCAGGCGCACGGCAAAGCCCGACTCGGCCAGGCCGCGCAGCAGGTAGTCGCCGGTCTTCGGCTCGTCTTCGATAATCAGGATCGTCATGGACTGCGGCGCCAGTGAAATAGCCATTCTACCCCTGCCGACGAGCGCGCTGGCTGACGAAATTATCATCTGGCCGTCAGCCTGGCGTCGGGGTCGGAAGCGCACACTGCGGTCTTCATTCAGCCGAGGATCTCATGACTTCTACTACTGCACTCTGCGCTGCCGTGCTGGCAACCGCGATCGCCGGCCCCTGCACGGTGGCCGCTGCGGACCTGGTGCCGCAACCGGCGCTCACCCTCGCTGCAGCCAGCCGCCTGGCCACTGCCGCTGGCGGCGCCTGCCGGCAGCTGGACCGCACCATCGCGGTCGCGGTGCTCGACGGCGGCGGCCACCTGCTGGTGCTCGAGCGCGACCCGGCGGTCGGTCCGCACAATATCGAGGCGGCCCGGCGCAAGGCGTTTACCGCACTCTCCACCCGCACCGCCACGCTGGACCTGGCCCGGCGCGCAGCGCGTGACGCCGACAGCCGCAACCTCAACACCTTGCCCGAGCTGCTGCTGCTGGGCGGCGGCGTGCCGCTGATGTCGGCCGGCCAGCCGGTGGGCGCCATCGGCGTGGCCGGTGGCGGCGGCGCCGGCAACGACCATGCGTGCGCACTGGCAGCGCTTGCCGCCGTGCCCGCGCTCGACCAACCAGTTACTCACTCCAGGGAATGACCATGCACCAGCTGAAAAACCTCGCACTTTTCCTCGCGTTTGCCGCAGCTTGCGGCGCCGCCGCTGCCGCCGCCCCGGCCCGCGCCCCCAATCCGCTCAGCGTCCACGTGCTGGACCTGCAAAGCGGCCAGCCCACGGCCGGCATCCGCGTCACGCTCGAACAACGCAGTGGCGATGGCAGCAGCGACTGGCGCGTGCTGGCCGCCAGCGTCACCAACGCCCAGGGCCGCATTGCCGCGCTGTACCCGGACGGCAAGACCATGCCGGCCGGCGACTACCGCATCGTGTTCGAGACCGGCGAACATTTCAGGCGCGCAGGCACGCCCACGTTCTTCCCGCGCATTCCGGTGGAGTTCCACACCGAGGCGGGCGTGGCGCACTATCACATTCCGCTCCTGCTCAGCCCTTACGGGTACTCCACCTATCGCGGCAACTAGGACCGCCAGCCGTCGCGCCGGGCGCGGATATCGCGCATCGGCGAGCAGTTGCGCGGCCGGCCGCATTTTGAATCCCAAGACCGCGCGCAGCCAGATCATCGGCGGCATGACCATGGGCGCCGGCGCGGCGCTGATGGAAGACCTGGTGGTCGATCACCAGCGCGGTTTTTTCGTCAACCACGAGCTGCCATCGAGGTTTTTCCGGGCGTTCCTAGTCGAGGAAGTCGGCGAACTCGCGCTGGGCGTAACCGTGCAGTTTGTTCCACGGCGCCGGCGTGGCGCCGGCACGCGCCACCACATCGACGCGGCGATAAAAAGTGCCGGCCTTGTCGCCGCTTTCTATCGTGACCGGAATCTGGCGCTGCTCGTCCCACAGCACGCGCTGATAGACGCCGTTGTCCTCGCGCTCGCGCCACTTCGCGCCGGGCGTGCTGCTGGCGCGGTTGGTCACGGCCATGGTTTTCAGCAGGCGCGGGTCGAGCAGGTAGAACGCGCGGTCCCACGACCCGTCGAAGTTGACGTTGTCGAACTCGGTGACCGGGATGGCGATCACCGCCTTCTCTTTCGCATCGACAAACTCCAGGCGCGGCGTCTTGCCGGCGTTGATCACGTGGCGCGGCAGCATGACATGATTGAGGCCGTGGCGATGACCGCCCTCCTCATGTTTATGCGGCGCCGCATGCGCCGGCAGCACCCGCGCACTCCACACGTGGCCGGGCCGGCGCAGCATGGTTTCCTCGTAGCGCGACTCGCGGGTAACGCCGTCGGGGGTGACGGTTTTGCTGTAGTAGGCAATCGCCAGGTCGAGGTCGGGTGCGGTGGCCGGTGCATTGGCAACGGCGTGAACGGTGCCGGCGAGGCTGAGGGTGGCGAGCAGCGTGGAAAGGCGGGAGATTTGCATGAGGTCTCAATTGTTGGCGTTTGATTCGTCATTCCCGCGCAGGCGGGAATCCATGGACCGCGTGGATTCCCGCCTGCGCGACGGTCCGTCGTTACAGCATGACGGACCTTATTGCAGCGACTTTAAAACCCGAACGCCGTCTTCAGCAGCCCAAACACCTTGGTGTTGTCGAGCGTGCCCTTGAACGGCTTGGCGCCGGCGCCGGTAGCAAACAGTTTGACATCGCCACCACCGTGGGTTTCGCTCGACAGGCGCACGCCGGTCTCTTGCAGGTAGTTATCGGCCAGCACCGTGGTGCTGTCGAGGTTGTCGCGCAGGTTCGGGCGGTTCGGGCCGTTGCCGAACACCAGCGTGGTGTAGGTCTTGCCATCGGCATCCTTGGCCGGCTGGCCGTCGCGGTAACCACGGTTGATGTCGAGGATGGGGTTGCCGCGCTTGCCGTAGCCGTTGAACGCCAGCGTGTGGTCGTGGTCGGCGGTGACCACGATCAGGGTATTGGCCAGGGTCGGGTCGGTCAGTTTGGCCTTGGCCAGCGCGGCCTTGATGGCGTCGTCGAATGCAATGGTGTCGGTCAGCGCGCGCTTGGCGTTGGTACCGTGCAGCGCGTGGTCGATGCGGCCGCCTTCCACCATCAGGAAGTAGCCGTTGGTGTTTTGCGCCAGCAGGTCCATCGCCTTGACCGTCATCTCGGCCAGGCTCGGTTGCGACGCGCCCTCGCCCAGCGGCGGCGTGGCGGTGCGATCGAGTTCGTATTCGAGGTGGCTGCGGGTGCTGTACAGGCCGATGAATTTCTTGCCGGTGGCAGCATTCATCTCGGTCTTGTTGGCAGCGACCGTGTAGCCCTTGGCGGCCAGTTCGGTCAACAGGTTGCGGCCGTCGGCGCGGCCGGTGGTGTTGCCGGCGGCGTAAGGCGTGAAGTGGTTGCGCCCGCCGCCCATCAGCACGTCGACGCCGTCGCCCAGGGCAATATTGAAGCCGGCGCCGCCCGGCACCAGTTGCGCGGCAATGTGGTACTGCGCGTTGCGGTTGCAGATGTGCGACCAGGCCGTGGCTGGCGTGGCGTGGGTCAGCTCGGTGGTGGTAATCGTCCCTACGGCCTTGCCCTTGGCCTTGGCCAGTTCCAGGATGGTGGCGGCCGGCGTGCCGTTGGTGGCGGCGCAGTTGTTCACGCCGAGGTTGCCGTTGGCGTCGCGGCCGGGGTTGGTGGCGACCGTTTCGGCGGACATCGAGATCACCTCGTTGTTCATTTTCACGCCGGTCATGTAGGCGGCCATCGACGGTGCGCTGTCGGTGGTCTGGGCGTCGGCCGAGAAAGTCTTGATGCGCGCGGTGCGCTCCAGCGTGTCCATGGTCAGGCTGCCGTCTTCGCCGTACTTGTAGATGCGCGCGGCGGTAATCGTGGTGGGGCCCATGCCGTCACCGAGGAAGAAGATGATGTTCTTGGCTTCGCCGGCAGCGTGCGCTGGCAGGGTGAAGGACGTGGCAAGGCCCAGGGCCAGGCTGGCCGCAATCAGGGTAGGTTTCATGTCTGGTATCCGTGTGAAAGTTTTACAGGCCGGAGGCGGTCTTGACCAGGCTAAACACCTTGGTGTTGTCGATGGTGCCGGTGAAGTTTTCGGCGCCCTTGCCGATCGCGCCCAGGAACACGTCGGTGCCGCCGTGGGTCTCGCTACCCACCGCCACCCGCACTACCGCCTCCTGGTGATAGGTATTGGCGCTGGTCACGCTGTCGTCCAGGCTGGCCATGCTGCTGCGGTTGCCCTGGGTGCGGTTCTCGCCATTGCCAAAGCCGATGATCGGGTACGGTGCACCGTCGAGGTCCTTGTCCACCGCGCCGGTCACGTAGTTTTTCACCACGCCCAGCACGCCGGCATTGGCGGCAGTGGTTTTGCCGGTGCGCTTGGCGTAGCCGTTCAGGACCAGCGTGTGGTCATGGTCGGCGGTCACCACGATCAGGGTGTTTTTCAGGTCCGGGTCGGCAATGCGGGCCTTGGCCAGCACGGCCTTGATGGCGTTGTCGAACGCCACCATGTCGTGCAGCGCTTTCTTGGCCGTGGTTTCATGCAGCGCGTGGTCGATGCGGCCGCCTTCCACCATCAGGAAATAACCCTTGCTGTTCTTGGCCAGCACGTCCATGGCCTTGGTGGCCATTTCGGCCAGGCTCGGCTCCTTGGCTGGGTCACGGTCGAGGTCATAGCTCATGTGGCTGGACGAGAACAGGCCCAGCAGGCGGGTGGTCTTGCTGGCGTCGATCGCGTTCAGTTCGGTGACATTGCTGACGTACGTGGCGTTCCTGGCTTTCGATTCGTCGATCAGGTTGCGGCCGTCGCTGCGCTTGCCGCCGGCGGCGACCGGCACGAAGAACTGGCTGCCGCCGCCGAGCATCACGTCCAGGCCCGTGCCCAGCGCGGCATTGAAGCCGGCGCCGCCCGGCACGGAGGCGGCGGCGATATCGTTCTCCAGGTCGCGGTGGCAGATGTGGGCGTAGGTGGCGGCCGGGGTGGCGTGCGTCACGCGGGTGGTGGTGACCACGCCTGTAGCCATGCCTTGCGTCTTGGCTTGTTCGAGCAGGGTCGGCACCGCCGTGCCATTGCTGGCGCCGCAGTTGTTGCCAAGCTTGTTGCCGTTGGCGTCGGCCACCGGATCGACGGCGACCGTGTTGGCCGACATCGAGATCACTTCGTTGTTCATTTTCACGCCGGTCATGTAGGCGGCCATCGACGGCGCGCTGTCGGTCACTTGCGCGTCATTCGAGTAGGTCTTCACGAATGCCGATTCCGGCAGCGTATCGACGGTCAGGTCGCCGTCTTCACCGACGGCGTAGATGCGGGCGGCGGTCATGGTGGTCATGCCCATGCCGTCGCCGAGGAAGAAGATCACGTTCTTGGGGGCGGCGGCCACCGGGGTGGTGGGCGCGGTCTCGTTGACCGGGGTGGAATCGCTGTTGCAGCCGGCCAGCAGGACGGCGGTCAGGCCGGCAAGCAGTGGGAAAAGCAGCGGCTTGCACAAGGAGTTGCGGTTCATGGTGTGTGTATCCGGCAATCGTTTTAAAGATTTGCAAGATAACAAGCCAGCGTGACAGCTTGATGACAGATTGTCACCAAGCCCCAATGCCCCTGCGCTGCGTCAGGTTTTAACGGCCGCCTGCGGGGGCGGCGCTTCATTCTCGAGCAGCAGGCGCCGCGCTGGCGCCGTGGTGCTGATGCCCATCTCGGCAAAGCGCTCCATGGTGGCCAGCAGGATGGTCTGCTGGGTATCCATGTACACCAGGTAGTTGGACGTGAGCACAAAAAACACCAGCTCGTACTCGATCGCCTCGGGCGTGACCGCTTTCAGGTGGACGCGGTCGCAGCGGATGTCGGGCTGGGCCTCGACGATGGCGCGGATCATGGCCGGCACCTGGCCCGCCAGCGCAGCCGGGGTATCCGGGTTGATGCGGAACGACATGACGATGCGGCGCGTGGCCATGCGCTTGTAGTTGCGCAGCACGTTTTTCAGCAGGTCGGTGTTCGATACCACGATCTGTTCGCCGCTATCGGCGCGGATGCGCGTGGTCTTCAGGCCCACGTGCTCCACCGTGCCGGACACGCCGAGCACATTGATGGCGTCGCCCACCTCGAACGGCTTGTCCACCGCGATCGACAACGACGCAAACAGGTCGCCGAGGATGTTCTGCGCGGCCAGCGCAATGGCGATACCGCCGATACCGAGACTGGCAATGAACGTGGTGATGTTGATGCCGGCGTTGGACAGTACCGACAGCAGCAGCAAGGTCCACAACAGCGTCTTGATGGCGCCGCTGACCAGCGTGTTGGCCACCGTGAGCGGCGCGTTGGCGTCGTCGGACTGGCTGCGGAAGTAGCGGCGGATGCCGATGGTGATGGCGCGGGTGAGGTAAATCGTCACCTGCACGCCGATCACGATGAACCATAAATGGTCGATGCGCTGGTTCCACACGGCGCCGAAGTCGAGCACCGTCAGCGCCGCCAGCACGGCGATCAGGAGGATGACGAAGTTGCTGGTGCTGGCCACCGTGGCGCTGAGCACCTCGGCCAGCGGGCGCTGGGCATGGGCGCCGGCGGCCATGTGTGCCAGGCGCCGCCGCACGAACAGTTGCAAGCCGTGCAGCAGGAAAAACACCACCGTGCCGACCACGGCAGCGACAATCCAGTCTTCGAGGGGAATATTGGTGAGCCAGGGGCTCAATTGGTAATGGTTCAATGCGGGCTCCTGTGCTTGAGTTGGCTAGATGGTAACCTTCTCAGCACTGACGAGCCCGCACTTTTCCGTAAAGAACCTCTAAAACCGCGCAGTAGGTTTTCGAGATTCCTTAAGGAACGATTGCTGTAAACAAATAGACTGCGAAGATTACCAGGTGCACCGTGCCCTGCATCACCGTGGTGCGGCCGGTCCCCAGCGACAGCGTGGCGACGATCAGCGACAGCAGCAGCAATACGCTGGACTTCACGTCGATACCGAGCGACAGGGTCCAGCCGGTCATCAGCGAGACCACGGCCACGGCGGGAATCGTCAGGCCGATACTGGCCAGGGCCGAGCCGAGCGCCAGGTTCAGGCTGGTTTGCAGGCGGTTGGCGCGCGCGGCGTGGAAGGCGGCGATACCTTCCGGCAGCAGCACCACGGCAGCGATGATGATGCCGACCACGGCCTTCGGCGCACCGAGCTTGAGCACGGTCGCTTCGAGCACAGGCGACAGCATCTTGGCCAGCAGCACCACGCTGGCCAGGCAGGTCAACAGCAAGGCGGCGGACAGCCAGGTCATTTTCAGCGGCGGCGGCGGCGCGTGGGTGTCTTCGTCGTTGGTGGCCACTTCCGGCAGGAAGTAATCGCGGTGGCGCACGGTCTGCACCAGCACGAAGGTACCGTAGAGCACCAGCGACACCAGCGCGATGAAGCCGAGCTGGCTGGCGCTGTACGACGGGCCGGGCACGGTGGTGGTGTAGTTGGGCAAGACCATGGTGAGAATCGAAATCGCCGCCAGCGTGGTCAGCGCGGCCGACACGCCCGACAAGGTAAACGTCTGCTCGCCGTGGCGCTTGGCGCCAGCCAGCAAACACAGGCCCAGCATGCCGTTCAGGATGATCATCACGGCCGCGAACACGGTGTCGCGCGCCAGTCCGGCGGTCGCTTCACCGCCAGCGATCATCAGCGAAACGATCAGCGCCACCTCGATGGCGGTCACCGCGATCGCCAGCACCAGCGTGCCATACGGTTCGCCCACCTTGTGCGCCACCACCTCGGCGTGGAACACGGCCGCCAGCACGCCGGCAAACAGGCCCGCCACCAGCAACAAGGTATAGACCTGGCCGACGATGTCCTGCGCACCCATCGCCTGGCCGGCGATCAGCAACCAGGCGATTACCGGCGAGGCGATCGACCATATGGGCAAAGACTTCGATATTTTCACTATGACACTCCCGTTGCTTGGCTCTGGAAAGCGCATTGTAACTGCTGCATGCTTGCGCATTAAACAAAGCGATAACCAAATGCGCGCGTGCGATGAAAATCCGGCGAGGTGGGCACCTGGAGCCGCCGCCCGTGGTATGGTCCGAAAAAAATGCTACGGAGACAGACATGAAGCGCAGGGAAATGACCAAGGCCATCGCGGCCGGGCTGATGATGCCGTTTGCCTTTTGCCAGCAAACTGCCCAGGCACAAAGCCGGCCGGCCGCCGCCGGCCGCCAGTTGCGCATCGTGCCCGCCATTGCGCCGGTGGCCGGCACCCGCGCCCCGGCCGAGCAGGACATGCAAGCCTACCTGTTCGTCTATTTCAAGGACGAAACCCACTCGGTCCACTTCGCCACGTCCACCGACGGCTACACCTTCACCGACCTCAACGACGGCCAGCCGGTGTTACCGGGCAAGGGACTGGGCGAGCAGCAAGGCGTGCGCGACCCGCACCTGATGCGCGGCCCCGACAACGCCTTTTATATGTCGATGACCGACCTGCACATCTACGCGCGCGACGCCGGCCTGCGCAGCACCGAATGGGAACGTCCGGGCGAGGATTATGGCTGGGGCAACAACCGCGCGCTGATCCTGATGAAATCCTACGACCTGGTCAACTGGACCCACGCGCTGGTGCGCATCGATCAACTGTTCCCGGCCGACTACGCCGACGTCGGCGCTGCCTGGGCGCCGCAAACCATTTTCGATGCGGAAAAAAACCAGCTGATGGTGTACTTCACCACCCGCCACAAGGGCGGCCAGAACTACCTGGTGTACGCCTACGCCAACGCCGCCTACACCACGCTCGAGACGACACCGCAGCAGCTGTTCCACTACCCCGACCAGACCAAGAGCACCATCGACGGCGACATCACCAGGGTGGGCAACAAGTACCACCTGTTCTACGTCGCCCACGACGCCCCGAACGGCCTGCGCCACGCGGTCTCGGACCGCATCAACACCGGCTACCAGTTCGACCCGCGCAAGATCGATCCCGAAACGGTCGCCTGCGAAGCGCCGATGGTCTGGCGCCGCATCGGCAGCAAGAACTACGTGCTGATGTACGACGTGTTCGGCCTCAAGCCGAACAACATGGGCTTTTCGGAAACCGCCGACTTCACCACGTTCAAGAACCTGGGCCGTTTCAACGATGCCGGCTCACCGATGCGCGCCACCAATTTTTCCGGTCCCAAGCATGGCTCGGTAATGCATATCACGGCGGCGGAACTGGCGCGCCTCAAGGCGCATTTCGCTCGAGCCTGACTACCGGCAGTTACGCCGCCAGCGAGCCGGAACCGGGCACTGCGCGGGACTGCTGGCGCCGACGCATCCAGCCGATCAGGCCCAGGCCGCCGATCATCATGGCGTAGGTGGACGGTTCCGGCACGGCGGTGACCGAGATGTTGTCGACCGCCACGTCAAAGTTGGTGAAGCCGTACATATAGCCGGGTACGAAAGTTCCGAACACCACTTCGTCCACGCTGGCCAGCACGTCGGCAAAGCTGCGGCCGTCTGGCAGCTTGGGTCCGGCGCCGTCGTCGGTGGAGCCATAGCCGCCCCAGCCCGCCGGCAAGCCGGTGGCGGTCGGGTCGGCGATGGTGACCGACAGGTGCTGCCAGTCCTGGGTGGCGTCGATGGTGCCGAGCTTGTACCACACGCTCGAGTACGGCATGCCGGCCGGCGTGTTGCCATAGTCGCGCAGCTCCACCACCACGTCGCGCGCAACGTCCTGGTTGAAATACTTGATCTCGTTGGCCTTGATGTCGAGGCCCAGCGTCACCGGCCCCTTGGCCGAGTAATCGCCAAGAAAGGCGGTGTTGGTGGTGGTGCCGAACGAAATGCCGAAGTTTTCTATCACGGTGCGCAGTGCCGGCGCGCCATGGCCCATGCTGGTATCGATGCCGGAACCACCATTGCCATCCGCCGCTTCCAGACCGTACCAGCCCTCGTTACCATTGGAAAAATCCACTGTCGTGGAACCACCGGCCGCACAGGCGGCGCTACCAGCGAGGGACAACATCACCGCCATCATTGCTTTGTTCAAAGTCATGAGTCTTCCTTTGTCAGTTGGAGGGAGAACAAGCCACCGGCCGCCGAAAACTTGTGATCTCCGCAGAGCCGGTGCAGGGCCAGTTTGTTGTCGTTCCATCCAGCAGTCAAAGACTATGAGTCACAAATTTGCAACCAAAATGTAACCATTGAGCGGGTAATTTTCCTTACCCCTACTATGCGTTCTATTTGGAAACGGGCACGAAAGTGACCAACAGTATTGGTTTTGACGTTACCTGTTGAGATGGCGGGCCGTGCCGTCGGAATGCACCAAGGCAAGCAACGCGCAATTCTGCACAATCGCCCACAACGTCCATCGCACGATGCATGTCACCTTTTTGCCACAGCGTTAATGCGCAGACGGCTGATACAAAGCCTGTAACTGGCCATACGGCATGGCCTGCGCCACCAGCGGACCGGCGTTGCCGGTGGCGAGGAAGTCGCGGCCCATCCCGGCAGCGACTGCCCACAACGCTTGCGGAATGCCGGAGCCGGCGCTCAGGCGACGCACGCCCAGCTGCATGAGCGTGTCGGCGTCCGGCACGCCCGGCCAGTCCATCACGTTGACCGGCAAGGCCGCTGCCGCGACCACCTGCGCAATCTCATCGGGCTTGACGATGCCGGCCACGAACAGGCCGTCGGCGCCGGCCGCCTGGTACAACGCCGCGCGGCGCAGCACTTCGGCCACCCGCTCTCCTTCCGGCGCCAGGTTTTTCAGATACACGTCGGTGCGGGTGTTGATGAAAATGTCCCTGCCCTCCTGCGCGGCCAGCTCCTTGATCGCGGCGATCTTGGCAGCCAAGACCTGCGGCGCATCGTGACCGTCTTCGAGGTTGACGCCTGCCACCCCCACGTCGATCAGGCGCAGCACGCTCAGCGCCACGGCCTGCGGATCGTCGTCGTAGCCGTTTTCGAAATCGACCGACAACGGCACCGTCAGCACCCGCGCGATATTGGCGGCCACGGCGATCGCCACATCGACCGGCATCTGGCCGCCATCGGCATAGCCGGCGGCCCACGCCACGCCGGCACTGGTGGTGGCAATCGCCGGCGCACCGAGGCTTTCGAACAGCCGTGCGCTGCCCGCATCCCAGGCGTTGGGCAGGTGCAGCAAGCGGCTGCCGTCGTGCAGTTTTTTGAAGGTGGTTACAGCGTTCATCCGGGCTCCTTAAAATAAACTCGATTGCATGGTGGTGAGATTGCCGAAGCTGTCGTGCATCGGTTGCAAAATGGCGTCCGCAATCGGCTGCAGCTGCTTGGTCAGGTAATGTTCGTAGTCGATCTGCGACCGTAAATCTTCCAGCGGTTCCGGGCCGCTGGTGGTCATCACGTAGCTGATCCAGCCGCCGTTCTGGTAGCGCAGCGGGCGGCGGTGCGCCAGGTTGTACTCGTCGGCCAGGCGCGCGGCGCGCACCTGCGGCGGCACGTTCACCTTGTACTCGTCGAGCGGCTGGCGCAGGCGCTTGCGGTACACCAGCAGGTCGTCGCATTCACCGGCCAGCATGCGGTCCGCGTACTCGCGCACGTAGTCCTGGTAAGGCTGGTTCTTGAACACGCGCATGAACAGGCCTTGCTGGAACTGCTGCGCCAGCGGCGTCCAGTCGCTGCGCGCCACTTCCAGGCCGCGATAAATCACTTCCTCTGCGCCTTGCGCATTGATCATCAGCCCGGCGTAGCGCTTCTTGCTGCCCATTTCCGTGCCGCGGATGGTGGGCATGAAGAATTTCTGGTAGTGGGTGTCGAACTCGATTTCGAGGTGACAGTCGAGGCCATGCTTTTCCTTGAGCATGGTGCGCCACCACTGGTTGATGCCGTCCGCCAGCTGCTGGCCGATGGCCAGCGCATCGTCGTTGCGGTGCTCTTTTTTCAGCCAGATGAAGATCGAATCGGTGTCGCCGTAAATCACGTCGTAGCCCTCGGCTTCGACCAGCGCGCGCGTCTGCTTCATCATCTGGTGGCCGCGCAGTGTCACCGACGACACCAGGCGCGGATTGAAGAAGCGGCATTCGGTGGCGCCCAGCACGCCGCAGAAGGAATTCATCAACAGCTTCAATGCCTGCGACAGCGGCTCGTTCTTCGCGCGCTTGGCGGCGTCGCGCTGCTTCCAGATCTGCGTGGTGATCTCGGGCAGGCAGTGCTTCGTGCGCGAGAACACGGTGCCGTTCACGCCCTCCACCTGGTCGGCCGCATCGGTGGCCGCCTCCCCTTCGATCAGCCCCACCGGATCGACCAGGAAGGTGCGGATGATCGACGGGTACAGGCTTTTGTAGTCGAGCACCACGACCGAGTCGTACAGGCCCGGCTTGGAATCCATGACAAAGCCACCGGGCGACGCCCCGCCCGACACATCGCCCACGCTGGGCGCCACGTAGCCCTCGCGGTGCATGCGCGGCAGGTAGTGGTGGCTGAAGGCCGCGATCGAGCCGCCCAAGTGGTCTGCCTGCAGGCCGGTGACGGTGGCGCGCTCGATCATGAACGCCAGCAGGTTGGCCTTGTCGAAAATGCGCGTGACCAGCTCGCAGTCCTTGAGGTTGTAGTGCGCCAGCGCCGGCTTGTCTTCGTGGAAGCGGCGCTCGATCTCGGCCATCTTGTCGTAGTCGCTGCCGATGTCCTTGCCCTCGCCCAGCATCTCCTGCGAGACGTTCTCCAGGCTGTACGACTGGAACATCCACGACGCCGCCTTGAGCGCGTCGATCCCGTCCAATACGATGCGGCCCGTCACCGGCGCGAACATATAGCCCTGCTTGCCCGGGTGCTCGCGCCACTCGATGGTTTTGTTTTCGCGGCCCAGGGTCAGTGGAATGCGGTACTTGTCGGCGTTCTTTTGCAGCACCCGCAGATCGAACTGCACCACGTTCCAGCCGATGACCACGTCGGGATCGTGGCGCGCGAACCAGCCGTTCAGGCGCTCGATGACCTGGCGCGGCGTGGCGCAGTATTCGAGATCGAAGTCGATCGACTGCCCGGATGACTCCGGTGCAGTGCCGAGCATGTACACCTGGCGCTGGCCGCAGCCTTCGAGCGCAATCGAATACAGGTCGCCGTGGGCGCTGGTCTCGATATCGAGCGAGACGATCTTGAGCGTGGGACGGAAATCGGGCGCCGGCCTGAGCTTGCAGTCGAAGATCGTCGCGCCTTCGACGCGGCCGCCTTCAACGGTGACGCCGGCCGAAATGAACCGTTCCATCAAATAGCGCTCGGGCGGGCGGATATCGGCCTCGTACATGCGGATGCCGTGTTCGCGCAGCGTGCGCTCAAACGCGGTCAGTGCCTTGTAGCGCGACGCGTACACGCCGATCACCGGCTCCTGCTGGAAGGTTTTCAATTGCAGGTCGCGCAACTCGATGCCGCCCGACTGATCCATCAGCGCCGCGATGGCCGCGCGCTGTCCTGCCTCGGCAAAGGCGACGGAAGTTTGCGCGGTCAGGCGGATTTTCCGGGGGCCGTCGTCGGTGGCCAGCCAGAAGTCGATCTCGGTGCCGTGCGCAGTATCGCGCCAGTGGCGCGTGAGGATAAAGCCGGTGCAGGTCATGGCAGAATTATACTGTATGTGCATACAGCCGCAATTCTGGCCTTGCTTAGCTGCGGGAGCAGGCGCAGGGGTCAGCCGCTACTGCGTTCAATAATCGAGAAGCCGATATCGAGGATGCGCTCGCCCACCTCGCGCTCCTGCGAGCGGTCGAGGATGAAACGCGCCGCCGTGGTGCCGATCAGCGCGCCGTCGATGCGCACGGTCGTCAAGGCCGGATGCAGCTCGCGCGCAAACGCCAGGTCGCCCAGGCCAATGACAGCCAACTGCTCAGGCACCGCGATGCCGAGCGCCTGCGCCTCGGTCAGCACGCCCAGCGCCACCATATCCGAGCTGCAGAACACGGCGTCGATATCGGGATGCTGCGCCAGCAGCGCGCGCAGGCCGGTGCGACCGAAACCGGTATTGGTGGGCGCGGGCGCCACCAGCGCGGGAATTGCCGCCTCACCCGGCGCGGCCATGCCCAGCGTAATTGCCGCATCCGAGAACGACTGCATGCGGCGCCGGGCGCGGTCGTCATCGGCGCCCAGCGTGGCCACGCGGCGGCGGCCGCGCGCATGCAGGTATTCGGCCACCGCCTGCCCGACTTTTTCGTGCGAAAAGCCGATCAGCATGTCGATCGGGTTGGGCGCCAGATCCCAGGTTTCCACCACCGGGATGCCGCTGTTTAGCAAGCGCTTGCGGCCGGCTGACGAATGCATGATCCCGGTAAGCACCACGCCGTCGGGGCGGCGGCCGATGATGGCTTCGAGCAGTTCATCCTCGCGCGAATCCTCGTAGCCGGACTGCCCCAGCATCACCTGGTAGCCATGCTGCGCCAGCGCCGCCGTCAGCGACTGCACCATCTCGAGGAACACGTTGCCGGCAATCGTGGGAATCACGGCAGCGACCAGCCGGCTCTTGCGCGACGCGAGGCCGCCGGCCAGCATATTGGGCACGTAACCGGTTTGCGCGACCGCGTCTTTCACGCGCTGCATGATCGCGTCCGACACCACGCTGGGATTGTTGAGCGCGCGCGACGCGGTGATCGGCGCTACGCCGGCCAGGCGCGCGACGTCGCGCAGCGTGATGCCGCCGCTGTTGCGGCGGCGCTTGGGACTGTCGTGGCCAGGCGGTTTATCGGTGGGATCGGTCATGCTGCGATTTTAACAGGTGGACAACAGGTGAGCTTCAGCGGTAGGTGAGCATGTCTTTCCCGCCCAGCGCTTCCAGGTGGGCATAGTTGTTGAAGTAATCGAGGCCGAATTCGCCGGGCCGGTGCAGCAGCCGGGTGACCGAGCAGTTGGCCATCTTCCACGTCATTTCCATGACCTGGTAGTCCTGCAAGCCCAGCACGTGCTGCATCACGGTGGCGGTCACGCCGCTGGACGTGAACACCAGCGTGGCCTGCTTGCTGTCGGGGCGGTCGAGGCGCTCCAGCGCGGCCACCACGCGGGCGCGGAATTCGGGCCATGCCTGCGCGTATTCATCGTCATGCCAGCCGGTCATCCAGCGCTGCATCGCCGCGCGGAACAGCTGCTCCATGGCGCGCTGCGGCTCGCGCTGGCCGGCCAGGCGTTCGCCCAGCGCCGCCGGGTCGGCGAATTCCGGGCAGTGGCGCAGCATCACTTCGTGGTGGTCGAATTCGGCAAAACCCGGCTCTATCTCGCGTTGCGCCGGTGGCCACAAGCCGGCCGGCATCTCGGCCTGGCAGGCGTCGGCTGCCTGCGCGTGGCGGACCATGCCGCCGGTCAGTACGCGGTGAAAGCGCTGGTCGCGCCTGGCGAACCACTGTCCCAGCAGGCGCGCCTGCTCGATGCCGCGTGGCGACAGCTGGTCGTAATTGGCGCTGCCGAACGACGCCTGCGCGCTGCGCACCAAAAAAATCTGTCCCATGATCGTCCTACGACTACGAAGCCGAAGCCGGGCAGGCCGCGCTGCCATTGGCAGCCAGGCCGCGCACCGCCGTGGCGATATCGGCGCCCAGGCGCGCGACGGCGCGGCGGTGGCCTGCCACCAGCGCCTCGTTACCGTCGCTCACCGTCTCGCTGGCAACCGTGCGGCAGGTCAGCACCTTGGGGCTGCCCACCTGGCGCACGCTCCATACGGCGTCGAGCAGCGCGTACTTGCCGGGGGCCGACTCGAAGCGCTGGACATTGGTGCTGATGCGGTACACGGTGGCGCCTTCCGGCGTGGGCGTGCGGAACACGTCCACCGCGCCCAGGTCGTTCGTCACCACCTGCGACAGTGCCTGGCCGATTTCGGCGGCCGGCGGCGAGGTCCACAGGTCCTGTTCCAGCAAGTCCATGCGGCCATCGGTGGTCACCACCAGCTGTTTGCGCGCCACCTGCTGCGGCACCGTCACGGCCGGAATCTCGATGAAGTACGCGGGGGCTGCGCCGCTTTTCGCGGCGGGCGTGCCCATGCCCGTGGCCAGGCTGTAGAAGCGGTCGGGCGGCGTGCTGGAGCAGCCGGCCAGCGCAGCAGCAACAGCAGCGATGGCGAGGCCATACAAACGGTACGTCATTTCTTCTCTCCTTTTTTCTCCGGCTTGCCGCGGATGAGCGACTCGGGATGGCGTTCCAGGTAGTCCGTCAGCGCGTTGATGGACTCCATGGTTTGCGTCAGTTGCTGCAGCGCTTCGCGCAGATCGGACTGCACCGGCGAGTCCTTTTGCAGCAGTTCCTCGGCGGTGCCGAAGGTTTTGCGCGCCGCGCCCAGGGTGTCTTTCATCTCCGGCACCACTTGCGAATCGATCTGCTTGAGCAGAGTGTCGGCGCTTTTCAGGGTGTCGCGCAGGTTGGTGCCGATTTCCTCGAACGGTACCTTGTCGAGCTTGCGTGCAATGCTCGAGAGCTGGGTTTGCAGCTCGTCGAGCGTGTTCGGTACGGTCGGAATCTCGAGCGGGTCCTGGTTCATGTCCACCTTGGCGCTCTTGGCGTTCGGGAAGAAGTCGAGTGCCACGTACAGCTGGCCGGTGAGCAGGTTACCGGTGCGCAGCTGGCCGCGCAGGCCGCGCGCCACCATGCGCTCCATCACCTGCGGCCCGGCGTTGCGGTCCTGGTCGTCGTCGATGCTCTTCTGGAAGGCGCGGCCCAGGCGCGCCGGGTACATGTCCACCGTGACCGGCATGCGGAAGGTTTTCTTGACACGGTCGAACTCCACGCCCACCGAACGCACTTCGCCCAGCACGATGCCACGGAAGTCCACCGGCGCGCCCTGCGACAGGCCGCGCAGCGACTGGTCGAAGTACAGCACGGTGGTGATCGCGGGACCATCCGGGTCGCGCAGCGCGCTGGCCTGGTCGGCGGCCAGCAGGAACTGGCTGCCCTGCGGCGCCACCACGTCGGGTTTCTGGCCGCCGGCGCTCTCGAACGCGATCCCGCCCACCACCAGCGCGGCCAGTGATTGCGTATTGAGCTTGAAGCCCGACGAATCGAGCCGCACATCGACGCCGCTGGCATGCCACCAGCGCGTGTTCTTGCCCACGTACTGCTCGTACGGCGCGCGGATGAACACTTTCATTTTCACGCCGCGTCCCTGCTCTTCCAGGTCGAACGCGGTCACCCGGCCCACCGGGATGCGGCGGTAGTAGATTGGCGAACCTACATCGACGGAACCGAGGCTTTCGGCGTGCAGCGTAAACAGGCTGCCCTTTTCGTCGGTGGCTACCTGCGGCGCTTCTTCCAGGCCGGCAAATTCGGTGGCGGTCTCGCCGGACTTGCCGGCATCGACGCCGATGTACGCGCCCGACAGCAGCGTGCCCAGGCCGGAGACGCCGGTAGCGCCCACCTTGGGCCGCACCACCCAGAAGCGGGTGTCGGCTGCGGCAAAGCGCTCGGCTTCCTTGCTCATGTCGATCTTGACCAGCACCCTGGACAGGTCGCGCGAAATCGAGATCGAACGCACGATGCCGATATCGACATCCTTGTATTTGACCTTGGTCTTGCCGGGTTCCAGGCCGTCGCCGCTGCGGAAGCTCACCGTCACCGACGGCCCCTGGTCCACAAAGGTCTTGATCACCAGGCCCACGCCGATCAGCGCGGCCAGCAGGGGGATCAGCCAGACCAGCGAGGGCAGCCAGCGGTTGGCCTTTTCGACGGCCGGCTCGTGCACCGGCCGTAGGTGGTCTTCGTTTTCAGGCATGCTTTTCTCCATGTGTATCGACGGGGTCCCAGATCAGGCGCGGATCGAACTGCATCGACGCCATCATCGTCAGGACCACCACGGCGCAAAACGCCAGCGCGCCAGGGCCGGCGGTGATCACCGCGAGCGACTGGAAGCGCACCAGCGCCACCGTCAGCGTAATGACAAAAATATCGAGCATCGACCAGCGGCCGACAAATTCAACGATGCGGTACAACACCGTGCGCTGCTCCGGGCGCCAGCGCGAGCGGCGCTGCGCAGTCGCGGCCAGTATCGCCAGCGCCACCAGCTTCATCACCGGCACCACGATACTGGCCACGAAAATGATGATCGCCAGCGCCTGCGAGCCGCTGTTCCAGAACAGCAGCACGCCGCTGATGATGGTGTCGTCCTCCTTGCCGAACAGGGAGTTCGTGTACATCACGGGCAGCAGCATGGCGGGAATGTAGAGAATGGTGGCAGCGAGCAGCAGCGCCCAGGTGCGGCCCACGCTGTCCGGGCGGCGCCGGTGCAGCGCCGACTTGCACCGTTCACAGTGCTGGTGGCGGCCTTTTTCGGGGGCCACCAGGCCGCAGCTATGGCACGCCACCAGCGGCGCGCCGGCAGCGAGCGCCTGGTAATTGAACTGCGACTGCGACGGGCGCATGCCCTTGGGCCCCGGCAGGTGCTCGCCGATATTCCATAAAATCTTGGGGTCGAACGACATCACCAGCGCCAGCATCAGGGTAAGCACGGCAAACGCGAACAGGCCGGGATGGACGATCACGCGCGCCAGGCTGGTCATCTTGACGATGGTGATCAGGATGCCGATCATCAGCACTTCCGTCATGCCCCAGCGCCGCGCCGTGCCGAGCGCGCGCAGCATGGAGTCGAATCCGGGCGGCCGCCGCCCCCGGCTCAGCGACAGCGTGACGTAGAACAGCGACGCCAGCTCCACCGCCGGCAGCACGATGGTAAACAGCGTGACGATGGCCGCAACGATCTCCATCTTCTCGCGCCAGAGCACGTAAATCGCCCCCATCAGCGTGGAAGCGATGCTGTAGCCGCCCACCGACAATTCGACGATGGGGAAGAACTGGGCAATCAAGAAGGTGAAGATGGCAGCCAGCGTGATGGCGGCCATGGCGCGCGGATCGGAGCGGATGCCGCGATAGAGTATCGAGCCGCAACGCACACACCGCGCCTTTTCGCGCGGTTGCAAAGGGCGGTGCTGGTGCAGCACGCCGCAGTCGTGGCAACTGATCAAATCGTAGCGATACACGGTCCGGCCGGAATGATGGAAACATTCATATCATACGGCAATACTGGCGCGCACAATTGTGCGGCGGGACCGGTTTCGCGGTGCTTACTTCAATTTACTTTTTGTGCAGGAAGTCGAGCAGCGTGGCGGCCACCACCTTGGTCGCTTTGCGCAAGTCGTCCAGGTTCAGGCGTTCGTCGGCCTTCTTGGCGTTCGATTCGGGCACCGTGCGCGGGCCGGCGCCGTACAGCACGGCCGGAATCCCGTGCTCGCCGTACAGGCGCGCGTCCGCGTACAGCGGCGTGCCCTGGGCGGGAATGGTCTCGCCCAGGTAGGTTTGCGCATTGTGCTGCAGGCTGGCCACCAGCTGCGCGGTACCCGGCAGTTCGCGCAGCGCGTGCGACAGCAGCAGGCGCTTGATGTCGAGCGTGATGCCCGCCTGCCCTGCCACGGCGTTTTCGATCAGCGCGCGCACGTATGCTTCCACCTGCACCGGGTCTTCCTCGGGAATCATGCGGCGGTCGAGCTTGAGCACCACCTTGCCCGGCACGACATTGGTATTGGTGCCGCCGTCGATGCGGCCCACCAGCATGGTCGGCGAGTCGATGCCGGCAATCTGCGACTTGATCTTTTTCAGTTCCGGCAGCTCGTCGTAGATGGCGTTGAGGATGCGGGTGGCCGCCTGCAGCGCGTCGTGGCCCGTCTCCGGCATGGCGCCGTGGCCGGATTTGCCGTGCACCGTCACTTCCAGTTGCAGGCAGGCGTTGTGGGCGGTGACGATGTTGTAGCTGAAGCCCGCCGCGATGACATAATCGGGCCGGGTCAGCTTTTGCTCGAGCAGCCAGCCGGGACCCAGCAGGCCGCCGAATTCCTCGTCGTACGTGAAGTGCAGTTCCAGTGCCCCCGTCAACGGCATGCCCAGCGCTTCCAGTGCGCGGGTGGCGAAAATGTACGTGGCGAAGTCGCACTTGGAGACGGCGGCGGCGCGGCCATAGATAAAACCGTTATCGACCACGCCGCCATACGGTGGATAGGTCCAGTTGTCGCCGGGCGGCACCACGTCGCCGTGGGCATTGAGGGCCACCGTGGGGCCGCCACTGTCGTACGGGCGGCGCACGATCAGGTTGGTAATGGTCTGCATGCCGTAGTCGCGCACCGCCTGCTCGGGCACCGCGTGCTGCTCGGCGGTCCAGCCGTAGGCTTGCACCAGGTTCGCCACCATCTCGGCATGCGGCGCGTTGTTGCCGGGCGGAGTATCGGTGGGGATGCGCAGCAGTTGCTGGAGCACGCCCACCTGCTCATCGAAATGGGCGTCGATCCACTGCGCCAGTTGTGCTTTTTGGTCGTTCATCAGTTCTTCTTTCATTTTGCACCCGATTCATACCAGGCGGCGACTTGCGCGCGTTCGGCGTCGGTCATTTGCGTCAGGTTCGCCAGCGGCATGGCTTTGAGCTGGACCGTCTGCTTGTAGATTTTTTCGGCATTCTGGCGGATTTCCGCCTCGTTCTCGAGCATGATGCCGGCCGGTGCGGCCGCAAAGCCGGCCTGCTTGGGCTGGGCCGCATGGCACGACACGCAGCGGTGGTCGATGATGGTTTTCACTTGCGCGAATTGTTTGGCAGCCGCTTGCGGATCGACCGCCGGCGCAGCCGCCACTGCTGCCGGTCGGCTTGGGGCGATCGCCACGGCCACCGCCGCCAGCAGCGCCAGGCCGATGACCGGATAGCGCCACTCGACGCGGCCCTTGTGGCGCAGGTTGAAGAAGTGGCGAATGAACACGCCGGCCGCCATGATCATTGCCAGCACCAGCCACGAATACTCATGGCGGTAAGTCATCGCGTAATGGTTGCTGATCATGATGAACAGCACCGGCAAGGTGAAGTAGTTATTGTGGACGCTACGCTGCTTGGCCTTCTGGCCGTGCACCGGATCGGGCATGCGGCCGGCCGACATGGCTTCGACCATCTTGCGCTGGCCGGGAATGATCAGCATCAGCACATTGCCCACCATGATGGTGCCGATCAGCGCACCCACGTGGATGTAGGCGGCGCGGCCGCTGAGCACATGGGTGAGGCCATAGGCTGCCGCCACGATCAGCGCGAAGATCACCACGCCGAACCAGAAGTCGTGCTTGCCCAGCGGCGAGCGGCACAGCAGGTCATAGACGGTCCAGCCGACGACCAGGGTGCCGACGCCGATGCCCACCGCCTGCAGGCTGGTGATGTCGGCCACCGACTTGTCGATCATCATGGCCTGGGCGTTGAAGTAATAGGCGATCGTCAGCAGCGCGATGCCGGAGAGCCAGGTGGAATAGGCTTCCCATTTAAACCAGTGCAGCTCCTTCGGCAGTTCGGCCGGCGCCACCAGGTATTTTTGCGGGTTATAAAAGCCGCCGCCGTGCACGGCCCACAGCTCGCCCGACACGCCCTTTTTCGCCAGCTCGGAACCCGGCGCCGGCGGGCGGATCGAGTTATCGAGCCATACGAAATAAAACGATGCGCCGATCCAGGCGATACCGGTGATGACGTGGAGCCAGCGTACCAGGAGGTTGAGCCATTCAAGGCCGTAGGGGACGAGGTACGCAAACAATTCCATGGCTAGTCTTTCAGGTCAGGGCTGTGGCTAATTTACAGAAGATAGCTGCAAATGCTGCAATGCACATGAACTATCGAGTATATTAAACATATCGTATTCCGTATAACCTGAACAAGACTTTTCATGGCCGCTCTGCCACAACACCTGGACCTCCACCTGATCCGCATTTTGTACCTGCTGCTGGTGGAAAAAAACGTCTCGCGGGTGGCGCTCAAACTCAATCAGCCGCAGCCCTCGATTTCGGCCTCGCTGCGCAAGCTGCGCGAGCTGACGGGCGATCCCATCCTGGTGCGCGGCGCCCGTGGCATGGTGCCCACCCAGCATGGCGAGAGCTTGCTGCTGCCGGCCAAGCGCATCCTCGACGAGACCGAAAACCTGTTTTTAAAGAAATCGCCGTTCGTGCCGCAGATCGAAGCGCGCACCTTCCACGTCGCCGCGCCCGATTATCTCGACAGCCAGTTCCTGCCCAATCTTGTTGCGCTTTTACGACGCGGCTCGCCGAACAGCCGCGTCAAAATCCACAGCCTCGGCCCGCGCGTGGACTATGTGCGGCTGCTGTCGGACGGCGACATGGACCTGGTCATCGCCAACTGGGACGAGCCGCCCGAGCATCTGCACATGTCCAAGCTGTTCGAGGACCCGATCACCTGCGTGATGCGCGCCGACTGCCCGTACGCGCTGCGCACGCCCAGCGACGCCATGACGCTCGACGACTACCTGACCCTGCCCCACGTGGCGCCCACCCAGCTGATGCCCGGCTACCTGGGCGTGATCGACGATTTTCTCGACCGCCAGGGCTTGCAGCGCAACGTGGTGGTGGAGTCGGCGTACTTCGGCCTGATCCCCAATATGCTGGCGCAGACCGACCTGGTACTGACCACCGGCCGCCAGTTCGTGCGCCAGTACGAAAAACAGATGCCGCTCAAAACCTACGCGCTGCCCGTAAAATTCCCGGCCATGCGGTTTTACCAGCTCTGGCACGAACGCGTGCACCAGGCGCCCGAGCACAAATGGCTGCGCGAGCAGGTGGCGGCGGCGGCCAAGGGATTGACGCTGAAATAAGCGCGCCTGCTGCATAAATCGTATAACCCGTACCTGCCGCAGCATATGTCACGCCCCCGTCCACGCGCTATCATCAAGCCTCGATAACGGACACCCATGCCATGACCACACTCTCCGAGCTCAATAACTGCGACGCCGCCACCTTCATCGACCGCCTGCGCGGCATCTACGAGCATTCGCCGTGGATCCCCGAGCGTGCCGCTGCCCGGCGTCCGTTCGCCAGCGAGACCGCGCTGAAGCTGGGCTTGCAGGACGTGGTCACGTGCGCCACCCTCGATGAACAACTGGGCCTGATCCGCGAACACCCGGAACTGGCCGGCAAGGCGGCCGTGGCCGGCCAGCTGACCATGGAATCCACCAGCGAACAGGCGGCGTCCGGCCTGCACCTGTGCAGCGCCGAGGAATACGCCTTGCTGCACCAGCTCAACGCCGACTACAACGCCAAATTCGGCTTCCCGTTCATCCTGGCGGTGAAAGGCCCCACCGGCCAAGGCCTCACGCGGCGCCAGGTGATCGCCGCGTTTAGCCGCCGCCTGAAAAACCGCCGGCCCGACGAAATCGCCGAATGCCTGCGCCAGATCAAGCGCATCGCCGAAATCCGCCTGAACGACCTGCTCGGTGTTTCGCTCGACTTCGGCCCCACCATCATGGCGTGGGCCGAAACCATCGCCGCCTGGAGCGACGTCGACGTGGCAGAAGACCAGGACTTCGATCTCACCTGCGCCTACATGACCCCCGCCCACCAGCGCACCGCCGCACAGCTGCGCGACTGGATGACCGAAGCCGGCATGGATGCCCACATCGACGCAGTGGGCAACGTGGTGGGCGTGTACCGCTCCGACGCACCGGACGCCAAGACCCTGATGACCGGTTCCCACTACGACACCGTGCGCAACGGGGGCAAGTACGACGGCCGCCTCGGCATCCTGCTGCCGATCGCCATCGTGCGCCACCTGCACCAGCGCGGCGAGAGGCTGCCGTTCCAGCTGGAAGTGGTGGGCTTCGCGGAAGAAGAAGGCGTGCGCTTCAAGAGCACTTTCCTCGGCAGTAACGCGATCACAGGCCGCTTCGATATGGCGCTGCTCGACCAGGAAGACGCCGACGGCATCACCATGCGCGCAGCGCTGGCCGCCGGCGGCCACGATTTCACCGGCATTCCCGCCATCGCCCGCAAGCGGGAAGACATCCTCGCCTTCGTGGAAGTCCATATCGAACAAGGGCCGGTGCTGCTGCAGCGCGACCTGGCGCTGGGCGTGGTCACGGCAATCGCCGGCAGCTCGCGGTTCCTGGTACAGCTGACCGGCCTGGCCAGCCACGCCGGCACCACGCCGATGGCCATGCGCAAGGATGCCGCTGCCGCTGCCGCAGAGATCGTGCTGCTGGTCGAACAACGCTGCGCGCAAGCGCCGTCGCTGGTCGGCACGGTGGGCCAGCTCGAAGTGCCGGGCGGCTCGGTCAACGTGATCCCGGGCGCCTGCAAACTCTCGCTCGACATCCGCGCCGCCGACGACGCGGTGCGGCTGGCGGCAGTGGCCGATGTCCTCGACGGCATCGCCGCCATCTGCGAGCGGCGCCAGGTGGAATTCGCACTGGAACAGATCGTCGACGCCGCCGCCGCGCCCTGCGCCCCGCACCTGATGGACCAGCTGGGCGCAGCAGTGGAACGCGCCGGCCTGCCGCGCTACGACCTGCTATCGGGAGCCGGCCACGACGCGATGGCAATGGCGGCGATCACCGACGTCGCCATGCTATTTACCCGCTGCGGCAATGGCGGCATCAGCCACAATCCACTGGAGACCATGACGGCCGACGATGCCGATATTGCAGCGCGGGTGCTGCTCGATTTCATCCGCAACTTCTGACCTTCGGGGTCAGTGCCGACATTTGGACACGTGACCTTCGTGACCTTCGGGGTCAGTGCCGACATTTGGACACGAGCTCGACCTCTGTATGCTGAGCCCGTGTCTGAATGTCGGCACTGACCCCCAACTTCCTGACCCCCAACTTCGCTGTATGCTGAGCCCGTGTCTGAATGTCGGCACTGCCCCCCCAACTTCGTGAGCAGGCCTGCTGTGAGGTCCTGCTTTGCCACCGCCTCTCCTCGTAATCGATATACCGAAAAATCGCTGAAATCTTTAATCCACAAAATGTTCTGTGAATGGGCTGTACCGGGGTGATAAGCGGCAAAAAAGACAGCAGCGCAAATGGCCGCCATCCCTGGCAATTGGGGGATGGAATCTCTGGTTCGTTGGCGCCATGCCGTCATGCTAAACCGCATGCTGCCACCGCAAACCGTAAGGCAGCATCCCAGGCCCAAACACAAAGTGCAGAACGCGGCGGCGGCTGGAACCGTTTGCCTTGGATGAAGCGTGCAGCAACAGCGGCCGCAGTATCAAGACCCCACCTTTGCCAACGGTGCAGATAGCTTCTCCGAGATTGTCCCGCGCGTTCAACGCAGCCTGAGCGCCAAGCCTGCCCGCCTGGTGCGAGCCCGGCACCACCTTGAGTGGTCCATCGTCGGCACCGCATTCATCGATGTGGAGCCTCACTGCCACCAGTTCCTGCAAGACCGTTTCAGGCGGCTGCACAAATATCGCGCCATCTTTTCCGACCAGCCCGAAAGCGCCGGGTGGTCGATTTTTTCCCGGACCGGAATGCTCAGGTCCTGGTGTAGCGGAACCAGCCAGTTCTGGTCGCGCGACTTTTCAAAATAGGTGCATTGCACGGCTACCGCGCGCTCGGGCAGCGCCGGCCCAATGAGCGGGTGGAGGCGTATCGTCTGCGCCAACGCCCGGCACCAGGGCATCTCCAGCATGCTGCGCGCACCCGTGCCTTCGCTTATGGCCTGCCCAAGCGAAGCCGAAATGCTCGCACACGCGGTTTCATCGAGCACATCTGCGACGATCGCAAAGCCATCGTCTTCAAAGCGGGTTGTGTACATGGGATTTCGCAGTCGCGCAAGCCGCGGGATTACACTACTCCCGCCCGCTCCAGCATCGCATGCAGCAGCACATTGCACCCTGCCTCCAGGTGCTCCGGCTTGGCGTCCTCGATCTCGTTGTGGCTGATGCCATCCTTGCACGGCACGAAAATC
This sequence comes from Duganella zoogloeoides, assembly GCF_034479515.1. Taxonomy (NCBI): domain Bacteria; kingdom Pseudomonadati; phylum Pseudomonadota; class Betaproteobacteria; order Burkholderiales; family Oxalobacteraceae; genus Duganella; species Duganella zoogloeoides. The sequence continues at coordinate 4,848,504 of NZ_CP140152.1, forward strand.
ATGCCCGATGGCGCCAGCCGGGCGGCGTAGATGGCGTCGTGGCCGGCGCCCGAGACCACGTCCATGGTGGAGAAACCCAGCTTGGCGGTGGCGTTGCGCACCGCGTCCACGCAGTCGGGGTGGAACGGGCATGGCGGGTAGTACGACACGCGTTCGAGCGCGATGGTCAAGCCGGTGTCGCTCTGGGTCTTGTCGATGAAGGCCAGCAGCTCGCCGTGCATGGTGTTGAGCAGTTCGTCGTTGACGTTGCGCAGGTCGATGCTGAATTTGACTTCGCCGGGGATCACGTTGCGGCTGTTGGGGAACACCTGCACCATGCCCACCGTGCCACGGCCGTATGGCGGGTAGCGGTTGGCGATCGCCACCACTTCCTGCATGATCACGGTGGACACCTGCAAGGCATCGCGGCGCAATCCCATCGGCGTGGGGCCGGCGTGGGCTTCCATGCCGGTGACCACGCAGTCGTACCACGACAGTCCCATCACGGCCGGCACTACCCCGATCACCTTATCCGCGTCTTCCAGCACCGGGCCTTGCTCGATATGCGTTTCGAAGTAGGCGCCGATCGGATGCTGGCCCGGCACCTGGTCGCCCTTGTAGCCGATGCGTTCGAGTTCTTCGCCCACGGTTTTGCCGTCGGTGTCCTTGGCGGCATACGCGGTCTCCAGGCTGAAGGCGCCGCAGAAGACGCCGGAACCCATCATCACCGGCACGAAGCGCGAGCCTTCCTCGTTGGTCCAGAAGGCCACCTCGATCGGCGCCTCGGTCTTGATGTTCATGTCGTTCAGGGTACGCACCACTTCCAGGCCGGCCAGCACGCCGTAGTTGCCATCGAACTTGCCGCCCGTGGGCTGGGTGTCGATATGGCTGCCGGTCATCACCGGCGGCAGCGCGTTGTTGGTGCCGTCGCGGCGCATGAACACGTTGCCGATCTGGTCGATCGTGATCGACATCCCTGCTTCGCGGCCCCATTTGACCACCAGGTCGCGGCCCTGCTTGTCCAGGTCCGTCAACGCCAGGCGCTTGACGCCGCCCTTGGCGGTGGCGCCGATTTGTGCCAGTTCCATCAGCGCCGCCCACAGGCGGTCGCCATTGATGCGCAGTTCAGTCATGGTCAAAGTCCTCGTGTGGATGCTGTGAAGGCGGGACGGTCGATGTGGCGGCCAGCGCCCTCCACTGCCATCAGTTCGCCGCGATGGAATACCACGTTGCCCGCCGCCAACGTGGTCGACGGGATACCCTTGACGGTGCGCCCCTCGAACACATTGAAGCCGCCCTTGGCAAACTGGGTTTTGGCTGAAATAGTGCGGGTACCTTGCGGGTCCCACACCACGATGTCGGCGTCCGCACCCACGGCAATGACGCCCTTGCGCGGGTAGATGTTGAAGATCTGTGCAGCGTTGGTGGAAGTCACGCGCACGAATTCCGATGGCGTGAGCACGCCGGTATTCACGCCCGCATCCCACACCACCGACATGCGGTCTTCCACGCCGCCGCAGCCGTTCGGGATCTTGGTAAAGTCGTCCTTGCCGGCCGCTTTTTGTTCGGCGCAGAACGTGCAATGGTCGGTGGCCGTCGTGTGCAGGTTGCCGCTTTGCAGGCCGTTCCACAACGCTTTCTGATGGTGCTTGCTGCGAAACGGCGGGCTCATCACGTGGCCGGCCGCAAATTCAAGATCCTCGCTCTGGTACACGCTGTCGTCGATCACCAGGTGGCCGGCCAATGCTTCGCCGTACACGCGCTGGCCGTGAGACCGCGCACGCGTGATGGCGTCCAGCGACTCTTCGCACGACACGTGGACGATGTACACCGGCGTGTTCAACACGTTGGCAATCGCAATCGCGCGGTTGGCAGCTTCCGCTTCCACGGCAGGTGGGCGTGACAGCGGATGCGAGCTGGGACCGGTCAGGCCCTTCCTCAGTAAATCCTGCTGCAGCTGGTAGACCAGCTCACCGTTCTCCGCATGCACGGTGGGAATCGCACCGAGTTCGAGCGAGCGGCGAAAGCTTTTCACCAGCGTCTCGTCGTCGGCCATGATGGCGTTCTTGTACGCCATGAAGTGCTTGAAACTGTTGACGCCATGGTCGCGCACCAGGATGCCCATGTCGCGGTGCACGGTGTCGTCCCACCACGTGATCGCCACGTGGAAGGTGTAGTCGCCGGCCGACTTGGCCGACCACTGGCGCCACTGATGGTACGCCTCGATCAGGTTCTGCCCCGGCGCGGGGATGACGAAGTCCATGATGGTGGTGGTGCCGCCGGCCAGGCCCGCTGCCGTACCGGTGAAAAAATCGTCGGACGTGACGGTGCCCATGAACGGCAGGTTCATGTGGGTGTGGGTGTCGATCCCGCCCGGCATCACGTACTGGCCAGTGGCGTCGATCACCTTGGCCGATGCCGGGGCGTCGAGGTTCTCGCCCACGGCCACGATCTTGTCGCCGTAGCACAGCACATCGGCGCGGAAAGCGCGGTCGGCGTTGACGACGGTGCCGCCACGGATAATGGTAGTCATTGCAGTCTCCTTAGGGGTGGACCGGCGCGCCGACGGCGGGCACGGTTTTCCCCTTCATCATGATCCCGTACACCACGGCGGAGATGGCAACGCCAACAAACCACGCGTAGGTATAGATCGTTTTAAAACCGTCGCCCACGTCTGGGAACGACGCCGGGAACGCAGCATTGAGGAAGCCGGGAATGTTGGGCAGCACGCCGACGATGAACGCCACCAGCGCCGCCATGTTCCAGCCGTTGTTGTACGAGTACTGGCCGCGTTCGCGGTACAGCTCCGCCACATCGAGTTCCGTCTTGCGCACCAGGTAGTAGTCCACGATCAGGATGCCGGCAATGGGGCCGAGCAGCGCCGAATAGCCGATCAGCCAGGTGAACACATAGCCTTGCGTGGATTCCAGTATCTTCCACGGCATCATGACGATGGCAATCGCCGCTGTCAGGTAACCGCCGGTGCGGTACGTGATGCGCTTGGGCGCCAGCGCCGAGAAATCGTACGCCGGTCCCACCAGGTTGGCGGCCAGGTTGACCGACACCGTGTCGATCAAGAGGATGATCAGCGCCACCAGCACGGCCACGCCGGTCATGCGGCTGGCCAGGTCCACCGGGTCCCAGATCGCCTTGCCGTACAAGACCACCGTGGCCGACGTGACGATCACCGCCATCATCGACAGCAGCGCCATCGGCACCGGCAGGCCCACGGTTTGCCCCACCACCTGGTCGCGCTGGGTTTTGGCAAAGCGGGTGAAGTCGGGAATGTTCAATGCCAGCGTGGCCCAGAAGCCCACCATGGCAGTGAGCGATGGCCAGAACACGGACCAGAACTGGCCGGCCTTTTTACCGCCCTCCACGAACTGCGATGGCGCCGACAGCAGGTCGCCGAAGCCGCCAGCCTTGTTGTGCACCCATGCCAGCAGCACGAAGCAGATCAGGATTTTCAGCGGTGCGGTATAGGTTTCCAGTTTGCGGATCGACTCCATGCCGTGCACGATGTAATACAGCTGGATGGCCCAGAAGCCCAGGAAGCACAGCAGCTGCGCAGCGTTGATGCCCAACACCGCGATCTTGTCGCCGCCGATCTCGCCGCCCATCAACACACCGAGCAAGGTGTAGATCATCTGGCCGCCGAACCAGGTTTGAATGCCGTACCAGCCGCAGGCGACGATGGCACGCATCAGTGCCGGCAGCTTGGCGCCGGCGGTGCCGAACGACGCCCGCGCCAGCACTGCGTACGGAATGCCGAACTTGGTGCCCGCGTGGCCGATCAACAGCATCGGCAGCAGCACGATGGCGTTGGCGAGGAAGACCGTGAGCACCGCCTGCCAGCCGGACATGCCGCCTTCGATCAGGCTGGCCGACAGCGTGTACGCCGGAATGCACATCACCATGCCCACCCACAGAGCGGCAAAGTGGTACCAGCGCCACGTACGCTGCGCGGCGGTGGTGGGCGCCAGGTCTTCGTTCCACAGTTGCGGGCTGACGGGAAGTTCACTGTTATTCACGGGACGGTCTCCAAGGGTTGACGGGCATGCAGCATCGGGTAACATCCTGCAAACGTTGCAAGTTTCGTACCCAGTACACCTACACTGCTGCCACCGTCTCTTCCACCGCTTTTACTGCAGCCACGTTCTCCGCGCGCGGGTTGCGCGGGTCCTGGGTCCAGTTCATGTATGGCTTGCCGGTCTTCTGCGGCACCATCGTGATGCAGCCCTGCACCGGGCAGGTGATCTCGCACAGATTGCAGCCCACGCACTCGTCCTTGATCACCTCGTAAGTGCGCACGCCGGCAACGTCGATCAGCTGGCTGATCGACTGGTGCGACGTGTCTTCGCACGCCACGTAGCAGCGGCCGCACTTGATGCAGTCGTCCTGGTTGATCTGGGCAATGACCTGGTAGTTCATGTTCAGGTATTTCCAGTCGGTGGTGTTGGGCACGGCCTTGCCCACGAAGTCGCTCACCTTCGTGTAACCCTTCTGATCCATCCAGCGCGACAGGCCATCCTTCATCTCTTCGACGATGCGGAAACCATGCAGCATGGCGGCCGTGCACACCTGCACGCAGCCCGAACCGAGCGCCATGAACTCGGCCGCGTCGCGCCAGTTGCCGATGCCGCCGATGCCGGAAATCGGCAAGCCTTGCGTGGCCGGATCGCGGGCGATTTCCGCCACCATGTTCAGTGCAATCGGCTTGACCGCCGTGCCGCAATAACCGCCGTGGGTGCTGGCGCCGCCCACCACCGGGAACGCCACCATCTGGTCCAGGTCCAGGTGCGTGATCGAGTTGATGGTGTTGATCAGCGAGACCGCATCGGCCCCGCCAGCCTTGGCGGCACGGGCCGGCGCGCGCACGTCGGTGATGTTGGGCGTGAGCTTGACGATGACCGGCAGCTTGCTGTGCGTCTTGCACCAGCGCGTCACCATTTCCACGTATTCCGGCACCTGACCCACGGCCGCGCCCATGCCGCGTTCCGGCATGCCGTGCGGGCAGCCGAAATTGAGTTCGATGCCGTCGGCGCCGGTCGCTTCCACCAGCGGCAGGATGTCGGCCCACAGCTTTTCTTCGCACGGCAGCATCAGCGAGACGATGATCACGCGGTCAGGCCAGTCCTTTTTCACCTGCGTGATTTCCTGCAGATTGATCTCGAGCGAACGGTCGGTAATCAGTTCGATGTTGTTAAAGCCGATCACCTCGCGGTTCTTGCCGTACAAGGCGGAATAGCGCGACGAAACGTTGACGGCGGCCGGGTCTTCCCCCAGAGTTTTCCACACCACGCCGCCCCAGCCGGCCTCGAAGGCGCGCACCACGTTGTAGGCCTTGTCGGTGGGCGGCGCGGAGGCGAGCCAGAACGGATTGACCGATTTAATGCCGCAAAATTCGATGCTCAGGTCAGCCATGTGCGGCCTCCATTTCAGGGTTGATATCGCTGTGGATGGCGTGGGCCGCCAGCTTGCCGTGTTGTACCGCCTGCACCGTCAAATCCTGGCCCGGCGCCACGCAGTCGCCGCCGGCGTAAATCTTCGGCAGCACGGTGCGGAACTGGTCATCGACATAAATCTTGTCGCCGTCGCGCTTGAGCGTGGACGCCAGCGGATCGCTGATGCTGGCCACATCCATGCCCTGGCCGATGGCCTTGAAGATGGCGTCGGCCGCAATCTCGAACGTTTCGCCGGTGCCCGTCAAACGGCCGCCGACATCGGTGGTGCGCTCGAAGCGCATGCCGCGCACGCGGCCCGCGTCGTCCAGCAGCACCTGCTGCGGCTGCGCCCATGTGCGCATGCGCACCTGGTTGTCCTTGGCGATGTGCTGTTCATGTTCGGTCGCGCTCATCGCTTCGAAACCCCGGCGGTACACCAGCGTCACTTCCTCCGCGCCCAGGCGCTGGATCTGCACCGCCATGTCGATGGCCGTGTTGCCGGCGCCGATGACGATGGCGCGCGATGGCAGTGGTAGCGCGGCCAGGTCGCTGGCCTGGCGCAGTTCGGCGATGTAGTCCACCGCCGCCAGCAGGCCCGGCGCATCCTCCCCGGTCAGGCCCAATTGCTTGCTGGCGCCCAGGCCCAGGCCGAGGAACACGGCGTCGTACTGCGCATGTAAATCTTTCAGTTGCAGGTTGGCGCCGAGCTTCTGGCCATGGCGGATCTCGATGCCGCCGATCTCGAGCAGGAAGTTCACTTCCTTCTGCGCGAAGTTGTCGGTGAGCTTGTACTTGGCGATGCCGTATTCGTTGAGGCCTCCCGATTTTTCCTGCGCCTCGAACACCACCACGTCGTTGCCCAACATGGCCAGGCGGTGCGCGCACGACAGCCCCGCCGGTCCGGCGCCCACCACGGCAACGGTTTTGCCGGTGGATGCGGCGCGCGCAAACGGGTGATTGGAGAGCGCCATATTGTCGATCGCGTAGCGTTGCAGCAGGCCGATTTTGACCGGCTGCCCTTCCGCGTCGTGGTTGCGCACGCAGGCGTCTTCGCACAGGATTTCGGTAGGGCAGACGCGCGCGCAGCTGCCGCCAAAAATGTTTTGCTTGAGGATGCCGGTGGCCGCGCCGTTGATGTTTTCATCGTGGATATTGCGGATGAAACTGGCGACGTCGATGCCGGTCGGGCAGATGCGCGTGCAGGGTGCATCGTAGCAGTACAGGCAGCGCGCACTTTCGATGGCAGCCTGGCGCGCATTGAGCGCGGGCGCCAGGTCGGTGAAGTGGGAAGCCAATTGGGCATTGGCTTGCTTTGGATGCGGCATGTAGTTCAGAGATTCGATCATCATTCTTTTTTCCTGGCGATAGACAGCGATAGCTTGGTGAACATGATGCTGAAGGCGGGGCCTTATTTCATCTGAGGGAATGCAAATTCCGCGCCAGCAGTCGAGGTATTCGGCCAGCGTTCCATCACCGCTTTATGGCGCGTGTAAAAGCGCACGCCTTCGGGTCCGTAAGCGTGATGATCGCCGAACAAACTGCGCTTCCAGCCGCCGAAACTATTGAATGCCATTGGCACCGGCAGCGGCACGTTGACGCCCACCATGCCCACCTGGATTTGCCGCACGAACTCGCGCGCGGTGCCGCCATCGCGCGTATAGATCGCCACGCCGTTGCCGTACTCGTTGCGGTTGATCAGCTCCACCGCGCTGCCCACGTCGGGCAGGCGCACGATGCACAGCACGGGGCCGAAAATCTCTTCCTTGTAGATGCTCATGTCCGGCGTGACATGATCGAATAATGTACCGCCGATGAAGAAGCCGTTCTCGCGTTCGGGCACCACGTGGTTGCGGCCATCGACCACTAATTTGGCGCCCTGCTCGACGCCTTCGCCGATCAGTTTCTCTATACGCTGCTTGGCCGCGCTGGAAACCACGGGCCCCATTTCGGCGTCATGCGCCATACCGTCGCGCACTTTCAGTGCGGCCGTGCGCTGTGCCAGTGCATCGATGATTTTGTCGCCGGCGTCACCCACCGCCACCACCACGGAAATGGCCATGCAACGCTCGCCGGCGGAACCAAATGCTGCGCCCATCAGCGCATCGACCGTCATGTCCATGTCGGCATCGGGCATGACCACCATGTGATTTTTGGCGCCGCCCAAGGCCTGAACGCGCTTGCCCGCAGCGCAGCCGCGCGCGTAAATATATTCGGCAATCGGCGTGCTGCCGACAAAGCTCAAGGCCTGAATCGAAGGGTGATCGAGCAGCGCATCGACCGCCAGTTTATCGCCCTGCACCACGTTGAACACGCCGTCCGGCAGGCCCGCTTCTTTCAGCAGTTTGGCGTGCAGGAGCGACGCCGACGGATCGCGTTCGGACGGCTTTAGAATAAAGGTGTTGCCGCAGGCGATGGCCAGCGGGAACATCCACATCGGCACCATCACCGGGAAGTTGAATGGCGTGATGCCGGCCACCACGCCGAGCGGCTGGCGCACCGACCACGCATCGATGCCGCGCGAAATCTGTTCGGTGAATTCACCCTTGAGCATTTGCGGAATGCCGACCGCGAACTCCACCATCTCGATGCCGCGCGCCACTTCGCCCTGGGCGTCGGCAAAGGTCTTGCCGTGTTCGAGCGTGACCACGGCCGCGAAGTCGTCCACGTGCTGCTGGCACAGTTGCAGGTATTTGAAGAGCACGCGGGCGCGCGTCAGCGGCGGCGTGGCCGACCACGATGGAAATGCCGCTTCTGCTGCGCGCACTGCGGCATCCACTTCTTCCCCGCTGGCCAGCGCCACGCGCGCGACCGGTTCGCCCAGCGCCGGGTTGAAAACATCGGCGTAACGACCGGAAGCGGTGTCCTGTTTGGCGCCGTTGATGAAGTGGGTGATGGTGTCAAGTTGGTTCATGTCGTTAGTCCGCTTCAATCGAGGTTTTTCAAAATCGTGGCCAGCTTGCCGAACAACTCGTCGACGTGTTTTTTCTCGAGCACCAGCGGCGGCGAGAGCGCGATGATGTCGCCGGTCACGCGGATCAACACGCCGTCCGCAAAGGCCTGCTTGAACGCGGCAAACGCGCGCGCGCCGGGCTTGCCCGCAATCGGCGCCAGTTCGATGCCGGCCACCAGGCCGATAGTGCGGATGTCGATCACGTGCGGCAGGCCCTTGAGCGAATGCACGGCGTCGGTCCAGTACTCGACCATGCCGGCCGCGTGGCCGAGAATGTCCTGTTCCTTGAACACTTCCAGCGTGGCCAGCGAGGCCGCGCAGGCGACCGGGTGGCCGGAATACGTATAGCCGTGGAACAGTTCAATGCCCGGCGGCGCATCCATGAAGGCGTCGTGGATGTGCTGCTTGCTGAACACCGCGCCCATCGGAATGGTGCCGTTGGTGAGGCCCTTGGCGGTGGTCATCAGGTCCGGTTCGACGTCGAAGTAGTCGGCCGCAAACGGCGTCGCCAGGCGGCCGAAGCCGGTGATCACTTCATCGAAGATCAACAGGATGCCGTGCTTGGTGCACAGCTCGCGCAAGCGCTTCAGGTAGCCCTTGGGTGGCACCAGCACGCCGGTGGAACCGGCCACCGGCTCCACGATCACGGCAGCGATGGTGGACGCGTCGTGCAGCGTGACGATGCGCTCCAGCTCGTCGGCCAGCTCGAAACCGTGTTCCGGCTCACCGCGCGTGTATGCGTTTTTCTCGAGATTGTGCGTATGCGGCAGGTGATCGACGCCGGGCAGCATCACGCCGTACGGCTTGCGGTTGCCGGCGATGCCGCCGACCGAAATGCCGCCGAAGCCCACGCCGTGGTAGCCGCGTTCGCGGCCGATCAGGCGGGTGCGGCCAGCCTCGCCGCGCGCGCGGTGGTAGGCCAGCGCCATCTTCAGCGCGGTGTCCACGGCCTCGGAACCGGAGTTGGTATAGAACACGTGGCCGAAGCGGTGGCTGGTGTAGTCCATCAGCTTGTCGGCCAGTTCGAACGCGGCCGGGTGGCCCATCTGGAAAGTGGGGGCGAAGTCGAGCTGGCCCACCATTTCGCGCACGGCCGCGACGATCTTCGGCTGGGCGTGGCCGCACGGTACGCACCACAGGCCGGCCGTGCCGTCGAGGATGCTGTTGCCATCGACATCCTTGTAGTACATGCCTTCGGCGGAGACCAGCAGGCGCGGGTTAGCCTTGAAATCGCGGTTATTGGTAAATGGCATCCAGAACGATGCCATCGAGTCGGGGCGGGACAGATTCATGCATATCTCCATGAAGGTTTTTGACGACCCGTAAAAAAATTTTACAAGTGGCAAAACGATGATGCAATAATAGTCAGCGATATAACTATGGCACATATACACAGACGGTAAAACAGTCCAACCGTATCGGTGGTAAAAACAGTACAGTTTCGCTTTGGCTAGCGAGGAACGCAACGATGGAATCGGAAAGCACTGCGATGGATCAAGCCGACTGTGCGGCCGAGTGGCCGGTACTGGTCATAGAGCGCAGCAAGAAGGGCAGCCTGGTCGAGCAGATCGTGGCCGCGATTGCCGCCATGGTGGGCCGCCGCGAGTTGCGCATCGGCACTAAAATGCCGTCGGTCAGGCAGTTTGCCAAGTGTAATGGCATCAGTACCTTTACAGTTGTGGAGTCGTACGACCGCCTGGTCACGCTGGGGCTGCTGATGTCGCGCCGTGGTTCCGGCTACTTTGTCGCGCGCCAGGACTTGCCGCCGGCCATGACGCCAATGGCCATGCACACCATGCCCACCGCCATCGACTCGCTCACGCCGGACCTGTATTCGGGCGTCTCCGAGGCGCTGGCGGCCGGCGTGGGCTGGCTGCCGCCCGAGTGGTACGGCGACGACACCGTGCTCGACGCCGTGCGCCATGCGATGCGCATTCCGTCCAACCGCTTGCGCGGCTACGGCCACTCGATGGGCTTTCCCACGCTGCGCCATCACCTCGCCGCCACCCTCAGCGACGACCTGTTCCCGGTCGATCCCGAGCAGATCCTGCTCACCCACGGCGCCACCCATGCGTTCGACCTGATCCTGCGCACCCTCACCCGCCCCGGCGACACGGTGTTTGTCGAAGATCCTGGCTACAGCAACCTGCACTCGCTGATCCTGCACCACGGCTGCATCGCGGTCGGCATTCCGCGCGGCGAGCACGGTATCGATGTCGAGCTGCTGGCGCGCCAGGCCGCCCTTACCCAGCCCAAGCTCATGTTCGTCAACACGGTGCTGCAAAACCCGCTGGGCACGTCCCTGAGCGCCGCGCAGGCGCACCGGCTGCTGGCCCTGGCCGAGCAGTTCGATTTCTGGCTGGTGGAGGACGATATCTACCGCGAGCTGGCGCAGCGCGGCGAGGCCTCGCTGGCAGCGATGGATGGCCTGCGGCGGGTGATCCGCGTGGGCAGCTTTTCCAAGACGCTGTCGCCGGTGCTGCGGGTGGGATCGATCTGTGCGTCCGCCTCGCTGCTGCCCGAGCTGCTGCGCGTGAAAATGCTGGCCGGGCTGACCACGTCCGAGATCAACGAGCGCGCCGTGTACCACGCCATCAGCGCGCGGCCGTATAAACGCATGGTGGACAAGCTGGTGGCGCAGCTCGAATCAGGGCGCGAGCGCACCATCGAGAGCCTGCGCAGCGCGGGCATGACGCCGCTGGCCAAGCCGCGCGGCGGCATGTTCGTCTCGGCCGGCTGGGATGCAGCGCCGCGCCCCGACTGGAACGGCAAGACCATCGCCGATGCGGCGCTCAAGGCCGGCATCCTGCTCTCGCCGTGCGATTTCTTCATGCTGCGACCGCCCGAGTCGGTCTGGTTCCGCTTCAACGTCGCCTACAGCAACCACCCGCAACTGCTGGACTTCCTGCAGTCGGTCCGTCCTGCCTGAAAGAGCTGAACATGTCGATCGTCAAACTGCCAGCAACACCACGGATCAAACGCCGCGTCATCAACCGCGACAAGCTCGAAGCCGACATCGTAGTCGTGGCGGTACGCGTGTTTGCCGAAAGCGGCTACGAGGGCGCATCGATCGCCACCATTGCCGACCGGGCCGGCCTGTCGAAGCAGAACCTGATGTACTACTTCCCCACCAAGCAGGCCCTGTACGAGCGCGTGCTCGATGATGTGCTCGACGACTGGCTGGAACGGATGGACAGCCTGGCGGCCGGCGACCAGGAGCCGCAGGCGGTGCTGCGCGCCTATGTGCAGGCCAAGCTGAAGTTTTCGCGCGAGCAGCCGTGGGCGTCGCGCGTGTATGCGATGGAGGTGATCGGCGGCGCCCAGTTATACGGCGCCCAGATCCAGCGCCGCGTGGTGCCGCTGCTGCGCAAGGATATCGCGGTGTTCGAGCAGTGGATCGCGGCGGGCAAGATCGCCCCGGTCAACGCCACCCACCTGCTGTTCGCGATCTGGGCCATGACTCAGTCCTACGCCGACTTCGCGCCGCAGATGGCGCTGGTGCTGAACCGCAAGCAGCTCGGCAAAAAGGATTTCGACGACGCCGAACAGCTGATCGTCGATATGGTATTGGCGGCGGTTGGAGTGCCCCTGGTATCCAGGAGCGCCTGAAAACCGCCCAGGGCAAGGCGCTGCAACGCCGCCATCAGCGTTCGGTCAGAAAGCGCCAAGAGCGCCTGACAACCGCTCAGGGCAAGGCGCAGCGCCGCAGACAGTACGAACGTACGGCAAGGCGCTGCAACGCCGCCATCAGCGTTCGGTCAGAAAGCGCCAAGAGCGCCTGACAACCGCCCAGGGCAAGGCGCAGCGCCGCAGACAGTACGAACGTACGGCAAGGCGCTGCAACGCCGCCATCAGCGTTCGGTCAGAATGCGCCAAGAGCGCCTGACAAGCCGCCCAGGGCAAGGCGCAGCGCCGCAGACAGTACGAACGTACGGCAAGGCGCTGCAACGCCGCCCTGGGCGGCTTGTCAGGCGCTCTTGCGGCGGCGGGCTACGACGCCCATCAACCCCAGGCCCGCCAGCAGCATGGCCCAGGTTTGCGCTTCCGGCACGGCCGTGGCGACCAGCTCCAGTCCCGGCACATCGACAGCGGCAAAGCCCCCGCCTGCGGCCGTACCGATGGTCACCGAAGAATTCCAGTCATTGACCACCACCGTGCCGTAAATGGTGCCGCTGCCACCGGTCACGGTGGCCTTGGGCGCCAGCACGTTGGCGTTGAAGCCGTTGACGAAATTGAGGGTGGTGGCGTCGGCAAAGTTGAACAGCACATTGTAGCCGTCGAATGCGCTGAAGCCGCCCTTGAACGTGGCGCTGTCGCCGAGGAAGTTGACGATCAGCGTGGCGCCCGCGCTCAGGTTCGAGAAGCTGTACCAGCTGCTGGAATCGAGCCAGCTGGCGTCGAGGTTGATCACTTCGACCTGGCTGTTGGTGCCGTTGATGAAGATGCCGTTCCATTTTTGCTCGGTACTGGCGGTAGGCGTCAGCGCCGCCAGCGCGTTCGAAGTTTGCGTGAGCGACGTGGCCAGCGCATTCAGGTCGGCTGGCGCGGTGCCGGTGGTGACCGGGCCGTTCAGGGTGCCGCTCTGGTTCAGGTAGCTGGTGCCGCCCACGTAGGTGCTGCCGTGACCGACATTGCCGCTGGTGAACGTAAAATCGCGGCCCGCAACCACCGCGTAGTCGCCGTAGGCGCCGGTGTTGCTGGTATTGACGGAATAATTGGCCAGGCTGATGTCGCGGCCGGCGAGGATCGATCCATCCACCCTGCCGCTGCCGGACTTGAAGTCGTTGAACGAATAGACAGCGGCGCCGCCCAGGTCGATCTCGAGCACGTCGGCATGGGCCACGGTCATTGCCGAGGCAAGGGCAACGGACGAGATGAAGCGGGCGGTAATTGTCGAAACGGACATGGCAGGGGTTCCCTTTTTAGGTAGAACCCCCGAGTCTAGCATAAATTATATTTACGCAAAACATTTTCCATTTCCACAACACAACATAATACGACAAATTCAAGCCTGCTTGCGGCGGCGGGCCATGAAGCCCAGCATGCCCAGGCCGGCCAGCATCATGGCGTAGGTTTCCGCTTCCGGCACCGCCGTGGCTAGGCTGCCGCTGAACTGTTGCAGGTGTACTTCACCCTGCTGGTTGAATGCCTTGGCATACACGCCGCCCTCGACATTGGCGCCGCCGAGGTTGCTGAACGTACCATCAGCCACCACGACCTGGCCGACGAAGGTGCGATCCACGGTCACGCTGGTGGCGCCGGCGAAGTTCCAGATCAGCGAGCTGCCCAGGCTGTTAGGAGCGAGAATGTTGGCGCTCAGCGACAGGACCTTGTTGTCGGTGTTGAAGATCACCGTGCTGGCGTTGGTCAGGTTGAACGCGAACTCACCGATATTGGACGAGAAGATCTGGCTGTCCAGCGTGCTCAGGTCGAACACCAGCACGCCGTTGGCATTGCCGGTACCGCTGAAGGTGACCTTGTTGCCGGTAATGTCCACCGCGGCTTTTTCCGTGCCCTTGAGCGCCGCCAACTTGGTGCTCATGTTATTGATCACGTTCGAGAAGTCGGTGCTGGTGGCGGCGGCGCGGGCGGCGTCCATCACGGCGGTGGTCGAAGCCAGCGGACGGTTGTTATTGGTGCCACTGTAGCTGGCGGCGTGGCCACCGCCGTTGAAATTGACGTTGGTGGCGGCGCCAGCCACCCAGGCGTCGCCGTTAAACGTCGACGAAGTGGCGCTGCCACCCACGTAGGCCTGGCCGGTGTTGACGATGATGCCGTTGGCGCTGCCGCCTACCACGGCGCCGAGGCCGTTAACATGCAGATTGCCGCTGGCGCTGCCGCCCACGGTCAGGCCGGCATAAGCCGACTTGGCGGTGTCCGAAGCGTGCTGGACATAATCGCCGCCCTGCAGGTTGCCGGCGACGTAAGTGCGGCCATCGACATGCGACGTCGAGGTCATATCGCCCTTCACCACCACGTTGAACTGCTTGAGCATTTCGTCAGCCGTCAATGGTGCGGCGTGTGCAACGCCTGCGAACAGGGTGGAAGCGGCAAGAGCGACACAGGTACGAACCATCATGGTGACTTATCCTTAGAAATTGGTGGAAGGTTGTGATCGGAATCAGTTAGATTCCATAGCCACAACAACAATTGCGATGATATCACCACAATTGCAATTTGAATACTTTATTTTTTGCAATTGACAATTTTTTTCTGCAACGCACCATCCGCGCGCTGGGGACAGCCTCGTCCCACTTGTCGCGCGCAATCGCCGCTGATCCCGCCAAAACCGCAGTTGATCGGAAACTGCGCCCGGACGACGGACGGCACGGCTACAGTGACTCCATCAACACCGATCAACACTTCACCAGGGAGACCACCATGAGCAACTTTTTCCACAACGCCGGCAATGTCGTCGATGAAATCAGCCGCGCTTTCACCCAGGCGCTGCGCTTTGCTGCGCGCACCATCCGCCGCCTGTCCTGGCCGGCGCTGCTGGGCGCCGCGCTGGTGCTCGCCTTCATCGTCAGCATCCTGCCGCTGGCCTTGACCCTGTTTGCCATCTTCCTCGTGGTAAAACTGGTGATGGGCGCCTGCGACGGCCAGCGCGGCCGCGTCATCAAGGAGCCGCTGCAATGAAAAAGGGCCGGCTGACCGCAGCCGGCTACAGCAATGCCAAGGGCGCGCTCGACATCGTGCGCGAAATCGGCGAGATCACGGCCACCCTGTGGTGGCGCTTTTTCGACTGGCTGGCCCAGGTGGAATGGCGCAAGCTGGTGATCATCTGGCTGCTGGTCATGATCTTCGGCATGACGCCGTTCGGCCATCCCGAGCAGACCGGCGCCTTCATCGTGCTGTCGCTGGGACTGAAGGTGCTCGCTGGCGGCAAGCGCCGCGCCGAACTCGAAGCGCGCGACGCCACCACCCATGCCGACGAAGAAGGCCTGGAACGGCGCCTGGTCGAAGCGCGCATGGCCGCGCTGCAGGCGCAGGTGGAGCCCCACTTCCTGTTCAACACCCTGGCCCTGATCGGCCAGCTGATCGAGACCGATCCGCCGCAGGCCGCGCGCATCCACCAGAACCTGATCGACTACCTGCGCGCCACGCTGCCACAGATGCGCGCACGCGGCGCCGGCACCCTGGGCAGGCAGATCGAGATGTCGCGCGCGTATCTGGCCATCATGCAGGCGCGCATGCGCGCGCGGCTGGCCGTGTCGATCGACGTGCCCGACGAGATGCAAAGCGCCACCTTCCCGGTGATGATGCTGCAGATCCTGATCGAAAACGCCATCAAGCACGGGCTGGAACCGAAGATCGCGGGCGGACGCATCGACATCCGCGCCAGCGTCGATAACCAGGTGCTGCAAGTCGATGTGCTCGACGACGGCATCGGCTTCAATGTGCACGCAGGCGACGGCCTGGGGCTGGCCAACGTGCGCGAGCGGTTGCGCATCCTGTACGGCAACCGCGCCCAGCTGGTGATCGAGGCGCCGCTCACCGGCGGCACCCGCGCCAGCATCCGCCTGCCCTACGCGCCCGATATCTTTGCCGGCGGTGCGCCATGAACCGCCCTACCGCGCTGATCGCCGACGACGAAGAAGGCATGCGCGAGCAACTGCGTACGCGGCTGCGCGACGCCTGGCCTGCGCTCGACATCGTGGCCGAAGCGGCCAACGGCATCGAGGCCGTGGCGCTGGCAGGCCAGCACCAGCCCGACATCGTCTTCCTCGACATCCGCATGCCCGGCCTGTCCGGCATCGAAGCGGCGCGCCTGCTGTTCAGGCGCTGCCACCTGGTGTTCGTCACTGCGTACGACCAGTACGCGATCGAGGCGTTCGAACAGGGCGCGCTCGACTACCTGATGAAACCGGTGGGCGGCGAACGCCTGAAGACCACGTGCGCGCGCCTGCAGCAGTTGGTGGGCCGCCAGCCGACCGACATCCAGCGCCAGCTGCAAGCCCTGCTGGCACAGCCAGGCCGGCCGTCCGCAGCGCCGGCAGCGCCCGACTACCTGCGCTGGATCCAGGCCGTGGTGGGCGCCAACCTGCGCATGATCAGCACGCGCGAGGTGCTGTACTTCCAGGCCGACGAAAAATACACGCGGGTCCAGACCGGCCAGTCGGAAGTGCTGATCCGCAAACCGCTCAAGGAGCTGGCGGACGAGCTCGACCCCGACGAATTCTGGCGCATCCACCGCTCGACCCTGGTGCGGGTGGACGCCATCGAAGGCATCACGCGCGACCTGCGCGGCCGGCAAATGCTCAAGGTGCGCAACCATCCCCTGCTGCTGGAAGTAAGCCGGGGCCATGCCGGCAGGTTCCAGCAAATGTGAATACGCTTGATGGAGATCAGGCTATACTGAATTGTCATTGAACTTGCTACCCGTTCGGTGATCGAAACAGTTCCACTTTCCGCATCGGAGGAACCATGACCAGCATCCCC
Organism: Duganella zoogloeoides; assembly: GCF_034479515.1. NCBI lineage: Bacteria > Pseudomonadati > Pseudomonadota > Betaproteobacteria > Burkholderiales > Oxalobacteraceae > Duganella > Duganella zoogloeoides. The sequence goes on from NZ_CP140152.1 coordinate 4,865,319, forward strand.
AAGCCAACCTTGTGCAATGTCGTGCCCTGCATGCGCTACCGCGATGCGCCGGCCGCCATCAAATGGCTGAGCGACACCTTCGGCTTCGAACCCCAACTGGTGGTGCCCAACGACGACGGCACCATCGCCCACGCCCAGCTGGTGTTCGGCAATGGCGTGATCATGCTCAGTTCCGTCTTCAACACCGAGTTCGGCCGCCTGATGAAACAGCCGGCCGACATCGGCCATGCGGTCACGCAAAGCACCTACCTGGTCGTCAACGACGCCGACCACGTGTACAGCCGGGTGCTCGAGGCAGGCGCCGAGATCCTGCTCGACATCAAGGACGAAGACTACGGCGGCCGGGGATTTACCTGCCGCGATCCGGAGGGGCATATCTGGAGTATCGGCACCTACGACCCGCAAACTTAAAGGCGCTGGAGGGCAGCGACCAGCGCGTGGTCGCGGACCTGGGTGGGGTGCAGGCGGATGACGTCGCGGTACAGCGGCGGCATGGCGGCGCACAGGGTGGCCAGCGCTGCTGCGTCGATGCGCGGCGTCACGTACTGGAACTGGTACGGGTTGTGGTCCGGCAGCGGGCCTTCCATGGTCGAGGCCCAGGCGCCCAGGTCCATGAAGCTTGCCGCGCCGTGGTCCGGTCCGTGCGCAAACACGAACGTGCCTTCGCGCGGGTGGCCCAGGTAGCGCCGCACCTCTTCCTGTTCATCGTGCGTGGCGCCGTCCATCAGCTTGTAGCGCAGCTGCGCGTAGGCGCGCGTAATTTCCATGAACGCGGTGCGAATGCCCGACTGCGCGCGCTTGCCGGACATGCACAGCAGCAGGTTACCGAAGGCGTCGAGCAGGGCCACGGCATCGCCTTGGGTTGCGGCCGCAGCTGCGCGATGGCCACCCTGTTCGCTGCCCTGGTCCCGCGCCATGGCTTGCAACAGGAACGGCGCCAGGCCGGCATCAGGCGCATGCGGTGCGCAGCGGTATGTCAGCGCATCGGGATGCAGTTGCTTCAACGCGCGCACGATGCGGTGGTCGGGCGCCAGTGTGGCCGGGTCGCGCAGTTGATCGCGCGCGCGGTCGGCGCCGAACAGCGCCACCACTTCGCGCGAGGTGGCTTCGAACGCCAGCGCGCACAGCGCCTGGGTGGCTTCCGCAATGGTTTTACCGATGAAGAAAGAACGCGGCGTGGCGCCGGCGCCCGCGCGCGCATACAGCGATGCGCCCAGCACTGCCGGATAGCTGAAGCTGCGCTGCGCCTGTGCGCGCAAGCCAGCCGGCAGCGCTTCGAACACAGCCGCCTCATCGTAGTTGATGCCGGCGATGCGGTCGGGCGCAGCTGCCACCACGTTGAAGCCGCCGGCCAGGATCGCGCCGCTGCACATGCAGCACGGGTCGAGCGTGGTGACGATGGTGATGTCTTCGGGCGGCGGCAGCACGCGGCCCCGGGCCCGTTCGGCGTAGTACCAGTCGATCAGCTGGCGTTCGCCGTGGGCGGTGGGGTCGAACACCAGGCCGTGCAGAACGACGTTGTTGTGCAGCGACTTGAGCACGTTGCCGTGCTGGTCGAGCATCAGGCCACCAACACCGAACGTGCCCTGGGTCTTGGCCGCGATGGCCTCGGCCGCCGCAATGGCGACGGCGGCCTGGACATCGATTGTCTTCTTGAAAACCAAGGACTTACTTCTTCAGGTCGGCGCGGCCGAACCCGTTGGGCAGCTGTTCGGCTGCCGTGGTCTCAAGGATGTCGCCCTTGAGGTTGGTGAGCAGCACCGGCAGTTCGTCGCCGCCCAGCTCCAGGATCACCTGGCGGCAAGCGCCGCACGGAGCGATCGGGCCGTCGGTCTCGCCGATCACGACCAGCTGGTCGAAGTCGCCGGGCTGGTAGCCGTGGGCAAAGGCGCTGAAGAACGCGGTGCGCTCGGCGCAGTTGCACAGGCCATAGGCGGCGTTTTCCACGTTACAGCCGTGGAAAACCTTGCCGTCCCTGGTTTGCAGCGCGGCGCCGACCTTGAAGTTGGAGTACGGCGTATAAGCCTTCAGGCGCGCGGCGGTGGCTTCGGCGATCAGTTCTTGTTTGTTCATTTGGTTATCCTGTGAACCGTCATTCCCGCGCAGGCGGGAATCCATGGAACCTGTGAGTCGCGTCGCCATTGTTTTCTACGAAGCATACGGTCTATGGATTCCCGCTTTCGCGGGAATGACGGATTGGCGGTTACGGGTTGGCGTTGAGGTTATGGGCGGATGGTGCGATACACGACCGGGTTGGCGGCCGGTGCCGTCTCGCTGATCTGGTACGCCGCCTGGATTTCGCGGATCGCCTGCTCGGCCGCTTCCTGCGTGCGGGCGTGGACCATCGCCAGCGGCTGGCCGGCTTCGATCTTGTCGCCCAGGCCCGCCAGCCCGGTCAGCCCGACTGCGAAGTCGATCGGATCGGCCGCGCGGCGGCGGCCACCGCCCAGCGATACCACGGCCAGGCCGATTTCGCGGCAGTTGGTGGTGGCCGCATAACCGGAAACCAGCGCCGGCGCCGGCACGATGATCGGCGAACGTTCCAGGTACTTGTCCGGATTGTCCATCAGGTCGGCCGGGCCGCCCAGAGCAGTGACCATGCGGGCGAAGCGTTCGGCCGCTTCGCCGCTGTCGAGCGATGCTTGCAGCTTGGCGCGCGCTTCGTCTTCGGTTGCGGCCAGCTTACCCAGCACCAGCATCTCGGCGCACAGCGCCATCGTCACTTCGTGCAGGCGCGCGGGACGCGACTTGCCGGTCAGGTAGTCGATCGCGCCGCGCACTTCCACCGCGTTGCCGGCGTACGGCGCCAGCGATTCGTTCATGTCGGTCAGGATGGCGGACGTGGTCATGCCCGCGCCGTTACCCACCTGGACAATGCTCTCGGCCAGTTCCACCGATTTTTCGTACGTAGGCATGAAGGCGCCGGTGCCGGTCTTCACGTCCATCACCAGCGCATCGAGGCCGGCCGACAGTTTTTTCGACAGGATCGAGCCGGTGATCATGGCCACCGATTCCACGGTGGCGGTGACATCGCGCACACCGTAGAAAATTTTATCGGACGGCGCCAGCGACGCGGTCTGGCCGATGATGGCCACGCCCACTTCCTTGACGACCTTGCGGAACAAGGCGTTGTCCGGCACCGTGCTGTAGCCGGGGATCGAATCGAACTTGTCGAGCGTGCCGCCGGTGTGACCGAGGCCACGGCCCGAAATCATCGGCACGAAGCCGCCGCACGCGGCAATCATGGGGCCCAGCAGCAGCGAGACCACGTCGCCGACGCCGCCGGTCGAATGCTTGTCCACTACCGGACCTGGCAGGTCGAGCGAACGCCAGTCCAGCACTTCGCCCGAGTCGCGCATGGCCAGCGTAAAGGCCACGCGTTCGTCCATGGTCATGTCGTTGAAATACACGGCCATCGCCAGTGCGGCGATCTGACCTTCGGTGATGCTCTTGGTGGTGATGCCACCGACGAAGAACTGGATCTCCTCGGCCGACAGGATGCCGCCGTCACGCTTCTTGCGTATGATCTCTTGAGGTAAAAACATGCGATTCTCCGCTAGGAAATATGGTGCTCAAAGTGATACGGGCCGGCAGCTCCAAAGGAACGCCGGCCCTGATTGTCCTGTCCTTAAGCGTTAAACGCCGTAAGGAATCCAGACATTCTTGACTTGCGACGCATGCGCCAGCACTGCGCGGCCACCGGCTTGGGCGGTGCTGAACCAGTCGCGACCCTTGGCGCCGCCCACCCAGGTGCGCTTGAGCGAGGCGGCCGACAGGCGCTCCACTTCCGCGCAACCGGCAGCCGAGCCGTCGTGGCGCCACATGGCGTCGATGTCGCTGTGCGTGGCCAGCGTGCGCGCCAGTTCGTCGGCGCTACCGGTGACGATGTTCACCACGCCACCGGGCAGGTCCGACGTATCGAACACCTGGTACAGATCGGTGGCCGACAGCGGATGCGCTTCGGACGGCACCACCACCACGCGGTTGCCCAGCGCGATGGCCGGGGCCACCAGCGAGATCAGTCCCAGCAGCGGCGCCTCGTTCGGGCACACGATGCCGATCACGCCGACCGGTTCGTTCAGCGCCACGGTCACGCCGTGCATCGGCGGCTGGTGCGCCAGGCCGTCGTACTTGTCGGCGTACGCTGCGTAGTAGAACAGGCGTTCGATCGAGGCCTGCACTTCCTTCTCGGCGCTGGCGCTCGAGGCGCCGGTCATGGCGGCAATGCGCGCCGCGAATTCCTCGCCGCGCGCGGCCAGGTTTTCAGCGATGTAGTACAGCACTTGCGCGCGGTTGTGGGCGGTCGCTTTCGACCAGCCGCCGGCTTTATGGGCCGCTTCCACCGCGTTGCGGATGTCCTTGCGGCTACCCTCGCCCACTTCGGCGATGAAGGCGCCATCGGCACCGTGGACGGCGCGGCTGTAGGCGCCGTCAGGGCGGGCCTGCTTGCCGCCGATGTACATCTTGGCAGTGCGGTCGATGGCGAAGGCGCCACCGGTGGCAGGAGCGGCTTTGGCCTTGGCCTTGTCAGCCAGCAGTGGCGCGGCAGGACGCGCATCTTCCGACAGTGCGGTCAGGTATTCGTACATGCCTTCGCGGCCGCCTTCACGGCCGAAGCCGGACTCGCGGTAGCCGCCGAAGCCGCACGCGGCGTCGAACTGGTTGGCAGTGTTAATCCACACCACGCCGGCCTTGATCTGCGGCGCCACATCGAGCGCCAGCGAGATGTTCTCGGTCCACACGCACGCGGCCAAGCCGTACACGGTGTTGTTGGCCAGTTGTACAGCTTCTGGCGGGGTGCGGAAGCTCATGGCGACCAGCACCGGTCCGAAGATTTCGGCCTGCGCCACGGCAGCCGACGTGGAGGCGCCGGTGATCAGCGTGGGCGGGAACCAGGCGCCATCGACGGGAATCTCGCACGCTGGCTGGTACACGGTGCAACCTTCGGCGCGGGCCGATTCCACCAGTTCCGTAATGCGCTGCTGCTGGATCGGATCGACCAGCGCACCGACGTCGATCGATTTTTCCAGCGGCGCACCGAGCGTGAGCTTGTCCATGCGCGCGCGCAGCTTGGCCAGGAATTTCGCTTCGATCGATTCCTGCACCAGCAGGCGCGAACCGGCGCAGCACACCTGCCCCTGGTTGAACCAGATCGAATCGACCAGGCCTTCGACAGCCGCGTCCAGGTCGGCGTCTTCAAACACAATGAACGGCGACTTGCCGCCCAGTTCCAAGGAGAGCTTCTTGCCGCTGCCGGCAGTCGCAATGCGGATCTGGCGACCGACTTCGGTGGAACCGGTAAAGGCCAGCTTGTCGATGCCGGCGTGGTTGACGATGGCTTCGCCCACGGCGCCATCGCCGGTAACGATGTTGACCACGCCCGCTGGCACGCCGGCCTGCACGCAGATCTCGGCAAACAGCATGGCGGTCAGCGACGTGAATTCGGCCGGCTTGAACACGACCGTGTTACCGGCGGCCAGCGCCGGCGCAATTTTCCACGACAGCATCAGCAGCGGGAAATTCCAGGGCACGATCTGGCCCACCACGCCCACGGCGCGGTAGTCGGCAAATTCTTCGGCCTGCAGTTGCGCCCAGCCGGCGTGGTAGTAGAAGTGACGCGCGGCCAGCGGCAGATCGACGTCGCGCGTTTCGCGGATGGTCTTACCGTTGTCCAGGGTTTCCAGCACCGCGAACAGGCGCGCGTGCTTTTGCAGCAGGCGGGCGATCGCGTACAGCACCTTGGCGCGGCCATGGCCGCCCAGTGCCTGCCAGCCCGGCTGCGCGCGGCGCGCGGCGGCTACGGCGCGATCGACATCGTCGCCGGTCGCTTGCGTGAGGTCGGCCAGTTTCGACGCATCGGCCGGATTGGTGGAAGCGAACAGTTCACCGGCGTCGGTCCAGCCGTTGTCGATGAACAGGCCGAAGGTGCGGCCGTGTTGTTCCAGCCACGCTTGCGCTTCTTTCTGGCTTTCGGGTGCTGGGCCGTATTCCATGGTGTTGAGGATCTCTTTAATTGATGGCATGACGTGTCCAGATTTTTAAGGTTGGGCGTGACGATGGGCGGCCGAATAGCTGCCGGTCACGTAATGTTCGAGCTGGCGTTCGATGTCGGTCAGCAGGCTCGAAGCACCGATACGGAACAAGTGCGGCTCGAGCCACTCGTTGCCCAGTTCTTCCTTCATCAGGGTCAGGTACTGCAGGGCCGCCTTGGCCGTGCCCACGCCGCCTGCCGGCTTGTAGCCGATCTTGAAGCCGGTCTGCTCGTGGTAGTCGCGAATCGCGCGCACCATCGTCAGCGACACCGGAATCGTGGCATTCACAGGTTCCTTGCCGGTGGACGTCTTGATGAAGTCCGCGCCGGCCATCATGCATACCCACGACGCCTTGGCGACGTTTTCCAGCGTCACCAGTTCGCCGGTGGCCAGGATGGCTTTCACATGCGCGTCGCCGCAGGCCTGGCGGTAAGCCAGCATCTCGTCGTACAGCGCCTGCCAGTTGCCGGTCAGGACGTGCTGGCGCGTGATGACGATATCGATCTCGGAAGCGCCGGCAGCCACCGACAGTTCGATCTCGCGCACCTTGGTTTCCATGCTGGTGAGACCAGCCGGGAAGCCGGTGGAGACGGCGGCGATCGGCAGGCGGCCTTGCAGCACTTCACCCGCCGGCTTGATCATCTCGTGGTACACGCACACGGCGCCGGTGGTGAGCGGGTAATCGGACAGGCCCAGCGCCTCGACCAGGTCGGCGCGCAGCGGACGCATGGCCTTGCGACACAGGCGCTCCACGCGGCCCGGGGTATCGTCGCCGGACAGCGTGGTCAGGTCGATCAGGCCGATGGCCTTGACCAGCCACGCGGCCTGGTATTCCTTTTTCACCGTGCGGCGGTTGGCCAGGCTGGCGGCGCGGCGGTCGGCCGCGCTCTTGTTGATGTGGATGTGGTTGATCCAGCCCAGGTCCAGCGGGACGGCTTCGTTACGCTTGAAATCAGCGAGGTGCAAGTCTTGGCTCATAACAGGTTGTTTCCGTTGGAAAGTGGTGGCACGCCCAGGTGGTGCGCGAGGGTCTGGCCGATGTCGGAGAACGATTCCGAGATCGGCAGCTGCTGCGGTATTACGCCAGGGCCGAAGAAGATCATCGGAATGTGTTCGCGCGTGTGGTCGGAGCCGGGCCAGGTCGGATCGCAACCATGGTCGGCGGTGATCACGGCCACGTCGCCTTCCTGCATGCGGGCGAGGAACTCGGGCAGGCGCGCATCCATTTCATGCAGCGCGTTCGAATAGCCGGTGACGTCGCGGCGGTGGCCGAAGGCCTGGTCGAAGTCGACGAAATTGACGAACGTGAGCGACTTGTCGCCCGCCTCGTCCTGGACTTTCAGCAGCGCGTCGAACAGCGCCATATTGTCCTTGCCCTTGACCACGCGCGACACGCCTTGCGTAGCGAAGATGTCGCTGATCTTGCCGAGCGCGATCACTTCGCCGCCATCGTTCTTCACGTGGTCGAGCAAGGTGGGCGCCGGCGGCGCGACCGCGTAGTCGTGGCGATTGGTGGTGCGGGTGTAATTGCCGTTGGCGCCAGTGAACGGACGCGCGATCACGCGGCCGATGTTGTACGGCTCCACCAGCTTGAAGGCGATCTCGCACACTTCGTACAGGCGCTCGAGGCCGAACGATTCTTCATGCGCGGCGATCTGCAGCACCGAGTCGGCCGAGGTATAGATGATCGGCTTGCCGGTGGCGACGTGTTCATCGCCATGCTTGTTGATGATTTCCGTGCCCGACGCGTGGCAGTCGCCGAGAAAACCCGGCACGCCAGTCAGATCCTGCAGCTTTTGCGTGAGCTCCGCCGGGAACGACGGCACCGTTTTCGGGAAGTAGCCCCAGTCGAATTCCACCGGCACGCCGGCGATCTCCCAGTGGCCGGACTGGGTATCCTTGCCGGTGGAGCGCTCGCGCGCGGCGCCCCAGGCGGCGGTGAAACCGTCACGTTGACTGAAGCCCTGGGCCCACTCGCCGCTGGCGGCATGGGCGGCCGCGGCCAACCCCAGTTTTTCCATCACCGGCAATTGCATCGGCGTGCCAGCCTTGGCGGCCCAGTCGGCGATATGGCCAAAGGTGTTGACGCCGACATCGTTGTACTTGTCCGCGTCGGGCGTGGCGCCGAGGCCGAAGGAATCAAGCAGGAGGATAAATGCGCGTTTCATGGTGTGCTCCTTCAAAAGCAAAAAAGGGCGGACCAGCCGCCCCTTCGGGTATTACTTACGCTTGCGGGGTTTTGCCCACGTTGGCCAGGAAGGCCAAAATCACTTCGATCAGCGATGTGGCGGCAACGGCTGCGTATTTCAGCGTTTGCTCGTGCGACAGCGGGAACGGCGACAGGCCCTCTGCCAGGTTGGTGATGGCGGACACGCCCACCACTTTCAGGCCGCAATGACGGGCCGACACCACTTCAGGCACCACCGACATGCCGACCACGTCGGCACCCAGCGTCTTGAAGGCGCGGATTTCGGCCGGGGTTTCGAAGTTGGGGCCGGCGTAGGCGATGTACACGCCTTCGTGCAGCGGCACGTTCTTTTCCTTGGCCGACGCGTGCAGCAGCGCGCGCAGGTCGGCATCGTAGGCGTTGGCCATGCTGAAGAAGCGCGGACCGAAACGCTCGTCGTTGGGACCCATCATCGGGGTGCCAGGCAGGTAGTTGATATGGTCGGTGAGGGCCACCAGCGAGCCGGCATCGACTTCGGTGCGCAGCGAACCGGCCGCATTGGTCACGAACAGCATTTCGCAGCCCAGCAGCTTCATGGTGCGCACGGCGCTGGTCATCACGCCCAGGCCATAGCCCTCGTACACGTGGCCGCGGCCCTTCATGCACACCACCTGCACGCCCGCCAGGGTGCCCACCACCAGTTCGCCGGCGTGGCCATGCACGGTGCTGATCGGGAAGCCCGGCAGCTCGTTGAAGCTGATGGTAACCGCGTCGGTCATCTGCTCGGCCAGCACGCCCAGGCCGGAGCCCAGGATCATCGCCACGCGTGGCTTGAAGTCTGCAGGAATGCGGGCACGGACGATTTCGGCGGCCTGGAATGGGGAGTTGCTGGACATGGTTTTCCTCTGTTGTTCTTGGGATGGGCCGATCGGGTCGAGCGGAGATACGGCCATGGGACGAGCATGGAGATTCGACATGATGCCTCATCCCCATTATGTATGGCAAATACCATTTTTCTTAACCATTTATACTTGGTGCATATAAATGGGCCAGTATTATAAATCATCCGAAACTTCGCTGACGCAAGCTACTGATAGCGGTTGACCACTTTCAGACATTTGTTTACCATCACAGACAAATGTTTAAACCAAATCAACCCGTGTGAACGAACTCTCGAAGAAGGAACAGCTGTACCAGCTGATCCACGCCAATCCCTTCATCTCGCAGCAGGACCTGGCGGCGGACCTGGGCCTGTCGCGCTCCGCCGTGGCCGGCCATATCGCCAGCCTGATCCGCGAGCGGCGTCTGCTCGGCCGCGCCTACGTGCTGCCGGCGCCGCGCGAGCAGCGCCCGGTGGTGTGCATCGGCGCGGCCAACGTGGACCGCAAACTGCGCACCATCGCTGCCCTGCAAGCCGGTACCTCGAATCCCGCCACCGCCTCGGAAGCCTATGGCGGCGTGGCGCGCAATATCGCCGAGAACCTGGCGCGCCTGCACACCCCGGTGGCGCTGCTGACCGCCCTCGGCGACGACGGCGCCGGCCGCGCGCTGCAAGACCATGCGCAGGCCACCGGGATCGACACGCGCGGCAGCCTGGCGCTGGCCAATACCGCCAGCGGCACCTACACCGCCATCCTCGACGCCGAGGGCGAACTGCACGTGGCCCTGGCCGACATGGCGCTGTACGACCAGCTGACGCCCGAATTTCTGGCCAGCCGCGCGCCGCAACGCGCCGCCGCCGCGCTCACGGTCGCGGACCTGAACCTGCCACGCGACACGGTGGCCGCGCTGATCGACAGCGCCCGTGCCGACGCCGCTGGCGCACCGCTGGTTCTTGTCGCCGTCTCGCAGCCCAAGATGGCGCGCCTGCCGCACGACCTGCACGGCGTGCGCCTGCTGATCCTCAACCGCGCCGAACTCGAAACCCTGGCCGGCCGCCCGCTCCCCACCGAAGCCGACGTGCGCGCCGCCTGCGCCGAGGTGCAGCAACGCGGCGCGCGCGACGTCATCGTTACCTGCGGCAGCCAGGGCGTGTTCCACACCCGCGCCGGCCAGCTGGTGTGGCTTGCCGCGCACCAGGTAAAAGTGGTCGATGTAACCGGCGCCGGCGATGCCTTCTCCGCCGCCGTCTGCTGGTCGCTGGTGCAGGAACAAGACAGTGCCGACCTGACCCTGGCCTGCCGGCGTGGCCTGGCGCTGGCCGCCGTCACCGTGCAAAGCGCCAGCACCGTGGCGCCGCTGCCCGATGCCGGCCTGCTCGACAACATCTCCGATACCGATGCGGCGCACGACCCCGGCCATGCCGCGCCGCTCTATACCAACGCATAACAAGGAACCATCATGCATCAATACCTGCTGTTTTCTCCCGAAGTTGCCGCCGCCCGCGCTGCCGGCAAGGCCATCGTCGCACTGGAATCGACCATCATCTCGCATGGCATGCCGTATCCGCAAAACGTGCAGATGGCGCGTGAAGTGGAACAGATCATCCGCGACGGCGGCGCCGTGCCGGCCACCATCGCCATCATCGGCGGCAAGATCTGCATCGGCCTCTCCGATGAACAGTTGGAGCTGCTCGGCACCTCGCCCGACGCCATGAAAGTGAGCCGCCGCGACCTGCCGTTCGTGCTGTCGCAGTCGAAGCTGGGCGCCACCACCGTGGCCGCCACCATGATCTGCGCCGAACTGGCCGGCATTTCCGTGTTTGTCACCGGCGGCATCGGCGGCGTGCACCGTGGCGCCGAGACCAGTTTCGACATCTCGGCCGACTTGCAGGAACTGGCGCAGACGTCGGTGGCCGTGGTGTGCGCGGGCGTGAAATCGATCCTCGACATCGGCTTGACGCTCGAATACCTGGAAACCCACGGCGTGCCGGTGGTGAGCGTGGGCCAGCGCGGCTTCCCGGCGTTCTTTACCCGCGAGAGCGGCTTCAATGCCGACTTCCAGCTCGACACCCCGGCCGAGCAAGCAGGCTTCATCCGCACCAAGTGGGCACTGGGCCTGAAGGGCGGCGTGGTGGTCAGCAACCCGGTGCCCGCCAGCGAAGCGATGCCGAAAGAAGAGATCGACGCCATCACGCTGCAGGCGCTGGGCGAAGCGGATGATCAGGGCGTGACCGGCAAGAACGTCACGCCGTTCCTGCTCGCGCGCATCAAGGCGCTGACCGCAGGCCGCAGCCTGGTGACCAATATCGCGCTGGTGAAAAACAATGCGCGCTGCGGCGCCGCGCTGGCGGTGGCGATGCTCGCCGCCTGATACACTAACGCCCATGTCCATCGACCTGAAACAACTGAAATACTTCCTCGCCGTCGCAGAAGAAAAGAGTTTCAGCCGGGCGGCCGAGCGGCTGCACATATCGCAGCCGCCGCTCAGCCAGCAGATCATGAAGCTCGAGAGCGAACTCGGTGTGAAGCTGTTCGCCCGCACCACGCGCACGTTCGAGCTCACCGTGGCCGGCAAGGCGCTCATGAGCGAGGCCTCCGACCTGCTGGGCCGCATGCGCATGACCATCGACACCATCCGCCAGATCGATCGCGGCGAAGTCGGCCGGCTGCGCGTGGGCATCGTCGGTTCGGCCATGTGGGGGCCGATCCCCAGCCTGCTCGAGGAATTCCAGACCAAGTTCCCGCGCGTGACCTGGACCATCCATGAGCTGGGCCCCACCCTGCAATACGAGGCGCTGCGCGCCAAGCAGGTGGACGTGGGATTCTGGCGCGAGCCGCGCATCGACGAAGATCTGCTGCGCCAGGATCACCTGCGCCAGGAGCTGTGCTTCAGGGAGGATGTGTGTGTGGCGATCAACGAGCACCACCCGCTGGCCAAGGCCGACGCCATCGAGTTGATCGACATCGCCAACGAACCGATGCTCACGCTGGCGCTCGACAAGTCGTCGTTCCCGCGCTATTTGATCCAGTGCTGCGTGGATGCCGGCTTCCAGCCGACCATTTTCCAGGAAGCGACCGAGCCGCAAACCCTGCTGGCGATGGTAGGCGCGGGCCTGGGCGTGACGCTGCTGCCCGAAACTACCAGCCGCATCGGCTGGCCCGGCGTGGTGTTCGTACCGATCCGCACCAACCCGCCATCGGCCAATCTTTACATTACCTACACCGCGCTGGACGACGCGCCGGTAGTGCGCGCCTTCCTCAACATTCTCAATCCACCGGCCCGCACCGACATCAGTGAGTGACGCCACCCGACTCGCGCACATCGACGGTGTGGGCGAGCGTGGTGCGGATCGCGATGCGCAAGCCTTCCACCATGTCGTCGAGCCGCATGCTGGCAGTGCCCGGATGGGCGGCGGCCTGCTGCGGCAGGTACGGAATATGGATAAAGCCGGCGCGCATGGTGGTGCCCCAGTCGCGCGCCTGGTGCATCAGGCCATAGAACACGTGGTTGCACACGAAGGTGCCGGCGGTTTGCGACACCGACGCCGGCAGCCCCGCCTCGCGCAGCGCGTGGACGATGGCCTTGATCGGCAAGGTGGAAAAGTAGGCGGCCGGCGCGCCATACACTACCGGTTGATCGATGATCTGGCGCTGCACGTTGTCGGCAATCGGGGCATCGTCGATATTGATGGCGACGCGTTCGATCGACAGATCGACGCGGCCACCCGCCTGCCCCACCGCGATCACCATGCATGGCTGCAGCTCTTCCACCGCGTGGTGCAGCACCTTGTTGGCCTGGCCGAATACGCACGGCAGCTGACGCGCGTGGACGATGAAGTCGCCCTCGCTCCAGCCCTGCAAGGCACGCACGGCTTCCCACGATGGGTTGATGGTCTCCTGGTTGAACGGCTCGAAGCCCGTCAACAGGATGATTTTTCGCATTGGCATATTGGTTACCTCCTACCTCCTACCAGGACGCTACTCTACTCCAATTGTCGTTGCCCGGCATGACCGTTACAAATTCATCCGAGGTTCATCAGAAAGTACAGCAGCGCGATATTGGCCAGTAATACCGGCACTGCGGTGGCCACCTGCGCCTTGATCACGGCGTTCTTGTCCGGCAGTTCGAGCAGTGCGGCCGGCACGATATTGAAGTTGGCCGCCATCGGCGTCATGAGCGTGCCGCAGTAGGCGCTGAACATGCCGATCGCCGCCATCACCGCCGGATTGGCGTCGAACACACCGACCAGCACCGGCACCCCGACGCCGCCAGCGATCACCGGGAAGGCCGCAAAGCCGTTCCCAATGATGATGGTAAACAGCGCCATGCCGAGGCAGTACACGGCCACCGCCACCAGCTTCATGTCCATGTCGATGTACGATGTGACAACGTGCGCCACCGCCTTGCCCATGCCCGCCTCGGAAAACAGCAGGCCCAGTACCGCCAGCATGTGCGGCAGCACCACCGCCCAGCCCAGGTGATCGACCAGCCGCCGCGATTCGCGCAGCGCCTGCACCGGCGTGGCGCGGGTGAGCGCACAGGCGATGGCGACGGCAATCAGCGAACCGCAGCCCAGGCTCGCCAGGGTCAGATTTTTCTGGTCGAGCAGGAACCGGCCGTCGAATTGCACATCCTTTAATAGCGTGGAACCGATCATGGTCACAAACGGGATGGCCAGCGCGGGCAGCAGCAGCTTGTGACCGAGCCGCGCAGCGCTGCTTTGCCGTTCCTGCGGCGTGCGTTCGCCGTGGCGGCCCAGCGCCACGCCACCGAAGCCGGCGATCAGCGCCATCACCACCATCAGCGCACCGGCAGCCATGGGTGGCAGTTCTTCGCCGGCCAGGTACACCAGCGCGTACAGGCCCCAGAACAGCGCGCTCGAATACCGTTTCGGATTGTGGCGGTCGCGCAGCGTCATCACGGCAATCGCCAGCAGCATCGCACCCAGCACATAATAAAAATAGTCGAGGCGGATGATCATGGCGCCATCCGTTTCATGGTGCGCGCAATCTGGGCGTCGAACCGGTGCAGCCGCCATGCGTGAATGATGAAGGCGGTAACCGCCGTCGGAATGCCCCACAGCGCGATGTGCAGCGGATCGACGTTCAGTCCCTCGCCGAGCAGGAAAGTCTGCATCAGCACGATGGCGCCGAAGGCGACAAACACGTCCTCGCCGAAGAACAGGCCGACGTTGTCGGTGGCGGCGGACATGGCGCGGATACGGTGGCGCAGGATATCGGGCAGCTGCGGGTAGCGTACCTCGGCCGCGCCTTCGGCCATCGGCGCGATCAGCGGGCGCACCATGTTGGGGTGGCCGCCGATGCTGGTCAGTCCGAAGGCGGCGCTCACTTCGCGGATGGCGAGATAGACGATCAGCAGGCGGCCGGTGGTGGCCGACTTGATGCGGGCGATCGACGCCTGCGCATGCTCCTTCAAGCCGTAGCGCTCGAGCAGGCCGATGGCGGCCAGCGGCAGCAGCAGGATCAATGGCAGGTTGCGGGTTTTGATAAACGCCGCGCCCAGCGTGGCCAGCAGGGTGGGCACGTCCATGGCGGCGGCAAAGCCGGTCACGAAACAGGCGGCGACCACCACCAGCACGGGATGGGCGCGCAAGGCAAAGCCCACGATGATCACGGCCACGCCCAGCAGCGGCCACAGATTGACGGTATGGTTCAACAAAATGCCTCCCAAAGTAAAAAGCCCCGCGCACTTTGCAGTGCGCGGGGCTTTGAATTTACAGCAAATTAGAAATTGACCTTGAAGGTACCGCCCCAGGTGCGCGGTTCGTTCATGATGCCGGTCAGGTTGTCGAAGTCGATCGCACCGAGGATCACCTGGCGGTCGGTGATGTTGCGGCCGAACGCTGCCACTTCGTATTTGCCGTTGCCCCACTTGTAGGCCGCGCGCACGCCGCCTTCGGTCAGCTTCTTGGCCGTGTACTCAGGTGCTTCGTACAGGAAGAAGTTGTAGCTGGTGCGGTAGGCCCAGTCGGTCATGGCGTAGAACTCGCCGTTGCCGATCTCGGTGCTGTACTTGAGCGTGAAGTTCAGCTGGTTCTTCGGCGCGCGCGGCAGCGGGTTGCCGTTGATGCTCGAGTAGCCGGGACGCGGGCTGGCGTTGGTCGGCGTACAGCCGCTCGAACCGTTCGAGCCTGGCGCGCTGTTGGCGTTGTTGCCGCAATGCTGAACGAACAGGTTCCTGTCCTTGATCTCGGTGTCGTTGTAGCTGTAGCCAGCGGTCATGCTGAATTCGTCGCTGAGGTTGGCCTGGAAGTCCAGCTCGATGCCCTGCCCGGTTACCTTGTCGGCGTTGATCAACTGGTTCATATTGATCGTGCCATTGCCGGCGGTGAGCTGCTTGTTCTTCATGCGGTAGTTGAACACCGAAGCGCTCAGGCGCGCGCGGCGGTCGAACAGGTCCTGCTTGACGCCCAATTCGTACGACACGGCTTTTTCGGCGCCGGCAAACGATGGACGGCTGGTCAGGTCGTCGAGTCGGCCCTGCATCGACGGTGCGCGGTAGCCGGTGGCCACGCGGCCGAACAGGTTGGTGGTCTTGCTCAGTTCATAGGTACCGCTCAAATCCCAGCTCACGTTGTGCGAGGTGTCGTCCAGGTTGAAGTCGGTGCGGCCGTCGGTCTGCACGCGCGAGGCACGGAAGTCCTTCTTGTCGTTGGTGTAGCGCACACCGCCGCGTACCTTGAACTGGTCCGATACCGTGTAGTTGAGCGAGCCGAAGGCCGCGTACGACTTGGTGTCCTGGAATTGCACCGCGTAGTTGGCGTTCTGCGGATTGCCGGGCGCGAAGCTGTTGAAGCTGATGCTGTCGATCTGGATGCTCTCGTCGAAGTAGAACAGGCCGGCGATCCACTGCAGCGGGCCGCGGTAGTTCGACTCGGCGCGGAACTCCTGCGAGAACTGGCGGTGGTTCGGCAGCACGTCGGCGGTCTCCACCGGGAACGGGATGTAGCCGGGGCCCGACGGCGGCGCGAAGGCAGCGCCATAGCCGCCATCGACGTCGGCGCGGCTGTAGAACTCAAGCTTTTCGTAGCCGGTGATCGAGTGCAGCGTGATGTCGCCGGTGGTGTACTTCAGGCGCATGCTGCCGCCCTTGGTTTCCAGGTCCTGCTGGTTGATGCCGTCGCTGGCGTATGAACCGTAGTCGAAGCCGTCCACCAGGTCGTTGGTGCCCTTCTTGATGATATTGGCGCGGAACAGTGCGGCATTGCCGTGGTAGTTACGGGCGTGGACGTTGAACAGGGCCGAGAAGTCCTTGTTCGGCTGCACCAGCGCCTGCAGGCGGAATGCCTGGTCGCCATAGCCTTCGAAGTCCTGGGTGCCCTTGCCGGCGGTGGGGTTGGTGTTGTGCACGCGGTTGTCGCGGTGCTGGCTGGTGCCCGAGAAGCGCAGCGCCACGGTGTCGCTGACCGGCATGTTGAACACGCCTTCGGCCGTCTTGGCCGAGAAGCTGCCGATGCCCAGCTGCAGATAGCCTTCGGTCTTGAAGACCGGCTTGGCCGAGTCGAACTTGATCACGCCGGCCGGGGAGTTACGGCCGAACAGCGTGCCCTGCGGGCCGCGCAGCACTTCCACCTGGTCCACGTCGAACACCGGGAAACCCTTGAGCATGGCGTTTTCCATCACGATGTCGTCCATCACCAGGCCGACCGGCTGCGACGCGTTCAGGTCGAAGTCGGTGTTGCCGAGACCACGGATGTAAAAGCGCGGGAAGGTGCGGCCGTAGTCCGACTCGATGCTGACCGACGGCGTGCGGCCGGACAGGAAGCGGATGTCGGCGGCGCCGGAGGTGAGCACATCGAGCTTGTCGCCCTTGACGGTGGCGATCGACATTGGCACATCGCGGATGTTCTCGGCGCGGCGCTGGGCGGTGACGATCACGGTTTCGAGCTGGTTGCGGGCGGCCGGGGCAGCGGTACCGGCGGCACTGGCGTCCTGTTCCGCCCCCTGTTCTGCCACGGCTGCTGCGACGGCCGCCGCTTCGGCGGCCAGGGCCGACGACAGCGGGAAGGCGCTGGCCACGGCCAGGGCGATCAGCGATGGTACGGCGGACCGCAAGACGAAACGATGTGTGCTCATGGATACTGCTCCCGGATATTGTTTATATGGTTATGTGGAAAACGCTGGATGCGATGCTAGCACGGGCAAAAAGCCCCGCAAACCGGGATTTTCCCCAGCTTGATTAATAGCTAATCGATATAAATAGCCAAGCAAAAACGAATTTGTCGTACATATCAAGACTGATGCATAGTTGTAGGCTGCTTAAAAAATAGTCGCGAGCGGCATGTTTGCTGCGTTGCAGAGTGAAAACGCGGCGGCGGCGGAGAAATTGAAGAAGGCAAGCAGCGCAAGGCGCCGTGTGAAATCGGGCCGGTGTGCATGAAAACGCAACAGTGAAAAAATATTTTATTTGGTTTGCAACGTTGCTGCGGTGCGACACGTGCGAATGCTAGTGATGGTTTCACGCAGCGGCCCCTGAAATGGTCCGATTGATTAAAAATCAGGCAGTCGATGCGAGAAAACGCGGCCAAAGTACATGTTTCGTCCAATAAAAATATACAATATCGTTCTTCCAGGAGCCTATTCATGAAACTTAAACAACTTAGTTTGACGGTTGCAGCCGTGTTGGTCGCTGCCAGCGCGTCCGCAGCGGCCCCAAAACTGGCCGTCGTGTATGACGCCGGCGGCAAGTTCGACAAATCGTTTAACCAGTCCGCATTCGAAGGCGCCTCGCGCTTCAAGCAGGAAACCGGTATCAACTTTATCGAGGTGCAAGCCTCCAGCGACACCCAGGCCGAACAGGTGCTGCGTGGCCTGGCCCGCAAGAACCTGGACCTGATCGCTTCGATCGGCTTCGCCCAGCAGGCCGCCGTGCAGAAGGTCGCCAAGGAATTCCCGAAAGTGCGTTTCGTGCTGATCGACGGTGTGGCGCAAGGCGCCAACGTCAACTCGATCACGTTTAAGGAAGAAGAAGGTTCGTACCTGGTCGGCGTGGCCGGCGCCATGGCGTCGAAATCGAAAAAGCTCGGCTTCATCGGCGGCATCGACATTCCGCTGATCCGCACCTTCGCCTGCGGCTACACGCAGGGCGCCAAGGCCGTCAATCCGAAGATCGACGTGTTCTCCAACATGGTGGGCACCACTGCCGCCGCCTGGAACGATCCGGCCAAGGGCGGCGAACTGGCGCGCTCGCAGTTCGACCGTGGCGTGGACGTGGTATTCGCCGTGGCCGGCGGTTCGGGCATGGGCACGCTGCAAACGGCCAAGGAAAAAGGCAAGCTGGCGATCGGCGTCGATTCGAACCAGAATGCGCTGTATCCGGGCTCGATCCTGACGTCGATGGTCAAGCGCGTGGACAACGCCGTGTACGACTCGTTTACGCAGGTGAAGAACGGCACCTGGAAGGCCGGCGTCACCGCCAAGGGCCTCAAGGAAGGCGGCGTCGATTGGGCGCTCGATGCGAGCAACCGCAAGCTGATCACCCCGGAGATCGAAAAGCGCGTACTGGGCGCCCGCAAGGACATCATCGACGGCAAGGTCAAGGTGATCGACATCCGTTCGGGCGCGGCCTGCCCGGTCTGATCCCTGTTTGACTTCAGAGCGCGCCGCCGGGGAGCATCCCCGGCGGCGCGTTTGGTTTTTTTCTTATTACTCCGCACCGACTACGACTATGCAGCCAGCAGTAGAATTTCGCGGCATCTCCAAGCACTTTGGGGCTGTCAAGGCGAACACGGACGTCAGCTTCGCCATCGCCAAGGGTTCGATCCATGGCCTGGTGGGCGAGAACGGCGCCGGCAAATCGACCCTGATGAGCATCCTGTACGGATACTACCGCGCCGATGGCGGGGAGATCCTGCTCGATGGCCAGACGCGCCACATCCGCACCAGCCAGGAGGCGATCGCGATGGGCATCGGCATGGTTCACCAGCACTTCATGCTGGTCGAGAACATGACCGTGCTCGATAACGTCATGCTGGGCAGCGAAGGCGGCTTCCAGCTCAAGCCCAAGCGCGCGGCGGTGGAAGCGAAGCTGCGCGAGATCTGCGCTCGCTACCGCCTCGACGTCGATCCGCTGGCCGTGATCCACGACCTGTCCGTCGGCGCGCAGCAGCGCGTGGAGATCCTCAAGCAGATCTACCGCAGCGCCAACATCCTGATCCTCGATGAGCCGACCGCCGTGCTCACGGCGCAGGAAACCGCGTCGCTGTTCGAAATCCTGCGCCTGTTCAAGGAACAGGGCAAGACCATCATCCTGATCACCCACAAGCTGCAGGAAATCCTCGACATCACCGACACCGTCACCGTGATGCGCGGCGGGCGCGTGATCGGCGCCGTGCCCACCGCCGGCACCACCAAGGAAGACCTGGCCAACATGATGGTAGGCCGCCAGATCATCAACAACCTGCCCCGCGCGCCCTACAATCCGGGCGCGCCGGTGCTGCACGTGCAGAACCTGCAATTGCAGGACGGCCAGGGCGTCAAGCTGCTGGCCGATATCGGCTTTACGCTGCGCGCGGGCGAGATCGTCGCCATTGCCGGCGTGTCCGGCAACGGCCAGAGCGAACTGATGGAGATTTTGTCGGGCATGCGCCTGCCGTCGTCGGGCCAGGTGGACTTCGAGGGCAAGGCCCTGCCGTTTGCCGGCCGCTCCGACGCCGACGGTCTGCCGCGCACCATCCGCGACCTGGGCATCGCCCACATTCCGGAAGACCGCCTGCGCGACGGCGTCGTCAAAAACTTCTCGGTCATGCACAACACCATCCTCGGCTACCAGGACAAGCTCAAGGGCCGCTGGGGCCTGTTCGACTTCAAGGCCATCGCGGCCCGCTGCGCGGCGCTGATGAAGGACTTCGATGTGCGCCCCAACAACCACGACCTGCGTATCGGCCTGCTCTCGGGCGGCAACCAGCAAAAGGTGGTGATCGCGCGCGAAGTGCTGGCGCAACCGACCTTGATGCTGGTGGGCCAGCCCACCCGTGGCGTCGATATCGGCACCATCGAGAGCATCCACCGCCAGCTGCTCGCCCTGCGCGATTCAGGCGTGGCGATCCTGCTGGTGTCGGTCGAACTGGAAGAAGTGCGGGCGCTGGCCGACCGCATTCTCGTCATGTGCGGCGGCCGCATTACCGGCGAACTGAAAATTGAAGAATTCGATACCACCCGCATTGGCTTGCTGATGGGCGGGATGCACAAATCATGAACAACCAAGACCTGCCACGCTGGGCGACAGCCTTTGTCATGCCCCTTTTGAACCTGCTGTCGGCCCTGCTGGTGACCGCGCTGGTGATCCACATGCTGGGCGAAAGCCCCACCGAGTCGCTGGCCATCCTGGTCAACAGCGCCGTCGTCAATCCGGAAGGCCTGAGCTACACGCTGTTCTATGCGTCCACGTTCATCTTCACCGGTCTCGCCGTGTCGATCGCCATGCAGGCGGGCCTGTTCAACATCGGCGCCGAAGGCCAGATGTACCTGGGCGGCCTGGGTCTCACGCTGGCCATGCTGGCCTTCGACAGCTCGCTGCCGGCGTGGGCGCTGATCCCGGTGGGCGTGCTCGGGGCCGCGCTGTTCGGCGGCCTGTGGGCGTTCCTGCCCGGCTACCTGCAAGCGAAACGCGGCAGCCACGTGGTGGTGACCACCATCATGTTCAACTTCATCGCCGCGTCCCTGATGAACTTCCTGATCGTCAAGTACATGATCCCGGACGGCGAACAGAACCCGGCCAGCCGCCTGTTTACCGAGGCGGCCGAGTTGCCGCGCCTGAACCAGTGGTTCCCGATCCTGGGCGAGACACCGCTCAACATCAGCTTCTTCCTGGCCATCCTCGCGCTGGCCGTGTACGGCGTGATGACCACCCGGTCATCGTGGGGCTTCAAGGTGCGCGCCACGGGCCTGAACAAGCACGCGGCCCACTACGCCGGCATCCGCATCAGCAAGATGATCATCGTGGTCATGCTGATCTCGGGTGCGCTGGCCGGCCTGGGCGCGGTCAACTCGGTCATGGGTTCCACCCACTACCTGTCGCTCAACTTCGTCGGCGGCGCCGGTTTCATCGGCATCGCCATTGCGCTGATGGGCCGCCAGCACCCGGTGGGCATCTTCCTGTCGGCGGTGCTGTTCGGCGCACTGACCCAGGGCGGCTTCGATTTGTCGCTGGAAAAGCAGAACATCCCGCCCGAAACCGTGATCCTGATCCAGGGTCTGATCATCCTGTTCTGCGGCGCCATGGAAAACCTGTACGCGCCGGTCATCGCCAAGATGCTGAACCTGAAGAAGTGACTAGTGAGCTAACGATATGACTTTTGACGACCTCCATCTTGGCAGCATCCTGGTATCGACCGTGCGCAATGCGCCGGTGCTGATTTTCGCCGGCATGGCCGGCCTGTTCGCCGAACGCTCGGGTGTGATCGACATCGGCCTGGAAGGCAAGATCCTCGCCAGCGCCTTCGTCTCGGCCGCGGTGGCGTACATCACGCAAAACCCGTGGAACGGCATCGCCGCCGGCATGCTGGTGTCCATCCTGCTGGCCACCCTGCAAGCCTACGTGGCCATCACCCAGAAGGGCAACCAGCTGGTCGCCGGCATCGCGATCAACATCGCCATGAGCGGTTTGACGTTTGTCGTCGCCCAGTACATCTTTCAGCAGGGCGGCCGCACGCCGGACATCGGCTCTGCGCGCCTGTTCGACGTAGTGCTGCCGGGGACCGCCGCGATTCGCGACGTGCCGTTCATCGGCTGGGTGTACGCGCACCTGATCGGCGGCCACTCGGTGCTGGTGTACCTGGCGTTCGCGCTGGTGCCGCTGGTGCACTGGCTGCTGTACCACACCCGCTTCGGCCTGCGCCTGCGCGCCTGCGGCGAGAACCCGCACGCGGCCGATGCCGCCGGCGTCAACGTCGCCCGCCAGCGCTACATCACGATGATCGTGGCGGGCGTATTGTGCTCGTTCTCGGGCGCCTACCTGTCGATCGTGCAAAGCGGCTTCTTCCTGCGCGACATGTCGGCCGGCGCCGGCTACCTGGCCTTGACAGCCATGGTGTTCGGTAACTGGCGGCCGTTGTACACGTTCCTCGGCTGCCTGATGTTCGGCTTTTTCGCTGCCGTGCAAATCCAGATCGAAGGCGTGGACCTGCCGGTGGTCGGCCGCCTGCCAGGCTCGCTGATCCAGATGGTGCCGTACGTGGTGACGGTGATCGTGCTGGCGGGATTGATGGCCAAGTCGGTGGCGCCCAAAGCTTTGGGTACGCCGTTCGTCAAGTCGCGCTAACTGCGCACTGCACCTCGCGGCTTGCCCATTCAGCGCAAGCCGCGCATATAGGCCAGCAAATCGGCCACCTGCTGCTCGTCGCTGATGCCCCAGAAGCGCATGCTGGTGCCTGGCACCACGTCGTGCGGGGCGCGCAGGAAGGCGGCCAGGTTGGCTTCGGTCCAGACCAGGCCCGAGCGCTTCATCGCTTCCGAGTACCTGTAACCGGCCGACGTGCCGGCCTTGCGGCCGACGATGGCGTTCAACTGCGGACCGTAGGCCGGTTGCGCGTACTTGCCCACCTGGTGGCACGACGCGCATTTGAGGAACGCGGCTTCACCGGCCTTCGGGTTGCCGATTTTGGCGGCAGCCGGGGCGGCGTGGACCACGGGTGCGACCAGCGCTACAGTGGCGGCGCACAACAACAGGAACTGGCGGTTTTTCATCTGAGACAAGGCTAAGCTGGCGTGACGCCGATAGCGGCGAAGTTTACAGCAAACCACGTTCAATCTATCTTTTTGGAAAGGATAGATTTCCACATGGAAACCCTTGTACAATCCTGTCCATCTATCTGCATGTCCCAGCCCCGCCTTGCAGCATCCCAGTATTACTCCGGCCCCAAGCTCCGCCGCTGTCCACCTTCACCGGAGCAGCACCATGAAACTTACCAATATCAAGATCGGCCCACGCCTGATCATCGCTTTCAGCTTCGTCCTCACCATGCTGCTGGTGGTCGCAGTCCTCAGCGTCACCCGCATGTCCGCCATCCAGCAGGCGATGGTCGAAATCACCAAGGGCAATAATATGGAAGCGAGCATGGCGTCGGCCATGCGCCTGGCCGTGGACGATCGCATGATCGCGCTGCGTAACATCGTGCTGTTGCAGGATGCGGCCGACATGCAGGCGCAGGTCGAGCGTATCCGCCACCAGGCCGCCGACTACGCCAGCGCCGAGCAGAAACTGCGCCAGACCTTCGAGGTGTACGGCATCCTGCCCGAAGAAACGGCGCTGCTCGAAGACATCAAGACCCAGGCTGCGGCAGCCCTGCCGCTGATGGAAAAGATCCAGGCGCTGGGCCTGTCGAACAACAACGCCGAAGCCACACGAGTCCTGATGCACGAGCTGCGCACCGCGCAAAAAAAATGGCAGGACAGCTTGGCCGCACTGGTCGCCAGCGAAAATCGCCAGAACGAGGAAGCCACCGCGCAGGCCGACGCTACCTATGAACTGGCGCGCAACCTCACCATCGGCATCAGCACCCTGGCCATCCTCGCCGGCCTGATCACCGCCTGGCTGATCACGCGCAGCATCACCACGCCGATCAACCGCGCCGTGGTGATCGCCCAGACCGTGGCCGCCGGCAACCTGACCAGCGACATCGTGGTGCAGGGTCGCGACGAGACCGCGATGCTGCTGGGCGCTCTGAAGGAAATGAACGCCAGCCTGCAGCAGATCGTCGGCCAGGTCCGCGCCGGTACCGACACCATGACCACCGCTGCCGGGGAAATCGCCAGCGGCAACCTGGACCTGTCGTCACGCACCGAGCAGCAGGCCGGCTCGCTGGAAGAAACCGCATCGTCGATGGAAGAGCTGACGTCCACCGTCAAGCAAAACGACGACAACGCCCGGCAGGCCAACAGCCTAGCTACCAGCGCCTCTGAGCTGGCCGGCAAAGGCGGCGTGGTGATTGCCAGCGTGGTGCAGACAATGGAAGCGATCAATGATTCGTCGAAGAAGATCGTCGAGATCATCAGCGTGATCGACGGCATCGCGTTCCAGACCAATATCCTTGCGCTCAATGCGGCGGTGGAAGCGGCGCGCGCCGGCGAGCAGGGTCGCGGCTTCGCGGTCGTGGCAACCGAGGTGCGCAACCTGGCCCACCGCAGCGCGGCGGCGGCTAAGGAAATCAAGACCCTGATCGGCGACTCGGTGGCCAAGGTCGATGCCGGCGCGGCGCTGGTGGACGAAGCCGGCACCACCATGAGCGACGTGGTGGACAGCGTGCGCCGGGTACGCGACATGATTGCCGAAATCGCCGCTGCCAGCCGCGAACAAAGCATGGGCATAGAGCAGGTCAACCACGCCATCATCGAAATGGACGGCGTGACCCAGCAGAACGCCGCGCTGGTCGAGCAGTCGGCGGCCGCCGCCGCGTCGATGCAGCAGCAGGCGGAGGAACTGGCCGACCTGGTGGGCAAGTTCGTGCTGCCCTCCTCTCCTGTCCCGGCGCAACTGGCGGCGCACCGCGCACCGCCAGTCGTCAGCGGGCGAGGCCGGGCTGGCGCAGCCAATCCAGGGCTGCGTATCGCGGCAGTGTGACCATCCCGGCAGCGGTCAACGTATCCTGAGCAGGTGCGCGCCAGCGGCCGGCGGGGCGGCGCCGCGATCGAGCTTGAATACGCTCACGGCCTGCGCCAGGTTGGCGGCCTGCTCCTGCAGGCTCTCGGCGGCGGCGGCGGCCTGCTCCACCAGCGCGGCGTTCTGCTGTGTCACGCCGTCCATCTGCACCACCGCCTGGTTGACCTGGGCGATGCCTTCGCTCTGTTCGGCCGTGGCCACCGTGATTTCGCTCATGATCTCGGCAACGCGGCGCACGCTGGACACCACGTCGTCCATCGTGCTGCCCGCTTCATCCACCAGCCGCGTGCCGGCGGCCACCTTGCCCACCGAATCGTCGATCAGTTCCTTGATCTCCCTGGCGGCCGCCGCGCTGCGCTGCGCCAGGTTGCGCACTTCGGACGCCACCACCGCGAAGCCGCGTCCCTGCTCGCCGGCGCGCGCCGCTTCCACGGCCGCGTTCAGCGCCAGGATGTTGGTCTGGAAGGCGATGCCGTCGATCACGCTGATGATCTCCACGATCTTGTTCGACGACGCGTTGATCGAGGCCATGGTGGCCACCACCTGCGCCACCACCGCGCCGCTCTTTTGCGCCACGGTCGATGCCGAGCCGGCCAGCTCGTTGGCCTGGCGCGCGTTGTCGGCGTTTTCCTTGACCGTGGACGTCAGCTCTTCGATCGACGCGGCGGTTTCCTCCAGCGCGCTGGCCTGCTGCTCGGTGCGCGCCGACAGGTCGGTGTTGCCATGCGAGATTTCGGCGCTGCCGCGCGCCACGTTCTCGGCGCTGGCGCTCACCCGCAGCAGCACGTCGTGGATATTGCCCACGAACTGGTTGAAACCGCTGCCGATCACCGCCAGTTCGTCGTTGCCGCGCACGTCGAGCTTGACACTCAGATCGGCGTCGCCGCTCGATAGCGCTGTCATGCGCGCGCCCAGCGCCCGCAACGGCGCGGTCAGGCGGAACACCACGCCGACCAGGATCAGCGCCGTGGCGACCGCGCAGATCAGGGAGACAATCAAGGTATAGAGCAGCAGCTCGCGGGCGGGCGCCGTCGCCACGCTTTTCGGGAACGTCAGCTGCACCGACCACGGCGCCGACTGGGCGTGGATGAACAGCGGCTGCAGCAGGTGCACCCAGCCTTGCTCGTCCACGTATTCGTAGGGCTGGCCCTGGCGCACGCGCTCGAGCGCTGCTGGCGGCAAGTCGTCGGCTTTCTTGCCCAGCTTTTCCGGCGCCGGATTGCTGGCGTACAGGCCACCGCTGGAAATCAGGCTCAGTTTCGCGCCTTCGATGGTCTTGAGTTCGGCGAGGATAGTCGCCAGCCGGGTAAGCATGAAGTCGGCGCTGGCCACGCCCTTGAACTGGCCGTCGATCATGATCGGCGCCACCAGCGATGCCATCAGCGTGGGCTTGCCGTCCACCGGATAGTTATACGGCTCGGTAAAGAACACCTTGCCGCTGCGCTTGGGGATGTCGTACCAGTCATTGGCGCCGGCGGCGGTATCGAACACAATGGGCTCCACGTGCAGCGCACCGCCGGCGCCGCGCGTCCAGTACGGCATGAAGCGCCCGGTGGCGTCGTACAGCGGCGCCTTGCCCGCGTACTCGGCATCCTTGCCGTCCAGTGCATTCGGCTCCCACGTGACGGCCGTGCCGACCAGGTCTTCGGACCCGGTGAGCGTGGCTTTGACCAGTTCATTGATCTGCTCGCGCGCCAGCGGCAGGTTGGCCGTGCGCGTGCCGCGCATGGCGCCGGCCAGGTTGACGATGGCCGCCAGGTTGGTGGCGATGCGCGCCTGCAGTACGCCCGACACCTCGCGGCTGGACGTGCGCGCCAGGTCCATCGCGGCCGCCTCCGCGCTGGCGCTGCTGCGGATGCCGGTGACGGTAGCGGTGATCGCCAGGCTGGCCACCACCAGCGCGGTGGCAGCGGCGCAGATCTTGCCGTTGAGAGAGAGGTTCATGGGAGGCCTGTGCAAAGAAAATCAAAAGGTGCGCAACAGCGCCACCACGAAAGTGCCCCTGGCCGGATCGGATGTCTCGATCACACCGGCGCCATTGGGCACGCCCGTGGTGTAGCGGTCGTAGGCATCGGTCGCGCCATGGGCGCGGGTATAGGCGGCCGACAGTGTCCAGCCGGGCGCCAGCACCTTGGCCACGCCCACGCGGTAGTCGCGCCAGTTCCACACGGCGTTGTTGGCCACCCGCCCTTGGCCCGCGTGCAGCTGCATCGTGTAGCCGTCGCCCAGGTCGAGGTTGGCGCCGAGGTCCAGGTAGCCGGTGCCGCGCGCGTTCTCGATGCCGAAGAATTCACGGCTGACGGTGTAGTTGTAATTGAGGTAGGCCCAGCGGTACGTGAGCCCCAGCGCTACCTCGGTGTAGTCGTAGGTGGTATCGGTGGCGGCGATATGCGCGCCCGGGTACTTGTAGACGTACACGCCAGCGCTGTAGCCGACGGCGCCATCGTTGCCGAGCTTTCCCGTATAAGTGCCGTACAGGTCCCACTCCACCGTGCCGTCTTCGACGTAACGGTCGCTGATGGTGGACAGCCAGGTGCCGAAGGCGAAGCCGCCCGGTCCCGCGTAATCGACGCCGCCTTGCAGCGCGGGCTTGCCCCAGCCCTGGCGGAAACCGCGCGAGATGTATTGCGACGCGGCGGTGACGTTGGCACTCCAGGGCGAGGCTACGGTCTGCACCACCTCCTGGCCGCGCGCCGGCGCGCACAGCGCCGCCGCAATCACCAGGCCCATGACCGGTATCGACCGGACAGCCGCATGCATTGCCATAGCACCTCCGCCTGCGCTCTCCTGCAAAGGCAGGAGTTCTGTCCCTAGCATAAGCAGTAGCCATGCTCGAAGTCAACACGCATAGCGCTGCGCGGGCCGATCCGTTGTAAAGACGACGAGGCGGCCCGCGCCGGCAGCAAGGGCGTTGGCAAGGGCCGGCGCCGCGTGGCACACTGCGGATTTTTCCTGGCTCCCTCCATGCGGCACCCCGATACCGAAGGCCGGCGCACTACCTGGCGGCGGCTGCTCGCTGCAGGCCTGCTGCTGTGCGGCGCCCCTGCCCGCGCCACCGTGGCCGCACCGACAATATTGACGTATCCGCTCACCAGCGAGGGCGTGGACAGCCGCTACGACTACGAGTGGGCGGTGCTGCGCATGGCGCTGGAGAAGTCCGGTGCACGCGCGGGCGAGTTCGATGTGCGGCGCTCGGCGGTGGCCATGTCGCCGCCGCGCGTGCTGCACGAAATGCGCGCGCAGCCGGGCCGGATCAATGTGTTCGTGCGCGCCACGTCCGCCGAACTGGAGCGCGAGTTTTTGCCGGTGCGCCTGCCCGTTGATCGCGGCCTGCTGGGCTATCGCCTGTTGCTGATACGCGCTGCTGATCAACCGCGCTATGCGCGCGTGCGCGGCGCGGCCGACCTGGCGTCCATGCGCGCGGGCCTGGGCCAGGGCTGGACCGACGTCGCCATCCTGCGCGCGGCCGGGATACCGGTGGTGGAAGGCAGCAGCTACACGGGCTTGTTTTCCATGCTCGATGCCAACCGCTTCGATTTTTTCCTGCGCTCGATCGACGAGGCCTCGCGCGAGATCGACGAGCGCCACGACGAATATCCACGGATGGCAGTCGAGCAAACGCTGCTCGTGCACTACCCGCTGCCGCGCTACTTCTTCCTGCGCCGCGATGCGCAAGGCAGGCAGCTGGCCACCCGCATCGAAGCGGGCATGGAGACCATGATCCGCGACGGTTCGCTGGGCACGCTGTTCCAGCGCTACAAGGGCGACCTGGTACGCAAGGCGCGCCTCGACCAGCGCCGCGTGATCCGCCTCGCCAATCCGCAACTGGGACCGGAGACGCCGCTGGCGCGGCACGAGTTGTGGTTCAATCCGGTGACGGGGAAGTGATGGCAGACGCCGACTGAATCCTCGCCTGCACGGCAGTTCACCGAGGCGGGATGACGGCGCAAACGCGGTCGCTTACGGCCAGATTGCTTGCAGCACCGCCGCCAGCTGGTAACCGCCCTGCGTGAGCTGCTGCTTGGCGATGGCCGAGCTGGGGACCGGGTAGTTGTCCGGCATCGCCAGCGCCCACACGTTATAGCTCTCGCCCGTGCTTTTGCTGGTCTGCTTGGTCGCCGCGCCCACCGTCACGTCGGCGTAGGCTACCTTGGAGATCGCCAGCGACTGGTCCGCCCATTGATACGGCCAGGTGGACAGGTCGCCCTTGGCCGAGACCACCGTCGGGTTGCCGGCGATGACCAGCTTGGCGAACTGCTCGGGCGTGCGCGCGCCGATGCGGCGGAACGCGTAGTTGACCACCGTGGTGTCCCAGTACGAGTGGAACGGGCGCGTGGTCTGCGGCGCGCGGGCAGGTGCCCCCGCAGCCTTGGCCTCATCCACCGGCGCGGCCGGGATCAGCTGGTCGCTGGTGGCGGTGAGCTTGACGTCGTCGAGCAGCAGGTTGTTGCCGCCGCGCGCGTCGAACACTTCGCCGGCGTCCAGCTGCGCCTGGGTGGGCACCACGAACTTGCCGTCCTTGCTCACAAAACCGGCGCCCACGTGCAGCGGCTGGGCGATGTCGCCGGCCAGGTGGGTGAGGATCAGCAGCGCCTGGCGCGGCGTGAAGTTGTGCGGGTTGGTCGCCGCATCGGCCTTGCCCTGCAGGACCGCGATGCACTGCTTGGCCGTCTGCACGATATCGTCTTCGGCCGTGCCCACGCCGTGGTCATGGTAGCTCGGCAGCTGGAACGGCACGTCGGTGTAGTGGTATTCGCTGTGCTTGGGATTGGCCGCCACGTACGAGGTCATCTCGGCGCTTTGCGGTCCGCAGTACGTGCCCTTCACGCAGTCGGCCCAGGTGGCGATTTTTTCCAGGCTCTCGCCCGGCAGCAGCAGCGCCTGCACGTGCTGCTGCGCATTGCTGCCCTTGAGCAGCTGGTCGGCGATCGCACCCACGGCGCGGTGGCCGTCGTTGCCCCAGGCCTGTACGTTGAACGAGACCAAGGCGCCCGACAGCGCCAGGATCAATGGGAGCTGCTTTTTCATCAATTGCTTCATTCTGCTTTACCTTTGACCGGTTTCGGATACTGCTTGTTGATGTTGAGCGGCTGCGCGTACGGCGACGTCCAGATCTGCTCTTGCGTGGCGGCCAGGCGCTCGGCCATTTTCTCGTTGCGCATCACCACCTCGAAATTGCGCGACAGGTCCATATAGCCGCCGGCCCAGTTGCTGGTGCCCACCCAGGCGACCTGGTTGTCGATCACCATGGTCTTGCTGTGGATGACGCGCGCGAACGGAATGAAGCCGCTCGACGACATCGGCAGGGTCACCACGCGGATCTCGACGTTGGGCAGCACCGCCAGGCTTTTCAGGTACGCCTGCGCCGGCATTTCCAGGTTCCAGTTCGAGACCATCAGCTTGACCTTCACGCCGCGGTTGGCGGCGGCGCGCACGGCGTTGTCGATCACCGCGTAATAAGGACGGGTGCCGTTCGGACCATAGCTGACCGGCGCGTAGTCGAGCAGTTGCACCCGCACTTCGGTCTTGGCGTCGGCCAGCAGCGCAGGCAGCCCGCTTTCGGAGTCGCCGATACCACGGGTGTTGTACTTGTTGGGACTGGCCAGCAGGTAGGCGTCCTGGCGGTAGTCGGCCGCCACCACTTTCTTGTTCACCTCGGGCACCTTGCCGCCCTTGGCCAGCAGGCCCTGGGCGCGCCAGTCCTGGTTGAAGACGGCCAGCACCTCGCCGACGATTTTCGCGTCGGTGATGCGCAGTCCTGTTTCGTGGATATGCTCGAACGCGCGCCAGTCGAAGTTCTGGCTGCCGATAAAAGCCTCTTTACCATCGACCACCAGGTACTTGGCGTGGATGATGCCGTTGCCGGTCAGCTTGGAAAAATCGAGGATGCGCAGCTCCAGGTTCGGAATCGCTTTCAGGCGTTCCAGCGTGGCCGGCTCGGAGAGACCCACGCCCTTCTGGTCGATCAGGAAGCGGATCTTGACGCCGCGCTGGCCGGCAGCAGCCAGGCGTTCCACCACTTTTTCGAACGCGCTGCCAGGCTTGGTGACGGCGTAGAACTGGCCGATCACGATGTCCCTCTTGGCATTGTCGAACATCTCGCTCCACACCGTCACCGGGTCGCGCAGATCGGGATTGCGCAGCACCGTTTCGGCCGGCGAGGTTTGCACCAGTTCGAAGCCGGGGATCGAAAACTCGGCGCGCGCCGGGGCGCTGACGATGGCGGTGGCAGCCAGCAGCGCTGGCACGAGGACGGACAGTAAAATTCGACGCATGGGTAACTCCTATTGCACGCGCTGGTAGCGCTGTTGTGGCTGGGCGGCGCCGGCGGGTTTGCCGGCCTGTTCGCGCTTGACCAGGTAATCGTTGAGGGCATCGATATCGCGGATACCGGTATCGGTGCGGTTGCGGCCATTGGCAAACATCGGGAAACCGTCGCCGCCTTCGGCCAGGAAGTTATTGACCATCACGCGGTACGACGCTTCGCGCTCTAACGGCTTGCCATTGAGCTTGGCGCTGCCCGGCACCACCTTGCTGCCATCGCCGCGCCGCGCATCCCACTGGTAGGTAAAGCCCTCGGACACTTGCAGCAGGCCGCGAATGTCTTCGCGCCCGCCGCTCCACTGCTGTTCGAGCAGGTCGAAAATTTGCCAGCCCTTGAGGTTCATCACCACCAGCGTGTTCCCGAACGGCAGGACCATGCGGGTCTGACCCACGCTGGCGCGGCCATTGTCGGTATCGAGATCCTGGCGCATGCCGCCGTTGTTCATGAAGCCGATCTGTACGCCGAACGGACGGCCCGCCTGCAGCACCGAATCGGCCACCAGGTCGCCCAGCGCGGACTCGCCGCTGTCGGCGCGCTTGCGCACCACGCTGGGTACCGCCAGGCGCGCCACCGGCTGCGCCAGCAGCGCCGCGCTGCGTGCGCGCGCGGTCTCCAGGTAGGCCGCCAGTTGCGCATCCTTCGGCCATTTGCCGGGCACCATCACCTCTTGGCGCGCGCGGATGTCCTTGAGCGTGTTGGTCTGCGTATCGACGGTGAGCGCGATGCGGCCCAGCACGTGGCCGCCCGTGTCCGACTGCGTGACAGTGCGGCCATCGACCTGGCACAGGTAGCCCTTATGCGAGTGGCCGCTGACCACGAGGCGCACCGCCGGATCGAGGCGCTTGACGATATCGACCACGGGGCCGGTGAGCTTGCTGCAATCGGGCTGGTCGAATTTTTCCACCGTGCTGCCGCCCTGGTGCACCAGCACCACGAATACGCCCACGCCCTGCGCTCGCAGCTCGGGCAGCTGGCGGTTGATGGCGTCCGCTTCGTCGATGAATTCGAGGCCGGCGATGCCGGAGGCCAGCGCCGCCTCGGCGGTGCTTTTCAGGACGGTGCCGATGAAGGCGACCTTGACGCCATGGGCCGTCTCGATTTTATAGGCGGGCAGCACCGGCTTGCGGGTGGCGGTGTCGATCACGTTGGCGGCCAGGTACGAAAATTTGGCGCCGCCGAAGTCTGGCTCATACTTGCAGGCCTTGTCGGCCCGCGGCGACTTGCAGCCGCCCATCTGCTGGCGCAGCAGCTCCACCCGGCCGGCATCGAACTCGTGGTTGCCCACCGAGCTGGCGCGCAGGCCCAGCAAGTTCATGGCGCCGATAGTGGGCTCGTCGGCCCACATCGACGAGATGGCGGGACTGGCGCCCACCAGGTCGCCGGCGCCGACCAGCAGCAGTTGCGGATCCTCGCGGCGCCATGCTTGCAGCGCGGCGCCGATGGTGTCGATGCCGCCCGCCTCGATGGTGCGCGTACCGCCGCCGTTGGCGCTGTCCCACACGTACTTGCTGGGCTCGAGGTTGCCGTGGAAATCGTTGAGCGTGACCAGCTCGATCTGCACCAGCTTAGAAGTGGCAACGGAAGCAGAAACCGGAGCAGCGGACGGCGCCGGCAGGCGCGTCGAGCAAGCTGACAGCGAGGCCGCCAGGGAGGCGGCCAGCACGATCGCGGCCACCGGACGAAGAGATAAGTTCATTGCAGTCCAGGCGTGTCGGAATCGATTATTGTACCGCGCAAAAGCAGGCCGGGAACAGCGTAAAAGCCCGCTGGAATAATACGTTACAAAGCAGTGCGGGCATAAAAAAACGGCCGGTGTCGCCACCGGCCGTTCCGTGTTTCAAAGACGTGTTACGAACTTAGAATTCGTACTTCACAGTCGCCTGAACGGCCCACTGCGATTCGCCTTTGGCCTGGCGTACTTCCAGGTTTTCGACGTTCTCGCGCACCTGGTAACGGTAACGACCCTGGGCATCGAGACCGGCATAGTCCACGAAGCTGCGTGCTTGCGCGCCGCCACCCTGGAACAGCACTTCATTGATACGGCCCCACTTCTTGTTCAGCAAGTTGCCGACGTTGAAGATATCGAACGTGAAGACAGCTTTATGACCGCTGAAGAAGCTCGGGATTTCCTGGGCAATGCGCATGTCGAAGCTGTTGGTCCATGGCGAGAAGTCGGTGTTACGACCGACCACGCCACCGGCTGCCTGTTTCAGCGCCTTGTTGCTGTTCACGATGTTCCAGAACTTGGTTTCGTTGGCGTTGTTGGTCGGGGTATCGCCCACGAACACCACCTGGCCCGAACCTGGCGCCGACGGGATGTACATCAGGTCGTTACCGGAGATCGAGTCGCCGTTCAAGTCATTGTTGACGGTCCAGCTGTATGGCTTGCCCGAGCGGCCTTCGTAGAACAGACCGAAGGTGGTCTTGTAGTTGTCGAAGAAACGCTTCTGGAAGTTCAGCACCGCGCTGATACGGTCTTTGACCAGGTAGCTCGAGTTGGCCGACACTTCTTCGTTCGGATTGAATACCGAACGGCCGCTGAAAGTCGAGTTCGAGGTCGACGAGGTCAGTGGCGACACTTCCTTCGCTTCGGTGTACGAGTACGCCAGCGACCAGCTATAGCCGCTCGACATCGGACGCGACAGCGACACGGTGGCGACGTTGCTGTAGCCCTTGTTGGTGCCGGTGGCGACCAGGACGTTACCGAACGAGGCATTGCTGCCTGCCTTGTTGCGGAAGGTGCTGCAAGTGCCCGAGGTGATGGCGGTGCCGCTGGCATTCCAGCAAGCGCCGTTGTAGCCGGCGGCGGTGTAGTACAGCGAACGGCCATCGGTACCGGTGCGGGTGGCCGCGCCCAGGTTGTAGTTCTGGTAGTAGATGGCGTCACGCACCTGGGTGCGCAGCAGTTCCGCGCCCAGCACGATGCCATACCATGGCAGTTCGTGGTCCAGCGCGATATTGGCTTTCCATACCGACGGCTGGCGCAGGCCTGGGGCCAGGGCATCAATCGGCGGCACCGGGGTCGAAGCTGCCAGCGTGCCTGGCGCTACACCGACGGCCGGGTTGAAACCGCCATCGGCGATCGAGCAAGGGCTGGTGGACGAGCCGCACGACAGGGTGCGGGTTGCCACGCCATTGTTCTGGAACGGGTTGGCCAGCCATACGGTCGCTGCCGCGCCCTGGAACAGGCCGGCGCCGCCGCGCAACTGGGTCTGGCGCGGGGTGTCGAACTTGAAGTTGAAGCCAGCACGCGGCTGCCACAGGGTCTGGCCGTCGAAAGTGACGGTGTTGTCGATGCCGAAGCCACCGGTCTGGCGGCCAGCAGCATTGACCGGGCCGACAGCCTGGGCGACGGCCGCATTCTGGGTTGGGCGCTCAGGGATGCTGGCACGGTCAACACGCAGGCCGTAGCTCAGGGTCAGCTGCGGGTTGACAGTCCAGACATCTTGCAGGAACAGGCCGGTGTTCTTCATGGTGAAGTTGGCGGCGGCGTTCTGCTCGAGCGTGTTGCCGGCCGAAGCAGTCAGCAGCGTGTAGCTGGTTGGACGGCCGCGACGGAAGTTCTCCAGCACCGCTTGCTCTACCTGGGCGGCAGTAGCCTGGCCGCAGTTCAGGGCGGCACCGTTATTGAACTGGTACGCGAAGTTCGTGGCAGGAACGCCGGTCAGATTGGTGTTCTGGCAGCCGAACGAATAGTTACCGTAGGTGTTTTGCAGGAACGCGTTGAAGATCTCGTTCTTGGCATAGTCGCCGCCGAACTTGATTTCATGGTCGCCCACGGTCCAGTTGGCGCCACCGTACAGATCCAGGGTCTTGGTGTTCAGGTTGTTGAACTGGCGGCTAGGCTCGGTACCGAAGTTCAGCGAACGGCTCGTTGGCACGTTGGTGAGGCCGGCCGGCAGCGCGCCGTTGAACGACAGGCTGACCGCTGGCAGCGTCGAGTTGTTGGCAGGAACACTCTGGTAATCGCGTTGCGATGCCTTGAACTCGGTCGAGAAGGTCGGGGTCCAGTCCGAGGTCAGTTGCGCAACCTTGGTCTCGATGTTTTTCTCGGTGGCGTACCACTGCGAGTTCAGCGACAGGGCGCTGCTGGTGATGTTCGGGAAGACCGGTTCCGACTGCTCGGTCTTCGAGTAACGCACCATCAGGCGGTGGTCGTCGTTGATGTTCCAGTCCAGCTTGAGCAGCTTGTCGGTCACGTCCAGCTTGGTGCCGCTTGGCGTTTCGCTGCCGCCGATGTCGATGCCGTAACCCTGGGCGATGCTTTGCGCCTGAGCGATGGCCGCTGGCGAGATCGCCACGTTGGTCAGGCTGCTGCCGATCGGACCGAAGGCCGGCGTGGTGCGCGACGATTCCAGTTTTTCGTAGTTAGCGAAGAAGAACAGCTTGTCCTTGATGATCGGACCGCCCAGGGTCACGCCCTTGGTGGTGTCCTTCGATGCAGGCGGGGCGAAGTATTCGCCGGTGGTCTGGTTGTAACGGTCGCCGGCCAGCTTGTCGTCACGGAACACGTAGTACACGCTGCCCTTGACGGTGTTGGTGCCGGACTTGGTGACGGCGTTGATGTTGCCGCCGATGTAGCCCTTCTGAGTCACGTCGTAGTTGGCGACGTTGACCTGCACCGACTGGATCGCTTCGATCGAGATCGGTTGCTTGGAGGTCGGCGAGCCGCTTGCTTCCAGGCCGAAGGTGTCATTGACGGCCACGCCGTCGATGGTCAGCGAGTTGTAGCGCGAGTTCTGGCCGGCCACGGACATTTCGCCACGGTCTTTATCGGTCTGCGACACGCGCGGGTCGGTACGGGCGTAGTCTTGCAGGTTGCGGTTGATCGAACCCTGGATCGCCAGCTCGGTCGCGCTGATGCTGGTGCCGGCGCCCATGTTCGACTTCGAGAATTTTTCGGAACGGGCGGCCGAACCGGCCACGGTCACGACTTGCATTTGCGCGCCGAGGGTCGCGTCCACGGTGGCGGTTTCCGCCAGCTGGGTGTACACGTTGTCGCGCTTCTCTTCAACGCCATCCTTGGAGATGATGATCGTGTACGGACCACCGGTACGCAGACCGCGCTGCAAGTAGCGGCCTTCGGCATCGGTCACCACCTTGGTGCTGGTGCCGGACTCGGTGTGGACGATGGTAACGGTCGCGCCAGCGGCAGGCTTGCCGTCACCAGCCGAAATGCGGCCAGCGATCGACGACGTCGTGTTCTGAGCCATGGCTGGAACTGTCGCAAGCGCGATAGACAGGCTGAACGCGATTTGCGTCAGCTTGAGCCGTTTGTGATTGATCATTGTATAACCCCAAAAAAGACTAATAGTTATGGAAACCCCGGAAAACCTACTGCGCGTCCCGCTATCGTCTCTGCGTTGCTCAGCGTACTTTCGTACGCTTCCGCTACTCGAGCCGATACCAGGCCGCTCGCTACGGTTTTTCACGGTTTCCTTTTGTCGAAACCTGCTCGTGGCAGGGATCTCCCTCTTACGTTTGCTGCAACTGGTCAGACCGTCCAAGTCCCCCCGGCACAAACGTGCAGCGGGTGAGTGTAGCGGTGAAATATGTCAGGGCTATGACGGGGATAAGCTCCGGGCAAGGAAAAAAACTTGCCTTTTTGGATCATTTAATCCGACTATGCATTAACCAAAAATCGCTGACAAATACGTTTTACCTTAAAGATTCAGATCGAAAAACTATAAATGAGCTGAAAAAAACGCTAAAAATCTGGCTGTAGCGACCGCCCCGTCAAAAACAGGCGAAATTATAAGTCAGCGGTTCTCACGTGAAATCCATTCATTGCCAAATAAGCATCAACCCCGCTCTGCTTGGCGAAATTGTGTAGCTTGTGGGCCACATTTGGCAAAAAAGATATATCCAGTGGAAGGAAATAAAGGTAGGAGTGACAACAGTCTATTACTGTCGTGCGAGGGGAAAAATTTCTGGCAAAGTGCGCGCGGGTGTGGACGTTGCGCCACACACCCGTACTTTTCAACGCTGGATCAGCGCTTTTTCTTAGGTTGCGCCTTGGCAATATCAGCTTCAAATTTGTCGAATTTGCCGTCTAAAGCTTTCAACAAGCGTTGTTTGTCTGCATCAGGCAGGAACGAATAACGGATGCTGTCGTACGAAAGTTTCTTCACTTCGCCATATGTCGGCTGGTAACGCGACGCGAATAGCACGTATTCCCCCGACAAATTGTTGCGCGAAACGCCAGCATCGTCGGTGCTGAGCACGAACGGCACGCCGTATTTGCGGAACAGAGTGACCGGGTGTTCCTGGTCTTTGATGCCCAAAATAAAGTCGTTACTGCTCAAATTGACCTCGACCGGGATATTCCGATCACGCATTTTTTTCATGATGCCGAGCGGATCGTGCTCATGGACGATGTCCATGCCGTGGCCGATGCGGCTGGCGCCGGCCACGTCGAGCGCATCCTTGATGTGGAATTTCAACCCCTCCGGTTCCACCATGCCCAACGACAGCTCACCCGCGTGCAGCGCCAGTTTCACGGCCGGATACTTCGCTTTCAGGAAGCCGTACATTTTCATGTGCAGCGCGTAGTCGCGCATCGACACGTGGGTGCTTTCCTGGCCGACGATGTTCACGCCGACGATCATCGGGCTGGCCGTGGCCAGTTTAAAGCTCGACACCATTTGCGAGAACACCTGCGACGGCGTGAGGAAACGCAGCGCGAACGGCTGGTAGCGCAGCGTGAAATCCTGGTCGTCGATGCCGGCGCCCGATTTCCTGACGTTGTCCAGGTACGCGGCGATCCAGCCGTTGAAGGCCTGGTCGCCTTCGAGCCTGGTCATGTACGCGGCCAGGTCGGCGTCGGTGACGGTGCCGGCGCGGGCCTTGTCGTCGAAACCGGCGTCCTGGGCGATCGGCGCGATCTCGAAGATGGTCTCGATGTAGCTGAGGTTTTCGTCGATGGCGCGGCGCTTGAGCGTTTGCAGGCCCTCGGCGGTATTGGTGGACGCGACCGGGTTGAAGTAGGCGAAGGTGTCGAAGAACTGGCGGTCGGGCGGGTTCTGGATGGCGCCGTGGTTGTGGTAATCCTTGTCGGACCAGCGCTGCAGCAGGTTGGCCAGGAAAGTATTGTCCTGCAGGCTGTCTTCGCCCGACAGGCACGCGCGTTCGGCCAGCGGCCTGGCGCGTTCGGCCTTGGCGACCGCCTGGTCGACGTTGATGGTATAGCCGGCCCTGTTGACGCAGAAGCCTTCCTTGTCCACCCAGCGCAGGTACTGCTCGGCGTACAGCGCGCCGGAATAATGGTGGTGCAGGTCGCCGCCCTTGGGCATCTGGGTAAAGAACATGGTCAGCTCGGCCAGCTTGGGATCCTTGCCGGCCACCATCGCAGCAAACACGTTGCTGGTGACCGCTTCATTGGTCGCTGTCTGCGCGGCCAGCGGCGTTGCGCACAGCATGGCAACGGCTAGGGGGATGGCCAGGACTCTGGAGCTGACGAAGTGTTTGTGCATGGTGCTTCCCGATGTGAATGGTGGATTAAGTGCGGACGTGGACCCGGCGCCCCCCCGAATACGTGGCGGCGATCGCCCGGTCGTCGCCCAGCAGCGCCAGCGCGAACAGCAGTTCCTCCAGGCTGGCGACACTGCTCGAGCGGCGCTGCAACAGCGGCGTACCCTGCGGATCGACGACGATGAAATCGGCCTCCGCGCCGGGGGCGAAATTGCCGATCGTGCCTTCGAGCTGCATGGCGCGCGCCGCGCCGAGCGTGGCCAGGTAAAACATCCGCAAGGCTGGCAAATGGCTGCCCTTCAAGCGCGCTACTTTATAGGCTTCATTCATGGTTTGCAACATCGAGAACGACGTGCCGCCGCCCACGTCCGTGGCCAGCGATACCAGCATGCCCGCCTGGTCGGCACGCTCGAAGTCGAACAGGCCGCTGCCCAGGAACAGGTTCGACGTGGGGCAGATCGCCGCCGCCGCGCCGGTTTCCGCCATGCGCCGGCGGTCGGTTTCGTCAAGCCAGATGCAGTGACCGTACATGGCGCGCGGGCGCAGCATGCCGTAGCTGTCATACACATCGATATAGCTGCGCGACTGCGGGAACAATTCGCGCACCCACGCGCATTCGGCTTCGTTTTCCGACACGTGGGTCTGGATATAGGTGTCGGGGTACGCGCGCGCCAGTTCGCCGGCCAGGTGCAATTGCTCGTTGGTGGACGTGGGCGCGAAGCGCGGCGTGATCGCGTACTGCGACCGGCCGCGGTTGTGCCAGCGGTTGATCAGGGCCTCGGTATCGCGCGCGCCACTTTCGGCGGTGTCGCGCAAGAACTCCGGGCAGTTGCGGTCCATCAGGACCTTGCCGGCCACCATGCGCAAGCCGCGCGCCTCGCTGGCGGTGAAGAACGCGTCCACCGACTGCGGATGCACGGTGCAATACACCATGGCGGTGGTGGTGCCGCAGCGCAGCAGCTCGTCGAGGAAGAATTCGGCCACGCCGGCCGCGTGGAGCGGGTCTTCGAAGCCCCGCTCCACCGGGAACGTATATGTCTCCAGCCACGGCAGCAGCCCTTCCGACGGCGACGCGATCATGTCGGTTTGCGGGTAGTGGATGTGGGTGTCGATAAAGCCGGGCATGAGCAGCTTGCCGCTGTAGTCATGCACCGTGGTCCCCGGCGGCAACATGGCGTGCAAGGTGGCGTAGTCGCCCGCCGCCTGGACCTTGCCATCGGCAACGATCAGCAGGCCGTCTTCATGCCAGGCGTGTGCGTTGTCGCTGAAGGCCGGATCGGCGAGAAAGTGCAGCAAGCTGCCACGGTAGGCTTGCAGGTCGGTGGTGGACATAGGGGTCTTTCTGAAATTAGGGTGTCACGGCGATGCGTTGGTGTTGCCGGAGTTGCAGACTTTGCCGAGGTTGCGGATATTGCGACTCCCAGACCATCAGCAATTGCGCGCACACGGAGGCGGCGATGGCGGCCGGGAACTTGCTGGTAATGCCGGGCAGCCCGATCGGGCACACCATGGCGGCGATGCGGTCCTGCGCGATGCCGCGCGCGGCCAGGCGCCGCTCGAATTGTACCCGTTTCGTGCTTGACCCGATCAGGCCGAACCAGCCCACGTGCGGGCGCGCCAGGATGGCTTCGGACAGGCGCTGGTCGAGCGCGTGGCTGTGAGTAAGTACCAGGTAGCTGGCGCCGTCCGGCGCGCGCGCCACCAGCGCCTCGGGGGTGTCGGTGGCTTCCACCGTGACGTTGGCCGGCACGGCAGCAGGGAACATGTCTTCGCGCTCGTCGATCCAGGTGACGGTGCACGGCAGTTCGCCCAGGGTGCGGACGATGGCTGCGCCCACGTGGCCGGCGCCGAACAGCAGCAGATGGGCACGCGGGGCCGGGCAGGCGTCGAGCAGCCAGCGGCGGCCGATTACGTCGCGGACCACGGTGGTGATGCCGGAAGTTGCGAAAGTGGTCGCGCTGGCCGTCGCGCTGAAGTCCGGCATACGAGTGCCGGGCTTCGCGCCAATCATGTCGATCGGGGTGGCAGGGTCGAGGGCCGGTGCGGCGCCCTCCCCGGCAAACACAACACCGCCGGTATCCAGCAGCAGCGCTGCCGGCGCACCGTCGATAGCGCTCAAGCGCCAGCAGTCTTCGCCCGTCCGGGTGCGCAGTCCGGTCAGCACCGCGCGCAGCGCATCATCGACCATCTCGAACGCCAGGTGCACCACGCCGCCGCAGCACTGGCCCAGCGTGGGGCCGAGCGCATAGCGTTCGAGCCTGGTGGCGCCAGCGGTGGGGTCGTCCAGCATGGCGCGGGCCAGATCGACCGCGCACAGTTCCAGGTGGCCGCCGCCGATGGTGTCGAGCCGGCGGGCGCGGGTGACCAGCATCTTGGCGCCGGTCTCGCGCGGGCCGGAACCCTCGACGATGGCCACCGTCACCAGCACCGCCGGCTCGTCCACGTTGGTCAGCCACGCATTCATCTCAGGCCCCGAGTTCGACGATGGACACGGCGCGCAGGATTTCCTCGCTGGTGGCCGGGGCGTTGAGCGGCGGGTTGACGCGGTGGCCGCCCACGCTCGAAATCGCGTCGCGAATCGCAAAGAACACCGAAAACGGCAGCAGCAGCGGCGGCTCGCCCACGGCTTTCGAGCGGTGAATGCTGTCCTCGACGTTGTCGTTCTGGTAGAGCGTCACGCGCAAGTCCTCCGGGCAGTCCGAAATGCCCGGAATCTTGTACGTCGATGGCGCGTGCGTCATCAGCTTGCCGGCGCCGTTCCACCACAGCTGTTCTGTGGTGAGCCAGCCCATGCCCTGGATGAAGGCGCCCTCCACCTGGCCGATATCGATGGCCGGGTTGAGCGAGCGGCCGGCGTCGTACAGGGCGTCGGCGCGCAGCAGCTTCCATTCGCCGGTCAGCGTATCGACCACCACTTCGGACACTGCCGCGCCGTAGGCGTAGTACGAGAACGGGTGGCCGTTCATGGTTTTCGGATCCCAGTGCAGGCCCGGCGTGGCATAAAAGCCGTCGGACCACAGCTGCACCCGCGCCAGGTAGGCTTTTTGTACCAGTTCGGAAAATGGCACGACGTGGCCGTTGACGTGCACCGCGTTGTCCGCGAAGCGCACCGGCTGGCCGTCGTCGGCGCCGTACAGCTTTATCGCGTGGTTTGTGAGGCGTTCGCGGATCTGGCGCGCGGCGTCCTGCGCGGCCTTGCCATTCAAGTCCGCGCCGGTGGAAGCGGCCGTGGCCGAGGTGTTCGACACCTTGCTGGTATCGGTGGCGGTCACCCGCAGGTTTTCCATGGAGACACCCAGTTCGTGCGC
Source organism: Duganella zoogloeoides (assembly GCF_034479515.1). NCBI lineage: Bacteria > Pseudomonadati > Pseudomonadota > Betaproteobacteria > Burkholderiales > Oxalobacteraceae > Duganella > Duganella zoogloeoides. Next base: position 4,907,121 of record NZ_CP140152.1, read on the forward strand.
CACCACCTGCATCACCTTGGTGTTGATGCCCTGCCCCATCTCGGTGCCGCCATGGTTGACCAGCACCGAACCATCGACATACACGTGCACCAGCGCGCCGGCCTGGTTCAGGTGGGTGACGTTGAAGGCGATGCCGAATTTGAGCGGCGTGAGCGCCAGCCCCTTTTTCAGCACCGGGCTGTTTTGATTGAAGGCGTCGATGGCGGCGCGGCGGGCGCGGTAGGCGCTGCTGCGTTCCAGTTCGGCCGTCAATGCTTCGATCACGTTATCGACGATCTCCTGGCCGTAGGGCGTGATATTGCGTGAGGTAACGCCATAGAAATTGACGCGGCGGATATCGAGCGCATCGCGCCCCAGGTTGCGCGCGATGTCGTCAATGATGTATTCGATGGCGATCGCGCCCTGCGGTCCGCCGAAGCCCCGGAAGGCGGTGTTGGACTGGGTATTGGTCTTGCCGCAGCCGGCCAGGATTTCCACGTCCGACAAATAATAGGTGTTGTCGAAATGGCAGACCGCGCGCGTGGCCACGGGGCCGGACAGGTCAGCCGAGTAGCCGGCGCGCAGCGTCATGTCCACCTTGGCGGCCAGGATCTTGCCGGTATCGTCGTAACCCACTTCGTACTCGTAATAGAAGCAATGGCGCTTGCCGGTGACCAGCATGTCGTCGTCGCGGTCGGCGCGCAGCTTGACCGGGCGTTTCAGTTTGGCGGCAGCGATGCCGGCAGCGGCGGCCCACAGGGCCGACTGCGACTCCTTGCCGCCGAAACCGCCGCCCATGCGGCGGCATTCCACTTGTACCTTGTGCGAGTGCACGCCCAACGCATGGGCCACCACGTGCTGCATTTCGCTCGGATGCTGGGTGGAGCATTGCACCAGCATGCCTTGATCTTCCTTCGGTATCGCGTAGGCGATCTGGCCTTCCAGGTAAAACTGCTCCTGGCCGCCCACGAACAGTTTACCTTTGACCACGCGCGGCGCCAGGTCGAACGCGGTGCGAAAATCGCCGCGCTTGAGCGCCATTGGCGGCAGCACGTACGATTGCGCAGCCTTGGCTTCCTGCGGCGTGAGGATGGCCGGCAGCTCTTCGTAGTCGATCACGGCGCGGCGCGCGGCGCGGCGGGCGTTGTCGTGGGTGTCGGCCACCACGATGAAGATCGGCTGGCCCACGTACAGCACTTCGCCGGCGGACAGGATCGGATCGTCATGGATGATCGGGCCGCAGTCGTTGGTGCCGACGATGTCGGCAGCCGTGTACACGGCCACCACGCCGTCTGACGCGCGCACCGGCGCCAGGTCGATGCTTTTGATACTCGCGTGCGCTTTCGACGACAAGCCCAGCGCCGCGTGCACGGTGCCTTGCAGTTCGGGGATGTCGTCGGTGTACGTGGCCTGGCCCAGCACATGCAGCTCGGCCGATTCGTGCTTGCGCGGAATGCCAACGGCTTGCCAGCCTGCTTCACGCACGCGGTTGGGGGCGGTGGGCTGGTTCATGCGGACTCCCTGGCGTCTTTGAAAGCGAAGGCATTGACCGACTCGTTGCCGAGCGGCGCATCGGGGCGCGTCTCGAACCAGAACCGGCGCAGCAGGTTTTGCGCGGTCTGCATGCGGTAGGTGCCTGATGCGCGCATGTCGGACAGCGGTTTGAAATCCTGCGCCAGCATGTCCATCGCCACCCGCAGGTTGGCTTCGTTCCAGCGCAGGCCGGTGAGCGCACTTTCCGCGCGCGGCGCGCGGCGCGGTGTGGCGGCCATGCCGCCGTACGCGATGCGGGCATCGATGATCTGGTCGCCGTCGAGCGTGAACGCGAACGCCGCGCATACGGCCGAGATATCCTGGTCGAAGCGCTTGGCCAGTTTATAGGTTCGGAACTGGACATTCTCGCGCGGCAGCGGCACCCGCACGGCGGCGACGATTTCGTCAGGCTGCAAATCCTTTTTCTGGTAGTCAAGGTAGAACGCTTCGAGCGGCAGCACGCGCTGGCCCGCCGGACCTTGCAGCACCACTTCGCTGCCCACCGCGATCAGCCACGGCATCGAGTCGCCGATCGGCGAGCCGTTGGCGACGTTGCCGCCCAGGGTGCCGGCGTTACGGATCGGCAGCGACGCAAAACGCTGGCGCAATTCGCCCAGCTGCGTCGGATACAGCTCGCACAGCGCATTGTAGGCGTGTTCCAGCGACACGCCGGCGCCAATTTCCAGCATATCGCGCACCTCCTCCACCGTTTGCAGCGCGGCCACGTGGCCCAGGTAGATGATGTCGCCCAGTTCGCGCAGCTGCTTGGTCACCCACAGGCCGATGTCGGTCGAGCCGGCCAGCAGCGTGGCTTGCGGATGGGCGGCGCGCAGGGCGACGAGTTCCGCCAGCGTGCGCGGCGCGTAAAAGGTGCGGCCGTGGGCCGTATAGCTGCTGCCTGCATCGCGTTGCAGCGCTTGCAGCTGCGTGGTCAGCGCGGCGCGGTCGAAGGCGACAGCCGGCAGTTCGGTCATGCGGTGGGCCGCGTCGATGATGGGACGGTAGCCGGTGCAGCGGCACAGGTTGCCGGACAGGCAGTCGTCGATCTCGCGGCGCTGCGCCGGTTCACCGTTTTTATCGAGGTACATGCCCCACAGCGACATCACGAACCCAGGGGTACAGAAGCCGCACTGGGAACCGTGACACTCCACCATGGCCTGCTGCACCGGGTGCAGCGCGCCGTCCTGCTGCTGCAAGTCTTCGACCGTGAATAGCGCCTTGCCGTCGAGCGTGGGCGCGAACTGGATGCAGGAATTGACCGCCTTCATCTCCAGCTGGCCGGCAGGGTTGAGGCTGCCGACCACCACGGTGCATGCGCCGCAATCGCCTTCGGCGCAGCCTTCCTTGGTGCCGGTGCAATGGAGGTCTTCGCGCAGGTGCTGGAGCACGGTGCGGGTCGGTGCGCCACCGGCAAATTCGCGCACGGCGCCACGGAAGTAAAAGCGGATCGGTTCGGACATCTTGGCCTCAGGCTGCAAAAGGATGGGTGGAGCGCCAGTGGTCGGCGATATCGATGCGGCGCGTGATCCACACCTGTTCGTGGCCCTGCACATAGTCGAGGAAACGCGCCAGCGCGGCCAGCCGCGCCGGCCGGCCCACGATGCGGCAGTGCAGGCCGATCGACAGCATCTTCGGCGCGTTCAGGCCGGCCGGGTCGCCTTCGGCATACAGCACGTCGAACGCATCTTTCAGATAGTCGAAGAACTGCGTGCCCGAATTGAAGCCCTGGGCGGCGGCAAAGCGCATGTCGTTGGTGTCGAGCGTGTAGGGTACGATCAGTTGCGGTGCGGTGGTCGGCTGGCCATCGGCGCCCATGTGGGCCACCTGCTGCCAGAACGGCAGGTCGTCGCCATAGTGGTCGGCATCGTATGCGAAGCCGCCATGTTCCATCACCAGCCGGCGCGTGTTGGGCGAGTCGCGGCCCGTGTACCAGCCTTGCGGTGCGCTGCCGGTGAGCTCGCGGATGATGTCCACGGCTTCTTTCATATGGGCGCGCTCGGTGGCTTGGTCGATGTTCTGGTAGCTGATCCAGCGCAGGCCGTGGCAGGCGATCTCGTGGCCCAGCGACTGGAAGGCGGCGACGGCCTCCGGGTGACGCTTGAGCGCCATCGCCACGCCGAACACGGTGAGCGGCAGCTTGCGGTCCTCGAACAGGCGCAGCACGCGCCACAGGCCGGCGCGCGAACCGTATTCGTACAGCGACTCCATGCTCATGTGGCGGTCGGGGAACGACGCGGCGCCAATGATCTCGGACAGGAAGGTCTCGGAGCCGGCGTCGCCGTGCAGTACGCTGTTTTCGCCGCCCTCCTCGTAATTGAGCACGAATTGCAGCGCCACCCGGGCGGCGCCGGGCCAGCGGGCGTGGGGCGGGGTGCGGCCGTAGCCGATCAGGTCGCGCGGGTAGTTGTCGTAAGTGCTCATAGGTTTGTGCGGGAACGCGGGCCGGGGTATGGGGAATATATCCTTAATCATATAGGCGCCGGCGCGCGCCGGTATATGATTTACACGATAGCCGCTTGTCATTCACCGATATAGGACACTACCGCCATGGGCAAACTCAGCACGCACGTACTCGATATCACCCAGGGCAAGCCCGGCGCCGGCGTCAGGCTGGCGTTGTACGCGGTCAACGCAGAGGGCCGCACCCTGCTCACCACCGACGTCACCAATGCGGACGGACGCTGCGCCACGCCGCTGCTCGCAGGCGAACAGCTCACCGCAGGCAAGTATGAGCTGGTATTCGCTGCCGGCGATTATTTTGCAGCGCAGGGCGTGCAGGTGCCCGAACCGCGTTTTGTTGACGAGGTGACCATCGCCTTCGGCGTGGCCGACGCCGAGCAGAACTACCACGTGCCGCTGGTGGTTTCGCCGTGGGCGTATTCGACCTATCGCGGCAGCTGAGGCCACCCCGGGGGCGCCGCGCTTGCCGTGCCCGGCAAAGCCCCCTAAGATGCGCACCATGACCACCTCCCACCCGGCGTTGACCGCCTCCCTGCTGCGCCAGGCCGTGCAATTACAACAGCAAGGCCAGTTGCCGCCCGCGCAGGCGCTGTACCGGCAGGTGCTGGCGCTCGACCCGCAGCAGTTCGACGCCCTGCACCTGCTGGGCGTGATCGCGCGCCAGCAGGGCGATGCGGCCGGCGCCATCGATTTGATTGCGCAGGCAATCGCGGTCGATCCGGCGCAGCCGAAGGCCCATGCCAACCTGGGCGTGGCGCTGATGGATGCAGGCCGGGTGCAGGAGGCGCTGGACAGCCACGAGCGCGCCATCGGGCTGCAACCCGACTACGCCATGGCGTGGAGCAATCGCGGCAACGCCCTGCGCCAGCTGCAGCGCCACGACGAGGCGCTGCACAGCTACCAGCGCGCCGTCTTCCTCCAGCCCAACTACCCGGAAGCGCACTGCAACCGCGCCATCGTGCTGCAGGAAATGGGCCGCTACGCCGAAGCGCTGGGTGCGGCCGAGGACGCGCTGGACCTGCGCGAGCGCTACGCCGACGCCTGGTTCGCCCGTGGCAATGCGCTGCACGGCTTGCGCCAGCTGGCCGATGCGGTGGACAGTTTCGAGCGGGCCATCGCGCTGCGCCCGCAATGGGCGGAGGCGCACAGCGCGCTGGGCGCCAGCCTGCAAAAGCTCGGTGACTTCGACGCCGCGCTGGCCGCCTACGACCGCGCGCTGACGCTCAAGCCCGGCCACGCGCTGGCGCACTACCATCGCGGCAATACGCTGCGTTCTCTGGGCCGCACCGACGAGGCGATTGCTGCCTACCGCGCCGCACTGGCGCATGGCGACGATCCGCAAACCATCGCCTTCGCGCTGGCCTCGGTGGGCGCGGGCGAAACGCCAGCCACACTGCCGGGCGACTACGTGCGCACCCTGTTCGACCAGTACGCCAACCACTTCGACCAGCACCTGACCGAAGTGCTCGGCTACCGCACCCCGGCCGCGCTCGATGCACTGATCCGCAGCGCCGGGCATAGTGCAGCGCTCGATATCGTCGATCTCGGCTGCGGCACCGGCCTGTGCGGCCCCTACTTGCACGCGTACGCGCGCCGCCTCGACGGCGTGGACCTGTCGCAGCAGATGCTCGACAAGGCGGCCGAACGGGCACTGTACAACGAGCTCGCCTGCACCGACCTGGTGGACTACCTGGGCGGGCGAGGGCAAGCGTGGGATCTGGCGGTGGCTGCCGACGTGTTCGTCTATATCGGCGACCTGGCGCCCGTGTTCGATGCCGTGCACCTGGCGCTGCGCCCGGGCGGGCGCTTCTGCTTTTCGGTCGAAGCGGGCGCACCAGACGGCGCCGACTACGTGTTGCAACCATCGAACCGCTACGCCCACACGCTGCCATACCTGCGGAAGCTGGCGACCGCCACCGGCTTCACCGTCCTCGCCACCGACAACCTCGCCGCGCGCCAGGAAAACGGCACCCCCATCACCGCCCACACCCTACTCCTGCACAAATCCTGAGTTCGGGGTCAGTGCCGACATTTGGACACGAACCCATCATTATGATGATCGATGTCGTGCGATTAAGTTCAAAAATGTCCGAATGTCGGCACTGACCCCGAAGTGGACAAACTTGCATGTGGTGGGGGAGTGACTTAGAATTCGAGGCTTCTCCGCCACCGATCGCCATCTTGGATACCGTGCCCTTATGGGTGCAGCTGCTTGCACTCGGCCTGCTGATTTTGTTTTCGGCTTTCTTCGCCATGGCGGAGACGGCGCTCATGGCGGCCAACCGCCATCGCTTGCGCCATGAAGCCAAACGCGGCAATCGCCGCGCCATCACCACCCTGTGGCTGCTCGAACGGACCGGCAAGCTGCTCTCGCTGGTGCTCATTGCCAATACGCTGATCAACGCCACCGCCACCGCGCTGGTCACCTCGATCGCGATCCAGGCCTTCGGCCATGACGACAACGTCATTATCGTCTCCACCGCCTGCATCGCCTTTTTGCTGATCGTGTTCGCGGAAATTTCGCCGAAGATGATCGGCGCCACCTACCCCGAGAAAATCGCCCTGCCCACCAGCATGGTGCTGCGCCCGCTGATGGCGGTGTTCAAGCCGGTGATCTGGTTCGTCAACCTGTTCGTTACGCAAATCCTGCGGCTGTTCCGCACCCAGGCCGGCGGCCAGGTGAACGATGCGCGCGTCTCGCCCGAGGAGCTGCGCTCGATCGTGCTTGAGGGCGGCAACTTCATTCCGCAAAAGCACAAGAGCATCCTGCTCAACCTGTTCGACCTCGATACCATCACCGTCGAAGACATCATGACCCCGCGCTCGCAGGTGGAGGCGCTGGACCTGGAACTGCCGGTCGAACAGATCAAGCGCGAGCTGACCACCTGCCAGCACAACAAGCTGCCCGTGTATGAAGGCGAGATCAACCGCATCGTCGGGATTTTGCACGTGCGCAAGGCAGTGGCGCTGCTCAACCAGGAGGACGACCTGACCGTCGATCATTTCCGCCAGTTGCTTACCCCGCCGTACTTCATTCCGCAGGAAACCGGCGCCTTCACCCAGCTGCAATATTTTCAGGAAAACAAGCAGCGGCTCGGCATCATCGTTGACGAGTACGGCGAGGTGCAGGGCCTGGTCACGCTTGACGACATCATCGAGGAAATGATCGGCGAATTCACCACGTCTCTGCCCGACAATGCGCCGCCCGACACCTTTGGCTGGAACGACGCCGGCGCCTGCACGCTGGAAGGCACGACCGCGCTGCGCGACGCCAACCGCCGCCTGGGCCTGGACTTTCCGCTCGACGGTCCCAAGACCCTGAACGGCATGCTGCTTGAATTATTGCAGGACATCCCCGACGCGCCGATCAGCATCAAGGTTGGCAATTGCATCATCGAAGTCGTGGAAGCTGATGATCAAGCCATCAAAGTGGTCAAATTGCTACGTACCGGCGGCAAACGCAGCCATTGAATCGTGCGCCGGTGGGTGCACGCAACAGCAGAGGTACAATCGGCTCGACCAGCGGACCTTGCGCTTTACAAAGGATATGCCTGAGGGCATGATTCAGAAGGGCAACAGGTTCGCCCTCCACCATCGGAAGCAGCCATGGCCGCAGTCCTACCGAACACCGTTACGATGCCGGGCCTGGCGCGCGCCCTGATGCAGGCCGGCCGCCTGTCGCCGCCGCAGGCCGAGGCACTCAACAAGAAAGCCCACCACGAAAAACAGCCGTTCATCGACGTGCTGCTGGCCAGCGGCGCCATCGACTCGCGCGCACTGGCCACGTTTTGCGCTGAAACCTTCGCCTATCCGCTGCTCGACGTGTCCATGCTCGATATCGAGGCGCTGCCCGCCAAGGCCATCGACGCCAAGCTGATGCAGGGACAGCGCGTGGTGGCGCTGGCCAAGCGCGGCAACAAGATGGCCGTGGCAATTTCCGACCCCACCAACACCCAGGCGCTCGACCAGGTCAAGTTCCAGACCGAGTCCACCGTGGAACCGGTGATCGTGCCGCACGACGCGCTGCTGCAGCTGCTGGCGCGGTTCGGGCGCAGCGCCGAGCAGAGCATCGCCGACCTGGCCGGCCCGGAGACCGACTTCCAGTTTGCCGAGGAAGAAGAAGCGCCGGCCAGCGCGGCCGACACCGCCGCCGCCAACGAGGTGGAAGATGCGCCGGTCGTCCGCTTTCTCAACAAGATGCTGCTCGACGCCGTCACCATGGGCGCGTCCGACCTGCACTTCGAGCCGTTTGAAAAATTCTACCGGGTGCGCTTTCGCGTCGATGGCGTGCTGATCGAGCATGCGCAGCCACCGGTGTCGATCAAGGACAAGCTGGTGTCGCGCATCAAGGTGCTGGCCAAGCTCGACATCTCCGAAAAACGGGTGCCGCAGGATGGCCGCATGCGCCTGGTGGCCTCGCCCACCCGCACCATCGACCTGCGTGTTTCCACGCTGCCCACGCTGTTCGGTGAAAAGACCGTGATGCGTATCCTGGACGGCAGCCAGGCGCAGATGGGCATCGACGCGCTCGGCTACGAGCCGGAACAGAAGGCGCTGTTGATGGACGCCATTCACCGCCCCTACGGCATGGTGCTGGTGACCGGCCCCACCGGCTCGGGCAAGACGGTGTCGCTGTACACGTGCCTGAACGTGATCAACAAGCCGGGCATCAATATCTCGACCGCCGAAGATCCGGCCGAGATCAACCTGCCCGGCGTCAACCAGGTCAACGTCAACGACAAGGCGGGGCTGACGTTTCCGGTGGCGTTGAAATCGTTCCTGCGCCAGGATCCGGACATCATCATGGTCGGCGAGATCCGCGACCTCGAAACCGCCGACATTGCGGTCAAGGCCGCGCAAACCGGCCACCTGGTGTTTTCCACGCTGCACACCAACGATGCACCATCGACACTTACCCGGCTGATGAACATGGGCGTGGCGCCGTTTAATATCGCCTCGTCGGTGACCCTGATCACGGCCCAGCGCCTGGCCCGGCGGCTGTGCGTGTGCAAGCAGCCGGTGGACATTTCTGCGGACCTGCTGATCAAGGCCGGCTTCCAGCCCGCCGATCTCGATGGCACCTGGAAGCCTTACGGTCCCATCGGCTGCGAACGCTGCAACGGCGGCGGCTACAAGGGACGCGTGGGCCTCTACCAGATCATGCCGATCACGCCGGCCATCGAGGCGCTGATCCTGGCCCACGGCAACGCCATGCAGATCGCCGCCCAGGCCCAGCTCGAAGGCGTGAAATCGCTGCGGCAGTCGGGACTGCTCAAGGTCAGGCAAGCCATGACCAGCCTCGAAGAAGTACTCGGCTGCACCAACGAATAGGACCGCGACCCATGGCAAACACCGGCAACCAGGTCAAGGAAACCATTTTTGCGTGGGAAGGCAAGGACAAGACCGGCAAGACCGTGCGCGGCGAACTGCGCGCCGGCGGCGAAGCCGTGGTCAACGTCACCTTGCGGCGCCAGGGCATCATGGTCACCAAGGTGCGCAAGAAAACCTACCGCAGCGGCAAGCGCATCAAGGAAAAGGACATCAGCCTGTTTACGCGCCAGCTGGCCACCATGATGAAAGCCGGCGTGCCGTTGCTGCAAGCGTTCGATATCGTCGGCAAGGGCCATGCCAATCCGTCGGTCTCCAAGCTGGTGCTGGATTTGCGCGCCGATATCGAGACCGGCACCAGCCTCAACCAGGCGTTCCGCAAGTTCCCGCTGTACTTCGACGCGCTGTTCTGCAACCTGGTGGCCGCTGGCGAACAGGCCGGCATCCTGGAAGACCTGCTCACCCGGCTGGCCATCTACAAGGAAAAGACGCTGGCCATGAAGGCCAAGATTCGGTCGGCGCTGATGTACCCGATCTCGATCCTGGCGGTCGCTTTCATCGTCACTGCGGTAATCATGATCTGGGTGGTGCCCGCGTTCAAGGAAGTGTTTGCCAGCTTCGGCGCCAACCTGCCCGCCCCCACGCTGTTCGTGATGGCGCTCTCCGAATTCTTCGTGAACTGGTGGTATGTAATTTTTGGTAGTCTTGGCTTCGGCATCTGGTTGTTTTTCCGCACCTGGAAACGCTCGGTGCCGATGCAGCGCGCCATGGACCGGCTGATCCTGCGCGTGCCCGTGTTTGGCGAGGTGGTGCGCAAGGCCACGATTGCCCGCTGGACCCGCACCCTGTCCACCATGTTTGCCGCCGGCGTGCCGCTGGTCGAATCGCTCGACTCGGTGGGCGGCGCAGCCGGCAACGCCGTCTATGCCGACGCCACGCGCCGCATCCAGAACGAGGTGAGCACGGGCACCAGTCTCACCGCCGCCATGCAGAATGCCGACGTATTCCCGAATATGGTGACGCAGATGGTGTCGATCGGCGAGGAATCGGGCGCGCTCGACGCCATGCTGGGCAAGGTGGCCGACTTTTACGAGGAAGAAGTGGACGAGGCCGTGGCTTCGCTGTCGAGCCTGATGGAACCGGCCATCATGGTGATCCTGGGCGTGCTGATCGGCGGGCTGGTGATTGCCATGTATTTGCCGATCTTCAAGCTGGGGTCGGTGGTCTGAGGGGCTGCGCCGCGTTATTCGGCAGCCGCTCGGCCGCGTGGTGCGGCTGCGACTTGGCTGTGTGGTGCGGCTGCGCCCAGGCCCCGTAATGTGGCTGCGACTTGGCGGTGCAACGGTGGTTCAGTCGCGCTTTTTCGACGGCGGACGCAGCGCCTGCAGGCGCTGGCGGCCATCGGCCAGGGCGGCGTCGCCCTGGTCGAGCAGGTGTTCGATGGCCGCGCGCTCGGCGCTGCCGGCGGGAAAGCGCTGGCCCACGCTTTGAAAGCTCAGCAGGATGCCCTGCATGCCTTGCAGCAGCGCATCGTGGACGTCGCAGGCCAGGCGTTCGCGCTCGGCCAGCTGCGCCAGCAGGTCGCGGCGGCGGCACATGGCCTTGCACCAGCGGTCGTGGCACAGCAAGCCCAGCATCAGGCAGAGTAATAGTCCCAGCAACAGGCAGCCTGCCAGCCATAGCCATGGGGGTAAGGAAGTCGGCAATCGAGGCTCCAACCAGATCAGTTCCGCCACCTTGCCATTAACTTTTGGTTACGCCCATATCTCGTACGGGGGAGAAACTGCGCCAAGATGGGGCAAATTTGACTGGCGCGTCGGCGGCCATGCTTTAATATGCGCTGGGGTCATCAATCGACCAATTTTTCAGGAAAATTACTCACTCATGCTGCAACCGTCCCTGCTGTTCGCTCCCGCCGGCGAGCTTGTCATCAGCCTGATCGCCGGGCTGTTCGGCCTCTTGATCGGCAGCTTCCTGAATGTCGTGATTCACCGCCTGCCGCAAATGATGCAGCGCGAGTCGGACAATTATTGCGATGAAGAAGCCGGAAAACCGCCGCGCCACACCACGCAGTACAGCCTTGTGGCCCCGCGTTCGGCCTGCCCGCACTGCGGCCACCAGATCACGGCGCTGGAAAATATCCCGGTCATCAGCTGGCTGGCGCTGCGCGGCAAATGCAGCCAGTGCAAAGCGCCGATCTCGGTGCGCTACCCGCTGGTGGAATTGCTGACGGCTGCGCTGTCGGCGCTGGTGGTGTGGCAGTTCGGCAGCGGCTGGCAGGGACTGGGCGGCTTGCTGCTGCTGTACATGCTGGTGGCGCTTACCTTCATCGACTTCGATACCCAGCTGTTGCCCGACGACCTGACCTACCCGCTGCTGTGGGCCGGCTTGCTGCTCAATCTCAATGCCACCTATGTCACGCTCGAGAGCGCGGTGATCGGCGCGGCGGCCGGCTACCTGGTGCTGTGGTCGATTTACTGGGCCTACAAATTGCTGCGCAAGCGCGAAGGCATGGGCTACGGCGACTTCAAGCTGCTGGCCGCGCTCGGCGCCTGGCTCGGCTGGGCCATGTTGCCGGCCATCGTGCTGATGGCCTCGCTGGTGGGTTCGGTGGTCGGCATCGTGCTGATGGTGCTCAACCGTCGCGGGCTCGACTACCAGATTCCGTTCGGCCCGTACCTGGCGGCCTCGGGCCTGATCTGTTTCCTGTACCGCGCGCCGCTGGCCGATGTCAGCGCCATCCTGTACCCGGTGCTGCGATGACGGGCACTTTTGCGGTCGGCCTGACGGGCGGCATCGGCAGCGGCAAGAGCACCGTGGCCGACCTGTTTGCCGCGCGCGGCGCGTCCATAATTGATACCGACGTCATCGCCCACAGCCTGACCGCGCCGGGCGGCGCGGCCATGCCGGCCATCGTGCAGGCGTTCGGCGCCGAGTTTGCCGATGCCGATGGCGCACTCGACCGTACCCGCATGCGCGCGCTGGTGTTTTCCGATGCCAAGGCGAAAGCCGCGCTCGAAGCGATCCTGCACCCGCGCATCCGCGCCGGCGCGCTCGCTGCTGCCGAGGCCGCTACCGGCGATTATGTGATGTATGCGGTGCCGCTGCTGGTGGAGTCGGGAACGTGGCGTGACAGGGTGTCGCGCGTACTCGCGGTAGACTGTCGCGAAGACGTGCAGATTGCCCGCGTCATGGCACGCAACAATCTGTCCGAAACGCAAGTGCGCGCCATCATGGCAGCCCAGGCCAGCCGGGCCGAACGGCTGGCAGCAGCCGACGATGTCATCGACAATAACGCCGGTCGCGACGCCCTGGCGCCGCAAATCGACCGCCTGCACGCCCAATATCTGCACATGCGCGGTTAATTTGGGCCCGATCGCGCACTATGCTGTCGCAATGTTTGTAATTTTGCTTGGCTTGCTTCAAAATCACGTGCATTGCTTGCAGGTCCACCTATAGAGGGATGTTATTTTGATCGTCTACGAATATCCTTTCAACGAACGCATCCGAACCTTGTTGCGCTTGGAGGATCTGTACGAGAAATTCCAGTTCTTTGTGCATCAGCCCGACCCGATGCAGCACCATGTCGCCCTGTCCACCATTTTCGACATGCTCGAAGTGGCCGGTCGCGCCGATCTCAAATCCGACCTGCTGCAAGAACTCGAACGCCAGCGCCAGACCCTGCTCGGCTACCGCCTCAATCCCAACGTCCAGCCCGAAATGCTCGACGCCATCCTGGCCGAAGTGGACTCGGTCAGCAGCGCCCTGGTCGCCGCGCAAGGCAAGACCGGCCAGAACGTGCGCGACAACGAGTGGCTGATGAGCATCCGTGGCCGCACCATCATTCCCGGCGGCGCCTGCGATTTCGACATGCCGTCGTACTACGCCTGGCAGCAACGGCCGGCCGAGCAGCGCTACAGCGACATCGTTACCTGGTTCACGCCGCTGGCGCCGCTGTTCGATGCGCTGGCCCTGGTGCTGCGCCTGCTGCGCGACTCGGGCGCGCCGGTCAAGATGATTGCCGTGGCCGGCAGCTACCAGCAAATGTTGCAAGGCAAGGTGTACCAGATGCTGCGCCTCACGCTCGACGAAACCTCGGGCGCGATTCCAGAAATCTCCGCCAACAAGTACATGTTGTGGGTCCGGTTTACCACCCAGGGCGGGGACCTGAAACCCAAGCCGCTGGAAGATCAGGTACCATTCGAGCTCACCCTCTGCAACTTCTGATCAAATCATATGGTTACCGTAGTCTCCTGCCCGACCTGTTCCGCCAAAGTGGAATGGAAGCCTGAAAACAAGTATCGCCCGTTCTGCTCGGAACGCTGCAAGCAGATCGATCTCGGCGCCTGGGCCGAGGAGAAGTACGCGATTCCGGCCGCGCCCCCAAAAGACCCGCACGAGGAAGAGTAAGCGCAGCCAGCGCGCTGCACATGCCGCTGTAACTTGCGAAAAACTCGAGTCCCGCCTGCGCGGGAATGACGGCTCACCGGCTGGTGATCGATGCTGCCGCCGACCGTTACACTGCCGTTCCCCGGCTCCCCCTACATCGCTACCTTGACCGCCCTGCCGATATACAGGATCGGCCCGGTCGGCTTGCCGGTCGGCGAACCCGCTTCCGGTTCCAGCGTAATTTCAAACAGCTGGTCCTGCTGCACCTGCGGCAGTTGATCGAGAGTCAGCTTGACCGATTGATTCGGTCGCACCAGCCCCAGCGATACCGGCGCCTTCCAGTCGGTGCCCTTGGTCCAGAATTGCAGCGACTTGTTGCCCGGCACGGCCACGCCTTGCAGCGGCGTCAAGGTCAGCTTGCGGTTCAGGCTGGCCTGGACCACGTAGCCGGCGGTACGTTCCTGCGGCGCCACCAGCACCACCATGTACGCCGGCTGTAGTGCCTCACTGGACGGTTGGCGCGTGAGCAGCACGGCCAGCACCAGCGTGGCAAACACGGCCCCGCCGCTGAGCGCACGCCACAGGCGCAGATCGTCCCACCAGCGGCGCCAGCCACCGGCGGCTGTTACGGCCGACGGTGTCAGACTGCTTGCCAGCCTGTTGGCAGATTGGTCCGCCGCAGCCGTGGCGCGGCTGCTGGCCACGCTATTGCTGATTTTCGGCCACAGTTCCGGCGACGGTTCAGTTGGCTCTGCCAGCGCGGTCAGCGGCAGCAGGCGCTGCTCCCACGCGGCCACTTCGGCGCGCAGCAGCGGCTCCAGGGCCAGCCGCCGTTCGACGTCCTGGCGCGCCGCCAGCGGCAAGGTGCCGAGCACGTACTCGCCAGCGAGCTCCCGTAATGTTTCGATAGATTCCGTCATGCCATGCACTCCCGCAAAGCGGCCAGGCCGCGCTTGAGCCAGGCTTTGACCGTGCCCAGCGGCGCGTTCAGCCGCGCCGCGATTTCACTGTGGCTGCACCCATCGACATAGGCGCAGACGATGCTGTTGCGCTTGGCGCTGTCGAGGTGGCCAAGGCAGTCGTTCAGGCGTCCCATATTCGCTTGCAGCTCGAACTGCTCGGCGACCGTGTCGCCCTGACCGTCCTGCGCTTCCTGCAAGGCGTCGAGTGCATCGTTGTCATCGGTATAGACGTCGCGTTCACGCGAGCGCAGCGCGTTCAATGCCTGGTGCCGCACCACGCTGAAAATCCAGCCGCGCCCGGCGCCACGGCCGGCATCGAAGCTGGCCGCTTTTTGCCAGATGCTGACAAAGGCATCGTGCAGCACGTCTTCGGCCAGGTCGCGCCGGCGCACGATGCGCAGCGCCACGCCCAGCAAATGGCGGCCATCCTGCTGGTACAGGCGGTGCAGCGCCTGCTGGTCGCCGAGCGCACAGGCGTGCAGCGCAGCGTCGTAATCGAATCCGTCGGCGGTTGGTGGCATCGGTATTCTGTGGTGAGGTGGGCGGAGCGCTGCTGCGGCTGATTATAGCCGAGGGCTGCGCGCCAGCCCGCTCCGGTTCATTGCTCTCAGGCGGCTTTCCAGAAGATGTAGTCGGCCTGGTACTGCACCTTCTCCTTGGCGCCCGCGTTGCCCGCGCCGCACATGCCGGCCGGCGCCACGCCACCCTTGGTGGCCACGCGCTGGATGTACGTCACACCCATCATGGCGCCATTGCCCATGGCCGGGTTGGCCTTGACCAGCTGCGACGGGATATTGCCGGCGCCGGCCGGTGCGACCGCGAGCTGGGTGGCGGTGACTTTCGAGCCGTCGTTGCTCTGCCAGGTGGCCGGCGGACCGAAGTACTTACCGACGCTCATGCCGCCGCGGTCGGTCAGCTGCGCATCGGGGCCGATGAAGGTCCATTCGAACTGGTCGGCGCTGTCTTTCTTCAGTTTGCATTCGTAGGTGATGTCGCCGGCGCCCACGGTTTCCATGGCGACCTTGTGGCCGGCCGGTACCTGCACCGTGGCGGGCAGCGCTTGTTGATTGAAGCTGGGCATGCTCGGTGAGTTGGCGCAGGCCGAAAGCATGACAGCTGCGGCAATGGCGGACGTAATGGCGAAGGTTTTCATGGCGGGCTCCGGAAGTCGTTGTGAGGTGGCGGCGCATGGTTGTGCGCCGATACCTGTACTACCCGCCGGCACTGGGTTTGGATGCAGTGCGATGCAAAAATATTTTAGCGGCCGAGGTTACCACCAAAGCGCAGCTGGTCGAGCCACTCGATCAGCGGAATGGTGGCCGGCAGCAGCGGCTCCACGCCCACCGCGCCCTGCCACGCGAACGCCTGCCCCTCCAGGCTTTGCGGCTCGCCATGCCAGTCGCGGCTGATGAAGAAATGCAGGCGCACGTGCGCGTGCGGATACACGTGCTCGACGCCGCACCATTCCTCGGCGCTGTTGATGGTCAAACCCAGCTCCTCGACAAACTCGCGTTTCAAGGCTTCGAGGATGGTTTCGCCGGGATCGACTTTACCGCCCGGGAATTCCCAGTAGCCGTCGTACGGTTTGCCGGCCGGGCGCTGGCCCAGCAGCACATCGCCGTTCGGCTGCATCAGGATGCCCACGGCCACGTCGATAGGCTTGATTGCTGCGCCGCTCATGCCAGCCGCCCCGCGTAATCCTTGGCGAACTGCCACGCCACCCGGCCCGAACGCGAACCGCGTTGCAACGCCCAGCGCAGCGCGTCGCCACGGGCATCAGTGATCTGCGTCTCGGTGCAACCGAGCGAGGCCAGCCAGTGGTTGACGATCTGCAGGTAATCGTCCTGCTTGAACGGATAGAACGTCAGCCACAGCCCGAACCGTTCGGACAGCGAGATTTTTTCCTCGACCGTCTCGCCCGGATGCAGGTCGCCATCGTCGCCGTGTTTATAGCTCATGTTGTCGGACATGCGCTCGGGCAGCAGGTGGCGGCGGTTCGACGTGGCGTAGATCAGCACGTTGTCGGACTGCGCCGAGATGCTGCCATCGAGCGCCACCTTGAGCGCCTTGTAGCCGCTCTCGCCTTCTTCGAACGACAGGTCGTCGCAAAAGATGATGAAGCGCTCGGGCCGGCCGGCCACGAGATCGACGATATCGGGCAACTCGGCCAGGTCGGCCTTGTCCACCTCGATCAGGCGCAGGCCATCCTTGGCGAACTGGTTCAGGCACGCCTTGATCAGCGACGACTTGCCGGTGCCACGGGCGCCGGTCAGCAGCACGTTGTTGGCCGGGCGGCCGGCCACGAACTGGCGCGTGTTCTGCTCGATCTGCTGCTTTTGCGGGCCGATGTGCTGCAAGTCGTCCAGCGCGATATCGGACACGTGCGCGACCGCCTGCAGGTAGCTGGCACCACCCATGCCACCGCTGCGCTGGCGCCAGCGGAACGCATAGCCACGCGTCCAGTCCGGTACTGGCGGCGCCGGTGGCAGCACCGCCTCTACCCGCGCCAGCACGGCCTCGGCACGGGCCAGGAATTGTTCGAGCGTGGTCATCACGAACGGTAGTCGGCGTTGATACTCACGTAGTCGTGCGACAGGTCGCAGGTGTACACGGTAGCGGCCTGGTCGCCGCGCGCCAGTTTCACGCGCACCAGGATTTCGCTCTGCTGCATCACGCGCTGGCCATCGGCTTCCTGGTAATCGGGATTGCGGCCGCCGTTCTTGGCCACCCACACGTCGTCGAGGTACAGGTTGAGCTTGCTGACGTCGAGATCATCGACGCCGGCATAGCCGATCGCGGCCAGGATGCGGCCCAGGTTCGGGTCGGACGCGAAGAACGCGGTTTTCACCAGCGGCGAGTGGCCGATCGAATAGGCGATCTTGCGCGCTTCGGCCACGCTGGACGCGTCTTCCACGGTAATGGTGATGAACTTGGTGGCGCCCTCGCCGTCGCGCACGATGGCTTGCGCCAGGAACAGCGACAGCTCGGTGACGGCGGCAGCCAGCTCGCGGTATTCAGGCGACTCGACCGAATCGATGACCAGGCTGCCGGCGCCGGTGGCGATCAGCATGAAGGAATCGTTGGTCGAGGTATCGCCGTCGATGGTGATGCAATTGAAGGTCTGGTCGGCAACCTGCTTGACCAGCACGTCGAGCACCGGCTGCGCCACCTTGGCGTCGAACGCCAGGTAGCCGAGCATGGTGGCCATGTTCGGCTTGATCATGCCGGCGCCCTTGGAGATGCCGCTCATGGTGACCGTGTGGCCGCCGATGGTGACCGTGCGCGAACCGGCCTTGGGCTGGGTGTCGGTGGTCATGATGGCTTCGGCCGCGTTGAACCAGTTATCGGCTTGCAGGCCGGCCACCGCTTGCGGCAGGCCGGCGATCACCTTGGCCGCCGGCAACGGTTCGAGGATCACGCCGGTGGAGAACGGCAGGATCTGCGTCGCTTCGCAACCGAGCTGGGCCGCCAGCGCGGCGCAGGTTTCGTTGGCCAGTGACAGGCCCAGTTCGCCGGTACCGGCGTTGGCGTTGCCAGTGTTGACCAGCAGCGCGACGACCGGCTTGCCGGTCTCCTTGGCCGCCGCCAGGTGGGCCTTGGCGATCTGCACCGGCGCGGCGCAGAAACGGTTGAGCGTGAACACGCCGGCAACGGTGGCGGTAGGCGCCAGCCTCATCACCAGCACGTCCTTGCGGCTGGGCTTTTTGATGCCGGCTTGGGCGAAGCCGATCTCGATACCGGCAACGGGTTTCAGGTCGGCGGCGACGGGCAGAGGGGAATTGACGGCCATATTCAGTGATCTCGTAGGTGGCAGGGAAGCCGATATTGTAATGCCTGACCGACAAAACGGCGCGGTGCGTGAGCGACGACTTTCAGTCGTGGCATAAATGTTAAACATGCCTGCACGATTACTGACACGATGTCGTACAACTTACTGATTTTGCAGGTCTTTTGCATAAAAACGACGGAATATAGAACGATCGTCCACTTTTTTGCACTTATTTTCATGCCACATGGCAATTTAGTTTAAGTTGAGCAACGAATGCCCCATCCCCGCATCGCCCCAGACAACGTAGTACAAGACAACCCCTCAGCAAGGACGAGTACCTCATGAAAAAGCAACTATTAGTAGCAGCGGTCCTGGCCGCCATGGCCACGATGCACGCCCACGCCGGCGCCCTCGACGACGGCAACCTCAGCATCAGCGGCTTCGGCACCGTCGGCGTTGCCAAAGGCAATTCCGATACCGCCGAGTTCGCCCGTTACAACCAGGCCAAGGGCGTGGGCGACAGCCCGCGCATCAGCCTCGACACCAACCTCGGCCTGCAAGCGACCTACAAGATGAACGACTGGCTGTCGGGCACGGTGCAAGTACTGAGCCGCAAGGGCCCGGAAGGCAACTTTGGCACCGAAGTGACCTGGGGCTTCCTGAAAGCGAAAATCAACGACGAAGTCAGCGTACGCGTGGGCCGCGTGGTCGTGCCGACCTTCCTGATCTCGGACTACCAGAACGTCGGCTACGCCAACACCATGATGCGCCCGCCGGTCGAGCTGTACGCGCAGAACCCGATTGAAAACTCGGACGGCGCCGACATCAACTACCAGACCAACTTTGGCGACCTCAACTTCACCGCCCAGGCCTTTGTCGGCGTTTCGCGCGGCAAGATCTACGTGTCGTCGGGCAGCGGCTCGGTGGCCACCTACCGCGCGCCGGACGCCGGCATCAGCATCAGCGGCGAATACGGCCCGTTCATCGTGCGCGCCGCGCACGCCCGCGCCGAGATGGAAATCAACGACATCGGCTCGCTCAACACCTTGAGCAACACGCTGACGGCCGTGGGCTTCGGCAAGCTGGCTTCCGACCTGAATTTCAAAGACGGCAAGAAGATCGCGTTCACCTCGGTCGGCATGACCATGGACTGGAACAACATCCTGCTGCAAGCCGAATACGCCCAGCGCCGCGCCAAGGAACCGGTGTACCTGGCCGACACCAACGCCTGGTACGCGATGGCCGGCTACCGCATCGGCAAGTTCGTGCCTTACGTTGCGCACTCGAAGGTGGAAGGTCACGGCAGTTCAGTCACCGTGCCGGCTGCGTTTGCCGCCGCGCCAGCCGCGTTGCGCGGCGCCGTTACCGGCCTGATGGGCGCGCAGGAACAAAGCACCAGCCTGGTGGGCGTGCGCTGGGACTTCGCCAAGTCGATGGCACTCAAGGTGCAACTGGACCACGTGACACCGAAAGCCAAGTCGGGCTACCTGATCCACGCACCGGCCGCCGGCACCACCAAAGACATCAACGTGGTCGCAGTCGGCCTCGACTTCGTATTCTGATCCGGGAGCACCTATGAACAACAATATTATTGCTGCAATACTGGTGGCGGCGCTGGGCGCCGTGGCACTGCCGGCCTCGGCCGAAGTGGTCGTGATCGTCAGCCAGAAAAATCCTGCATCGCGCATGTTCTCGGAACAGGCTTCGCAGTTCTTCCTCGGTAAGTCGAACCTGTTCACGCCGGTGGACCTGCCGGAAAGCTCGGCCGTACGCGCCGAGTTCTACAAGAAGGTGGCGGACAAGGATACGGCGCAAGTCAAAGCCTTGTGGTCGAAGCTGGTGTTTACCGGCAAGGCGACCGCGCCGAAGGAATACGCCAGCGCCGCCGAGGTAAAGAAAGCCGTGGCAGCCGATCCGAAAGCGATCGGCTATATCGAGAAGTCGGCCGTCGATGATACGGTGAAGGTGATTTTGACGTTGCCGTAAGATGAAGTAGTGGCGGTCACTGTGGGTCCCGGTGGCCGCCATGTTCCAGGCAGTAAGAGTTACCCGTTCGGAAATTCAGGCATCGACGCGATCGGCAGTACCAGGATGTCCGGATCGTTGGGAAGCTGCAGGAAGCCGTATTTCTTGTAGAAGTCGACAGCGCCGTCTTTGGCGTCGACGAACATGGCAAAGCCGCCAACCAGCCGCGCGGCCTGGCACACCCGCTCCATCGCTTCAAACAACAGGCGCTCGCCGTAGCCGCGATGTCGCGCGTTGGTTGATACCGCCAGCCTCGCCAGCGTATATCCCGCCACGTTCATCGGTAACTTTTTTGCCATCGCAACTGGCAAATCATCCTTGGGTGTGACATCCCGGATGGCCATGGTCACGAAGCCTTGAACCACTGCCGGGCTCTCTTCCTCGATCAGCACAAACGTTTTAGAGGTATTATTTTTTTGATGCTGGCGCGCCGTGGTCCTCAACCAATGATTGAGATCTGTACTGCCGCAGTCAAAATTGGCTACATCATGCGCTTTACCGAGCGCCTCAATCTTTACGACCGCCATATTTCTCTTCCATGAATCGCTTGAAGCCCCGCTGCATCGCCTCATTGGGTTGCGGCGGGTTATCAAGCAGGTTGAGCAACATGGCGGCATCATCCCGAGAAATGGTGATGCGTTTTTCTCGATCCACAATCTTCTGCGCTTTTTCCAGCGCTGCCTGCACCACAAAACCATTCAAGGTAGTACCGGTCAACTCGGCTGCAGAGTTCAATACATCCGCTACCGCAGATGAAATTCTTGCGGTAATCCGCTCTTTCTCAAGTAGTGCGC
The DNA here is from genome assembly GCF_034479515.1 of Duganella zoogloeoides. Lineage (NCBI taxonomy): Bacteria > Pseudomonadati > Pseudomonadota > Betaproteobacteria > Burkholderiales > Oxalobacteraceae > Duganella > Duganella zoogloeoides. Next base: position 4,928,360 of record NZ_CP140152.1, read on the forward strand.
TCATGGAATACCTTTTATAAGTTGACCTTAACAGTCGCTGTAACCCAAATATAGCACAAGACCAGATTTCGGTGTCAAATTGACGCCATGCGACAATTTGACACCGACAGCGATGAACGTAAAAAAGCCGCCATCATCGCGCGAGCGACAACGGCGGCTTTTTCCAATTAAAGCCGCTTACGCCAGCTTGCCGTGGCAAGCCTTGTACTTCTTGCCGCTGCCGCATGGGCAAGGGTCGTTGCGGCCGACTTTCAGGCCCATTTCCATCAGCTGCTCGCCCGTGAGGTTTTGCAGTTCCGGTGGCAGACCGGCGTAGTTGTTGGCAGTTGCCGGCGCGGGCGCCAGCAGGTCTTCCGGCGCCGCGTTCGGGTCGAAGTCGGCGTGCTGGTAGCTGACGTTTTCCACGTGCGACTTCTGCATCTCGGCTTCGGCCAGTTCGATCTCGTCGCGCGACTGGATGCGCACGGTCATGATCAGCTTGACCACTTCGTTCTTGATCATGTCCAGCATCTGGCCGAACAGCTCGAACGCTTCGCGCTTGTATTCCTGCTTCGGATTCTTTTGCGCGTAGCCGCGCAGGTGGATACCCTGGCGCAGGTGGTCGAGTGCGGCCAGGTGCTCGCGCCAGTGGCTGTCCACGCTTTGCAGCATGACGTTGCGCTCGAAACCGGCAAACGATTCGCGGCCGACAATGGCGATCTTCGCTTCGTACTGGGCATCGGCGGCAGCCAGCACGCGTTCCAGAATGTCGTCGTCGTTGATGTCTTTTTCGGTCTCGAGCATGTGCGCGAGCGGCAGGTCGATTTGCCATTCGGACGCCAGCGACGCTTCCAGGCCGGCGATATTCCACTGCTCTTCGACTGATTCGGCCGGCACGTATTCGCGTACCAGGTCGGTGAAGGCGCCGTGGCGCAGCGAGTCGATCAGTTCCTTGGTGTCGGTGGCTTCGAGCAACTCGTTACGCTGCTGGTAGATCACCTTGCGCTGGTCGTTGGCGACGTCGTCGTATTCCAGCAATTGCTTGCGGATATCGAAGTTGCGCGCTTCCACCTTGCGCTGGGCCGATTCGATCGAGCGCGAGACGATGCCCGCTTCGATCGGTTCGCCTTCTGGCATTTTCAGGCGGTCCATCACGGCGCGCATGCGGTCGCCCGCGAAAATGCGCAGCAGCGGATCGTCAAGCGACAGGAAGAAGCGCGACATGCCCGGATCGCCCTGGCGTGCGGCACGGCCGCGCAATTGATTGTCCACGCGACGCGATTCGTGGCGTTCGGTGCCGATGATGTGCAGGCCGCCGGCGGCCACCACTTCTTCGTGCAGCGCCTGCCAGCCGTCGCGCAGTGCCTTGGCCTGCCTGGCCTTGTCGGCGTCGGACAGGTCGGGATTGGCTTCGATGAACTGGATCTGCTTTTCCACGTTACCGCCCAACACGATGTCGGTACCGCGACCGGCCATGTTGGTGGCGATGGTGATGGCTTTCGGGCTACCGGCCTGGGCGATGATCTCCGCTTCGCGGGCGTGCTGCTTGGCGTTCAGGACGTTGTGCGGCAGGCCGGCCTTGGTCAGGATGCTCGACAGCAGTTCAGAATTCTCGATCGAGGTGGTACCGACCAGCACTGGCTGGTTGCGGTCGTAGCACTCGCGGATTTCCAGCATCATGGCGTTGTACTTTTCCTGCGCCGACTTGTACACCTGGTCCTGGCGGTCCTTGCGGGCCGATGGACGGTTCGGCGGCACTACCACGGTCTCGAGGCCGTAGATTTCCTGGAATTCGTACGCTTCGGTATCGGCGGTACCGGTCATGCCGGACAGCTTGGCGTACATGCGGAAGTAGTTCTGGAACGTGATCGAGGCCAGGGTCTGGTTCTCGTTCTGGATCTTGACGCCTTCTTTGGCTTCGACAGCCTGGTGCAGGCCGTCGGACCAGCGGCGCCCGGTCATCAGGCGGCCGGTGAATTCATCGACGATGACGACTTCATCGTTCTGCACCACGTACTGCTGATCCTTGTGGTACAGCGCGTGCGCGCGCAGCGCGGCGTACAGGTGGTGCACCAGCGTGATGTTGGCGGAATCGTACAGCGACGCGCCTTCGGCCAGCAGGCCCATCTGCGTGAGGATGGCCTCAGCTTTCTCGTGGCCGGCTTCGGTGAGCAGCACCTGGTGCGATTTCTCGTCCTTGGTGTAGTCGCCCGGCACTTCGATCTTGCCCTTGCCGTCGGACGTTTCTTCGCCGATTTGCAGGGTCAGGTGCTGCGGCACTTCGTTGATCTTGTAGTACAGGTCGGTATGATTTTCAGCCTGGCCCGAGATGATCAAAGGGGTACGCGCTTCATCGATCAGGATCGAGTCGACTTCATCGACGATGCCGAAGTTCAGTTCGCGCTGGACGCGGTCCTTGGCGTCGAACACCATGTTGTCGCGCAGGTAGTCGAAGCCGAATTCGTTGTTGGTGCCGTAAGTGATGTCCGAACGGTAGGCCAGCTGCTTGGTGCCGTGGTCCATCTGCGACAGGTTGATGCCGGTGGTGAGGCCGAGCCAGCTGTACAGCTTGGCCATGGTCTCGGCATCGCGCTGGGCCAGGTAATCATTGACGGTGACGATGTGCACGCCCTTGCCGGACAGTGCGTTCAGGTAGGCAGGCAGGGTGCCGGTCAGGGTTTTGCCCTCGCCGGTGCCCATTTCAGCGATCTTGCCATGGTGCAGAACCATACCGCCGAGCATTTGCACGTCGAAGTGGCGCATCTTGAACACGCGCTTGCTGGCCTCGCGGCAAACCGCGAACGCTTCGGGCAACAGGGCATCGAGCGACTCGCCCTTGGCGACCCGGTCCTTGAACTCGGGCGTCTTGGCTTGCAGCTCGGCATCCGACAGTTTTTCCATGGCCGGCTCGAGGGCATTGATCTCGCGTACCGTTTTTTGGTATTGCTTGAGCAGCCGCTGGTTGCGGCTGCCAAAAATCTTGGTCAGTAATGACATGCTTGAATTCTTGAAAAAACGCCGTTAAAAAAGCTCTGTAGGTGAAAAACGCTAGACCGCACGGAGTTCGACTATGGCAAAAGACGGTGATTTTATCACGCGTCCGGGGGTACATTGGGTTGATGGTCTGGATAACAATAGCCACAAGGTGAACAATGTCACCAAACCAATCTATTTTACCCGGTGGTGACAGATTGGCCGGCGACTGACGTGCGGGGCGCCGTTGTGATATGTTCGCGCCATGCGATTCAATTCCTCCAACCTGACAATCAAGCGCCGCACCGCCGTGGTGGCCACCGACTTCCTGCGCCGCGACGACAAGATGGCCGCCCTGCTGCCGGCCATCGAACGCATGGCCGCGCTGCAAAAAGACTGCGCTGCGGCGCTGCCGGCCATGTTCCGCTACTGCGACATCCTCGCTTTCGAGGACGGCCAGCTGACCTTGTCGGTACCGAACGCGGCGTTGGCAGCCAAGCTCAAACAGCAAATTCCGAAATTGCAGGAAACCCTGGCCAAGCGCGGCTGGCAAGTGAGCGCCACGCGCCTGAAGGTGCAGATGACCAAAGCGGCCGAAATCAAGGAGCAGATGCGCTCGCTGTCGCTGTCGGAAGCGGCGGTCACCGCGTTCGACGACCTCGGCAACAACCTCGAGCAGTCGCCGCAGAATGCCACGCTGATTGCCGCCCTGAAGGCGATGGTGGCAAGGCGTCGCACACCTTAACGCATTGGGGCCCTATGCTGGCTCTGCGATGGGAAGGGCTCCGTATCGGCGCTCTTTACCCCTCGACCCATGGGGTCGGACCCCGTATGGGGTCCGACCCCGGTTGGGCTTGCGGGTTTCAGGTTTGCGCCCACTCGCTGGCCATCTGGCGCGCATACGACTGCGGTGCCGCCTCGACCTTGTCGAAGGTGACGATCTCGTAGGCATCGGGATGCTTGAGCAATTCCAGCAGCAGCTGGTTGTTGAGCGCATGGCCCGACTTGTGCGCCTCGTAACCGGCGATCAGCGGATGGCCCACCAGGTACAAGTCGCCGATCGCATCGAGGATCTTGTGGCGCACGAACTCGTCGTCGTAGCGCAGCCCGTCCGAATTCAAGATGCGATATTCGTCCATCACGATGGCGTTTTCCAGCGAACCGCCACGCGCCAGGCCGATGCCGCGCAACATTTCCACGTCCTGCATGAAGCCGAAGGTACGCGCGCGCGCCACGTCGTGCACGTACGAGACGTCGCCGAAATCGACCACGGCGCGCTGCTGCGTGCCATCGACGGCCGGATGGTTGAACTCGATGAAGAAATCGAGCTTGAAACCGTCGTGCGGCACCAGGCGCGCCCATTTTTCGCGGTCGCCGGTGCCCTCGCGGATTTCCACCGGTTTCAGGACGCGGATGAATTTCTTGGCGGCCGGCTGCTCCAGCACGCCCGCTTGTTGCAAGAGAAACACGAACGAGGAGGCCGAGCCGTCCATGATCGGAATTTCCTCGGCGCTCACTTCGATGTACAGGTTGTCGATGCCGAGGCCGGCGCAGGCCGACATCAGGTGCTCGACCGTGGAGACGCGGGCGCCGTCCTTGACCAGCACCGACGCCATGCGCGTGTCGCCGACCGCCATCGCGCTCGACGGGAACTCGACCATGGGCGAGAGATCGACGCGGCGGAACACGATGCCGGTATCCGGTTCGGCCGGGCGCAGGGTCAGCTCGACCTTGCGTCCGGAATGCAGGCCCACGCCAGTGGTGCGGACCAGTTCTTTGATGGTGCGTTGTTTTAACATGGGCTGATTATATCCAAGTTGTCCGGCCGGGGTTGGCCAAGGCTACGGATGTTCCGACTCCTTGTGAGCGGACTCGCGCCGCACCAGGTAGATGCCGCTGGCAATGATGATACCCGCTCCCAGCAAGGTGTAGCCATCCGGCAGCGCCTGCCACAACAACCAGTCGATCGCCACGCCCCAGGCCAGCGCCGTGTACTCGAACGGCGCCACGATCGATGCGCGGCCCGTGCTGAAGGCCTTGGTAATCGCCAGCTGGCCGAAAAAGCCCGACAGCGCCAGCGCCAGCAGCACCCAGCCGTCGGCCGCGCGCACCGGCACCCATACCGGCCAGGCCAGCGCCACGCCGCCGATCGCCATCAGGGTAAGCAGCCAGAACATCATCGACTCGGTACTGTCGGTGCGCGCCAGCAGCCGCGCGGTGATGGCCGAGACCGCGTAGCACGCGGCAGCCGCCAGAATCGCCAGCCCGCCCAAGGTCAGAAAACCGCTGCCTTCAGGGCGCAGCACCACCAGCACGCCAACCAGCCCAACCACGATGGCGACCCACTGCCCCGCCACCACGCGCTCCTTGAGCACGAACACCGACAGCATGGTGATGAGCGCAGGCGCGATGAAGAAGATCGAATACGCCTCGGCCAGCGACAGCGCCTTGAGGCCATACGCAAACGTGGTGAGCATGCCGATGCCGAGCAACGCGCGGAAAACGTGCATGCCCCAGCGCACCTTGAAAATGCCGCGAAACGCGCCGCGATACCAGATGTAAACACACAGCAGCGGCAGCGAACTCAAGGCGCGCAAGGCGGTCACCTGGGTGGCGGGATACGTGGCCGATAACAGTTTCATGGTGGTATCCATGAACGAAAACATCATCACGGCAGTCAGCATGGCGTAGATGCTGTGCAGGTTTTCCTTGCGGGAGATGGTGGAAGTAAAAGCGGAAGTCAGGGGAAGCTCCTTGCTACGCTGGCCCAAGGCGGGCCACTGGGAACGTCATCATGGCGACGTCCGGAGCCAGGACGGCGCGAGTTGGCTCATGCGCGGTCGGCCATGATTATAGCAAGTTGACAATGGGCGTGCTGGTGGGCGAGGTTTGCCTACTCCCTCAATGGTGAGCGGCGCGCCCTGGTTGGCGTATCCGCATAGGCCTCGCTTAGGAAGCCTCGCCGCTGGGACAGTAGCGCCTCGCCATCGATGCGTTGCGCGAGCTCTTCGATATCGGCATCGGAAACACCATAGGCCTTGAAGTGCTCTTTCCATCCATCCACGACGAGAATAACCTGCGCCACCTCGCTGCAGGCCTCGCGCGCGGTCAGGCCGAATAAGGCGTGCTGTGACATCGCATTCACGAGCGTCGAGTCACGGCCGTCTGCGCCGATACCGAGCTCCTGGTGCCCCTGTCCGGAATTTGTGGGAAGCACGTCGTAGGCAGGCGCCAGCGCGAGCCGACGTACCCTGGCGGACGCGCCCTTTCCTGCAGGCTCGGGGATAACCAGAAGCGTATGGTTCTTTTCATGATCGTCGGTGTTATCGATGAGAATATTGAACACCATGCGCCGAAATAACTCAGCCATTTCGCGCCTGTTTTCGCCACTCGCAGTCCTGCCGGATCGGCGCAGTAGTTGCGCCAGGTTCGGGTAGCTCAGGTCAGGTTCCTGGGTTGCGGTGACCAGCGCACGCAGGGCAGTGCCTGCCGAGATACAGTGCACACGCTGTGCGCCCTTGCGGTCGAATCGTCGCACCGCTATGGCGTTTTCCCCGGCGAGCGGCACCAGCCTAGTCTCTGCCACGGTAATGCCGGCTTTGCCGCAAAGCGTCATGGTGGCGTGCTCGATCAGCGGAACGTCCACCGGTTCGTCGTTGAAGAATTTAATGACCCACTGCTCTCCCCCAATTTCGATTAGCGCCTTTGGCTTGGCGCCGCCGAAGCTGCCGCCTGATGCGGCCATGCGCCCTTCCAGCTCGGTGATCGGCTCTTTGCCGCTGATTTTCGCGATAATCTCGCTGAGCTTTTGCGCGCTCTCGAGCCGTGGTAGCGGCCCGACGACGCGGGGCAAGTATGCGTCTTGTGAAGTGGAAACACCCAACGCGCCAAAGCGGTCGTCACCGGCGTAGTACAGGAACTCCATTAACGACAACCGGGCAGGCTTGTTGATGAATCGGATAACCCGCTCCCCCCAGCGGTCCGGGCGGGCATCATCGACGGCGCCCGCAGCAACCTCCTTGGTGCGTGGCAAATGTTCGATATCGACCAATGGCAGGTCTTCGCTCAACGGAAAACCCGATGCCAACCATGTGGGCGCATAGGTCAACGAGACGCCCTTGCCCACGGTCACCAGGCTCAAGGTACCGACGAGACGGGGATTGTCGGGCTCTTCAATAAACCAGAGATAAAGCTCGTTAGAAACAAGCTGATGGGTTGCCACCTAAGCCTCCTTGGCTTCCTTGCGTTTCTGGCGCGTTTGTGCCGACGCCTGGGCGCGGGCTTTGCCGAGCGCTACCGCTTTTCTGACGTCCAGTTCCAGTGCGCCACGATCCTTGTCAGGAGAGGCCAGCTCCGCAAGTGCACCGTCGCGGCCGATCAACCACAGGGCTGTGGCATAAATTCCCATGCCAACGCCAGGCTCGCCGGCCTCCAGCCGCATCAGTGTCGGCACAGACACGCCCAGCCGGGACGCCCATGACGCCAGTGACTCTTTACGGCGCAGTCTTGCGACTGCCAGGTCCGCCCCCAGGCGCTCAAGTGCCGACAGTGTGGCGGGCGGGAGTTGCTGTAGGGCGATAGGCATCTTAGGCATAATAAAAAGAATAGTAAAAACAACTGTTTCGTACAAGTCTTTGTTAGTTTCCCGAATATTCGATTGTCGCCTGAAGCCAATATACACAAAGAATTACATGAAATTTCTATTTTCGTGCAATTCTTTATTTACGTGAGTATGAATATGGCTGCCGCGATGGCAGCAACATCACCAGCTTCAGATCATGCCGCTTGGCCAGATGCATGGTTACCTGCGTCAACGCCAGCTCTCCCATGGCCGGATGCTGGAAGCGGCGCAGGCCGCCGTCGCGGGCGACCACGTCCTGCAAGGTCCAGAGAGCCTGGAACTCGGCACTGCCTTGCGACAGCTCGGCGATCAGGCCGGCGACGGCGGGCAGGCCCGCGTGCTTGCCGATGTCGGCGCGGAACTCGGCCACCAGGCGGCTGGCGCGGTCGTCCCAATCGACGATCAGGCCGCGCGCGGCAGCGCTGCGGAACATGAAGCGCAGCAGGTTCGGACGCAGCGGCGCATCGGTCTCGACATCGAGCCAGCCACCGAACAGCGCCAGCGCGTCGGCGTTCCAGGCCAGCGCATCCCACTGGCGATCGAGCACATAGGCCGGGGCGTTGATGGCATCCACCATCGCCTGCAATGGCTGCGATTCTTCGTGCGTGGCGCTTGCTTGCGGGTCAATTCTATCGGCGAGGCTGAACAGATAACCACGCTCGGCCGCGCTCAGTTGCAGCACGTCGGCCAGGCGCGCCAGCAGGTTGCTTGACGCGGCCACATCCCTGCCCTGCTCGAGCCAGGTCAGCCAGGTGGGGCTGACGTCGCATAGCTGCGCCAGTTCCTCGCGCCGCAGGCCGGGCGTGCGGCGGCGGCCGCCCGCCGGCAAACCTGCGCGGTCAGGCGTGATGCGCTCGCGGTGGGCGCGGATGAAGTCGCCGAGATTGTGTTGCATGGTAGTTCCTTATACCAGGATAAATCCTTGTCTTGTTACAGGATATGAATCCACCTATTCTGCCCTGACCACCACCTTTTTTGGAGAAAATCTCATGCAGCAGCCAGCCCTCGTCGCCCAGCAGTTCGGCAACACTGCCAGCGCCTACCTGACCAGCGCGGTCCACGCGCAAGGCGCCGACCTGACCGCATTGCGCGACATCGCCGCCGGCTTGACCGGCAGCGCCAAGCGCCCCGTCGTGCTCGATCTCGGCTGCGGCGCCGGCCACGCCAGCTTCGCGGTGGCGCCGGTGGCCGAGTCGGTCACGGCGTTCGACCTGTCGCCGGAAATGCTGGCCGTGGTGGCCGGCGCCGCGCGCGAACGGGGCTTGGCGCAGATCGTCACGCAGCAAGGCAACGTGGCCAGCCTGCCGTTTGCCGACGCGTCGTTCTGCATGGTGATGACGCGCTTTTCCGCCCACCACTGGCTCGACGTGCCGGCGGCCCTGCGCGAAGTCAACCGCGTGCTCAAGCCGGGCGGCGTGTTGGTCGTCATCGACATCACGGCGCCCGAATCGCCGCTGCACGACACCACCTTGCAGGCCGTGGAATTGCTGCGCGACGGCTCGCACGTGCGCGACTACCGTACCTCGGAGTGGCTGCGCATGCTCGATGACGCCGGCTTCGCAGGCGAGCGCGTGAGCGACTGGAAACTGCACATGCAATTCGACGAATGGACCGCGCGCATGCGCACGCCAGCCGAACGCGCGACCGCGATCCGCAGCCTGCTGCGCAGCGCGCCTGTGGAGACGCGTGACTGTTTCGCGGTGCAGGACGATGGCTCGTTCACCATCGATTCCACCCTGTTCAGGGCGTCATTGCGATGAGTTGCCAATAGTCAATGCCCGTCCTTCGTTTCGCTGGAATCATGGCCTTCCAACGTGAATTGGAGGAAATATGGATACGTGCCAGCAGTGCGGTTCCGGTATCAATGTCGTCAAGCCCGCATGCGGGACATGCGGTACGCCTATCCCGCGCGGCGGTGAACAGCAGTCCGCTGCTGACCTGTCGCCAGCGTGGCGCGCCAGGTTTGCACTGATCGACAAAGCAGGCGGCCCGTCGCTGCCCGGTGTGAAAACCCTGCCAGTCAGTGAACGCTTCAAGCTGATGAACTGGTGGGCGCTGTTTTTCGGCGCGTTTTATTACATTGCGAAAGGGATGTGGAGAAAGGCGATCTCCCTGTCGGTAGCGTTATCCATCGCCTTTTTATTATTGGAGTTGTTCATGGCCGCTCTGGCGATGCCCGATGCTGGCAATGGGATTGCGACCGGCGCAGCAGCCGCTCTTTTCGGCATCCGCGCCAACATCGATTACTACAAAAAAATCGTGCTGCGGCAAAATGGCTGGTGGTAGCAAAATTAACGACTACCCGCCCGGAGGTTGATGTCGCCTCAAGCCGCATATTAACGCTCTCGGCAGCACTAACCAAGGCGGCCCGGCTGCGATATAGTTGCGGAATGATTCCAACTGACATCCGTGAAGAAATACTGAACCGCATGCGCCGTGCCGAAGCCGAGCATGGCGTGCGCATCCTGCTGGCGGTCGAATCCGGCAGCCGTGCCTGGGGCTTTGCCTCGCCCAATAGCGACTACGATGCGCGTTTTATTTATGTCCATCCGCAGGACTGGTACCTGTCGGTCGGGCTGGAGGAGCAGCGCGACGTGATCGAATATCCGATTGTCGATGATATCGATCTCAACGGTTGGGACTTGCGCAAGGCGCTGCGCCTGTTCGCGCGTTCCAACCCGGCGTTTGTCGAATGGATACAGTCGCCGATCATCTATGCCGAACACGGTCCGTTTGCTGCGGCGGCGCGCGCGCTGCTGCCGGACGTGTACTCGGGCGAGACCGGCATTTACCACTACCGCAGTATGGCCAAGACCAATTATCGCGGCTACCTGCAAAGCGAACTGGTGCCGCTGAAAAAATACTTTTACGTGCTGCGCCCGTTGCTGGCGGTGCGCTGGCTTGAGCAGTACGGTACAGCTGCGCCGATCGAGTTTGAAAAACTGCTGCACCTGGTCGCCGACCAGCCGCAACTGCTGGCCGACATCGATGCCTTGTTGGTGCAAAAGCGCGCGGCGCCGGAACTGGGTCTGGCGCCCGCCATTCCCAGCATCAACGCGTTTGTCGAAAGCGAACTGGCGCGACTGGAATCGATCAAACCAGCGCCGCAACAGCGCGGCGACCTGGTACCGGCGCTGAGCGACGTCTTCCTCGACTGCCTGCATCATGCCTGGTCGTGAAACACAAAACGGCGCCTAAGCGCCGTCTGTCATTGCTGCCAACTGAAGCCGGTTACAGCTGGCCCAGCAAGGTCTCCGCGTTCGACACTTCGAACTTGCCGCCCTGCTCGATGTTCAGCTGGGTAACCTTGCCGTCTTCCACCAGCAGCGAGTAGCGCTGCGAGCGGGTGCCCATGCCGTGCTTGCTGAAGTCGGCGTCCAGGCCCAGCGCCTTGCTGTAGGCGGCGTTACCGTCGGCCATCATGCGGACGATGCCGGTGGCTTTCTGGTCGCGGCCCCAGGCGCCCATCACGAATGCGTCGTTGACCGAGATGCACCAGATTTCATCGACGCCCTTGGCCTTGAATTCTTCCGCGTGCTGCACGTAACCTGGTACGTGCTGTGCCGAGCAGGTCGGCGTGTAGGCGCCTGGCAGGCCGAAGATGGCGATCTTCTTGCCCTTGACCAGGTCCTGCACGTTGAATACGTTCGGGCCCAGTGCGCAGCCTTCGGTTTCGGTTTCGATGAATTCGGCCAGGGTGCCTTCCGGCAGTTGATCGCCGATCTTGATGGTCATGGTGACTCCTTGATATAAATTTGGGAACGAAAAAAAGCCGCGACGCGCGCGGCTTTTCACGGCTAGCAACAGCCAGTATGCCTGAACCGCCGTGATCGTGCAGGCGACGGTTCAGCAAACCGGATTAGTCGGCTTGCTTGCGCAGGAAGGCTGGAATGTCATAGGTCTCCATGCCATTCTTTTCCATCGCGCGCACTTGTTCCGAGGCCGACTCGCGGCGCCATACGGCTGGCGCCTTCATGCCGTCGAAGCCGGCCGCGCCGGAACCCATCACGCCGGTCGCGCCCATCGACACGTTGACCGCCGCGCCGCCCATGCCAGCCGATGGCATCATCGGGCTGTTGTGGGTGCCGGTGCGCAGCATTTGCTGCGGTACCAGTTGCACGTGCTTCTTGGTCTTGCCGAGGCCGGTGGCAACCACGGTGACGCGGATCTCGTCGCCCATCGAGTCGTCGTAGGCAATACCCTGGGCGATCGACGCATCCGGTGCGGCGAAGGCGCGCACGGCGGCCATGACTTCCTTGATCTCCTTACCTTTCAGGCCACGGCTGGCGGTCACATTGACCAGCACGCCACGAGCGCCCGACAGGTCCACGCCGTCAAGCAGCGGCGAGGCCACGGCCTGTTCGGCGGCGATGCGCGCGCGGTCCACGCCCGAGGCGGTCGCGGTGCCCATCATGGCCTTGCCCTGCTCGCCCATGATGGTCTTGACGTCGTTGAAGTCGACGTTGATGTGGCCCGGCACGTTGATGATCTCGGCGATACCGGCCACCGCGTTGTTCAGGACATCGTCGGCGTGCTGCAGCCATTCGATCAGCGATTCGTCTTCGTAGATCTCTTCAAGTTTCTCGTTGAGGATCACGATCAGCGAGTCGACGTTGGCCGACAGCTGCTCCAGGCCTTCGTCGGCGATGTCCATGCACTTCTGGCCTTCGTGCGAAAACGGCTTGGAGACCACGGCAACGGTCAGCGCGCCCAGCGACTTGGCCACTTCGGCCACGATCGGTGCGGCGCCGGTGCCGGTACCGCCGCCCATGCCGGCGGCGATGAAGACCATGTGCGCGCCGCGCAGCGCGTCTTCGATGCGCGCGCGCGAATCTTCGGCCAGCTTGCGGCCGACTTCCGGCTTCATGCCGGCGCCCAGGCCGGTCTCGCCGATCTGGATGATGTTGTCCGCGCGCGAGGTAGCCAGCGCCTGCGCATCGGTATTGGCGGCGATGAACTCCACGCCGGACATGCCCTTGTTGATCATGTGTTGAACCGCATTGCCACCTGCTCCGCCGACACCGACCACCTTGATGACGGTGCCCAAAGCTGCGTTATCGACCATATCGAACTCCATGATGTGCTCCCTATCAGTTTGCCGTTTCCAAGCGCCAGTCCTCATAGTAATAGGAGAACTGGAGATTGAAAACTGCGGATTAATTTAAATAATTTAGATGCTTACGTTTTCGTTCAGTTTTGTTCAACTGCATACTGCGTTCGTTCTGCTTTGTGCTGCATATCCTGTACTGCCCTGCTTAAAAGTTCCCGAGGAACCATTCCTTCATGCGCTGCCATACCGCCTTCACCGAACCATCCTGGCGCGTGACGATGTGTCCGCGCAGGTACTGCTTTTTCGCTTCCAGCAGCAGGCCCAGCACCGTCGCGTAGCGCGGGCTGCGCACCACGTCGGCCAGCTGGCCCCGGTAGTCGGGCGTACCCAGGCGCGCCGGGCGCAGGAAGATGTCTTCCGCCATCTCCACCATGCCCGGCATGATGGCCGTGCCGCCGGTGAGGACGATGCCCGACGACAGCACGCCTTCGTAACCCGACTCGCGCACCACCTGGTGCACCATCGCGAACAGCTCTTCCACGCGCGGCTCGATCACGGCCGCCAGCGCCTGGCGCGACAGCGTGCGCGGACCACGGTCGCCCAGCCCCGGCACCTCCAGCGTTTCGCCCGGATCGGCCAGCACCTGCTTGGCCACGCCGAAGCGGATCTTGATCTCCTCCGCTTCCGCCGTGGGCGTACGCAGCGCCATGGCGATGTCGTTGGTGATCTGGTCGCCTGCGATCGGGATCACCGCCGTGTGGCGGATCGCGCCGTCGGAGAACACCGCCACGTCGGTGGTGCCGCCGCCGATGTCGATCAGAACCACGCCCAGTTCTTTTTCATCGGTGGTCAGCACCGCGTCGGCCGAGGCCATCGGTTGCAAGATCAGGTCCGAAACTTCCAGCCCGCAACGACGCACGCACTTGACGATGTTTTGCACCGCAGACACGGCGCCGGTCACGATATGGACTTTGACTTCGAGACGGATGCCGCTCATGCCGATCGGCTCGCGCACATCTTCCTGGCTGTCGACAATGAACTCCTGCGGCACGGTGTGCAGCAATTGCTGATCAGTCGGAATGTTAACCGCCTTTGCCGTTTCAATGACGCGCGCTACGTCGGTAGCGGTCACTTCCTTTTCCTTGATGGCCACCATGCCGCTCGAATTGAAGCTGCGGATATGACTGCCAGCAATACCTGCGTACACATTGCGGATCTTGCAGTCGGCCATGAGCTCGGCTTCTTCCAGTGCGCGCTGGATCGATTCGACGGTCGCTTCGATGTTGACCACCACGCCTTTTTTCAGGCCCTTCGATTCGTGCTGGCCCAGCCCGATCACTTCGTGGCGTCCATCCCCCATCACCTCCGCCACCACGGCCACCACCTTGGAGGTGCCGATGTCGAGACCGACGATCAGGTTTTTCGCGTCTTTTGTCATGTTGCCTGCTCTGTTCTACTTAATGTTGTGGTGGTTATCGTGTTGCCGGCGATGGCTTTTGCGCACCGCCCGTGGTCTTCTTCATCGCCTGCTTTTTCGGCCAGGCGCCGTCCTTCGGTATCTTCAATCCCCTGGCGCTCAGCGCCAGGCCGTTCTGGTAACGCATATCGATGGTCTCGATTTCCGGCAGGTGCTCCACCAGTTGCGGGTAGATGCCCAGCAGACGCTCCACGCGTTCCTTCAACGTGGTACTGGTCTGCTCGCGGCCCAGCGCCACGCTCGTGCCGTTGTCAAGCCTGACGGTCCACGCATAGCGCGAGGACAGCGACAGCGCTGCCGGCACCAGTTGCAGCGGCGCGAACCAGGTCCGCAGTTCGGCGTAACGCGCCAGCACTTCCTTCTCGCTGCCATCGGGGCCGTCGAATTCCGGCAACTCGTGATCCTCTTCCGCCTCGGCCAGGTTGGCGGTAAATACATCGCCCTTGGTCGAAAGCAGGCGGCCGTCCTCGCCCCACGTGCCCAGCGCCTCGTGCTCTTCCAGCGTGACGATCAGCTGGTCGGGCCACTCGCGGCGCACCGTTGCGCGGCGTACCCACGGCACCGCCTCGAACACCTGGCGCACCGCGTCGAGGTTGGTGGTGAAGAAGTTGCCCTTCAGGCGCCACAGCGCGCTGTTACGCAAGGTCAGCTGGTTCACGTGGCGCAGGCCGTCCTGGTCCATGCTCTCGATGCGAATCGTGCGCAGGTCGAACATCGGACGCTGCGCCACCCACCACACGCCGGCGCCGATGCATGCCAGCAACGCGGCTGCGAACAGCGCGCTGGCGGTAGCATTCAAGGCTTTAGCGTCTTGCCACATCGTGCGTTCAACCCTTCATTTTCAAACGGGCCGTGCGCAGGATCGCCACGCACAGGTCTTCGTAGCTCATGCCTTCGGCCCGCGCCGCCATCGGCACCAGCGAGTGGCCGGTCATGCCGGGCGAGGTGTTCACCTCGAGCAGGAACGGTTTCTGGTCGCGCTCGCGCAGCAGCACGTCTACCCGGCCCCAGCCCTCGCAGCCGATGTTGCGGTAAGCCGCTACCGCGATGCGCTGCATCTCGGCGGTCAGTTCCGCCGGCAGCACGGCCGGGCAGATGTACTGGGTGTCGTCGCTGAAGTACTTGTTCTGGTAGTCGTAGTTGCCGGCTGGCGCGACGATTTCCACGATCGGCAGCGCGCGGGCATCCACGCCAGAGCCAAGCACCGCCACCGTGAACTCGCGGCCGGTGACGAATTCCTCGGCCAGCACGGCATCGTCGATGGCGGCGGCGATATCGCACGCGGCCTTGAAGTCGGCTGCCAGCTCCACCTTGGTGATGCCGATGGTCGAGCCTTCGTGCGGCGGCTTGACGATCAGCGGCAGGCCCAGGTCGGCACTGACGGCATCGAGGTCGGAGGCGGCGTCGATCACCGCGTAGCGCGGCGTGGGCAGGCCGGCGGCCAGCCACAGGATCTTGGTGGTGATCTTGTCCATCGCCACGGCGCTGGCCATCACGCCGCTGCCCGTGTACGGAATGCGCAGCAGTTCCAGCGCGCCCTGCAAGCTGCCGTCTTCGCCGTAGCGGCCGTGCAGCGCGATGAACACGCGGTCGAATTGTTGCTCGGCCAGTTCGGCCAGCGTGCGCTCGCCGGTGTCGAAGCCGTGGGCGTCAACGCCCTTGCTTTGCAGCGCTTTCAGTACGCCGGCGCCGGACATCAGCGACACTTCGCGCTCGGCCGAACGGCCGCCGAACAGCACGCCCACCTTGCCCAGCGCCTTGATATCTTCAGTAGAGATGATGCTCATGGTCAGACCTTTGGATAATGAGTCAGTTTGGCCGGCACGGCGCTGATGGCGCCGGCGCCCATGGTGATGACGACGTCGCCGTCCTTCACCACGCTCATGATGGTTTCCGGCATATCGCCGATGTTTTCCACGAAAATCGGTTCGATCTTGCCACGTGCGCGCAAGGCGTGCGCCAGCGAACGGCCGTCGGCAGCCACGATCGGCGCTTCGCCGGCCGCGTACACCTCGGCCAGCACCAGCACGTCGGGCGCGCCCAGCACCTTGACGAAGTCCTCGAACAGGTCGCGCGTGCGGCTGTAGCGGTGCGGCTGGAACGCCAGCACCAGCCGGCGGCCCGGGTACGCGGCGCGCGCGGCAGCCAGCGTGACTTCGGTTTCCACCGGGTGGTGGCCGAAATCATCGACCAGCGCAAAGGTGCCACCGGTTGGGATGGCAACCTCGCCATAGCGCGTAAAGCGGCGGCCGACGCCACCGAAGCCGGCCAGGCCCGCTTGGGTGTGGTGGTCGGCGATGCCGATCTCGCGGGCGATCGCAATCGCCGAGCAGGCATTCTGCACGTTGTGCATGCCGGGCTGGTTCAGCACCACGTCCAGGTCCGGGTAGCCGTCCTGCAGCACGGTGAAGTGCATTTCCACGCCCACGGCGCGGGCATTGATGGCGCGCACTTCCGCTTCTTCGTGGAAGCCGTAGGTGGTGACCGGCTTGGTCACGTGCGGAATGATCGAGCGCACGTGCGGATCGTCGATGCACAGCATGGCGCGGCCGTAGAACGGCAGACGGTGCGTGAAGTGCACGAACGCCTGCTTGAGCTTTTCGAAATCGTGCTCATAGGTGTCCATGTGGTCGGCGTCGATGTTGGTGATCACTTCGATCATCGGCGTCAGGTTCAGGAACGATGCATCCGATTCATCGGCTTCGGCCACCAGGTAGTCGCCGGTGCCCAGTTTGGCATTGGCGCCGGCGGCGGTCAGGCGACCGCCGATGACAAACGTCGGATCGAGGCCGCCCTGCGCCAGCACCGAGGCCACCAGGCTGGTGGTGGTGGTCTTGCCGTGGGTGCCGGCAATCGCGATGCCGCGCTTCAAGCGCATCAATTCGCCGAGCATCACCGCGCGCGGCACGATCGGCACCTTGCGCGCGCGCGCTGCCAGTACTTCCGGATTGTCCTGCTGCACAGCGGTCGAGGTGACGACAGCGTCGGCCGCGCCGATATTGTCGGCGGCGTGACCCTGGAACACTTTGGCGCCCATGTCCGCCAGGCGCTGGGTGACAGCGTTGCTGCCCAGGTCCGAGCCGGAAACGGAATAGCCGAGCGTGAGCAGCACTTCGGCGATGCCGCTCATGCCGCTGCCGCCGATGCCGACGAAGTGTATGTTCTGTACTTTATGTTTCACTGCCTGGTTCCTATGTTCTAAGCTTTTGCTGCCAGTTGTTCGATTACCTGTGCGATCGCCTCGTTCGCATCGCGCTTGCCCACCTTGTGCGCTGCCGTCGCCATGGTGAGACACGCGGTGCGCGTGAGCGTCTCGAGCAGCGTCGCCACGCTTTGCGCGCTCATTTCCGTCTGCGGCATGTGAATCGCCGCGTTCTGCTTCGCCATCCACTGCGCGTTGTCGCGCTGGTGGCTGGTGGTCGATGCCACCAGCGGCACCAGCACGCTGGCCACGCCGGCGGCAGTCAGTTCCGACACCGTGATGGCGCCAGCACGGCAAATCACCACGTCGGCCTGCGCATAGGCGCTGGCCATATCGTCGATGAAATCGACCACGTTGGCCGCCACCCCGGCTTGCGCATACGACGCGCGCAGCGCATCGATATTCTTCTTGCCCGACTGGTGCGTGACTACCGGCCGCTGCTCCGCCGGGATCAGCGCCAGCGCTGCCGGCAGATTGTCGTTGAGCGCCTTCGCGCCCAGGCTGCCGCCAACGACCAGGATGCGCAGCGCGCCGCTGCGGCCCACGAAACGCTCGGCCGGCGCCGGCAGATCGAGGATCTCCTTGCGCACCGGGTTGCCGGTCACCACCGCCTTGTCGGCCGCCTTGCCGAAGTTGGCGGGGAAGCCGAAGCACACGCGCTCGGCGAACGGCACCAGCGTCTTGTTCGACAACAGCAGCGCGGCGTCGGCGTTCACCAGTGCCAGCGGCGTGGCACGCAGCTTGGCCATCAAGCCCCCCGGTACAGTAACGTAGCCGCCCATGCCGAGGATGACATCGGGCTTGCGCCGGCCGATGAAGCCGTGGCACGCGATGAAGGCCTTCACCATTTTCAGCGCGCCGCCGATCGAGTGCGACAAGCCCTTGCCGCGCATGCCGGTAAAGTCGATGCTGTCCATCGCGATGCCGCTTTTCGGCACGAGCTCCTGCTCCATGCCGGCGGACGTGCCGAGCCAGGTTACTTCCCAGCCGCGCGCGCGCATGGTCTGCGCAATTGCCAGGCCGGGGAAAATGTGGCCGCCGGTGCCGGCTGCCATGATCATCAGTCGTTTCATAATCTGCCACCACGCATCAGGACCCGGTTCTCGTAGTCGATCCGGAGCAGGATCGCCAGGCCGATGCAGTTAATTACCACGCCCGTGCCGCCATAGCTCATCAGCGGCAGGGTCAATCCCTTGGTGGGCAGCAGGCCAAGGTTTACGCCCATATTGATAAAGGTCTGCACACCGATCCAGATGCCGATGCCCTTGGCCGTCAGGCCGGCAAAGGTCTGGTCGATGGCAATGGCCTGGCGGCCGATGTCAAACGCCCGCTTGACGATCCAGTAGAACATCGAAATCACGATCAGCACCCCCACCAGGCCCAGTTCCTCGCCGATCACCGCCATCAGGAAGTCGGTGTGCGCTTCGGGCAGGTAGTGCAGCTTTTCCACGCTGCCGCCGAGGCCCACGCCGAAGATTTCGCCACGACCGAACGCGATCAGCGAGTGCGTCAGCTGGTACGCCTTGTTCATCGCATTGTTCTCGTCCCACGGATTGAGGTAGGCGAAATAGCGCTCGCGGCGGAATTTCGACAGCGCGATGATGGAACCGAAAATGGCAACCAGCATCACGCCGATGCCGCCGAACCATACGGCGTTGATCCCGCCCAGGAACAGGATGCCCATGGTGATGCAGACGATCACGCCGAACGCGCCCAGGTCGGGCTCGAGCAGCAGCAGCAAACCGACGAAACCGACGGCGGCGGCCATCGGCAGGAAACCCTTGGTCAGCTTGTGCATGTATTCCTGCTTGCGCACCGTGTAGTCGGCCGCATACAGCACCGCCACGACCTTCATCAGTTCCGACGGCTGGATCTTGATGACGACCAGCGACAGCCAGCGGCGGCTGCCGTTCACCACCGAGCCCAGGCCCGGGATCAGCACCATGACCAAGAGCACCAGGGTGCCGATGAACAGGTAAGGCGCCCACTTTTGCAAGGTGGCGATGCGGGTGCGGAACACGAACATGCCGATCACCAGCGACACCACCACGAACATGGCCTGGCGTTGCAGGAAGTAGGTATTCTGCCAGCGCACGTAGTTGGCAAAGCGCGGCGAATCGGGCAGCGAGATCGACGCCGAATACACCATCACCATCCCCAGCAGCATCAGGATGATGGTGACCCAGACCAGCGGCTGGTCGTACTCCATCATCTTCGACTGCCGCGCGCGGCCATCGATCGGCGTGACCGCCGATTTCTGTCCGAAGCGGAACGGCATCTGGAAGGCCATCAGAGCTCCTGTCCGTTGTCGAGGGCGATCTCGCGCACGGTGTCGATGAACACCTGGGCGCGATGCGCGTAATTCTTGAACATGTCCATGCTGGCACACGCGGGCGACAGCAGCACGGCGTCGCCGGTCTGCGCCAGGTCGCGCGCACGCATGACCGCCTTGGGCAGATCGGTGCCGCAGTCTTCCAGCGCGATGCCGGTATCCGCCAGCGCAGCGCGCAGCAGCGGCGCATCCCGGCCAATCAGCAGCGCGGCGCGCACGTAGCGAGCGGCCGGTTCGGCCAGTGGACCGAAGTCCTGGCCCTTGCCGTCGCCGCCCAGGATCACCACCAGGCGCTGGTCGGCGCCCGTGAAGGCTTTACCGAGGCCGTTCAATGCGGCCACGGTGGCGCCCACGTTGGTACCCTTGCTGTCGTCGTAGTATTCGACGTCATTGATCGCGCCCACCAGTTCCACCCGGTGCGGCTGGCCGCGGTAGTCGCGCAGGCCGTGCAGCAGGGGCGCGAGCGGCAGGTCGATGGCGCGGCACAGCGCCAGCGCGGCCAGCGCGTTGGCGGCGTTGTGCACGCCACGAATTTGCAGCGCGTCGGACGGCATCAGGTTTTTCACCGTGGTCTCGACCGGTGGCGGCGGCGGATCGTTCTTCTTGCGCTTCTTCGGCTCGCCCTCTTCCTCGGCCGGCACGGCGGTGGCGAGCCACAGCACGTTGCGCTCGTTGTTGAGGCCAAAGTCGCCCAGGTGTTTCGGGGCATCGGTACCGAAACTGACATTGACGCCGTTATTGCTGGCCATGCGCATCACGGTCGCGTCGTCGCGGTTCAGTACGCGCACGGTGTCGTGGGCGAAGATGCGGTGCTTGGCGGCGGCATACGACGGCATGTCGCCGTGCCAGTCCAGGTGGTCCTGGGTGACGTTCAATACGGTGGCGGCGTGCGCTTCGAGGGTGAAGGTGGTTTCGAGCTGGAAGCTGGAAAGTTCCAGTACCCACACGTCAGGCAAGCTGTCGTTATCGAGTACCTCGCGCAGCACGTCGAGCGCCGCCGGGCTGATATTGCCCGCCACGCGCACGGTCTTGCCCGCGCGTTCGCACAACTGGCCCACCAGCGTGGTCACGGTCGTTTTGCCATTGGTGCCAGTGATCGCGATGATCTTCGGTGCATAACCGCGTTCACCCTTCAACGACTCCAGCGCCCGGGCGAACAACTCGATCTCGCCCCAGACCGGAATACCGGCGGCACCGGCTGCCGGAGCGATCACGGCCAGTTCGCGGCCCGGCGCCAGGCCCGGACTGACAGCGACGAAATCGACGCCAGCGAGCAGCGCCGCGTCGAACGCACCGGCGACGAACTCCACGCCTGGCACCGCAGCTTGCAAGGCAGGCAGGCGCTCGGGCGACTCGCGGGTATCGGCCACGCGTACGCGCGCGCCGCTGCGGGCGAGCCACAGCGCCATCGCCAGGCCGGATTCGCCGAGGCCTAAAACCAGTGCGTTTTTGCCGTCGTAGCTCATCGCAGCTTCAAGGTAGACAAACCAACCAACACCAGCATCATCGTGATAATCCAGAAACGCACGACGACCTGGGTCTCTTTCCAGCCTTTTTGTTCGAAATGGTGGTGCAGCGGCGCCATCAGGAACACGCGGCGGCCCACGCCGTAACGCTTCTTGGTGTACTTGAACCAGCCCACCTGCATGATCACCGACACCGTCTCCGCCACGAAAATGCCGCCCATGATGAACAGCACGATTTCCTGGCGCACGATCACGGCAATGGTGCCCAGCGCGCCGCCCAGGGCCAGCGCACCGACGTCGCCCATGAACACCTGGGCCGGATGGGTGTTAAACCACAAAAAGGCGAGACCGGCGCCAGCCAACGCGCCGACGAAGATGATCAACTCGCCCGCGCCCGGAATGTGCGGAATCAAGAGGTACTTCGAATACGTGGCGCTACCGGTCAGGTAGGCGAACAGGCCCAGGGCCGCGCCGACCAGGATGGTCGGCATAATGGCCAAACCGTCGAGACCATCGGTAAAGTTGACGGCATTGCTGGTGCCGACGATGACGCAGTACGTCAGCGCGATGAAGCCCCATACGCCCAGCGGGTAGCTGATGGTCTTGAAGAACGGCACGATCAAATCGGCCTTGGGCGGCAGGTCCATCTGGAAGCCCGACTGCACCCAGGCGAAGAACAGCTCGAACACCTTGCCGGCATTTGGCGCGGACACGGAGAACGCCAGGTACAGCGCGGCGGCCAGGCCGACCAGCGACTGCCAGAAGTACTTTTCGGCGGAGCGCATGCCCTCCGGGTCCTGGTTGACCACCTTGCGGTAGTCATCGACCCAGCCGATGGCGCCAAAGCCCAGCGTAACCACCAGCACCGGCCAGATCAGGCGGTTGGACAGGTCGCACCACAGCAGCGTGGACACGCCGATGGCGATCAGGATCAACAGGCCGCCCATGGTGGGGGTACCATGTTTTTTCAGGTGCGTTTGCGGACCGTCGGTGCGCACGGCCTGGCCGTACTTGAGCGACGTCAGCATGCGGATCACGGCCGGACCGGCCGCCAGGCCGATGATCAGGGCGGTGGCCGCAGCGGCAACGGCGCGGAAGGTGATGAAGTTAAAGACCCGGAGCGGGCCTATCTCGTCCTGGAAAAACTGAGCGAGCCAAAGCAGCATGATTAGTGACTTCCTTTAATAGCTTGTTGCAATCCAATCAAATGCTGCACGACCCGTTCCATTTTCATGAAGCGGGAGCCCTTGATCAATACGGTTGCGTTCGACGTGACTGCCGCATCCACTGCGGACAGCAAGGCGTCGAATTGTTCAAAATGACGAATGACGTCCCCACGCATGTGGGCGGCCAGTTCGCCGGTAACGAGCACCTGTTCGATGCCCTTGCTCTGCGCGTAAGCGCCGATCTCTTGGTGGAACTCGCGGCCCTGCGTGCCCACTTCGCCCATGTCGCCCAGCACCAGCACGCGCGGCGCAGCGGCTTTCGCCAGCACGTCGATGGCGGCGCGCACCGAATCCGGGTTGGCGTTGTAGGTGTCGTCGATGACGGTGGCGCCGTTGACGGCGGCCTTGCGTTGCAGGCGGCCGCTGACCGGTGCAAAGGTGTCAAGTCCCAGCTTGATGTGTTCCAGCGCGATGCCGGCCGCGTACGTACACGCTACCGCTGCCAGGGCATTGCGCACATTATGTTCGCCGGCCGCCTGCAAGTTGACGAAGAACTGTTCTTCGCCCTTGCTGTTGCTTGCGCGGATGGTGACGAACATCTCGTTGCCGAATGTGGTACCTGAGTCGTTGGCACGGAAGGTGCACGACACCTCGGCGGCCTTGCTCAAGCCGAAGCGCAGCACGCGGCGGCCGGCGGCCAGTTCGTCCCATACCGGCGTGTACTCGTCGTCGTGCGGATAGACAGCCACGCCATCGGCCGGCAAGGCCGCCAGCACGGCGCCGTTTTCGCGCGCTACCGCTTCCACCGTGTGCATGAATTCCTGGTGTTCGCGCTGGGCGTTGTTGACCATGGCAATGGTCGGTGCGGCAATCGCGGCCAGGCGCGCGATTTCGCCCGGATGGTTCATGCCCATCTCGATCACGGCCGACTGCTGCTCCGCATCCATGCGGAACAAGGTCAGTGGCACGCCGATTTCGTTATTCAGGTTGCCGCGCGTGGCCAGCCGACCTGCCTCGCCGTGGGCGGCGGCCAGGATGGTGGCGATCATTTCCTTGACCGTGGTCTTGCCGTTGCTGCCGGTCACGCCGATCACCGGTACCGCGAACTGGCCGCGCCACCAGTTGGCCAGCTGGCCCAGGGCGACGAGCGTGTTCGGCACGACGATGGCCGGCACGCTCAAACCATCTGGCACTTCTTCCACCACCACGGCAGCGACGCCCTTCGCGACGACATCGTGCAAAAACGCGTGGGCGTCGAACACCTCGCCGCGCAGGGCGACGAACAGGGCGCGGGCGGCCACGCTGCGGCTGTCGGTGGAGACGCCATTGAATTCAAGCGCGCCGTCGCCGATGAACGCAGCGCCGGTAAGCGAAGGCAGGACCTGTGCGAGTGCAGCGCGCATCAATGGGTCCTCATCATGGTCAGGCGCGCCGACAGCGCCAGCTGGGCGTGGTCGGTGTCCGAGAACGGCAGCTTCTTGCCCTTGATTTCCTGGTACGGCTCATGGCCCTTGCCCGCCAGCAGGATCACGTCGGCCTTGGCCGCGTGCTTGATCGCCGACAAGATGGCGCCGGCGCGGTCGTCCTGGGTTTGCACGCGCGAAGCCGGGTTGTTCAGGTCCATGCCGGCGACGATTTGCTCGATGATGGCGTGCGGATCTTCGCTGCGCGGATTGTCGCTAGTGACGATCACCTGGTCGGCCGCCTGGGCAATCTTGCCCATTTGCGGCCGCTTGCCCGGATCGCGGTCGCCGCCGCAGCCGAACACGCACCACAGCTGACCGTTGCGATCGGTGGCGACAGCGCGCAGCGCGGCCAGGGTTTTTTCCAGCGCGTCCGGCGTATGGGCGTAGTCGATCACGATCAGCGGCGCATCCTGGCCGCCCACCTGCTGCATGCGGCCCGGCGCCGGGACCAGGGCTTCCACCGCCTCGATGGCGCCGCGCAGGCCGGTGCCCCTGGCCAGTAGCGCGCCCATCACGCCCAGCGCATTGCTGATATTGAAGGCGCCCACCAGTTGGGTTTTTACCAGCGCCACGCCCAGCGGACAGTCGAGGTGGAACTCGGTGCCGCCCGCGCGGCCGGTGCGCAACTGGCTGGCGCGCAGCACCAGCACGTCGTCGATATCGGGTTGCGCGGCTTGGTCCTGCAGCGTGTAGCCGATCAGCGGGATGGTGCCGGCCAGGGCCGGCCTGGCTTTCAGGTGGGCGATCAGGCGCAGGCCGGCCGGATCGTCGAGATTGACCACGGCGGTTTTCAGGCCCGGCCAGTCGAACAGTTTGACCTTGGCCGCTTCATACGCGGCCATGTCGCCGTGGTAGTCGAGGTGGTCGCGGGTGAGGTTGGTAAACACGGCCACATCGAAATGCATGCCGGCCACGCGGTGCTGATCGAGGCCGATCGACGACACTTCGATGGCCAGCGATTTGGCGCCCTGCTCGCGCAGGCCGGCCAGGGTGCGCGCCAGCAGCACGGCGTCGGGCGTGGTGTAGCCGGTAACGTCGTAATCGACTTCGCCGCGGGCGCGGAATACGCCCACGCCCAGCGTGCCGACCACGGCAGCGAGTTCGCCACTGCGCGCCAGGGCCTGCCCCAGCCAGACGGCGCTCGAAGTCTTGCCGTTGGTGCCGGTCACGCCAACCGTAAACATGGCGCTGTCAGGCTGTGCGTAGTAGGCGTGGGCGATCGGGCCCGCGTGTTGTTTGAGATCGGCCACGCCGATGCTGGCGACACTGGCGCTGTCGGGCAGAGCACCGCCAGCGGCGTCGAACACCACCAGCGCGGCGCCGTTGGCCACCGCGCTGTCGATAAAGGCGCGGCCTTCGGCAAAAGCGAAAAACACGTCGCCCGGTTCCACGCGGCGCGAGTCCGAGGTCAGGCGGGCGCCAGGCGCCAGCTTGCGGATCGCGTCGGCGATGGCGGGTATTCCGGCCAACGGGTCGAAGTTTAAAGTCGTCACATGTTCCCCTGTGCTGCGGATTCAGGAATGATGATATGGGTCAGGTCGGAGTCCGGCGCCACGTTCTTGGCGCGCAGCGCCTGCGCGGCCAGTGCGGAAAACACCGGGCCGGCGACGTCACCGCCGTATTTGAGAGGGCCGCTCGGCTCGTCGATCATGACGGCAATGATGAAGCGCGGGTCCGACATCGGCGCCATGCCGACGAAGTTGCCGATGTACTTGGTGTGCGAGTAGCGGCCACCGATGAATTTTTGCGCGGTACCGGTCTTGCCGCCCACGCGGTAGCCGGGCACTTGCGCCTTGACGGCGGAGCCGCCCGGCAGCGTGACCATTTCCAGCATCTCGCGCATTTCGGCGGCGGTCTTGGGACTGATCACCTGGGTGCCGTGCGGTGCTTCGTGCACCTTCTGGAACGACAGCGGAATGATGTCGCCATCGCGCGCCAGCACCAGGTAGGCGCGCGCCAGCTGGATCAGCGACACCGACATGCCCTGGCCAAAGCTCATGTTGGCGTGTTCGATCGGACGCCACGATTTGTACGGGCGCACGCGGCCGGCCACGGCGCCGGGGAAGCCCCACTTGGGTGGCTGGCCGAAACCGAGCTTGGTGAACATTTCCCACAGGTCTTGCGCCGGCATCGCCATGGCGATCTTGGTGGTGCCGATGTTGGACGACTTCTGGATCACGGTCTGGACGTCGATCACGTGGTGCGGCGAGGTATCGTGGATGACGCGGTCGGCGATCACCATGGCGCCGTTGCCGGTGTCGATCATGGTGTGCGGCGTGACCTTTTTGGCGTCGAGCGCCATCACCACCGGGAACGGCTTCATCGACGATCCCGGCTCGAAGGTATCGGTCATCACGCGGTTGCGCAGCTGCTCGCCGGTGAGCTTGGAGCGGTCGTTCGGGTTATAGGTCGGATAGTTGGCCAGCGCCAGCACTTCGCCCGTGTGCACATCGAGCACCACGGCAGCGCCGGCCTTGGCCTTGAATTTTTCCACTGCGTCTTTCACCTGGGTGAAGGCGATGTACTGGATCTTGCTGTCGATCGAGAGCGTGAGATCCTTGCCGTCGTGCGGTTCACGCACCGAACCGATATCTTCGACGATGTGGCCCAGGCGGTCGCGGATCACGCGGCGCGTGCCGGGCTGGCCGACCAGGCTTTTTTGCTGGGCCAGTTCCATCGATTCCTGGCCCACGTCCTCCAGGTTGGTGAAGCCCACCACGTGGGTGGTCACTTCGCCCTGCGGGTAGAAGCGCTTGTATTCTTTTTCCGAGCCGATGCCGGTGATCTTGAGCTTGGCGATCTTGTCGGCCACGTCCAGCTCGACCTGGCGCTTGAGGTACACGAAGCTGCGGTCGGAGTCGAGCTTCTTCTGCAGTTCGGCATTGGTCATGCCCAGCAGCGTGGCCAATTCCTTGAGCTGGTCGGCCGGTGCGTTCTGCACGTCGTCCGGGTTGGCCCAGATCCCCTTGACCGGCACCGACGACGCCAGCACCTGGCCATCGCGGTCGGTGATCTTGCCGCGCGTGGCGGGCAGCACCAGGGTGCGGGCATAGCGGGCTTCGCCCTGCTTTTGCAGGAACTGGGTGGACATGCCCTGCAACCACATGGCGCGGCCGGCCAGCGCGGCAAACGCGAAGAACAACACGAACAGCACGACGCGCGAACGCCATACCGGCAGGCTCACCGCCAGTACCGGGTTCTTCGAGAACGGCACGCCCTTGGAGCGGGCGACCCGTGCGTTGTTCTGGTTGCCGCCGCGGCTCATTTCGATGCCTCGGGGGTCAGGTACTGCGTGCGCGCGGCGGTCAGCGCGGTCATGCCCAGGTCGCGGCGGGCGATTTCCTCGATGCGCGCGTGCTTGCCCAGGGTGGACTGGTCGAGCTGGAGCTGCGACCATTCGATGTCGAGCTGGCGCGCCTGCGACTGCGAGCGTTCCAGCTCGATGAACAGGTGGCGCGCCTGGTACTGGGCGTTGACCAGCGACAGGCCGCAGCCCACCAGCAAGGCGGACAGCACGATGTTGATCTTGCCGCTCACGCCGCGTCCTCGGGGAAAGGCAGGCGGCGCGCCACGCGCATTACCGCCGAGCGGGCGCGCGGGTTGGCGTCCACTTCGGCGTCGGACGGCTTGAGCTTGGCCAGCAGCTTGATCTCGGGCTGCGGCAGGTCCACGGCGCGGATCGGCAGGCGGCGGTCGGGCTGTTCGACATTGGCGCGGGCAGCAAAGAAGCGCTTGACCATGCGGTCTTCCAGCGAATGGAAGCTGATGATGGCCATGATGCCGCCCGGGGCCAGGCTGTCGTACGCCTGGTTCAGACCGATTTCGAGGTCTTCAAGCTCTTTATTGATGAAAATCCGGATAGCCTGAAAGGTGCGAGTGGCCGGATCCTTGCCCTTCTCCCGGGTTTTGACCGCGCCTGCCACGATGCCGGCAAGCTGTCGTGTGGTCGAAATTGGTTCGATTGCCCGGCGAGCAACAATCGCCTTTGCAATCTGGAAAGCAAACCGTTCTTCCCCATATTCTTTGATAACCTTTTCCAGTGTCTGTTCGTTTTCGATGGCAAGCCATTCGGCTGCCGACATGCCGCGCGTGGTGTCCATGCGCATGTCGAGCGGACCGTCGTTGCGGAAGCTGAAGCCGCGTGCGGCGTCGTCCACCTGCGGCGACGAAATGCCCAGGTCGAGCAGGATGCCGTCCACCTGCGCCGCGCCGCGTGCGGCAAGCGCCGCGCGCATGGTGGCAAAGCTGTCGTGGACGATGGTGAAACGTGGATCGTCGATTTGTTCGGCGGTGGCGATTGCCTGCAGGTCCTTGTCGAAGGCGATCAGGCGCGCGTTGGCGCCCAGCTTCGACAGGATCAGGCGTGAGTGGCCGCCCCGGCCGAAGGTGCCGTCGACGAACAAGCCGTTGGCGCGTGCGCCGTGCAGCGCCAGGGCATCGACCGCCTCGTCCAGCAGGACGGTGCGATGCTGGAAATCGGATGCTGCACGGTCGGATACCGGGCTGTCAGGTACCGTAGTAGTAGTGATCACGGAGTACCTTAGAAAGAGAAATTGGCGAGGACATCGGGGGTGCCGGCATCAATGGCCTGCTGCTCTTTTTCCGCCATCTTGGCGGCATCCCAGATTTCGAAATGCGAGCCCATGCCCATCAACATCACTTCGCGCTCGATGCCGACGGCGGTGCGCAGTTCGGGAGCGATCAGGATGCGGCCGGCGGTGTCGAGTTCGACGTCGGTGGCGTAGCCAAGGAAGATGCGTTGCCAGGCGCGCGCCTGCATGGGCCACTGGGCGATCTGCTGGCGGTGCTGCTCCCACACGGGACGGGGGAACAGCATGACGCAGCCGTCGGGATGGCGGGTGAGCGTGAGGCGGCCATCGCATTGGATGGCCAGCGCGTCACGATGCTTGGCAGGGATGGACATCCTGCCTTTTGCATCGAGATTGATTGCGGACGCGCCTTGAAACACGGGATTACCTTTGACCTCAGTATTGTTAGCGGAGTATGAATTGCAACTTTTATCGTTCAACTTCCGCTGCCGCTAAGTCAGTAGAAATTTCCCACAAAAAGACACTTTTTCACACAGATGCCCACTTTAGTGGATGGAACAATGGTGGTCAAGCGCTTTCCGGCAATCGAAAACCCGATTTTATTAATGAAATTAAGGACTTAGCGCGATTCCTTGAAGCCACCTAGAAACAAAATAGCTCAACAAATTAAGTACTTATCTCGAAAACTGAATGTGGACTCTCATCTGTACACGCGGTTTTGGGGTTTGCGCTCGATCAAAAATGACGGGAACAAAACAATAAAATAATTGCACAAAGTTGCTAGATAACAACATTGCATTAAATTATTTGCAACAGTCTGGTTCGGTAATGTCGAGGGGCCCAGCGGGGAAGAAATGCCATCAATTCCGGGCAGAGCGGCTACGGCAGCGGATAAACAGTGGATCAGTGACTTTCAGTCGGCTTCCGGCAAGCTGTCCTGGTTAGTCAGATTAACATACCATTTAGTTCAAGTTGTCTATACATATTATTTCAACCGGTGCGTCGCCGGGCGACATGACTGGCCGTCCGGCAGCACGATTTTCCGGTTCTTCGGGCTCGGAAAAGTTAATTAAGTATTAATTTTCCAGGTCTCGGTGCCAGTCGCGTGAACGCGCGACCGCCCTGCCCCAGGTCGCCAGCAAGGCCTGGCGCTGGTCATCGCCCATGGCCGGCTCGAAGCGCCGCTCGCAGGCCCATTGCGCCGCCACCTCCTCGCGGCTGTCCCAGTAGCCCACCGCCAGCCCGGCCAGGTAGGCCGCGCCCAGCGCCGTGGTTTCGGTCACCTGCGGACGCACCACCGGCACGCCCAGCAGATCGGCCTGGAACTGCATCAGGAGGTCATTGCGGGCGGCGCCGCCATCGGCACGCACCTCGGTGAGGGTGAAGTCGCGGTGCGACGCGGCCACGTCGCGCTGCATGGCGATCATCAGCTCGGCGCTTTGGTAGGCGATCGCCTCGAGCGCGGCGCGGGCGATATGGCCGCGATGGCTGCCCCGGCTCAGGCCCACCAGGGCGCCGCGCGCGTACGGGTCCCAGTGCGGCGCGCCCAGGCCGACAAAGGCCGGCACCAGGAACACGCCGCCGCTGTCGGGCACACTGGCAGCGAGCGCCTCGACCTCGCTCGACTGCCGGATCAGGCCCAGGCCGTCGCGCAGCCACTGCACCGTGGCGCCGCCCATGAACACGCTGCCCTCCATCAGGTAATCGGTCTCGCCGTCGACGCGCCAACCCACGGTGGTGAGCAGGCGGTTGTGCGAGGCCACCGGGTGGCGGCCCAGGTGCATCAGCATGAAGCAGCCGGTGCCATAGGTATTCTTGGCCATGCCCGGCTGCAGGCAGGCCTGGCCGAAGGTGGCGGCCTGCTGGTCGCCGGCGATGCCGGCCACCGGTATCGGCACGCCGAACAGCTCGGGCCTGGTAGTGCCGATTTCCTCGCTCGACGACACCACCTGCGGCAGCAACTCCTCGGGAATGTCGAACAGCGCCAGCATATCGCTGTCCCAGCGCAGCAGGTGGATGTTGAACAGCATGGTGCGCGACGCGTTGCCGACGTCGGTCACGTGGCGGCCGGTCAGCTGGAACGCCAGCCAGCTGTCGATGGTGCCGAACGCCAGTTCGCCGCGCCGCGCGCGGTCGCGCGCGCCGGGTACGTGGTCGAGCAGCCATTTCAGCTTGGTGGCAGAGAAATAGGCGTCCAGTTCCAGCCCGGTGGCGGCCTTGATCACGCGGTCCTTGCCCGCTGCGCGCAGGGCGTCGCAGGTATCGGCCGTGCGGCGGTCCTGCCAGACGATGGCCGGGGCGATCGGCTCGCCCGTCGCGCGGTCCCACACCATGGTGGTTTCGCGCTGGTTGGCAATGCCGATGGCAAGGATCTGGCGCGGGTCGATGTGGTTGTCGCGCAAGACCTGGCGGGCGACCTCGAGCTGGCTGCGCCAGATGTCCTGCGGATCGTGTTCGACCCAGCCCGGATGGGGGAAATGCTGGGGATATTCGGTCGCCGCGCTGCCGCAGATGTGGCCGGCGTGGTCGAATACGATGGCGCGCGAGCTGGTGGTGCCCTGGTCCAGGGCAAGTATGTAGTGTTTCATCGGCGTCCCCCGGTCGGCGCGGCGTCGCGTCGATCCGGCAGGCGCCGCATGGTCATTAGTTGAAGCAAGCCGATAGGCCGGATTTTGTTACGGCGCGGCAGAACCGCGCTATGACAGCCATTCCTCTAGGCGCTGGATTACTCCAGCGCTCAAGCTTCCTACCCGCACGCTCCGCGAGCAGCATCATCGCGTGCCTATTTGGAATTGCACCAGGTGGAGGTTACCGCGTTTCACCGTAACTTAATACGCTCGTCTCTGTGGCCCTGTTCCTCGCCTTATACCTCGCCGGCTTGCGCCAGCAAAGGCTTTCGGCGGACGGCCGTTAACCGTCACCCCGCTCTGTGGAGTCCGGACCTTCCTCCCGCCAGGCATTACGCGCTGGCCAGCGGCTGTCTGGCTTGCTTCAGGCGGTATTGTACCAGTCCATGCCGCCAATTCCGAATTTGATGTCGCCATTGTTAAAGCCCGCGCCGTGGCGCCGTCTTAGAATGACGCACCACCACCTGACAAGGCCTCCTACCATGACGCACCCCACCCGCAGCGGCGGCCAGATCCTGGTCGACGCCCTCCAGATCCACGGCGTCGATACCGCCTTCGGCGTGCCCGGCGAAAGCTACCTCGACGTGCTCGACGCGCTGCACGACTCCGGCATCCGCTTCATCATCAACCGCCAGGAAGGCGGCGCCGCCTTCATGGCCGATGCCTACGGCAAGATGACGGGCCGTCCCGGGATCTGTTTTGTGACGCGGGGGCCGGGCGCCACCAACGCCTCGATCGGCGTGCACACCGCGTACCAGGATTCGACGCCGATGATCCTGTTCATCGGCCAGGTGGGCAGCGACTTCATCGACCGCGAAGCGTTCCAGGAAATCGACTACCGCCGCATGTTCGGCCAGATGGTCAAGTGGGTAGCGCAGATCGATCGCGCCGACCGCATCCCCGAATACCTGGCGCGCGCGTTCCAGGTCGCTACCAGCGGCCGTCCCGGCCCGGTGGTGCTGGCCCTGCCCGAGGACATGCTCACCACCCTGGCCGCAGTCGCCGATACACGCCGCTACCAGCCGGTGCAGGCGTCGCCATCGACCGCGCAAATGGCCACCGTCCGCGCCATGCTGGAAGGTGCGCAGCGCCCGCTGCTCCTGATCGGCGGCGGCGGCTGGACCGAACCGGCATGCGCCGACCTGCGCCGCTTTGCGGAAATCAACGACTTGCCGGTGGCATGCGCGTTCCGCTTCCAGGACCTGCTCGACAACGACCACCCGAATTACGCCGGCGACGTCGGCATCGGCATCAACCCGGTGCTGGCCCAGCGCGTGCGCGAGGCCGACGTGATCGTTGCCATCGGCCCGCGCCTGGGCGAGATGACCACCGGCGGCTACGGCCTGCTGGCCGCGCCGGTGCCGCAGCAGCGCCTGGTGCATGTCCACGCGGACGCCGAGGAACTGGGCAGCGTGTACCAGGCCGAGTTGATGATCAACAGCGGCATGC
Source organism: Duganella zoogloeoides (assembly GCF_034479515.1). Lineage (NCBI taxonomy): Bacteria > Pseudomonadati > Pseudomonadota > Betaproteobacteria > Burkholderiales > Oxalobacteraceae > Duganella > Duganella zoogloeoides. The sequence continues at coordinate 4,960,718 of NZ_CP140152.1, forward strand.
CGCAATTTGCCGCCATGCTGGCCGCACTCGAACCACTCAACAGCGATGCCTGGCGCGCCAGCGTGGCGGCCGCCCGCGCCGACCTGGCCGCCTGGCAGCAACAGCCGCCGATCTTCCAGGACGGCAGCGCGCCGCTCGACCTGTGGCAGGTGGTGCAGGACATCGACCGCATCGCCCCGCACGACGTCATCATCACCAATGGCGCCGGCAACTACGCCACCTGGGCGCACCGCTTCCACCGCTACGGCGGCATGCGCACCCAGCTCGCGCCCACCAGCGGCGCCATGGGCTACAGCGTGCCGGCCGGCGTGGCGGCCAAGATCATCGACCCGGCCCGCACCGTGATCACCTTTGCCGGCGACGGCGAATACATGATGAACGGCCAGGAGCTGGCTACGGCGGTGCAGTACCGCGCGGGCGTGGTGGTGATCGTGTTTAACAATGGCATGTTCGGCACCATCCGCATGCACCAGGAGCGCGATTACCCGGGCCGCGTGTCGGGCACGGAGTTGCACAACCCAGACTTCGCGGCGCTGGCGGTGGCCTATGGCGGCCATGGCGAGGTGGTGACTGCGACGGCGCAATTCGCGCCCGCGCTGGCGCGCGCGCTGGCGTGGGCCGATGAGAAACAGCTGCCGGCGCTGATAGAACTGCGGTATGACGGCGAACTGATTACGCCAGGAGCGACGCTGACCACCATCCGCAACACGGCCCAGGCCGCTCAAGCGGCCAGGAAAGGCAACTAATCTCAGGCGCCGCCGTTCTCGACGGCTGGCGCATCCTTCTGCTCTTTTGGCAGCGGGCAAACGCGGCACACGCCGGCCTTGCGGCCGAAGTCGGTCACCAGCGGCAGCCGCATCGGCAGCGTGGCGTCGCCGCAGTAGCCGCCGTCAAGCACCAGCGCCTTGCCACCGTCGACGATCTTGCCGCTGATGGTGCGCTCATCTTCTCCCGGCGGCTCCACGGTGAAGTACATCTGCCTGCCGCGCGGGTCGATATTGACGTCGCTGGCCACCACCGGCCAGCTGATGCCGCCGGCCGTGTATTCGTACAGCACGGTATCGACTTCGTTAAACCGCTGCAAGGTGATGCGCTGGCCGCCGAACTCGCCGCTGTCGGCGTTGATGCACAGGTCGGAAAACACCAGCATGCCGTAACGCGGCAAACCGCGCTCGTCGGCGGCCTTGCGCGTGCCGGACGCCTTGGGCGCAGCCAGCACCGCGCACGATGCCAGCAGCAGAGCGCCGGCCAGCAGCGCACGTTGTCGGTTCTTCATTCGTTGATCGCTTTCCCAAAAGAACAACGGCTGCACCAGGCAGCCGTTGTGGATTCTAAATCTGAAAAATCAGATTAGAACGAGTGTTTTACGCCCAGGTTGAACGCTTTGTCGCCCGTACCGCTTTCGGTGTTGTTACCAACGGTGTAAGCAGCGCCGTTCTTGTTGTTGATTTTAGCGAAAGCAACATAGGTGCTGGTGCGCTTCGACAGCGCGTACGAGTAACCGACAGCCAGTTGGGTAGCATCGCGGTTCAGCGGATCTTTGTCGTTTTTGCGGGTGTACGAAGCCATCACGGTGCCGGCGTCGCCCACTGGTGCGGTCAGACCAACCAGTGCGTTGACGGTGTTTTCCGAGTTGCCGTAAGGAAGATTGCTGTATGCGTTAGGCACTGCAACGTTCGAGCTGTTCAGACCCTTGTTGTTGCCGTAAGCAACGTAAGCTTTGACAACCTTGAAGTTGTAGTTGGCAGCAACCAGGGTGTTGTGGCCGTTACGCAGGTTAGGATTGGTCGCGGTGTCGTTGTTGTGCGTGTTGTACGCGATACCAACGTTCAGGTCGCCATTGGTGTACAGACCCGATGCGCCGATTTGACGCTGCGCGCCCGAATCGCCAGCTTGTTCGCCCAGGCTGTACGAAACCGAACCCGAGAAACCGTAGTAGCTAGGGGTTTTGTACACAACAGCGTTGTCGTTGCGGGTGCCGGTCGTGACGTTAGCCACGGCGCTGGTCGAGCCCACTGGGAACAAGTTTTTGGCGGTACCGGCCATGCCCATTGCGAACGGGTCACCCACGTCGCGCAGAACTTCGTAGTAAGGGGTGTACTGACGACCCAGGGTCAGGGTACCGGCAGTTTTCGAGCTCAGACCAACATAAGCTTCGCGATTGAACAGACGGTTGGTGCTGTTGTCCAGTGCGCCGTCATCGGTTTTTACGCCGGCTTCCAGCTTGAAGATAGCGTTCAGACCGCCACCCAGGTCTTCAGTGCCTTTGAAACCGATACGCGAAGCCGAAGCGGTGCCGCTACCCAGTTTGGTAACGTTACCGTTGATACCGCCACGTTCAGCGACGATACCGGCATCGACGATACCGTACAGGGTAACGTTCGATTGCGCCATTGCGACGTTGCTCAGGGCGCCCAGGATGGCGATGGAGATCAGGGATTTTTTCATTCTTTATTTCCTTCAGTTGTATTGCTATCAAAAGGTAAAGCTAGTAGTGCGGCTCAATTCGGTTGCTTATCGACGCCTGCTCGGACGCCGTTTGTGCGTGAGGGCTTACTCCCCAGCAGCCACTGCTTGCTTACCGTGGCGCTATCGGCACCGGAGGCGGTACTCTACAGCTGCTTGGTTATTTGGCTGGTACAAAAACGTTCATATTGCCCCGTTGTCGTGCTTGCCAGACATCCAAAACGCCCGTATTTTATCGCATCGCAATATTTCATGCCGAGCAAGCGAACCAGCCCCGTTTTTTCCGCACGATGAACATGACTTGGCAGTCCGTTGTGCGGCCTGCCTGTGTCACTGTGCCATGTCATGCACCAGCTACTACATCGTGGTCGGACCAAGTAAAAATAGCTACATTGCTATTTACCACGCTATTTTATAACGAAGAGCTCGTGTTAACCCCCAACTCATTGCTAATAAGCTTACAACTTGTCATCTGGTTTGCCGCTGAAATATCCCCGGAAGTGTCAAAAACCAACTTTGAAACCGGTATTACAGGCGTGTGACAGGGTTAACTTCTGTTCCAAATGCAACTTTGAGGGACATATCAGCATTTTGTAAGTAAATGCTACCTGTTGCGCCGTAGCCACAAAAACTGCACCACTTCGTGCGCTTACCGCCCCAAACAGGGGCGCGACGCACCGAAAACGCCGCCTTGCATATGAGCAAAACTCATGCGGAACAGTTTCCGACGATGACTGCCGGCTTCATTGCAAGGGCTGCGGTCCGCCGCACGCGCTCTGGTAAAATAGCATCATTTCCTCCCATGTCCGGCCTGGCCGGGCATCAGCTTGAAGCGCCCCAACCACCTATGTTTAGTTTCTTCAAGAAAAAACCTGTCGCCCCTGAAGTGCCGCAGGTGTCCGCTCCGGCGCCGGTTCCGGTTCCGGCCACGCCGGCCGCTGTTGTCACGTCCGACCTGCCTGACCTGCTGCCGATCGAGGAGCCGGCACAAAAGCAATCATGGATGTCGCGCCTGAAGGCGGGATTGTCCAAGACGTCGAGCAACCTGTCGCTGCTGTTCGTCGGCGCCAAGATCGACGACGACCTGTACGACGAGCTCGAAGCAGCACTTTTAATGGCCGATGCCGGTGTCGATGCCACCGAGTACCTGCTGACTGCGCTCAAGCGCAAGGTCAAGGAAGACAAGCTGCTCGATGCGGCCGCCGTCAAGGCCGCGCTCAAGCAATTGCTGACCGAACTGCTGCTGCCGCTGCAAAAGCCGTTCGAACTGGGCCGCCACCAGCCGATGGTGATGATGATCTCGGGCGTCAATGGCGCCGGCAAGACCACCACCATCGGCAAGCTGGCCAAGCACATGCAGTCGAACGGCCAGTCGGTGCTGCTGGCCGCCGGCGACACATTCCGCGCCGCCGCCCGCGAGCAACTGATGGTCTGGGGCCAGCGCAACAACATTACCGTGATCTCGCAGGCGTCCGGCGATCCGGCCGCCGTGTCGTTTGATGCGGTGCAGTCGGGCAAGGCGCGCGGCCTCGACGTGGTGATGATCGACACCGCCGGCCGCCTGCCCACCCAGTTGCACCTGATGGAAGAATTGAAAAAGGTCCAGCGCGTGATCGGCAAGGGCATGGACGGCGCACCACACGAAACCTTGTTGGTCATCGACGGCAATACCGGGCAAAATGCGCTGGCGCAAGTGAAAGCGTTCGACGACGCCCTCAAGCTGACCGGCCTGGTCATTACCAAGCTGGACGGCACTGCCAAGGGCGGCGTGCTCGCTGCCATCGCCCGCGTACGCCCGGTGCCCGTGTACTTCATTGGCATCGGTGAAAAAATCGAAGACTTGCAGCCGTTTGTCGCGGCCGAGTTTGTTGAAGCGCTGCTCGGCTAATCACGGATAACCACACCATCAGAATGATCGAATTCCGCAACGTCTCCAAGCAGTACTCCCCCGATGCGGTGGCGCTGCGCGACCTCTCGTTCAACGTTGACAAGGGCGAACTGGTGTTCCTGGCCGGCCCGTCCGGCGCCGGCAAGTCCACCCTGCTGAAAATGATCGCCGCCGTGGAACGTCCCACGGCGGGCCAGGTGATCGTCAACGGCCAGGATATTTCGCGCATCCGCTCATCGGCCGTGCCGTTCCTGCGCCGCAAGCTGGGCCTGATCTTCCAGCAGCAGCGCCTGCTCACCGACCGTACCATCCTGGCCAACGTGATGCTGCCACTGCTGGTCACCGGCTCGTCGCATCGCGAAGCCGAGCAGCGCGCCCGCGCCGCGCTCGACAAGGTGGGCCTGCTCGAGCGCGCCAGCGCCCAGCCGCTGGCCCTGTCCGGCGGCGAGCAGCAGCGCGTGTCGATCGCTCGCGCCATCGTCAACCGGCCGCAGGTGATCCTGGCCGACGAACCCACTGCCAACCTCGACCGTGCCAGCGCCAACAAGGTGCTCGATGCACTCAAGGCGTTCCACTCGGTGGGCGTGACCTGCCTCATTTCCAGCCACGACGAGCAGATGCTGGACGCGGCCGCACGCGTGATCCGGCTCAACCATGGTCAACTGGAGGTGGCGCCATGACTTACTGGTTCCGCCAGCACCATTACGCGCTGTCGGTCGCGCTGGTGCACCTGCGCCGTGCGCCGGGAAGTTTTCTGTTCAATATATTAGTGGTGGCGATTGCGCTGGCGCTGCCGTTCATGGGCGCCACCCTGCTCGACAATGTGCGCCCGATGTCCGAACAGTTGTCGGTCGATCCCGAGCTGAGCATCTTCCTCAAGCAGGATACGCCGCGCCAGCAAGCCGAAGAACTGGCCGTGCTGCTGCGCCAGGCCGTGCCCGACAAGCAGGCCAAGATCATTTTCACCGAGCGCGAAAAGGCGCTGGAGACGCTCAAGGAAAAAAGCGGCCTGGCCGACGTACTGACCACCCTGGGCGAAAACCCCTTGCCGGACAGCTATGTGCTAAAGCTCGATGCGTTCCGCCTGGCCGAGTCCGGCGGCGACGTGGATGTGCTGGCCGAGCAGATCCGCGAGCTGCCCGGGGTCGATACGGTGCAAGTCGATTCGGCCTGGGTCAAGCGCCTGGCCGCCCTGCTGGGCATCCTGCGCCTGGCGCTGCTGCTGGCGGCCACGCTGGGCACGGTGGTGGTGGCCGTGGTGTTCAACACCATCCGTTTGCAGGTGCTGACCCAGCGCGAGGAAATCCAGGTTTCCAAGCTGATCGGCGCCACCGACAGCTTCATCCACCGCCCCTTCTATTACACCGGTGCGCTGCTGGGCCTGTGCTCGGGCGCGCTGGCCCTGGGCGCGGTGGCACTGGCGCTGCGCCCGCTCAATGCAGCAATTGCCGAGTTCGCGCGCCTGTATGCGTCGGAATTCCAGCTGACGCCGCTCTCTGCGCCGCTGATGGCCGGTTTGCTGGCCCTGTCCGCCGGGCTGGGCCTGATCGGCGCCGTCCTGTCGGTGCAGCGCCACCTGGCGCGCGTGCAATAATCTCCCGCCGCCGCAACCGCCTGGTTGCGGCCCCCTCAGGTGCGGCCGCGCACCGACTTCCCAAGCCCCTCCCCTCAGCATAGGCACGAGATTAAGTCCAGTCTAAGCTGCAACGCGCACACTTCATACATGGAAGCGATGAGCTTCATCAAGCTCATAGCAAATTTACTATCAAGGCCATAGATTTGCAGCGATTGGCACTCTCGGACAGAGAGTGCTAATATATGAACACTGCAGAGCTAATCAATGTCTTTGTAGCAACCAGCAATCATCGAGCGAAGGAAATGAAAATGACTATGATGTCCGCAACGACCTCGTTGGCCGCTGCCAACAACAGTGCTTTGGGACTCGGGTTCACTGGCAACCTGGGGAACCTGGACGCCTATATTTCGGCTGTCAACCGCCTGCCGATGTTGACGCACGCCGATGAGGTATCGCTGGGTAAACGCCTCAAGGAAAGCAACGATCTGGCCGCTGCGCAGCAACTGGTGCTGTCGCACCTGCGCCTGGTGGTATCGATCGCCCGTGGCTACCTCGGTTACGGTTTGCCGCATGCCGATCTGATCCAGGAAGGTAATATCGGCCTGATGAAGGCGGTCAAGCGTTTCGACCCCGACCAGAACGTGCGCCTGGTGTCGTACGCCATGCACTGGATCAAGGCCGAGATGCATGAGTACATCCTGAAAAACTGGCGCCTGGTCAAGGTGGCCACCACCAAGGCCCAGCGCAAGCTGTTCTTCAACCTGCGCAGCCACAAGACCGGCCTCGATGCAATGAGCCCGGCGCAAGTGGATAGCCTGGCGAAGATGCTCGACGTCAAGCGTGAAGAAGTAATCGAGATGGAAACCCGTCTCAGCGGTCGCGACATCGCGCTGGAGTCGCCAACCGACGACGAAGACGACAAGTTCGCGCCGATCGCCTATCTGTCGTCCGAGCAATCGGAACCGACCCGGGTGCTGGAAGCGGAGCAAGTCACGCGCCTGCAATCGGAAGGCCTGGAGCAGGCGCTGGGCAAGCTCGACGCCCGCTCGCGTCGCATCGTCGAAGCGCGCTGGCTGGCCAACGACGACGGCTCGGGCGCCACGCTGCACACGCTGGCGGAAGAGTTCGGCGTATCGGCCGAGCGCATCCGCCAGATCGAGTCGGCAGCGTTGAAGAAAATGAAGGGTTCGCTGGCGGCTTACGTTTAATCCGCACTGCCAGCCGGTGTCGGGCCCAGCGGGTCCGACACCAAGCAATAAAACCCGCGTCACGCTGACCGCGTACGGGGTAGCAGTTTCTTATTCAGCCAGGCTTTTCGCCAACAATTCGCCCACCAGCTGATTCATATCAATGCCACGCGCCGTTGCTTGTGCATTTAATTGCGCAACCAGGTCGCTATTCAATTTGACGGCAAACGGCACCAGGCCCAGGGCCTGGTCGCGGCGGCGCTGTTCGCGCTTGTCGATCACTTCCGGCGCCTTGCCGAAGCTGGACGCGTGGCCCGCCGACATTTTGCCCATGATTTTTTTGGCATCGGCCTTGGCCAGTTCGGTCTTGCGCATGGTAATTCCCTGTGAGTGTTTGCTAAGTGCCGACATTCTACGCAGCTTGGGCGCTGCCGGTGGGGTTTGTTTGCCCCTGAGCCGTCACGCCGTCACCGCAGCTTAACCGTGCGACACACAAATGATAGTTTTGTTAAGATTTTTAACCACAATATTCAGAGAGGTCAAGATGAAGAAATCCATTTTGCGCCAGCTGATCGTCCTGCCCCTGCTGACGGTCGTGATGGCCGGGCTGTATGCCTGTGGTTCGGCATCCGGCACCAGCCGCGCCGCTTCCACGCCGCAACCGTTCAACACCACTTACGTGCTGGCGCAAGGCGCCAGCGCCATGATCACGCCAGCCGCCCAGCCCGCTGCCAGCGGCAAGGCAGGCACGCTGGTCGCCCCTGTCGTGCGCCTCGACCGCGTCAACGACAGCCGCTGCCGCGAAGGCGCCGTGTGCGTCTGGGCCGGCTATATCAGCTACAGCTTCAGCCTCACCCGTCCGGACGGCGCCACCAGCAATTTCGTCCTGTCCGACAGCATGCCCAACGGCGCCACCAGCGTCACACAAGACGGCCTGACCTTCACCCTGGTCGGCGTCGAGCCGCAAACAGTGCCGCCCAAGAACGATATCATTCCCGATTACCGGGTCAGCATCCGGGTCAGCAACGTGGCGGCAGCGCCGGCCGCGCATTCGTCGTAAGTCTGCGCTCAGCGATTCCGGATCTGCTGTAACGACCGTTTGAAAGCTTTCAGTTCTCTAGTAGAAAACAACTGGCTGCGCCCAACCTGGCCCACGGCTCGAATACTCTGCTGCCTCACATAACGGCGGAAGGTTGGGAGCGACACTTCCAGGTACTCGGCCGCCTCGGCCGCAGTGAAGCGCGCATCGGCCAAGTGGCCAAACACCTGCTCGTATGAGTAGCTATCTGCATCAATTCCCGGCTCGGCCAGCAGGAAAAAAAACCTCGCCCTCTCTTGGGCTGGCAACTTCTTGAAACTTTTAAATAAGCTTTCCGCGTTAACTTGCGCCATCACGTTCCTCGCGATTTCAAATACTTTTTGAGGTTCGCATAGAAATTCTCGTGCGTACCCAACTGATAAAAGTCTATCGATAATGATTCCCTCGCCGCCCCGACCAACGACATCTCGGCCGCAGAAGGAGGCCGGTAAGCCACCAGGTATTGCTGGCGTTGAAAAGTAAATTTGACCACGCGCATTCCCTGTAGATCGCCCGCCTTGGCCTCGCCAATATGCGGGTTGGAACATACCCTTTTCCACCATGTCTACAATCGCGAGCTGAAACGGTCGAGACTGCTTTTTGACAAATGAGGCAAATGACGCCTTGAAGACAGGTTTTATGGTGAGTATATATGTATTCAGATCTGATTACATATAGCACCACCCCTCACACCGAGATGCATGCACGCCGTCGAAGTATGCGATGTATCAACACGTCGACTGGACAGGAATTTCGGTTAAGCTAAGGATGATGCAACCAACTTCCTTTCTGGCAAACGCCCGCCCCTATTCCATGACACCATTCCCCCGCCCCGCCAGCCATCTGCTGATTCCCACCATCATACTCACCCTGGCGCTGCCCCCAGCCTGGGCCAAGACGCCGGTGGCAACCGGCACCGGCGGGGCAGTGGCCACGATCAGCGAGCCGGCATCGAAAGCGGCGATTGCCATTCTCAACCAAGGCGGCAACGCTATCGATGCGGCAGTGGCGGCCGCCGCCACACTGGGCGTGACCGATCCGTTCAGTTGCGGCATCGGCGGCGGCGGCTTCATGGTGATCTACCTGGCCAAAGACAAGCGCGTGATCACCATCGACCACCGCGAAACGGCGCCCGCCAGTTTCACGCCCACCGTATTCCTCGACCAGGGCAAGCCGATCGATTTCGAGACCGTGGTGGCCAGCGGCATGTCGGTCGGTGTGCCCGGCACCGTGCGCGGCTGGGATGAAGCGCTCACCCGCTATGGCTCGATGTCGCTCAAACAGGTGCTCGCACCTGCCGTCAAGGTGGCCACCGATGGCTTTACCGTCAACGACAACTTCACCCGGCTGCTCGGCATCAATCTCGACAAGTTCGGCAAATTCCCGGCCACCGCCGCCATCTATCTCAAGAACGGCAAGCCGCCGGTGGCGGGCAGCGTGCTGCGCAACCCGGACCTGGCGCGCGCTTACCGCGAACTGGGCGCCGGCGGCGTCAAGGCTTTTTATACCGGCAAGATGGGCCGTGCCGTGGTCGATGCCGTCAACCGTCCCACGGTGGCAGCGGGCATGAGCGTCCGTCCCGGTAACATGAGCATGGCCGACCTGGCCAATTACGAAGCACGCCTGCGCCTGCCGGTGCACAGCACCTATCGTGGCTACGACATCTATGGCATGCCGCTGCCCGGCTCGGGCGGCATTGCGATTGCCGAAGCGCTCAACATCCTCGAAGGCTACGACCTGAAAGCCCTGCCGCGCGAGCAGGCCGAGCACCTGTACCTGGAAGCGAGCCGCTTGGCCTTTGCCGACCGCAACGCCTACCTGGCCGACCCGGAATTCGTCGAGGCACCGGTAGCCGGCCTGCTGAGCAAGGACTACGCCGCGCGCCGCCGCGAAGCGATCGATCCGGCCCGCGCCACGCTGCACGCGCCGGCCGGCGATCCGTATCCGTTCCAGAACGACACCAGCGTGCCGCTGCGCCCCGCCAGCGCCAAGCTGCTGGCCGAGGGCGCCCACACCACGCACCTGACGGTCGCCGACAAGGACGGCAATATCGTCTCGTACACCTATACCATCGAGTCGTGGGGCGGCAGCGGCATGGTGGTGCCGGGTTACGGCTTCCTGCTCAATAACGAGTTGACCGATTTCGACTTTACCGGTCCGGCGCCGAATGTGCCGGAAGCGGGCAAGCGTCCGCGCAGCAGCATGTCGCCCACGCTGGCCTTCAAGGACGGCAAGCCGGCATTTTCGATCGGCAGCCCGGGCGGCGCCACCATCATCACCACCGTGCTGCAAACCATCGTCAATTACATCGACCTGGGCCTGACCATGCCGCAGGCGGTCGATGCGCCGCGCCTGTCCGAACGCAATGGCATGGCCACCGATATCGAGCCGGGGTACGCCGCGCTGCCGGCGGCGCGGGCGCTGGCCCAACGCGGCCAGCGTTGGAGCACGGAGCCCGAGGAAATCGGCGCCGCCAACGCGCTGGTGTTCAACCCAGACGGCACGGTAACGGCGGTGAGCGAAGGCTGGCGCCACGGCGTGGGCAGCGCCATGGTGCAAAAGTCGGCGCATTGAGCATAGGGACTGCGCTGCCATGATCGAATTCCAGGGTTTATCCAAGACCTACGGCGCCTTTGACGCCGTCAAGCCGTTGCACCTGACCGTGCCGCGCGGGGAGCTGTTCGGCTTCCTCGGCCCCAACGGTGCCGGCAAGACCACCACCATCCGCATGATGATGGGCATCCTGGTGCCCAGCGCCGGGCGGGTGCTGATCGACGGCTTCGATTGCCACGCACAGCCGGCCGAGGTCAAGCGCCGGGTGGGCTACCTGCCCGACACGCCGGTGTTTTACGACTACCTGCGCGGGCGCGAGATCCTGGCTTTTGTGGCCGAGATGCACGGCTATCCGCGCGCGGAGGCGGCAGCGCGCAGCGCGCGCCTGCTGGCCGACTTCGGCCTGGCAGAAGCGGGCGAAGACTACGCGGTCAACTACTCGCTGGGCATGAAGAAGCGACTGGGCCTGGCCTGCGCGCTGATCCATGACCCGGTGGTGCTGATCCTCGACGAACCGATCAACGGCCTCGATCCGCGCGCCTCGCGCGATGTGCAGGAACTGCTGCTGGCTGCCGCCGCGCGCGGCGTAACCATTTTTGTCTCCACCCATTTGCTCGACATGGCCGAAAAGCTGTGCGACCGCGTGGGCATCATCCACCGGGGCCAGCTGGTTGCCACCGGCACGCTTGACGATATTCGCGCCGAAGCGGCGAGCAGCGGTTCGCTCGAGGATGTGTTCCTCAAGATTACCGACGACGCGGCTGCCGGCCATGCGTGACCAGCACGCGGTGCATGCGCCGCCGTCACCGGCGCGCGCGATATGGCTGATGACCAGGATGCGGCTGCGGCGCCAGCTCAACCAGGTCGGCAGCGTGTTCGCCCGCAAGAAGAAACCTCCGAAGGCCGGCGCCCCCGTCACCCGCGTCGCCAACGGCGGCAAGCGCAACGGCATGTGGATCGTCTCGGCCGTCGTGGCGGTGCTGATGCTGTTCGTGTGCCTGAACATGTCGCGCATGGCGGTGCTCAATATGCAGTGCCGGCTGGTGGACGGCGGCGCCTGCGCCCAGGCTGGCGCAGACCGGCGCGGCTACTTCAACTTCGAGGCGGCAGCGGCCGAACTGCACGCGGCGCCATTCGATCCGTCATTGCTGGGCGGCCTGGCGATGGTGCTCACTGCGCTGTTTGCCATCGCGGTGCTGCTGCCGCTGGCCGGCAAGGAACTGGCCAAGCCGGACTGGGACCTGGAATGGCTGGTGACGCTGCCGGTCGAGCGTTCCACCCTGCTGTGGGGGCGGCTGGTGGAACGCAGCGCCAGCAACCTGTCCGGCATCTTCGCGCTGTTTCCGCCGTACGCGATGATCGCCTGGTACTCCGGCTACCAGTGGACCGCCGTGCCGATCGCAGTGCTGGCCACCGCGCTGCTGCTGCCGCTGGCAGCGCTGCTGCACACGCTGGCCGACACCGGCGTGCGCCTGTGGCTGGCGGCAGCGCAGTTGCGCAACCTGCAGGCGCTGCTCTCGCTGCTGAACGCGCCCATGCTGTACCTGGTGTTCGCGCTGTCGATGCCCGCCGCCAGCAGCTTCGTGATGGATCTGGCGCGCGGCTTTCCGGCCTGGGGCTTGTGGCTGCCGCCCGGCGTGCTGCTGCAGGCAATTCAAGCCCAAAGCCTGCAACAATTGACCATGCTGGCAGCGCTGCTGGCGGCGCAACTGGTCGTGCTGCTGTGGCTGGGAGTGGCGCTGATGCGCCGGCAACTGCGCCATGGCGTGGTCGGCTCGGGCGTGCGCGAGAGCGGTCGCAAAGCCGCCGCATCCACGCAGCCGGAGAAGCCGGGCCTGCACCTGCCGCTGTCGCCGGTGATGCGGCGCGAACTGCGCCTGCTGGCGCGCGACCGCAACTTCCTGGTGCAAACCCTGGTGCTGCCGCTGATCGTGGTGGGCAGCCAGCTGGTGTTCAACGGCAAACTGGACACCCTCTCCCAGTTCGGCACCATGCCGACCGTGGCGGCGGCGATTGCATTCGGCATCGGCGTATATGTGCTGATGCTGTCGGCCTTCCAGACCCTCAACAACGAAGGCAACGCCCTGTGGCTGCTGTACACGGTGCCCCATTCGGTGGAAAGCGTGTTGAAGCAAAAGGCGCGGCTGTGGGGTGCGCTGGCCTTGGTCTATCCGCTGATGGTGGCTGTGCTCACCCTCGCCACCGCGCCAACGCCAACCTGGCAGATGCTGGTGCTGCTCTTGATCGTGCTGGCCGGCATTCCGATCTATTCCACCATCGCCGTGGCGCTGGGCGTGTTCGCGTGCGACCCCACGGCCATCGAAGTGCACAAGCGCATCCGCCCCACCTACAGCTACCTGTTCCTGCTGCTGGCCGGCTTTTACACGTGGTCGATCTACACCAGCGTATGGTCGCAGAAATTGGTGATCATGGTGCTGAGCGCAGCGCTGGCGCTGGCCCTGTGGCAGAAGGCGCGCGACGCCCTGCCCTACCTGCTCGACCCGGGCGCGTCGCCGCCGGCGCGGGTATCGGCCTCCGACGGCCTGATCGCCGCCACCGGCTTTTTCATCGTGCAGGCCATCGTTGCGCTGCTGCTAATGCAAGGCAAACCGCAGGCCACGCTACCAGCATTGACGATAGCCTTCGGCGTTGCCGGCCTGCTGGTGTATGTGCTGATGCGTTTGGTTTACTGGCGCGCGAAAACTACCGAAGTACCGGCGATACTGCGCGGCGCAGGCTGGTGGTCGTCGATAAAAATCGCGGTGCTGCCGTGTGTATTGGCCTGCGCGGTGGCGCTGGCGTACCTGGCCGCGCTCAAGGCGTGGCACGTGCCGCTGCCGGCCGGCGATACTCTCGTCGATGCGGTGGCCTATTCGGGGCTGTGGATGATGGCGTTGACGGTGGTGGCGGCCCCGCTGTGCGAAGAATTCATCTTCCGGGGTCTGATCTACGGCGGCTTGCGCCGATCGATACCGGCCTGGCAGGCGCTCGCCGCGAGCGCGGCGATCTTCGCGGTGGTGCATCCGCCGCTGGCGATGCTGCCGGTGTTCGTGCTGGGCTGCTGCGCGGCGTGGGCCTATGAACGCAGCAGGACGCTGCTCGCGCCCATGCTGGTCCATGCGGTGTACAACGCGGTGGTGCTGGCTGCTAGTCCTTGAAACGCATCGGCGCCAGCGCAAAGGCGCCGCCGTGGTAGGTGACGGAGCTGTTCGGGTCCGGGTACACGCCGCTGTCGGGGAACTTGCCGTCGAACTGCTTCGAGCTGTCCTTGGGGCGGTAGCCGATGTGCGAGGCCTTGCTGTTGTCCCACCATGCCACGTCGTTGTCGGACGTGCCGAACAGGATGGTAAAGCCCACGCGGGTGGCGAACAGGGAGCTGCGCAGCGCTTCCACCAGGTCGTCGTAGCTGAGCCACGTGACCATCATGCGGCGGTCGGCCGGTTCCGGGAACGAGGAGCCGATGCGCAGGCAGACGGTTTCCAGGCCGGTGCGGTCGTAGTAGTAGCTGGCCAGCTGCTCGCCGAAGCATTTCGACACGCCATAGAAGCTGTCCGGGCGGGTGGGCGCGGTGGCGTCGATGTAATCGGTGTTGCGGTAGAAGCCCACCGTGTGATTCGAGCTGGCGAAGATGATGCGGCGGGTACCGTGCTTGTGCGCCGCCTCGTACAGGTTGGCGGTGCCGATGATGTTGGCCTGGACGATGTTTTCAAACGTGTTCTCGGTGGAGATGCCGCCGAAGTGCAGCACCGCTTCCACGCCTTCGAGCAGCTGCATTACCGCAGCCTTGTCCGACAGGTCGCATTGGATGATTTCCTCGCCCTCCCGGGCTTCGCCCAGGTCGGCGATGTCGGACAGCACCACTACATCGGCCCAGGGTTTGATGCGATCACGCAGAACCTTACCCAGGCCGCCGGCAGCGCCGGTCAGCAGCAAACGTTTGAATGGCTTAGTCATAGTCTCTTTTTATCTGTGTAACTGTAGTCTTATAAAGTACGCTTGCTGCCAACCGGCCGGGATCGACCGCGCGATGCGGTTACGTCACCGGGGCCGGGTTGAACAGCACGAGCGCGTTTTGCAGCTTCCATTTTTCGGCCCAGGTTTCGCGGCCGCTGGCCACGTCCAGCACCAGCTGGAACATCTCCCAGCCGACGTCCGCGATGGTGGCGTCGCCGCTGGCGATACGGCCGGCGTTGATGTCCATCAGGTCGTGCCAGCGCTTGGCCAGATCGTTGCGGGTAGCGACCTTGATCACTGGGACTTCGGCCAGGCCGTAAGGGGTGCCGCGGCCGGTGGTGAAGATGTGAACATTCATCCCCGCAGCCAGTTGCAGTGTACCGCAAATGAAATCGCTGGCGGGAGTGGCGGCATAGATCAAACCCTTCTGTTTGAGCTTTTCACCCGGACTAATCACGCCGTTGATTGCACTGCTGCCCGACTTGACGATCGAGCCCATGGCTTTCTCGACGATGTTGGACAAGCCGCCCTTCTTGTTACCGGGCGTGGTGTTGGCACTGCGGTCAACGCCGCCGTGGTCGAGGTAGCGATCGTACCAGGCCATCTCGCGGATCATGGCCGCTGCCACTTCCGGCGTTTCGGCGCGCGAGGTCAACTGGTCGATGCCGTCACGGACCTCGGTGGTTTCCGAGAACATCACGGTGGCGCCGGCACGCACCAGCAAATCGGTGGCAAAACCGACGGCCGGATTGGCAGTCACGCCCGAGAAGGCATCGCTGCCGCCGCACTGCACGCCCACCACCAGTTCGGACGCGGGCACGGTTTCGCGCTGGCGCGCGTTCAGGCGCTTGAGGTTGGTCTCGGCCTGCTTCATGATCGAGTCGATCATCGACATGAAGCCCACATGCTCGCCGTCCTGCAGGCAGACCAGCGCCGGGTCGGCGCCGCCTTCGTTCTGGATCGGGATCGAACCCTTGGGGAACAGGCGCGTCGGTTGCAGCTTTTCGCAACCGAGGCTCACGACCATGGCCTGGCCGCCAAAGTTGGGGTTGAGCGCGATATTGCGCACGGTGCGGATCGGAATCTCGGCGCCGGGGGCGTCGATCGCCACGCCGCAGCCGTAGGTGTGCTCGAGGCAGACGACATCGTCCACGTTCGGGTACTTGGGCAGCAGCTCTTTCTTGATGCGGTCCACGGCGAATTCCACCACGCCCGAGACGCATTGCACGGTAGTGGTGATGCCCAGGATGTTGCGGGTGCCGACGCTGCCGTCCGGGTTGCGGAAGCCCTGGAAGGTGTAGCCTTCCAGCGGCTCGGCCTTCGGCAGCGCGCGGGTGGAGATCGGCAGGCCTTCGAGGCCCAGGGCGCCCGGCATGATCACGTTGCCTTCGTTGAGCCAGCGGCCAGCTGGCAGGTCTTCACCGGCAAAGCCGATGGTGACGTTGTAGCGGATCACTTCATCGCCCTTGGCCAGGTCGCGCAGCGCCACCTTGTGGCCTTGCGGGACGGCTTCGAGCAAAGTCAGGCCATTTTCAAATACGGCGCCGGCTGGCAGGCCGCCGTCGTTGACGACAATGGCGACGTTGTCGTTGTCGTGCATGAGGATGTAGCGCGGGGTGCTGACCGGGGTAGCGCCGGGGGCGGTGGCAGGGACACGCTTGATATCGGTAATGCTGGATGGTGGCGTCATTCTGGCTTCCTTTCCGGGAGTCTCTACCCGGCTAACGTTGTTTTTTCGGCTTTCAAATTGGTCAGGCCAATTTAGTTATTGGTCCGCCCAATTTTTTCATGTGGGGACAAACCGCGCCCTTGCAACCCGCATTCCACCGTGCTTTAATTGCATTTTTAAGCTATTGGCACGGTACTCGGGAGGCTATTTGACGCTCCGAGTATGCCACCTAAAAAAGTATTTGGCTAGTCCGCGTTGACCAATTTGGTCAGACCACCTTAGAATGGCCTGACCAAATGGCAGAGAAGTCATCCCTAAAGCCATACCTAAAAAAACGAGACAATGATGCAGAAGAGAACTTCCGCACTCCCCGACCCGCATGTCCATGAAGCGCGCCTCTACCGCGTGGTGGCCAACCGCATCCAGGACCTGATCCGCACCGAAAATATCGCGCCCGGCGAACGCCTGCCGTCCGAACGCGACCTTGCCACCAAGCTCAGTGTCAGCCGCGCCTCGCTGCGCGAAGCGCTGATCGCGCTCGAACTCGGTGGCGTGATCGAGGTGCGCGGCGGCTCCGGCGTGTATGTCAGCGAGCGCCCCGCGCCCGCCGACCTGCCGGAAGTGGGCCCCGGCCCGTTCGAGGTGCTGTCCGCGCGGCGCCTGATCGAAGCCGAGATTGCCGCGATTGCCGCCCGCGTGGCCACCGACAGCGCCATCGACGCCATCCTGCAGGCCGTGGTGGAGATGGAGCAGAGCCACGCCAACTACTCGAGCAACGAGCAGGCCGACCGCAACTTCCACCTGGCGATCGCCCGCGCCACCGGCAACAGCGCGCTGGTCGGCTCGCTCAACTACCTGTGGGACCAGCGCGGCCGGCTGTGGCACAAGCTCAAGGAACACTTCCAGACCGAGGAACTGCGCCAGGAGACGCTCAAGGATCACCGCCGCATCCTGGAAGCCATCGCCGCCCACGATCCGGCCGCCGCCCGCAAAGCCATGCGCGCCCACCTCGAACGCGTGACGCGTACGTTCTCGCGCGGCTGACCGCTTCATCCGACCGCCGCGCGCGGCGATCAACTTATTGAGTGTTTCCGGCTGGTCGTGCTTTACGTGTGCTTTGCACAACAGTCGTCCCAAAAAACAGTCGCCAACCCGGCGCCGGACCGGCACACCGCGGTCCGCGTCAACTGCCTGTGAGAAGACCATGATTACCCGCCTGATCTTAGCCGCCTTTGCCTCGTCCGTTGCTACCTCCGCCACCCTGATGTCCGCGCCCGTGCACGCGGCCGAACCAGCCAAGCCGGCGCGCCTGATCCTGGTGGGCGACTCCACCATGGCCAGCAACAGCGGCTACGGCGACGCCTTCTGCGCGCGCGTCCACCGCGCCAATACCTGCATCAACCTGGCCAAGGGTGGCCGCAGCTCCGGGAGCTTCCGCGCCGAGGGCCGCTGGGACGAAGTGGAAGGCCTGCTGCGCGGCGCTGCCGCCTACAGCACCACCTATGTGCTGATCCAGTTCGGCCACAACGACCAGCCGGGCAAACCGGGCCGCTCCACCGATCTCGCCACCGAGTTCCCGGCCAATATGGCGCGCTACGCGCAGGAAGTAAAAGCGCTGGGCGGCATCCCGGTGCTGGTCACTCCGCTCACCCGGCGCAGTTTCAAGGACGGCGTCCTGCAAAACAACCTGGTGCCGTGGGCCGACGTGATCCGCACTACCGCCAGGGCGCAGCAGGTGGCGCTGCTCGACCTCAACGCCGACAGCTTTGCCGCCGTGCAGGCAATGGGGTCCGAACAGGCCGATACCTTTGCGGTGGAACCGCCGCCGGCAAAAAAAGATCCCGCTGCGCTCACGGCCGGCAACGTGGAAGTGGCCGGCGCCGCCAAGTCGGCATTCGACTACACCCACCTCGGCCCCAAGGGCGCGGCCTATTTCGCCGACATGGTGGTGGGCGAAATGAAAACGGCGGTGCCGGTGTCGGCAGGCCTGTTCATCGCACCACGCCCATGACGGCCACCGTACGTGCAGCCGCGACGGCGCTAATGCTGCTGACATGTTCGGGCAGCGCCCAGGCCCAAAGCGAGCCGGCGCGGCGCCCGCAGCTCACCGTGGAACAGGCCAGGCACTATGCCTACGGCGAAGTGCTCAAATACGTGGGCCCGGCCGGCAGCGAACGGATCGATCCCTGGGACCCGCTGGCCGATCCGCTGGCGCGCGGCGCAGTCTTTACGCCTGACTACGTGGTGGACCAGGCGGCCAAGGCCGATGGCGTGAAAGTATTCAATACGGTGCAGGCGGCCGTCAGCCGCGCGGTGGCCGACAGTCGCGCCGCGCCGACGAAGCGCCTGTATCTGCTGGTCAAACCGGGCACCTACCCGGAACTGGTATACGTGCCGGCCATTGCGGCGCCAATCACTTTGTACGGCGACGGCAAGGATGCCGCCGCCACCCGCATCACGGCCAAACTCGATGCGTCCGCCACCGGCGCCGACTACACGGCCACGTATAGCGCGCAGTTTTCCGCCGTGGCGCCCGAGATCCGCGCCATGTTCGACAGCGTGAAGGACCGCGACCAGATCCGCACCTTCGGCACCGCCACCGTGTGGGTGCAGAGCGACGGCTTCCAGGCCCGCAACCTGACGTTCGAGAACGGCTACAACAAGGACATCGGCAACGCCCGTGCGGAAGCGCTCCCCAATGTAAACAACGTCCACCACCAGGCGCTGGCGCTGCAAGTGGACGGCGCCGACAAGGCGCAGTTCGAGAACGTGCACCTGATCGGCTTCCAGGACACTTTGTACGTCAAGGCCAAGGCGGTAGCGACGAGTACACGCAGCTTCTTCAACAAGTCGTACATCGAAGGCGATGTCGATTTCATTTTCGGCGACGGCACCGCGTACTTTTACCAGAGCGAGATCAGGACGCTGGGCGACCGCGGCGTGTCGTACGTGGCCGCACCGAACACCAACGTCAAAACGAAGTATGGCTTCGTGTTCGACAGCAGCCGCTTCACGCACGATGGATCAAGCAACGCCCGCGCCGGCCAGTTCCACCTGCTGCGCCAATGGTTCCACAATTCCAAGTGCACGCCGTACGCCAAGCTCGCATTGACCGGCTACAGCTGCACGCTTGGCGCGACGGACGTGTATCGCGCGCCGGTCGGCACGCTCACCAAAACCACGCTGGAAACGGTGGGCAAGATGGTGGTACTGAACTCCCGCATCGGCACCCACATCAACCGCCAGCGTCCGTGGGCGGACTGGAACAAGCCGGGAGCGATTGCCTACCGGCCGGTCCAGTACAGCAGCAACGACTACTGGCACAACCTGGCCAGGAACGGCATCGATCCGGTGCAAGACCTGGGCTACGGCGAGCAGCCGTCGCCGGCCGCCATCTTTGTCGCGGAATTCAATAACCAACACGACGATGAATAACAAGGAGACTGCATGACCCTCACTATCAATACCCGGCGCCGCGACCTGATGAAAGCCCTGCCGGCGGCAGGCATCACGCTGGGCCTGCCAGCTGGCGCCGCCGTGGCGCCCGATCCGTGGCTGCAGGCGCAAGCCATTATCGACCACGTCTCGAAGCCGCTTAAATTCCGCAAGCAGGATTTCGTGGTGACGAAGTTTGGCGCCAGGCCGTGCAAGCTCACCAACATCAAGGCCTGGGTATCGTTCGAGGGACAGGACAAGCTGGCGACGCCCGCCGCCAAATCGCCCGACTGCTACGGCGCCATCAAGGCCGCCATCAAGGCCTGCCACGAAGCGGGCGGTGGCCGCGTGGTGATCCCGGCCGGGAACTGGTACTGCGCCGGCCCGATCGTGCTGCTGTCGAACGTCAACGTGCACTTGAGCGCGGGCGCGCACATCTACTTCAGCCACGACCCGGCCGACTACGCCAGGTACGGCGACATTGACTGCGGCAAGAACGGCAAGCTGGTGATTTCGCGGTGGCAGAGCAACGACTGCCTCAATTACTCGTCGATGATCTACGCCTACGGCCAGGACAATATCGCGCTGACCGGCGAAGACTGGACCAGCGTGCTTGATGGCCAGGGCGGCGTGCCGTTCAACGAAGCGGGCGACTGCTGGTGGACCTGGAAGGGCAAGCAGAAAACCATCAACTCGATCGGCCAGGGCAACACGCCCAATTTCGTCGCCGGCAAAATGTCGGAAAATACCGAGAACCCGAACAACGCCACATCGCTGCGCGATGTCGCCCCCGGCATCACCGACGCCGAGCGCGCACTTATCGAAGGCAAGGACGGCACCTGGCGCACCGACTCGAAATACCTGCCGGCGCTGTCCGAAGCCGGCGTGCGGCTGGCGAAACGCGTCTTCGGCGTGGGCCACTATTTGCGGCCACCGATGATCCAGATTATCGGCTGCACCAACGTGCTGCTGCAGGGTTACCACGTGATGCGCACGCCGTTCTGGATGCACCACCCGGTCCACTGCCGCAACCTGGTGATCCGCAAGGTGCACTGCGAAAGCCATGGCCCCAACAGCGACGGGTTCGATCCCGAAGCGTGCGACCACGTGCTGGTGGAAGACTGCACCTTCGACACCGGCGACGACTGTATCGCCATCAAGGCCGGCAAGAACCAGGACACGCAATACGGCCCGTCGCAAAACATCGTGATCCAGAACTGCATCATGCACAGCGGCCACGGCGCCGTCACGCTGGGCAGCGAGATGGCCGGCGGCATCCAGAACGTGTTCGCGCAAAAGCTGGTGTTCCAGAACGCCAACTGGCAAACCAACCCGCTCAATATCGCCATCCGCCTGAAGACCAACCTCAATCGCGGCGGCTACCTGCGCAATTTCTACGTGCGCGACGTCTCGATCCCGAACGGCGTGCAGCTGACTGCATCGCACTACGCCACCTTCCCCGACTCGCCGATCAACGGCAAGCAGGTGGCCACCGCGGCCGGCGCAGTGGTCGCCTTCGACTGCGACTACATCCCCACCGCCGACCACGTGCGCACCCGCCCGCCGGTGGTCAACAACATCCATATCTCGAACGTGCGCGTCGGTAACGTGACCAAGGACGGCAAGACCGGCTCCTGCTTCCAGGCCATCATGCTGCTCGGCCCCGTCGCTTCCGACTACAACGGCCCGCAACCGGCGCCGCCGGTGGTGCCGATCACGGACGTGACGATCACCGACTGCGATTTTGGTGCGCCGACCAACGCGGCCGAGCCGTGGTTCATGTATAACGTGAAGGGGGTGACGCTCAAGAACGTCACCATTGCGGGCAAGGTGTACAACCAGACCTTGAACGCGCCGGCATAAGTCATCATCAAAATAAAAAAAAGGCAGGTGCTTCCGCATCTGCCTTTTTTACTTCGCTACGCCATCAAGCCCCGAACGGCGTTTCCGCAATGCCTTTGACCCCAGGCTCGAGCAAAATCACCGCCCCGCCCCACTCCGCATCTTCCGGTTTCCCGGACGGAATCGACGTCACCAGCAACTGGTCCAGGTTCTTGCCGCCGAACGCGCACATGGCCGGTTTCAACATCGGCACATCGAGCTTGCGATCGAGCTTGCCTTGCGGCGTGAAGCGCAGGATGTAGCCGCCGTCGTTGCCGCAGACCCAGTAGCAACCTTCGCTATCGACTGCCGCGCCATCGGGCCGGCCCACCGACTTGGTCAAATCGGCAAACACGCGCTGGTTGGTCGGTACGCCATCATCGATGTCGTAGTCGAACGCCCACACCATGCGCCGCAACGGATGCGAATCCGACAGGTACATGGTGCGGCCATCGGGCGAAAAGCCGAGGCCGTTTTGCGTGAGCAGGTCCGACACCATCGGTTTTGATATGCCACGGCTGTCGTAGCGATAGAGCTTGCCCACCGGGCGCGCCTGGCCCATGTCCATGAACATGGTGCCGGACCAGAAACGGCCCTGGCGGTCGCACCGGCCGTCGTTGAAGCGCATGCCTTCGCCCAATGCCGCGCCCGGCGTGGCCAGCTTGGTCTGTACGGCAGCTTGGATTTCAACTTCGTCGCCCAGATCGAGCTGGAACACGCCGGTTTCCATGCCGGCGATCAGGCCGCCGCCGGCCCGGGTCGCGACGCAACCTGCCATCTCGTCCAGGGTCCAGAAGCGGGTGGCGCCGGTGGCCGGGTCAAGGCGCCAGACGCGTTTGGCGGGAATGTCGGTCCAGTAAAAGACCGACTCCGCCGCGCTCCAGGTGGGGCTTTCCCCCACCGCACACTTGATGTCGCTTACGCGTTCCATACCAGGTCACCGTTGACGATGCGCGGAAGTTTTTCCGGGTTGTCGTCAGCCAGCGAGGATGGCAGCAGGTACGACGGCACGTCCTGGTAGCTCACCGGACGCAGGAAGCGGTCGATGGCCGACGCGCCCACCGAGGTCGTGCGGCTGTCGGAGGTCGATGGGAACGGGCCGCCGTGAACCATGGCATGCGCCACTTCCACGCCGGTGCCAAAGCCGTTGAACAGGATGCGGCCCACTTTACGCTCGAGGATAGGCAGCAGGCGGGCAGCCAGTTCGCGGTCGTCGGCGGTGGCGTGCACGGCGCCGGTCAACTGGCCTTCGACGTGGTTGGCCACTGCCAGCAATTCGGCTTCGTCTTCCGCCACGACCAGCAGCGAGGTTGGTCCGAAGATTTCGCCTTCGAGCTTGTCGTCGGCCAGGAATTTTTTCGCTGGTACCTGGTACAGGAATGCCTGGGCGGCGCATGGGGCTTCGGTGCTTTGACCAACGGCGACTTGCTCGACGCCTTCCACGCCGGCCAGGTTTTTCACGCCGGACACGTAGGCTTTGTGGATGCCCGGGGTCAGCATGGTCGAGGCGGCCTTGGCGCCGATGGTGCCGGCGGTGGCGTCAACGAATGCTTGCAGCTTGTCGCCCTTAATACCGATCAGCAGGCCTGGGTTGGTGCAGAACTGGCCGGCGCCCATGGTCAGCGAATCGGCAAACGCTTGCGGCAGCTTGGCGTTGTCCAGCGCGCCCGGCAGCAGGAATACCGGGTTGATCGAGCTCATTTCGGCGTACACAGGAATCGGTTCCTTGCGTTCGGCAGCGGTTTTCATCAGCGCCAGGCCACCGGCGCGCGAGCCGGTGAAGCCTACTGCCTTGATGGCCGGGTGGCTGACCAGGGCCTGGCCCACGGTCTGGCCCGAGCCGATGATCATCGAGAACACGCCAGCTGGCAGGCCCGATTCTTCCACGGCTTTCGACACGGCTTTACCGACCAGCTCGGACGTGCCGAGGTGGGCCGAGTGGGCCTTGACGATGACCGGGCAACCGGCGGCCAGGGCCGAGGCGGTATCGCCACCGGCCACCGAGAACGCCAGCGGGAAGTTCGACGCGCCGAATACGGCGACCGGGCCCAGGCCGATCTTGCGCAGGCGCAGGTCTGGGCGTGGCGGGGTGCGTTCCGGCAGCGCGCTGTCGAGCGTGGCCGACTGGAAGCGGCCGTCGCGCACGACCTTGGCAAACAGTTTCAGTTGATTGACGGTACGACCGCGCTCGCCTTCGAGGCGGGCTTGCGGCAGGCCGGTTTCCTGCATCGCGCGTTCGATCAGGGCCGGGCCCAGATCCATGATGCGGTCAGCGATGGTTTCGAGGAACTTGGCGCGCACTTCCAGGCTGGTATTGCGGTACGGGTCGAAGGCCGCGTCGGCCAGTTGGGCCGCTTGCTCCAGGTCGGCAGCGCTGGCCAGGCCGAACGCCGGTTCGATTTCCACGTTGCGCGATGGGTCGATCGCCTTGATCGTGCCCTCTTTACCTACCAGTGCTTTACCGCCAATGATCATTTCGCCAGCTACTTGCATATCGACTCCTTAGATGTGTGAAAAGCGCGGACCAGCCGCGCTTGAATTCAAATCAGAAAACAGGCTTCAAATTACTTGGCTTGTTTTTTGATCAGTTTGTCCAGCATGTCGCATTCTTCCGCGGTCAGGTCGGTCAGCGGAGCGCGGACCGGACCGGCATCGTGGCCAACCAGGCGGGCGCCGGCCTTGACGATGCTGACGGCGTAACCGGCTTTGCGGTTGCGGATTTCCAGGTATGGCAGGAAGAACTCGTCGATCATGCGGTTTTGTTCTGCGAAGTTGTCCGCAGCAACTGCATGGTAGAAGTCCATCGCCAGTTGTGGCACGAAGTTGAACACTGCCGACGAGTATACCGGAGTACCGATGGCCTTGTAGGCAGCGGCGTACACTTCGGCGGTAGGCAGGCCGCCCAGGTAGCTGAAGCGGTCGCCCATTTTGCGCCAGATCGAGACCATCAGTTCGATGTCGCCGATGCCGTCCTTGAAGCCGATCAGGTTAGGGCAACGGTCGGCCAGCTTGGCCAGCGAATCAGGGGTCAGGCGGCAGTTGGCGCGGTTGTACACGACCACGCCCAGGTTGGTGGCCTTGCAGACCTCGGCAACGTGCTCGATCAGGCCGTCCTGGCTCGCTTCGGTCAGGTAGTGCGGCAGCAGCAGCAGGCCTTGGGCGCCGGCTTTCTCGGCTTCTTTGGCGTACGCAGCGGCAACGCGGGTCGGACCACCGACGCCGGCCAGGATCGGTACCTGGCCTTTGCAGGTATCGACAGCGGTTTTGATGATTTCAGGGAATTCTTGTGGGGTCAGCGAGAAGAACTCACCGGTGCCGCCAGCTGCGAACAGCGCGCTGGCGCCGAATGGCGACAGCCACTCCAGGCGCTCGATGTACGATTTCTTGTTGAAGTCACCCTGGGCATCGAAGTCGGTAATAGGGAACGACAGCAGGCCAGAGGAAAGGATTTTTTTCAGGTCATTCGGTTGCATAACAGTCTCCAAGAATCGACATCTAATGTGTGGAAGGGGTCTCACGCGGTGTGAACAAGATCATCTGCACCGGTTGTATGACATCGTACAACCATATCCGAGCGGGGGCAAGCACTTTCCTGAGAACCGCCACACGGTCTGTGGCCGCGCGGCAAAACAGTCAAGAATTTGATTGCCAGCCGCTGGCCGTCAGGCGTCCGGCGCGATGCCCTCCTGGGCCCGACGCAGGCGCTCGCGGCTGTTGCTCAGGTGGGTGCGCATGGCCGCGCGCGCCGCTTCGGCATCCTGGCGCAGGATGGCGCGGTAAATGTCGTCATGCTCGCGGTTGACGCGCTCCAGGTACGCCGCCGGGTCGGAATGGGCCAGTTGCGCGGAGTTGACACGCGCGCGCGGAATGATGGTGTTGCCGAGGTCGCTGAGGATATCGACAAAATAACGGTTGCCGGTCGATTGCGCGATCAACAGGTGGAAATGGACGTCCGCCTCCACCGAGCCGGGCTGGCCGGCCGAACTCTGGATGCGCGCCAGCGCTGCGCCCATCTGCTGCACCTGCTCTTCGCTGCGGCGGGTGGCGGCCAGCCAGGCCGCTTCGGTTTCCAGGCTGATGCGCAGTTCCAGGATGGACAGCACGTCGCCGATGGTGCGGATGGTGTCGGACGAAATGCGCAGGTTGGCCGGTTGCGGCGCCAGCACGAAGGTGCCGATGCCGTGGCGGGTTTGCACCAGGCCCGCTGCCTGCAAGTGCGAAATCGCTTCGCGCACCACCGTGCGGCTGACGCCGTGCATTTCCATGATCACCGACTCGGTCGGCAGCTTTTCGCCTGGTTTCAGGGTGCCGGCCTGTATGGTCTGGGTAAAGCTTTCCACCACGCCCTGGGCAAGGTTGCGGTGCTTCTTGCGCGGCGACGCGATTGGCGCCGGCGCCGGGGTGACCTGTCCCTCGGCGGGAATGGCGGCTGCTGCGGTGTGATTCATGGTAATGAGTTTGTTGTATGACGACTGTTGCCATTATCGCCGATGCAGCGGCGCCGATCGCCAGACGATGGCCTATTTCTGGTCAAAATGATGATCAACACATCGTTTATGCCACAAAAACGGGCAATCAGACCAGTAGCGCAGCGCTCATCGAGGCAGCGTCGTCGTGCGAGTCGCGCAGGATCTGCTCAAGCGCGGCATTGTCGTCGATAAAGCCAGCCAGGCCGGCCGGCCCCTGAGTCGCATCTTGTTTCGACGCCAGCGGCGAAGCCACCGGCGCCAGGTGTTTGGCGATGAGCAAGGTATCGCGCAGGCCCAGCGGCGGCGGCGTGAGCGTGGCGCCGGGCAGAGACACCACGGCCAGCGCCACTGGATCGGGTATGCACAGCTTTTTCATGAGCTGTCGGGCAATGATTTCCTGCGGCGCGCCGAGCCAGTCGGCCGGGTCGTCGAGCAGGCCCGGCATATCGTCGGCCTGCGACAGCAGGTAAAAGCCCCCTGCTTCGTGGATGATGCCGGCAAACAGCGCGGTGTCGGGATCGGTGGCAGTAAGCTTGCCGGCAATCACATACGACAGCGCGGCGACATGGGCCGTGTGGCGCCACAGTTGCTCGGCCTGCGCCCGCAGGTGCGGGTCGCGGATGCGGGCGCCGAACTGGCGCACCACCATCGCTGCCGCCATCGTGTACAGGTGACGGTAGCCCACGCGCGCCACCGCCGCGCGCACGCTGGTGATGGGCGTGCCACTGCGGTTGAACACGGCAGCATTGGCCAGCGCCACGGTACGGGCGGCCAGGACCGGTTCGGCCAGCACGCGGCGCAGCACATCTTCGGTATCGCAATCGGGATCGGCCAGGGTCATCTGCAGGCGCAGGGCGGCATTGACACTGGTAGGAAAGACCAGCTCGCCGCGCGCGGCTTGCGTCACTATGTGCGAGATCTGATCGAGTTTAAGCATGGCAACATTATAGCGTCACGGCAGAGACTGCGCGGTGAAAGTACCTACTGCTTTAATGAGAGGGGCCCCGCGCCGGTACGCGGGGCTTTGCTACGGTACTACAACTGCTCGATTACAGGTGCGCGGAAATTTGCGGCAGCAGGTCGTCGAAGGTACGGCCGTTGCCGTTTTCGCCGATGGCGTGCATTTTCCAGGCACCGTTGTGACGGTAAACCTTGGCCATGATCTGGGCCGAGTGCGGGCCTTGTACCGACAGGTTGAAGCGTGCGACTTCCTGGCCGTTGTTGGCGTCGATCAGGCGGCAGTAGGCGTTTTCCACCTGCGAGAAAGTCTGGCCGGTGAAGCTGTTGACGGTAAACACCAGGCTCTTGACGGTGGCCGGTACGGCATTCAGATCGACGTTGATCTGTTCGTCGTCGCCGTCGCCGGCGCCGGTGCGGTTGTCACCGGTGTGGACCACGCTGCCGTCCTTGCTGCGCAGCTGGCGGAACCAGATCACGTCCACCGGGCGGTTGCCTTCGTCGAACATGACGACCGACGCGTCGAGATCGACCGCTTCGCTCTTCGAGCCGAAACCGAGGAAACCCTTGGTCTTGATGGCATCCCAGCCCAGGCCCATGGTGACCTTGCCGAGGGCGCCGCCGCCTTCCTTTTCCAGATTGATCTTCTGGCCCTTGCTCAAACTGACTGACATGTTTGTTCTCCTTGTTTGTTGGTTTATTACGCGGGGGTTTGCACCCAGGTCTTGAACGCCGTGCTGTTGCGCGAGCAGATCAGGACCTTGCCGCTGCCGGAAAAGCGCAGCACCATGCCTTCGCCGCTGGTCTGGCTGTTGACCAGGTTGCCGAGAAAGCCGCTGCTGCCACCGGTGGTGACCGAGATTTCGTAGCGCAGGCGGTTGTCCCACGCCACCACGTGCGAGTTGTCGATGACGACATCGCGCCCGGGCGTCACTTCCAGCTCCGACATCGAACCGAAGCCCGACACCGCCACCTGGCCGTTGCCGGAGGTTTCGGTGATGAAGAAGCCGCCGCTCTGGGCGAACAGCGCATTGCCCAGGCTTTGCGTGCGCACCTTCAGCTCCACTGTTTCGGACGCGGCCACGAAAGCGCCGTCGCTGAGCATGTACTGCTCCTTGCCGACGTCGAGGATTTGCACCGCGCCCGGCAACCGCGGCGACAGCAGGCAGTCGCCGTCGCCGCGTACCGCTTCGATATGCTGCTGGAAGAAGGATTCGCCGTTGGCAAAGCGCCGCATGATGGCGGCGCCGATGCCGCCGGTCATCTTGCCCTTGAGGTCAAGCGCCTCCTCCATCATCACCATCGCATCGGACTCACAGTAAATCTTTTCACCGCGTGCCAGCGACACATGCAGGAACGGATCGATATCACCGGTCACCGAAAATTTAGGCATGACGAACCCTTTCCTGGTTTAAACGCTGACGCCGAACGAAGCAGCGAGGGGACCCAGGCCACCCTTGAAGCCCTGGCCCACGGCCTTGAATTTCCACTCGGCGCCGTTGCGATACACCTCGCCGAAGATCATGGCCGACTCGGTCGAACCGTCTTCCGACAGGTCGTAGCGGGCAATTTCCGCTTCGCCAGCGGCGTTGACGGTGCGCACGTAGGCTTTTTGCACCTGGCCGAAGTTCTGCTTGCGGGCGTCGCCGTCGTGAATGGTCACGCAGATGGCGATGCGCTCGATATCGGCCGGTACGGTGGACAGGTCGATGGTGACGGTTTCGTCGTCGCCGGCGCCGTCGCCGGTGCGGTTGTCACCGGAGTGGGTGACGGCGCCGTCGGACGACTTGAGGTTGTTGTAGAAGATGAAGTCGTTGTCGGCGCGGACTTTGCCGTCGGCCTTGAGCAGGAATGCAGAACCGTCCAGGTCGAACGCGCTGCCATCGGTGGAGCGTACGTCCCAGCCGAGGCCGACGATGATTTTCGACAGGCCTGGGGCTTCTTTGCTCAGATTAACGTTACCGCCTTTTTGCAGACTGATTGCCATGGTAAGACTCCTTAAAAAGAAAACCGGACAAGGGGTACTACAGTGCAGCGCGCCGTGTCCGTATTAGACGGCGCGCTGTGTTCTTGGTTCTTGCTTGAGCTTTAATTCATTTCGCTGCGATGGCTGCAGTAGCTTCCTGCTGGCGACGGTACCGGATCGACGACCAGACCGAGGCGGCAATGAACGCCACACCAATCAGGCCGGTAAAGATTTCCGGCACGTGGAACTTCATACTGGCCAACATGATCGCCGCCAGGATACCGATGGCGTAGTGGGCGCCGTGTTCAAGGTACACGAACTGGTCGAGCGTACCCTTTTTTACCAGGTACACCGTCATCGAACGCACGAACATCGCGCCAATGGCCAGGCCCAGCATGATGATCACGACGTCGGTGGTGATGGCAAACGCGCCGATCACGCCGTCAAAGCTGAACGATGCATCGAGTACTTCCAGGTACAGGAAACCACCGATACCGCCTTTTTTGACCATGTCGCCGACATCGCTGCCGCCTTCTTCCTCTTTTTCCAGCAGGCTGCTGATGGCGTCGACACCGACGTACACCAGGATGCCCCACAGGCCCGAGATCAGCACGACCAGTTTTTGCGCTTCGGTCACGATGCTCATGCAGCCCAGCAGTACGGCCAGCGAAATCATCACCGAGATCGACGAGACCTTGCCGAGCGAACCGAGTTTCTTCTCGAAGTTACCGAGCCAGTGCACTTCCTTGTCATCATCGAGCAGGAAGTTCAGGAACACCAGCAGCAGGAACATGCCGCCGAAGGCCGCCACTTCCGCGTGGTGGTTGGTCAGGTGCATCGAATAGGTTTTCGGGTCGTTCAGCGCCAGGGTCCACACATCCATGATGCTGATGTCGGCCGCCACGGCCACGATGACCAGCGGGAACAGCAATCGCATACCGAACACGGCAATGATGATGCCCAGGCCCAGGAACAGCTTTTGCCAGAACTCGTCCCAGTTCTTCAGGACCGACGCGTTGACCACCGCGTTATCGAACGACAGCGACACTTCCATCGCCGCCAGGATCACCGCCACGCCGAACGCCGACAGCGCCCCGCTCCATCCGCCCAACTCGTAACCCCACCAGCCGGCCAAACCCAGGCAGATGAAGGTCACGAGGAAGGAAATTCTGAAATGCTTCATGGATTTTCTCTCGTTATAAGTAGTGAATCTAGTTATGAATCGACTGCTCGAGTATAGGGTCTGACAACATATTTAAAAATAGAAGATAATTGAAGTATTACTTCGGAATAATTGAAGGGTTGAGTGTGAAAACCAGCGGCTTGAACTACCGTCATTTATACTTTTTCTGGATCGTCGCCAAGGAGGGCGGCGTGACCCGCGCGGCCGAACGGCTGGGACTGGCGGTGCAGACCATCAGCATGCAGCTCTCCGCGCTGGAGCTATCGATCGGCAAGCAACTGCTCGAACCGCAAGGCCGGCGCCTGGTGCCCACCGAGGCCGGCCGGCTGGCCTTCAGCTATTGCGAGCAGATTTTCCTGCTGGGCGACCAGTTGCAAGATGCGCTCGACGAAGCCGAGGCCGGCAAGATGCGGCTCACGGTGGGCATATCGGACTCGTTACCGAAGCTGATCGCGTTCCGCCTGCTGCAGGCCACGCAAACCATGTCCAAGCAGGTGCGGCTGGTATGCATGGAGGACGAATTCGAAAACCTGCTGGCCGATCTCGCTTTGGGCAAGCTCGACGTGGTACTGACCGACCGCACCGTGCGCGCCGGCGGCAGCCTGAAAGTGTTCAGCCACCTGCTGGGCGAAAGCGACATGAAACTGTTCGGCGTGCCGCGCTTGGCGGATAAATACCGGGGCAACTTCCCGGCCAGCCTGCACCACGCACCACTCCTGGTGCCCACCCGCAACAACGCGCTGCGCGGACGCATCGACACCTGGCTGGTGCAACACAAGGTAAGGGCCGAGATCGCCGGCGAATTCGAAGACAACGCCATGCTCAACACCTTCGGGCGCAACGGCATGGGCCTGTTTTTCGCGCCGTCGGCGCTGGCGCACGATATCGAAGACCAGCTCGGCGCCGTGCTGGTCGGCGACGCGCCCGAGCTGCGCGAGCATTTTTACGCCATCTCGAACGAGCGCAAGATCCGCCATCCGGCCATCGAGGCCATCATCTCCACCGTCCACAGCGGCCTCTTCGCCCACTGACCCTCCCCTACTTCGTACTTCGGGGTCAGTGCCGACATTCGGACATTTTTGAACCTTTTTATTGAATTATGCGTCAACAAAAAAGTTCCGCAATGTCCGAATGTCGGCACTGACCCTCGAATTGGGCCCTCCCGAAAGAGGCAATTCGTGCTGCTTTTGGCCGCTGTCGTTTAAGATAAGCGTTTTATACGAAGAAATTCGCCGCTCGGCCCCTATGCAAAACGTTCTGCTTGTCGTGCTCGCCCTATTCCTGGTCGCGCTCAATGGATTCTTTGTGGCGGCCGAATTCGGCATAGTCACGCTGCGTAAAACCCGGGTACGGGCGATTGCCAAGACGCAGGGACTGCGGGGGCGCATCCTCGGCAAGGTGCACGGCGAGCTCGATGCCTACCTGTCGGCCTGCCAGCTGGGCATCACGCTGGCCTCGCTGGGCCTGGGCTGGGTGGGCGAACCGGCGTTTGCCAGCCTGCTCGAGCCGCTGCTCACCGCCATCGGCATCACCAAGCCCGAGGTGGTGCACGGCATCGCCTTCGTGTTTGCCTTCAGCGTGATTTCATTCCTGCACATCGTGGTGGGCGAGCTGGCGCCGAA
This sequence comes from Duganella zoogloeoides, assembly GCF_034479515.1. Taxonomy (NCBI): domain Bacteria; kingdom Pseudomonadati; phylum Pseudomonadota; class Betaproteobacteria; order Burkholderiales; family Oxalobacteraceae; genus Duganella; species Duganella zoogloeoides. Next base: position 4,992,602 of record NZ_CP140152.1, read on the forward strand.
ATCGCTGGCGATCCGCATGCCCGAGGTGGTGGGCTTGTGGTGCGCGCCGCCGTTGTATATTTTCTACTGGATCATGTACCCGTTCATCTGGGTGCTCAATGCCAGCGCCAACATGGTGCTGCGCATCGCTGGCCTGGCCGGCAAGGGCGGCCACGACAGCCATTACTCGGTCGAGGAACTCAAGCTGATCCTGCGCACCAGCCAACCTGGCGAAAAATTCAACAAGGACGAGCGCAACATCCTGGCCCATTCGCTCGATTTTTCCGACCTGGCCGTCTCCGACCTGATGCGTCCGATTAACGAGGTGATCAGCCTGCACGCGAGCCGCACCCTGGCCGACAACCTCGACACCATGCTGCGCAACCGCTTCAGCCGCTACCCGTATTACGACCGCGACGGCGAAACCGTGCTGGGCGTGGTGCACCTGAAAGACCTGTTCTTCGCCCAGCAGTCGGGCAAGCCGATCACCGACCTGGTGCCGTTCCTGCGGCCGGTGGAAACCATCTCGGCACGCACGCCGGCGCTGGAACAGTTCCGCCGTTTCCGCGACGGCGCCCCGCACTTCGCGCTGATCGGCGAAAAAAACAAGCGTCCGGTCGGCTTCATCACGCTCGACAACCTGCTGGGCGCGATGGTCGGCGAAATCCACGACGAATTCCGCCTCAACGAAAACGACTGGCTCAAGCAGCCGGACGGCACGCTGATCGGCAAGGCCAGCCTGCCGATCTTCTCGCTCGAACGCACCCTCGGCATCGATATCGAGAACGAGGAACTGGGCATGGAGGAAGTGGAATCGGTGGGCGGCCTGATCATGGTGAAACTCGGCGACATCCCCAAGCAGGGCCAGCGCATCAGTTTCCGCCATTTCGATATCGTGGCAAAAAAAATGAACGGACCGCGTATCTTGCTGGTCAAAGTGATACCGAAGGACGATACCGAGGATAATGCGGATCTGGATTGAGCGCGCAGCTTAGCGCTGGCGACGCCTGCGGTGGGCGATAATGCGCTCGATCGCAAACGCTAGCAGCACCCCCACCGTGTACGCCACCAGGTCCAGCCAGCCAAACGCCGTGCCCAGCACCAGGTGCCCCATCGGATGCGCGCGCACTGCCACGATCCACGGCGCCTGGTACAGCTGGCCGAACTCCACCACGTAAGAAATCGCCAGCGCGCCCAGCGCCAGCCGGGCAACGCTCCAGCGCGGCGCGATCATGGCCAGGCCGAAGAACACCATCATGGTCCAGAGCGCGTCGCCCGGGTACTTGCCCAGCGCGGCCGGCAACAGCCCTGGATACCGGCGCGACGCCAGGCCCAGCGCGATGACCGCCAGCACGATCGCGCCATACACCAGCCGGTTGCGCGGCTCGCTCGATGAACTCACACCTGCGCGGTGTAGTGGCGTAACAATCCCATGCCTACCGCCAGCAGGGTCGGACCGATGAACAATCCGACAAAGCCGAATGCCAGCACGCCACCCATCACGCCCAGCAGCACCAGGATGAAGGGCAAGCTGCTGCCACGGCTGATCAAGAGCGGCTTGACCACGTTATCGACGCCGCTGATCAACAGCACGCCCCACACCGCCATGAAAATGGCCCAGCCGGTCTGGCCGTGGTCGAACAGCCAGATGGTGGCGCCGATCCAGATGATCGGCGGTCCGACGGGGATCAGCGACAGCAAAAAGGTGGCGACTGACAGCAGCGCCACGGCCGGCACGCCGGCGATCAGGAAACCCACCGCCGCCACCACCGATTGCGCCAGCGCCGTGCCCAGCAAGCCATACATCACGCCGCGCACGGTGCGGCTGATGGTGTCCGATACCGACGTCGCCTGCTCCGCGCCGATCAGCTTGTCCATGGCCCGGCCCAGCGACGACAGCATGGTGACGCCGTCGCGGTACAGGAAGAAGCTGACGAACACGGCCAGGCTCACCTGGGCCACGCCGCTGCCGAGCAGCACGCCGCCGCCGAGCAGCAGGTGGCGCGCCGGTTCGAGCAGGTTCTTGGCGACGCCGAGCAACTCCTCGCGGCTGCCCAGCAGGCGGCGCAAATACGTGTCGATCATCTCGCCCACCAGCGGCAGGTCGCGCAGCCAGGCCGGCGGCGCCAGCGTGCCACTGCCGAGGCTGGCCTTGAAGTGGTCGTAGAACGACGCGGCGTTGTCGGCGATATTCCAGGTCACCAGCGTGAGCGGCACCAGGATTAACAAGGTCAAGCCCACGCTCATGATGGCGGCGGCCAGCGAGCGCCGGCCCTTGACCTTGTTCAGCAGGCGCAAGTACAGCGGCCAGCTTGAAATGGTGATGGCGCAGGCGAACAGGATGGCGGCCACGAACGGGCGCAACACGATCAGGCAGCCGATGACCAGCAGGATGACGGCGGCAAGCCGGGTGAAGGGTTGAAAGCGCTGGCGCATGGGAATTTACAGCAGTTGTTGAATGTCGTGAACGATGGCCGCCTGGCCCTTGGCATGCGGCACCATCAGGCGCACCTTGCCGTTCTTGTCGAAGATGTAGCTGGCCGCCGTGTGGTCCACCGAGTAGTTGGCGGCGTCGGTGCCGGGCACCTTGGCGTAGAAGATCTTGAATTCCTTGGCCACCGCTGCAGTCTGGTCAGGCGTGCCGTACAGGCCGATGAAGCGCGGATCGAAGGTGGGCACGTATTGCGCCAGCAGCGGCTGGGTGTCGCGCTCGGGATCGACGGTGACGAACAGCACCTGCACCTGGTCGGCCTTGGGGCCGAGGGCTTTCATCACGCCGGCCATCTCGGCCATGGTGGTGGGGCAGACGTCGGGGCACTGGGTAAAGCCGAAGAACATCACCACCACCTTGCCCCGGAAGTCGGCCATGGTGCGCGGCTTGCCCGTGTGATCAATCAGCGCGAAGTCTTTCGCAAAGGCGGCGCCGGTGATGTCGACATTCTGGAACGACTGCGAAGACGATTTTTCGCTACAGCCGGTCAGCAACATGGAAACGGCCAGCACGGCCGAAGCGAACAGTTTCTTCATATTTTGATGTAATGGTCCACCAGCAGCGCCGCGAACAGCAAGCCCAGGTACATGATCGACCAGGCAAAGGCCTTGCGGGCCACCTGGTCGGAATAATGGCGATAAATCTTCCACGAATGGTGCAGGAAGACCGCATTGAGGATGATCGCAGAAACCAGGTAAATCAGTCCGCTCATTTGCACCACGTAGGGCAGCACGGTGGTGGCCGCCAGCGCGATCGAGTACAGCCACACGTGGAACTGCGTGTATTCCATGCCGTGCGTGACCGGCAGCATCGGCAGGCCCGACTTGGCGTAGTCGTCGCGGCGGTACAGCGCCAGCGCCCAGAAATGCGGCGGCGTCCAGACAAAAATGATCATCACCAGCAGCCACGCTTCGGCCGGTACTTCGTTGGTCATCGCGGCCCAGCCCAGGGCCGGCGGCATGGCGCCCGACAGGCCACCGATGACGATGTTCTGCGGCGTGGCAGGCTTCAGGATCATCGTATAGATCACGGCGTAGCCGACAAAGCTGAAGAACGTGAGCCACATGGTGAGCGGATTGACCAGCGCATACAAGATCCACATGCCGGCGCCGCCGATCAGCAGCGCGAACACCACGGTTTCGCCCACGGTCACGTCGCCCATGGCGTTCGGACGGCGCGCGGTGCGGGCCATGCGGGCGTCGATTTCACGCTCGGCCAGGCAGTTGACCGCGAAGGCGGCGCTGGTGAGCAGGAAAATGCCCAGCGTGGCCGGCACCGCCACGCGCCAGTCCGGAATGCCATCCGTCGCCAGGAACATGCCGATGATGGCGCAAAACACCGCCATCTGGGTGATGCGCGGCTTGGTCAGCGCCCAGAACTGCGAGGCGCGGCGGGAAGGTTTGGTCAGAGTGTGCGTGGTCATGATGTCATTTCGAAGCGCTTGGCCAGAAGGCAAGCTATTGCTGCTTCAGCGGTAAATGGTGCGATAAACCAGCACCCGAAGCTGCTTTTTTAGCAAGATCGTGCTGGAATTTAGCCTTGTAGTTTAACACGGTCAGCAACAGTACCAGCAGCGCCGCGCCGGCGTTATGCAATACGGCAATGGTCAGCGGGAAGCTGAAGTAGATCGTGGCCAGGCCTGTGGCGATCTGCGCGGCCAGCACGAGCGCGATGTAGCGCGCGGTTTTATGCAATACCACATTGCCCCACGCGCGCCACGCGGTGTAGCCGGCCACCAGCGCCACGATGAAGCCTGCATTGCGGTGTATCCAGTGGATCGCCGTCAGCGCCGCAAACGGAATGTAATGGCCGGCAGCGGTCTTGCCCAATTCGCGCCACAGCGTAAAGCCGTGTTCGAAGTCCATGTGCGGCACCAGCTTGCCGCCGCACAGCGGGAAGTCGGTACACGCCAGCGTGGCGTAGTTGGTGCTCACCCAGCCGCCGAGGGCGATCTGTACCACCAGCAATACCGCCGAGATGCCGGCCAGCCAGCGGATCTTGCGCATCGCCGTGGGCGAGCCGGACAAGGTGCGCACCGGAGAAATCAGCTGGTTCTGGCGGCCGCCGTACCATACCAGCGCCGCCAATAGCCCCATGCCCAGCAGCAGGTGGATGGTGACGATCACCGGTTGCAGCTTGAGCGTGACAGTCCAGGCGCCGAACGCGCCTTGCAGGCAGACAAAGAAGAACAGGAAGGTCGGCATGCCCGGCTTGTACTCGGGCCGGGTGCCCTGCGACTTGCGCCACTGGTACCACGCCTGCGCCATCATCGCCACGATCAGCACGCCGATGGCCATGGCCAGGTAGCGGTGGATCATCTCGATCCAGGCCTTGGCCACGGTGACCGGGCCGGTGGGGTTCAGGGTTTCGGCCGCCACAATGTCCGCGTGCGCCAGGAAGGGGTTGGCGGCGCCGTAGCAGCCGGGCCAGTCCGGGCAGCCGAGGCCGGAATCGGTCAAGCGCGTAAACGCGCCGAACACGATCAGGTCGAGCGTGAGAAACACGCTCACCCAGATCAGCTTGCGGTACTTGTTGGCGTCGGACGACGTCCACACCAGCGACAGCGGCAGCAGCGCCACCAGCAGCGCCGTGATGGCCATTTGAGCGAGAGTCAGGTGCATCGTTTAGTTATCCCATTATCCTATGGCAGAAGCTTTAAGCAGTTTGGCAATGTCCTTGTGGACCTTGCTCGCCTTGGCGGTGTCGCTGGAGACGGCGCCTTTCGGGAAGCGCATCATCAGGTTGCCCAGCGGGTCGATCAGGTACACGTAGTCGGCGGCGCGCTCGCCCTGCTCCACCGGCAGCCATTTGGCAACCACCGCAGCCGGCGCGCGCAACATGTGGGTGCCGTCGTTGACGCGCATGATCATGGTCTCGAGCGGCTGCTCGTCGGTGATCAGCCATACTCTTTCCACCCGATCCATGGCCTTGCCCTGCATGGTGCGCAGCTGGCGCATGGCAAACAGCTGGTCCTGGCAGTCCTGCTGGCAGTCCGACGGCCCCACCTTGAGCATCACCCACTTGCCGCGATAATCGGCCAGCGTGGCCGGGCTGCCGTCGAGCTGTTTGCTGGCCATCGATGGGATCGGATACTGGCGTGCATCGAGCAGGGTGCCGTAGTTGGTCTCGCCGCCCTTGGGCTTGACAACGTAATACATGAAGTACGACGCCAGCAGCGGCGCGGCGCACACGGCGATCACCGCCAGCAGCTTCCAGCGTCCGCGCGCCGTTTGTTTAGTGTTTGCCTGATTTTCCACGTCTGAATCCGTTCACGACAAAAAAGATGACCGCCATCGCCGCCAGCGCATACCACTGGAAGGCATAGCCCTGGTGTTTTTCGGGATTCATGCCCGAAGCCGGCCATTCGCGGCCCATGCGCAGGTCGTCGCCATACGGGCGCGCCGGCGTACTTTGCTGCAGCACGAATGGCTGCATGGTCAGTCCGCTCGCTTTGGCCACTTGCAGCGGGTCGGCGTTTTGCACGATAACGCCGGGCGCCAACGCGGGCCCCGCGCCCAGTTCCATCACGTGGCCCGAGTGCAGGCGCGCCACGCCGTCCACGGTGACGGTGCCCGTTGGCGTATCGAACGCGGGCAGCTTGTCGCGCGCCAGCGGGTCGCGCGGCAACCAGCCGCGCTGCACCAGCACATGCATATTGGACCCGTCGATCTTGAAGGGCATCAGCAGGTACACGCCGGCGCGGCCCTGGTACGGGCGGTTGTCGAGGTACAGCGGCCAGTCCTGGACGAAATGGCCGGTGGCGCTGACGCGGCGGTATTCCACAGCGGCTGCGGCCAGCGGCGCCCCGGTCAGCGCCAGGGGTGCGGCGGCAGCGCCATGGTCGAGGCGCGCCTGGGTGGCGATTTTCTCGTCGGCGCGGCGTTCCTGCCAGTTGCCCAGGGCGAAGCCCAGCGCCACCACCAGGACCGTGGCGATCAAGGGAATCAATTTAAATCGGAAGGCAATCGGCATTACAATGAAGCCTCACTCATCTCGCTGCCCTGTCATGAAAATTGTCGTCGCCATCGCGTTCGTCCTGATCATCGGCAGCCTCGGTTGCGCGCTGTTTTTCCTCATGCGCGACAAGGGCAAGAGCAACAACACGGTCCGCTCGCTGGCGGTGCGGGTGGGCTTGTCGATCACCCTGTTCGTGATGATCCTTGTCGCCTACAAGCTTGGCTATATCCAGCCTACCGGCTTGCGCTGATCCTTATTTACAGCACCAGAAAAAACGGCCGCACCGGACATTCCCGTGTGCGGCCGACAGCATTATAGCGCCGATGTTTGGGGTATGTTCACAGCCAGTAGATCACTACATACAGGCCCAGCCACACCACGTCCACGAAGTGCCAGTACCACGCCGCACCTTCGAAGGCGAAGTGGTTGTCAGGTGTGAAATGTCCTTTTAGCACCCGGTATAACACCACCGACAGCATGATCGCGCCCATCGTCACGTGGAAGCCGTGGAAGCCGGTCAGCATGAAGAAGGTCGAGCCGTAGATGCCGGACGTCAGCTTGAGGTTCAGTTCGCTATATGCGTGGATGTATTCATAGACCTGGAAGCCCATGAAGGTGGCGCCCAGCAGCACGGTGGCAAACAGCCAGATCGCCGTCTGCGCGCGGTGGCCGGCGCGCAGCGCGTGGTGGGCGATGGTGAGCGTCACGCCCGACGTCAGCAGCAAGGCGGTATTAATGGTCGGAATCGGGAACGGTCCCATGGTGCGGAACTCGTCGACGGTACCGGCCGGGCTGGCGCCGCCCCAGTGTGCGGCAAAGTCGGGCCAGATGAATTTATGGTCGATGTCGCCCAGCCACGGCATGGAAATCACGCGGGCGTAGAACAGCGCGCCGAAAAAGGCGCCGAAGAACATGATCTCGGAAACAATGAACCACGCCATCGACCAGCGGAACGAGTAGTCGATGCGCTGGCTGTACAAGCCGCCTTCGGACTCCTTGATGGCGTCGCCGAACCAGAAGTACAGCACCGCGATGATGCCGGCCAGGCCGACCATGTTGACCGGCATGCCCCACGCCACATCGTTGACCCACGCCGAGGCGCCGGCCATGGTGACCAGCAGCGCGATACCGGCCAGCAGCGGCCAGCGCGACGGCCCCGGCACGAAGTAATACGGTGCTGCGGTATTGTGTGCGCTCATCTCGATCTCCCCTGTCGAACTTTGTAAGTGTAAGGACTATTTTGCTACCGCCCACTGCACGGCCAGGATCAGCAGCCCGATGAACAGGGCCACGGCGATCAGCGCCGCGATCACGATGTGCACCGGGTTGAGCCGGGCGTCATCGTTGTCGAAATCACTTTTGCGGCGCAGGCCGAAGAACGACCACACCACCGCTTTCAACGAATACCAGAACGACGCCGGCTTCTTGTCCATCTAGTTCGCCGCCGTCTTGTCCATGCCGCCCACTTCGAAGAACGTGTACGACAGGGTGATGGTCTTGACGTCGCGCGGCAGCTTGGGGTCGATGTAGAACATCACCGGCATCTGCCGCGCTTCGTTCGGCTTCAACGCCTGCTGCTTGAAGCAAAAGCACTCGACCTTTTTAAAATGCTGCATGGCGTTCTGCGGCGCGTAGCTCGGTATCGCCTGCGCCGCCACGTCGCGGTTCTGGGTGTTGACCACCTCGTACGTCACGGTAGCCAGTTCGCCCGGGTGCACCGTCATTGATGCCACCGTGGGCCGGAAGCGGTAAGGGCCCTGGCTGTTGGCGTCGAACTCGATGGTGATGCTGCGGGTGGCGTCCACCTGCGTGTTCTGGTCGTATTCGACCGTGCCGTCTTTTTGCGTGAGCACGTTCAGGCCCAGCGCTTCGCAGATCTGGCGGTAGAACGGGTTCAAGGCATAGGCAAAGCCGAACATCACCACGGCCGTGACCAGCAGCTTGCCGAGCAAGGTGCGATTCAGTCCGGATGTACCGTCTTTTTTCATGTCAGCTCAGCCAGATACGCTTGACGAACACCGACAGGAAAAACAGCACCGCCAGAGCTGCCAGCCACAGCGCCATGCGCACATTGTTGGGTTTTTTGTTCATTTGAATTGCGGTGGCGTTTCAAACGTGTGGAATGGCGCCGGCGACGGCACGGTCCACTCGAGGCCCTCGGCGCCTTCCCACGGCTTGGCTTCCGCTTTCTTGCCGCCGCGGATGGTCGGGATCACCACGCCGAACAGGAAGAACACCTGCGACAGGCCGAAACCGAAAGCGCCGATGGTGGCGATCATGTTGTAATCGGTGAACTGCGCCGAGTAATCGACATAGCGGCGCGGCATGCCGGCCAGGCCCAGGAAGTGCATCGGGAAGAACGTCACGTTGAACGAAATCAGCGACAGCCAGAAGTGCGCCTTGCCCATGGTTTCGTTGTACATGTGGCCGGTCCACTTGGGCGACCAGTAGTAGAAGCCGGCAAACAGCGCGAACAGCGAACCGGCCACCAGCACGTAGTGGAAGTGCGCCACCACGTAATACGTATCCTGCAGCTGGATGTCGATCGGCGTGACCGCCAGGATCAGGCCGGTAAAGCCGCCGATGGTGAACACGAAGATGAAGCCGACCGTAAACAGCATCGGCGTCTCGAATGTCATCGAACCCTTCCACATGGTGGCGATCCAGTTGAACACTTTAACGCCGGTGGGTACCGCGATCAGCATGGTGGCGTACATGAAGAACAGTTGCGACGTCACCGGCATGCCGGTGGTAAACATGTGGTGGGCCCACACGACGAACGACAGGATCGCGATCGACGCGGTGGCATAGACCATCGACGCGTAGCCGAACAGCTGCTTGCGTGCAAACGCCGGCAGGATCTGCGAGACGATGCCGAACGCCGGCAAGATCATGATGTACACCTCGGGGTGGCCGAAGAACCAGAAAATATGCTGGTACATCACGGGGTCGCCACCGGCGGCCGCGTTGAAGAAGGTGGTGCCGAAGTGGCGGTCGGTCAGGGTCATGGTAATCGCCCCGGCCAGTACCGGCATCACCAGGATCAAGAGGTAGGCGGTGATCAGCCAGGTCCAGCAGAACATCGGCATTTTCATCAGCGTCATGCCCGGTGCGCGCATGTTGAGGATGGTGACGATGATGTTGATCGAGCCCATGATCGACGAGGCGCCCATCAGGTGCATGGCGAAAATCGCCATGTCCATGCCCGGTCCCATCTGGGTGGACAGCGGCGCGTACAGGGTCCAGCCGGCAGCAGTCGCCCCGCCCGGCACCAGGAACGACGTGGCCAGCAGCAGCGCGGCCGGCGGCAGCAGCCAGAACGAGAAGTTGTTCATGCGCGCGAACGCCATGTCGGACGCGCCGATCTGCAGCGGGATCATCCAGTTGGCAAAGCCCACGAAGGCCGGCATGATGGCGCCGAACACCATCACCAGGCCGTGCATGGTGGTCAATTGATTGAAGAACTCGGGCTGGAAGAATTGCAGGCCAGGCTGGAACAGCTCGCTGCGGATCATCAGCGCCAGCACCCCGCCCGACAGCAGCATCACGAACGAGAACCACAGGTACAGCGTGCCGATATCCTTGTGGTTGGTGGCGAACAGCCAGCGTTTCAGGCCGGTCGGATGGTCATGGGCGTGATCGTGCGAGTGATCGTGGCCGTGATCGATGGTGCTTGTGCTCATTGTGTCTCCTGCTGTTCTGCTGGATTTATTTACGTGCAGCCACGATTTCGGCCGGTTGGACGATGTTTTGTTCTGGCTTGTTCGACCAGCTGTTGCGGGTGTACGTGATCACGGCCGCGATTTCGGTGTCGGACAGCTGCTTCCACGCCGGCATTTCGGCGGGATATTTACCGCTCTTCTGGCCGTTGAGCAGCACGTGGATTTGCGCGGCCTTGTCGCCGTTGACCACGGCCGAGCCGTCCAGTGGCGCGAAGGCACTAGGTACGCCCTTGCCGTTGGCCTGGTGGCAGACCGCGCAGTTGGCGGTATAGACTTTTTCGCCGCGCGTTTTCAGCTCGTCGATGGTGAAGGTCTTGTTCGGATCGTCGGCCAGCGCCGCCATTTCCTTTTTCTTGCCATCGACCCAGGCCGTGTAGTCGGCGTCGGACACCACGCGCACGACGATCGGCATGAACGCGTGTTCCTTGCCGCACAGCTCGGAGCAATAGCCGCGATAGGTGCCGGTGTGTTCAGCCTTGAACCAGGTGTCGCGCACGAAGCCGGGAATCGCATCCTGCTTGACGGCAAACGCGGGGATCGACCACGAGTGGATGACGTCGGCGGCGGTAGTGACGATGCGGATCTTTTTATGGACCGGCACCACCATCTCGTTATCGACGTCCATCAGGTACGTGTCGCCGCGCTTTTCGGTGGGAGCAAAGCCGGGCGCACCCACTTGCGCACGCGGCGTGGCCAGGTTGGACAGGAAGGAAATGCCGGTGCCCTCGCCGCTCAGGTAGTCGTAGCCCCACTTCCATTGCATGCCGGTGACCTTGATGGTGATGTCGGCGTTGCTGGTGTCTTTCATGCCGACCACGGTGCGGGTGGCGGGCAGCGCCATGCCGATCACGATCAGGAACGGCACCACGGTCCAGGCGATTTCGACGGCGGTCGATTCGTGGAAGGTGGCCGGTTTGTGGCCCAGCGATTTGCGGTGCTTGAAGATCGAGTAGAACATCACGCCGAACACGGCGACGAAGATCACCAGGCACACGACCATCATCCACGTGTGCAGGTCGTAGACCTCGGTGGCGATGCGGGTGGCGGGCGGCTGCAGGTTCAGTTGTTTTTCAATTGGCCCGCCGGTGCCGCCGGTGGCCGGGCCATAGGTACCAGCACTTCCGGCTGTTTCTGCTGCCCTCGCTGCAATACTGGCTGCCGTCATCGTAAAGCCGAGCATGAACGATGTAAGTCGCTTCGCAAGTGTCATGTTTTCCCCAACAAACCCAAGTGTAATTATTTTGTAACGACCTGGATTCCGGTAAACCAAACCCGCGTCGCTCCTTAAACAACTTCAGGCCCCGTTTGCACACTGCCGGGACGCTGAAGCCTTTGTCTCCATCCCCTACGTCACAGCGTGCTGCGAGAGAACTATACAAAAGCCTGATGCTGCTTAAATCAACTGCTCGCTTCGTTTCAATTGGTGCCCGGATAACGGCTTTGCCCATGATTCACCGGCAAAGTTGGTTATTGATTATATAGAACAAAAACCACGCACATCAACAAATAAACGATTTTGCAACTCTGTTGTCCCCGGGACGCATTTTGCTTGCGTCCGGGGCGCGATCGCGTTATGGCAACCCTGCGACCTTATTTTTTGCGCGGCAGGTCGAAGCGGATAATCGCCTCGCCCTTGGACGTGGTGCGCGGCGCCGGCCGGAACGCGTGGCCGTAAATCACCTCGAACGTCAGCGCCAGCTTGCCGTCGGGCCGGCGCTGGCGTTCCAGCGCCGCCAGCATGCGCTGCCAGGCCTGCTTGCCCATCAGCCCCCGGCTGCGCGTACCGAGCGGGTTGCCGCCCAGCGCGCGCACGTCGGCCAGCAGCGCTTGCGCGGTGTCGTACGTGACCGTGATCACTTCCATGTCGAGCACCGGCGTGGAAAACCCCACCTCCACCAGCTGGTCGCCGAAGTCGTGCATATCGACAAACGGCAGCACGTGCGGCGCCAGGTCGGCCTCGGCAAACGCCGTGCGCAGCTCGCGCAGGGTATCGGGCCCGAAGCACGAAAACATCAGCAGGCTGTTGACCCGCAGCACCCGGCGCCATTCGGCAAACACGCGGTCGGGCTGCGGATGCCAGTGCAGCGCCAGGTTGGACCACACCAGGTCGATCGAGTTCGGCGCCAGCGGCAAATCGGCGAAATCGCCGCACAGCAAGTCGATGCCGGCCTTCGACGGCAGCAGCTTCGACAGCAGCTGGTTCAGCGACGACTGCTTGGCGCCCTGGCTGCGCACGGCGCGCAGCGGCGCCTCGGCCGCATCGATGCCGAGAATCTGGGCGGCGGCGTACATTTTTTGCAACACAGCAAGGTCGGCGCCATCGCCGCAGCCGGCATCGAGCACGCGCAAGGGCGCGATTTTAACCAATTCCAGCCGGTCCACCATCCGCGAGGCAATTTCCCGGCGCAAAAAATCGGCGGGACGGGTGCGGTCGAGACGGGAAAACAGGGCGCGCACATGATCGAGATCAATCGGGGCGCTGAGCTTGGGCGGGTTGGCAGGCACGTGCATATATGGTTGACAGTTGGGTTCCACCTGCAATGGGCCGTGCCGGATGACGCCAGACGGCCGCAGGTTGATGCGATAATGTCGGCAGTGTACATGGTTGGCGCCCGGCTGGCCGCCATGGGCCGCGTTTTTTGGGAAACATGGCATGAATGGCAAGCTGATCCGGCGCGTATTCCACCTGCTGTTGCCCACCTCGTGCGCGCTGTGCGGCGCCGGCAGCGACGACACCTTGTGCGCGACTTGCGTGCACCAGTTTTTCGGTACCGCTGCCGCCGTGCCGCGCTGCCCTTGCTGCGCCAATCCGGTCGCAGCTGGCGCCACGCTGTGCGGCCACTGTATCGCCGCGCGGCCCGCATTCGACCGCACCGTGGTCGCTTGCGACTATGCGCTGCCGGTCGATCAGCTGGTGCTGCAACTGAAATTCGGCCACCGGCTGGCCCTCGCGGCGCTGATGGCGCGGCGGCTGGCGGTCGTGACGGCGGCGGCAGCGGCGGAAAGTCCCGGCGCCCTGCCCGACCTGCTGTGCCCGGTGCCGCTGGGGCCGCGCCGGCTGGCGCAGCGCGGCTACAACCAGGCGCTGGAAATCGCCCGGCCGCTGGCGCGATGCCTGGGCGTGGCGCTGCAAGCCAGGCTGGTGGCGCGCACTCGCGAGACAGCCGCGCAAAGCAGCGTGGCGCCCGAAGACCGGCGCGCCAATATCGCCGGCGCGTTTGCCGTGCCCGCCCCGGCGCTGGCACTGGTACGCGGCCGCCATATCGGCGTGGTGGACGATGTGATGACCAGCGGCAGCACGCTCGACGAAATGGCGGCCACCCTCAAGCGCCACGGCGCCGCGCGCGTGAGCAACCTGGTGTTCGCGCGCACCCCGCCCCATTGAATTTTTGAAGGAGAACAAAGTGTTTCACGTCGTACTGGTCCACCCCGAAATCCCCCCCAATACGGGCAACGTCATCCGCCTGTGCGCCAATACCGGCGCCCAGTTGCACCTGATCGAGCCGCTCGGCTTTCCGCTCGAAGATTCCAAGCTCAAGCGCGCCGGCCTCGACTACCACGAGTACGCGAAAATGAAGGTGCACGCCGACTGGCAGTCGTTTTGCGCCGACCTGCAACCGGACCCGTCGCGCATGTTCGCCATGACCACGCGCGGCTCGTCGCCGTTCGCGGACGCCAGCTTCCGGCCGGGCGATGTATTCGTATTCGGCTCGGAAACGGCCGGCCTGCCGCCCGCCCTGCGCGACAATTTTCCGGCCGAACAGCGGATCCGCCTGCCAATGCGGCCAGACAACCGCAGCCTTAACCTCTCAAATACCGTCGCAGTCGTCGTCTTTGAAGCATGGCGACAGAACGGCTACGCGGGAGGCGTCTAGCACCTGAGAACACCGTCATAGCGTAATGCCGCTAAGTTAAGAGCCGTCATTCCCGCGAAAGCGGGAATCCATGCTGAGCTCATGATCACGCTCCCTATGGATTCCCGCCGACGCGGGAATGACGGCTCATCAGTTGGCGGTCGGAAAAGGCTTAACTTCGCGGCATTTCCGTCATAGCGACGCTCTCAAGCGCTATTACCAGCCAGCACGGCGAGGAGCTGCAACGCCGCCATGAAGGCTACGTCAGACGCTCGTATTTCGGCGCGAAGTAGAGGCGCGCAGGATTAACTGCGGTTCGATCATGCCGGTCTCCGGCTCCGGCTTGCCATCGATGGCGGCGATCAGTTTTTCCATTGCTGTCGCCCCCATCCGCTCGCTTTGCATATCGACCGTGGTCAGTGCCGGCGACGTGTACTGGCCGTACGAGATATTGTCGAACGCCGCCACCGACAGGTCGTCCGGCAGCGAAAAGCCCAGGGTTTGCGCCGCCTTCATGAAGCCCAGCGCCATCAAGTCGTTGTAGCAGATCAGCGCATCGGGCGGATTGCCGCCCAGCAGGATGGCCGAGCACACGCGTTCGCCCTCGGCCGAGGTGGGCGTGCCGCCCTCGTACACATCCAGGTCCAGGTCATGTTCGGCCAGGCAGGCGCGGATGGCGTCGAGCCGGTCGTGGTCGCGCCGGGCGCGGGCAAAGCGCAGGTAGGCGAACCGGCGGTGCCCCAGAGACAGCAGGTGCCGCGCCAGCATGGCGGCGCCGCGCGTGTCGTCGCTGCTCACCCACTGCAACGGCAGCCGCGTGGGCCGGCCGAAATACACCAGCGGCTTGCCGAGGTCCATCAGCCAGTCCATCTCCGACTCGACCATGCGCGAGAACAGGATCAGCCCATCGACGCGGCGGCTCAGCGCCTCGACCAGCGGCCGTTCGCGGTCGGCGTTTTCTTCGGTATCGACCAGCAGCAAGGTGTAGTTATGGGCCAGGGCCACGCGGTTGGCGCCCTTGACGATGCTGGTGAAATGGGGATTGTTGATGTCAAGGATGGACAGGCCGATGCTGCGCGTGCGGCCCGTGATCATCGATTGCGCCAGCGGGTTGGAGCGGTAGCCCAGCCTGGCGATCACTTCCTTGATGGTGGCTTCGACTGCCGGTGAGAACCGTTGCGCGCCGTTGACAAACTTCGACACGGTGGCGGTCGAGACACCGGCGGCGGCGGCCACGTCACGGATGGTTGCTACGTTTTTTTTCATTGCAGGCAGGAAGTGGGCGCGTGATCGATCGTGGCAACGATCTTAGCACGCGCCCAAGGTGCTTCAAGCCTTACAGATCGGTAATTTCCTTGTGGCGCGGCACCAGGATTTTCATGACGGTCCACGCCGCCAGGTAAGCCACGGCGCAAATCGCGAACATGATCATGTAACCGGTGTAGATATCGTTGACCGCCTTGTAGTGATCGAACACCCAGCCGCCCAGCTTGGTCAGCAGCACGCCGCCGATACCGCCGGCCATGCCGCCGATACCGACCACCGACGCCACCGCTTTTTGCGGGAACATGTCCGACACGGTGGTGAAGATATTGGCCGACCAGGCCTGGTGGGCCGAGGCGCCGATACCGATCAGTATCACCGGCACCCAGAAGCTGATCGAACCGAGCGGTTGCGCCAGCAGCACCAGCAGCGGGAACAGCGCAATCACGAACATCGCCCGCATGCGGCCGTCATACGGCGCATAACCACGGGCCATGAAATAGCTCGGGAACCAGCCGCCGCCGATCGAACCGATCATGGTCATGCTGTAGAGCACGGCCAGCGGCACGATGATGGCGTCGCCCTTCATGCCGTACTGGGCCGACAGATAGGTTGGCAGCCAGAACAGGAAGAACCACCACACGCCGTCGGTCATGAACTTGCCGAAGGCAAAAGCCCAGGTCTGCGGGTATTTCAGCAACTGGAACCACGAGGTTTTACGGGCAGCAGCGGCCGACGCTTCCTCGGTGGTTTCGGTTTTGACCACCTGGTCGCTGCGGATATAGGCCAGTTCGGCGGCGCTCATGCGCTTTTGCTGTTCCGGCTTGTCGTACAACCACAGCCACAGCGCCATCCAGAAGAAGCCGACCGCGCCGATGATGATGAACGCCCACTGCCAGCCCCACACGGCAGCGATCAGCGGCACGCTGATCGGCGCCAGGATCGCTCCCACGTTGGCGCCGGAGTTGAAGATGCCGGTGGCGAACGACCGCTCTTTCTTGGGGAAATATTCGGCGGTGGCCTTGATCGCGGCCGGGAAGTTACCGGCCTCGCCGACCGCCAGCACCGCGCGCGACACCATGAAACCGATAATCGACGGCACCACCACCAGTCCGAAGGCGCCGGCCACCACGGCAATGCCCTCGCCCATCGGTACGGCAAACGCGTGCAGGATGGCGCCCAATGACCAGATCACGATCGCCACGACATACGCGCTCTTGGTGCCGATGCGGTCGACCACGCGGCCGGCCAGCAGCATCGAGACCGCGTACACGAACTGGAACGCAGCGGCGATATTGGCGTAATCGGTATTGGTCCAGCCGAATTCCTTGGACAGGTCCGGCGCCAGCAGGCTCAGTACCTGGCGGTCGAGATAATTGATGGTGGTGGCAAAAAACAACAAGGCACAGATGGTCCACCGGTATTTACCGACGGCCTGGCCGACTGACTGCGGGTTGACGGGCTCGCTCAGATTCATGGCATCACTTTGTATTATGTTTATGTTGATGACCCCCGGTCTCCACGGGATCATTCGTGCAAGCTGCTCAAGCGGCCATTGCTTCGTTGCAGCTCCTAGCCGTGCTATGCGCACTGTCGTCGTCGCTGCGCCTTGCCCTGGCCACTTGATCAGCTTGCACTGTCATATGTCATCGTACAACCATCAAAGTTGTGAAGCAAGAAAAAAGAAGTGGCTGCTCAAAGGCAGCCACCAAATGATCAAATCGTTGCGCGAAGCGGTTTTTTATGCCGCTGCCGCCATCCTCGGGCGGGCCAGCAACAAGGCGATCAGGCTGATCACCGCCGCCCCGCTCAGGTAGTAGCCCACGTATTGCAAGCCATAGTTGGTGGCCAGCCAGGTAGCGATATACGGCGCCAGCGAGGCGCCGAGTATGCCTGCCAGGTTGAAGGTGAGCGAAGCGCCGGTGTAACGCACCTCGGCCGGGAACAGCTCGGAGAGGATAGTGCCCAGCGGACCGTAAGTGAGCCCCATCAACCCCAGCCCCAGCGACAGGAACACCGTCACCTGCGCGGTGCTGCCGGAGCCGAACAGGGGCGCCAGCGCCAGCCCGAAGATGGCGATCGCCGCCGAAATCCAGATCAAGGTGCGGGCGCGGCCATGGCGGTCGGCCCATACCGCCGCGACCGGAATCGTCAGGCCGAAGAACAGCACCGCGAACAATTGCTGGATCAGGAAATCCTTGCGCGAGAAGTGCAAGGCGGTCGTGCCCCAGCTCAGCGCGAACACCGTCATCAGGTAGAACAGCACGAAGGTCGCCAGCGCGATCAGGGTGCCGAGTACCAGCATGGCGCCATGGTCGCGGAACACCGTCACCACCGGCACTTTGACGCGCTCGTTCTTTTCCAGCACTTTCTGGAAGTCCGGCGTCTCGTGGATTTTCAGGCGCACGTACAGGCCCACGATGACCAGGAGCGCGCTGGCCAGGAACGGGATGCGCCAGCCGTAGGCAAAGAATTCGGCATCGGTCTGCACCTCGGTGAGCAGCAGGAAAATGCCGCCCGACAGGAAGAAGCCGATCGGCGCGCCCAGTTGCGGAAACATGCCGTACCAGGCGCGCTTGCCCGGCGGCGCATTCTCGGTGGCCAGCAGCACCGCGCCGCCCCACTCGCCGCCCAGGCCCAGGCCCTGGCCGAAGCGGCACAGCGCCAGCAGGGCCGGAGCCCAGGTGCCGATGGTGGCATACGTGGGCAGCAGGCCGATCACCACCGTCGAGAGTCCCATGGTCAGCAACGCCGCCACCAGCGTGGCCTTGCGGCCCACGCGGTCGCCGAAGTGGCCGAACACGGCCGAGCCGATCGGCCGCGCAAAGAAGGCGATGGCAAACGTCGCCAGCGACTGCAAGGTGGCGGCGGCGGGGTCGGCGGCGGGGAAGAACAGCTTGGGGAACACCAGCACGGCAGCGGTGGCGTAGATATAGAAATCGAAGAATTCGATGGTGGTGCCGATCAGGCTGGCGAACAGCACGGTGGCCGGCTTGTTGGTCTGGGCCGGTTTGGACGGACTCATGCGTGGGGCTCCTGCAAATAAACGGTGCGGCCCATCATACACACGCCATTGGCAGGATGCCAAGCAAAGACAGCGGCAGCAGGTAGTACTGCTTAGAGAAAGATCACCCCTTGGGATCGATCTGTTGCAAACCGTCAGCGATCGCGGCCGCTTCCAGCGGGCGCACCACGCGCGCCACTTCCACGCCATCCTTGAGGAAAATCAGGGTCGGCCACAGCTTGACGCGGAACGAGCGGCCCAGCGCGCGGCCGGGACCGTCTTCGACCTTGTAGTGAGTCAACTGCTCGTGCCCGGCAAACGCCTGTGCCAGCGGCGCCTGGGCGGCCTGGCAGTGGCCGCACCAGTTGGCGCCGAACTCGAGCAGGACTGCGCCCGGCAGGGCATCGATGTCGGCGCGCTGCGGCGCCTCGGCTTGGTAGTGTGTTTTCATTTTTTCCTGAATTTGGCGCAGGGGTCGGGACGTTCCTGCGTGCTCAGCGCATAGGTTTGATCATAGCGGCCGGCATGATCGCCCGGCTCCACGTAGCCTTCGGCGCGCACCGTCAGTATAGGCTCGATCAGGTTAAGCCAGCGCGCGACGCCGATATCCTTGCGCACGTGGCCGTTACCGGCGATGAGCACTACGTCGCGCGGGCGCTGGTCGCGGATGATCTTGGCCATCCACAGATCGCGCGCCAACTGGGCGTTGACCATGCCATCGACCATCATGGCCGGCAACATGCCGCAGTGGCCGGCTTCGATTTCATGCTGCTGGGCGGTGCGCAGGTCGGCCGGGACAGGCCGGTCCAGGTGGTAGTCCCTGATGCTTTGCGGGTCGAACGTGGCTTGGATGCCGTCGCGCACCACGCGCGACGCGTCCGCGCGCGAGAGGTTGCCCGCCACCAGCGGCAAGTGGTACGTGAGCGCCAGCTGGATCACCGGATAGTACAACTGCCAGTCCCAGCGCGGGCCGTGGACGAGCTGGATCACGCACTGGGCGTCGAGGCACCCCTTTTGCGCCTGGTCGAGCACATCCTGGTTTTCGCGGTCGAACTGCTCCATCACGATGGCCGGGCGCCAGCCCGCTTCCACGCGCTGGCGCAGCAACTCGTAGCGCAACCGGTGGCCTTGCCGGTTGTCATGCACCTCGCCCAGCAGCAGTACCTGGGGATTTGGACCTTGCGGCGCCGGCACCGTATCCGCGGTGGGGGCGGCAGCGGTGGCGGTGGGCCGGGCTCCGCCCGCGCAGGCGCTCAACAGTGCGAGGGTGGCCAGTGCGCTGGCGCCACACATAAATCGGAGTCTGTACATCATGGGATATCGCCCCTTGCATGCTAATTGGTTGATTTGATGGATCTAATTTATGGCGCACCGTGCACGGCGTTTGACACTGTTGGTGCAGTGCAATAATAAATTTCTATTGAATAAACTAAAATAGCAATATGTTATGAATTGTGGTTAAATACCAGTTCGGTCAGTTGTCAATCCGATCTGGCGCAAAAATTATACGGATAACGCATTAAATTGTTGTTAAGCCGGGGCGCCCAGCACAGTTTCAGGAGTGTCATGTGAAAATTTTATCGTTGTTGAGCACCACCATCTTCGCGTTGGGCCTGTGTGGCGCTGCCACCGCAGCCACCGCCACGCCTGACGCACTCGCAACATCGGCCTTCCACGAATGTACGGCAGATGCCCCGTGCGACAAGCTTGCACAGCAAGAAGGCCAACCGGCAGCGCAGGACCGGCCACCGGTTGCCAAGGTCGAGGAAGCACCGCTGCCGGTGCCGGAACTGCAAACCTCGCTGATGTTCATGATGGGGTTGCTGGTCCTGGGCGTGACCTCGCGCCGCCGGTCGTCGGAACGTTTCGACCGCTGAGCGTAGCCTGCTTCACCGACATCCCGCCTGGTGCGGGATTTTTTTATTCCGGCGCCGCCGGCGCCACCGGTGTCACGCACGGCATGCGCAGCGTGAAGCTGGCGCCCTGCCCCAGCACGCTGGCCACCGTGATGGTGCCGCCGAACTGCTTGGCCATCAGGTTGAACACGATGTTCAGGCCCAGGCCGGTACCGCCCTGGCCGCGCCGGGTGGTGACGAACGGGTCGAACACCTTGTCGATCATGTCCGGGGCGATGCCCTTGCCGTTGTCGCTCACCTGCATCTCGATCCAGTCGCCCTGACGCGCTACGCCGATCGTGATGCGTCCCTCCTGCTCCGGCTCGAACGCGTGTTCCACGCAATTGAGGGTCAGGTTGGTGAGTACCTGGGCCAGCGCACCGGGATAGCTGTCGAGCATCAGGTCCGGGGGACAGGCAATGCTGACCGTGATCCTGGTCTTCTTGAGCTTTGGTTGCAGGCTCGACACCACCTCGTTGATATAGTCGCGCAACTCGAAGCGGCGCCGCGCCTCGCTCACCTGGTCCACCGCGATCTGCTTGAAGCTGTGGATCAGGTGGGCGGCGCGGTAGGCGTTGTTCATGATCAGGCGCGTGCTTTCGGCGGCCGTTTCCAGGTAGCGGGTGATGTCCGATTTCTTGACCGTGCCTTCGGCCACCGCCGCGTGGACCTTTTCGGTGGCCTCCATCAGCACCGAGGCGCTGGTGAGCGCGATGCCCACCGGGGTATTGATCTCATGGGCCACGCCGGCCACCAGGCCGCCAAGCGACGCCAGCCGCTCGGCCTGGAGCAACGATTCCTGCGCGCGCTGCAGTTCGTCGAGCGCGCGGGTGGTGG
This sequence comes from Duganella zoogloeoides, assembly GCF_034479515.1. Lineage (NCBI taxonomy): Bacteria > Pseudomonadati > Pseudomonadota > Betaproteobacteria > Burkholderiales > Oxalobacteraceae > Duganella > Duganella zoogloeoides. The sequence goes on from NZ_CP140152.1 coordinate 5,013,604, forward strand.
CCAGGGCGGCCTGGCGCGCCTCGTCCTCGGCCTCGCGGATGCGCTGGATATTCGATTTGACCTTGCGCTGGATGGCATTGAAGCCACGGATCACTTCGCCCAATTCGTCGCGGCGGTTGTCGGGCAACTCCTCGACCTCGTCGCTGTCGCGGGTGGCCAGGTCGACCAGACCGTCGCGCAGGCGCTTGAGCGGGTGGAATACGATGCGCAGCGACAAGGCCAGCGCCGCCACCAGGATCAGGTCCAGCAGCAGGACTTCGATCACCTTGCGCCGTACCTCGGCGGCCAGCGTGGCCTCGATCTGGGCACGGCTGAAATTGACCACCACCCGGCCCACGATCACCGGCTTGAGCGCGGCACCGGCGCCGCCGGAATCGCGGTAAGCCAGGTCCGCCACCACCGGCGTACCACCCACGGCGGCATCGGTTTCGATCGGCACCAGGGTGCCGTCCTCGCGCCGCAGCCGGCCGGAGAACAGCCCGACCGAGGTGTCGTACACGCGGATCGAGACCAGTTCGGGCGGCATCATCTCGGCAGCCACGATGTTATCGACCTTGGCCTTGTCCAGGTCCCACAGCGCCGAAGGCAAGCTCGTCTGCAGGCGCGCCAGCACGCCCTGGCGCAGCCGCTGGCTGCCAGCCTCGAGTTCCTGGGACAGGCTGTGCTGGGCGTACGTGCCGGAAATGCCAAGCACCAGGGTGACGATCACCACGAACAGCAGCGTCAGGCGGCCTTGAATGCCAAACATCGAACTTACCTCCTTACACTGGACTTGCTGGATTTAACGGCAACAAGCCAATGTAAGGTAAGCAATGCATCTTGGCAAGCAAGGCTTGGCCGCCGCCCCCGTGCGTGATAAGCGCAACACGGGCCGGCGTTGCAGACTCAGGACGTTCTCAATGGTAATATCGATCAAAACAGGGATCTTCGGGAGACGGCAATGACGAGTAATTATCATCAACTGGCGCTGGCCGATGTACGACCGGGCATGGTCCTGTCGGACGTGCTGCTCGACGTGCAGGGCCAGGTCCTGCTGCCGCAAGGCGCGGTGCTGACCGAGGCCATGCTGGCGCTGATGCCGCGCCACGGCATCGAAATGCTGCCGGTGGAAGCCGGCGAAGCGTCGCCCGAGGAAACCGCGGCGACCCGCCAGCACCACGAGGCGCGCATCGCCCACCTGTTCCGCAAGACCGATGCGGACGCTGGCGACGACTGGGCGACCAGCCTGCTGCAACGCTTCGTGCACGATTTCCGCGTGGGCCACCAGGAGCACGGCCATGAGTAATACCGTCAGCTACGACGACGTGGTGCGCAACCTCGATGACCTGCCGTCGCTGCCGGCGGTGGTCATGGAACTACTCAACAGCATCGACCAGGAAGACGTCGATATTTCCGTGCTGGCCAAAAAAGTGTCGCATGACCAGGCACTGACCGCCAAGACGCTGCGCCTGGCCAATTCGTCGCTTTATGGCCTGCAAGTGAAGGTGACGACCATCCAGCAAGCCATCACGTACCTCGGCTTCCAGACCACCCGCAACCTGATCACGGCCGCCGCCGTCACCGGATATTTTGCCCAGGGCCACTGCCCCGGTTTCGACGACAAGGCGTTCTGGCGCCATTCGATCGCCACCGCCGCCTGCGCCAAGGTGCTGGCGCGCCACATGCGCTTCAACCAGGATTACGCGTTTACGGCCGGACTGCTGCACGATATCGGCAGGCTGGTGCTGGTGTCGTGCTTTCCGAACCAGTATTCGACGACGATTGCTTACCGCGAAGAACACGACTGTTATTTGCTGGCAGCGGAGCGGCAAGTACTGGGCGTGGACCACGTGCAGGCCGGCGTGGCGCTGGCCGAACACTGGAATTTCTCGGGCACGATGCGTCAGGCGATTGCCTACCACCACGCCCCGGAAGTGCCGGGCGCGGGCTTCTTGGCCACCATCATCCACGTGGCGGACGCAATCGTGCACGCGCTCGACCTGGCGCAGGTGCAGGACGACCTGGTGCCGCAAGTGTCGAACGTGGCGTGGACGGCGCTGGGATTAGACGAGGAAATTTATTTGCAGATATTCCGTGAGACGGAATTGCAGTACGAAGAGATTTCGATGGTGTTGCTGAGCTAAAGCGGTCGGACTAAAGGCCGCGGCTCCCTGCCGTGCCGGTCACAAGACCGGCGCGACAGGTGTGGAGCGCGGGGCGCATTAGTGATGTGCTACGTTTCCGGCCGAAGCCTTGTCGTTGCTGCTGCGGTCTTCAGGCTTGGGACGGCCCTGGGCGTCGGACAGGCGGTACTTGGTGCGGCGATCTCCCATCAGGTCGCGCAGGTCGCGGATGCTCATACCGGTTACTTCGTGCATGCGGATCAGCAGCGAAGCGCCGACCGGCAGGCGGTGGTGGCGAATTTTGCTGATGACCGGCGGCGCCACTTCCAGCAGGCGCGAAAGGGCAGCGTCGTTTTTCAGTTGCATCTTGCCCAGCAGAATGTCGAGCAGGTGGTTGGGGTTGTAGCTTTCCTGCGATGCGAGTGCGTGGTGTGCCATGATGTGTCCTCGTTGGTTGGGTGAACAGATATTGCTGGTCCGAACTTAAGGAAAACTTAGAGTTTTCAATAATTAACAAATGGACTTTTCAGACTTTTCTGTGAATTGCTTTTAAAGCAATATTATTCTATGCGCAAAAGCCGGGCTGTCCGATAGACCGCTCGAAGCAAGATTGTGCGGCATCAATCGCCATGTAGAAAACATGGCAACCATGCCATTCCAACACAGCGGGCGGCTACGTGGCGCACGCAAGGGCGGCGGCCGGTCGTTTTACGCTAAACTAGCGGCTACGCGCACCGGCGCCCCCTCCTCCATAAAGCCCAACGCCATTGAAAACCAAGACCCCAATCCAGCCGCACTACTTCGTCCCCGAGCCGCTCGATAACACGCGCCTGGCCCACCTGTGCGGCCCCCTCGACGAAAACCTGCGCCAGATTTCGGCGGCGCTGGATGTCACCATTTTCCGGCGCGGCGAGAAATTCATCGTCAGCGGCTACAACGCCGAACGCGCGGTGCAAATCCTCGAAAAGTTCTACGCCATCGCCAACAAGGTGGTGCCGATCGAGGAAGTGCAACTGGCGCTGGTCGAGCAACGAGCCGGCCTCAACGCTGCTGCCGCAGCCGCGTCCGCCGCCACCTCGGATGCGTCCGCACCCGTGAAGGAAGCCGCGCGCGTGGTGGCTGCCGCGCCGTTCGTCGAGCCCGACATCAACAGCCCGGTGCTGAAAACCCGCCGCGCCGACCTGCGCGGACGCACGCCGCACCAGATCCGCTACCTGCGCAACATCCTCGAGCACGACATCAGCTTCGGCGTGGGTCCGGCCGGCACCGGCAAAACCTACCTGGCCGTGGCCTGCGCGGTCGATGCGCTCGAACGCGACGCCGTCAAGCGCATCATCCTCACCCGCCCCGCCGTGGAAGCGGGCGAACGCCTGGGCTTCCTGCCCGGCGACCTGACCCAAAAAGTCGATCCGTACCTGCGCCCGCTGTACGACGCGCTGTACGACCTGCTCGGCTTCGACCGCACCCAGAAGATGTTCGAGAAACAGGTGATCGAGATCGCTCCGCTGGCGTACATGCGCGGGCGCACGCTCAACCACGCATTCGTCATCCTCGACGAGGCGCAGAACACCACGGTCGAACAAATGAAGATGTTCCTCACCCGGATCGGCTTCGGCAGCAAGGCCGTGGTGACCGGCGACGTCACGCAAGTCGACTTGCACAAGAGCCAGAAAAGCGGCCTGGTCGATGCAGTCCAGGTGCTCAAGGACGTGCGCGGCGTGGCCTTCAGCCACTTCACCAGCGAAGACGTGGTGCGCCACCCGCTGGTGGGCCGGATTGTCGATGCCTACGAGACCGCGCAAAACCACGAGGCGGAAATCGCCCCCCTGCTCAAAACCACCGCCCTGAAAAATGTCCGAAAAAAATAGTCCGCAGTCACTGACGCTGTCGGTGCAATATCCCGATCCGCGCCTGAAAACCCTGGTCACCCGTGCCAAGCTCAAGCGCTGGATCGGCGCCGCGCTGTTCGCGCCGGCCGAGCTGACCATCCGCTTTGTCGATGCCGACGAAGGCCGCACCCTGAACCGCGACTATCGCGGCAAGGACTACGCCACCAACGTGCTCACCTTCGCCTACAACGAAGGTGAAGAATTGCCGGACGATGCGCCCACCGTGGCCGACATCATCCTGTGCACCGACGTGCTGGAGCGGGAAGCAGCCGAACAGAACAAGACGGTGGAAGAACACACGGCGCACCTGATCGTGCACGGCGTGCTGCACGCCCAGGGCTATGACCACGAGGACGACGAGGAAGCGACCGAGATGGAAACGCTCGAAACGGAACTGCTGGGAACGCTCGGTTTTGCCGATCCTTATGTCCAGGAGAAGACCGGTCAACAGTAGGAACTTCCGCGAACATGGCTGGTTTTTTTGACAAAAGCCTCTGATCGACACCATTTGGTGTATCCTATACCCCTTCAAAACAATGGCTCACGCCTACTATGCAAGAGCACTCTAGTGGCGTCAAAACTGACGCCAAACCCCATCGGTCGCTGTTTGAACGCCTGACCGCCTTTATCTCCCCCGAGCCCGAGAACCGCGCGGAACTGCTCGAGGTTCTCCATGACGCCCACGAACGCAACCTGATCGACGCCGACGCCTTGTCGATGATCGAAGGCGTGTTCCAGGTGTCCGACCTGTCCGCCCGCGACATCATGGTGCCGCGTTCGCAAATGGACGTGATCGACATTTCCCGCCCGATCGAGGAATGGATGCCGATCGTGCTGGAAACCGCCCACTCGCGCTTTCCCGCCATCGAAGGCGAGCGCGACAAGGTAATCGGCATCCTGCTGGCCAAAGACCTGCTGCGCTACTATGCCGAAGAATCGTTCGACGTGCGCGCCATGCTGCGCCCGGCCGTGTTCATCCCCGAATCGAAACGCCTCAATGTGCTGTTGCGCGACTTCCGCGCCACCCACAACCACATGGCCATCGTGGTCGATGAATACAGCGGTGTTGCCGGCCTGATCACCATCGAGGACGTGCTCGAGCAAATCGTCGGCGACATCGAAGACGAGTACGACTTCGATGAGGAAGAAGACAACATCCTGTCGATCAAGGAAGGTCCGCGCGGACCACGCTGGCGCGTCAAGGCACTGACCGAGATCGCGCAATTCAACGAAGAGCTCGATACCGAACTGCCGGACGACGATGTCGACACCATTGGCGGCCTGGTCGCCAAGCACCTGTCACGCATGCCGCACAAGGGCGACGTCTTCAATTACCAGGGCTTGCGCTTCGAAGTCCTGCGTGCCGACGCCCGCCAGATCCACGTGCTGCTGGTGGAAAAACTGCCACCGGCCCCAAGCGACGGCGACGTCCTGTAATGCGCTTTCGCCGCGCCGATCCCAACGCTCCACCCAAGCCACAGCGCAGCACCCAGGGCCGCATGCTCGTCACGGCCCTGGCCGGCGCGCTGTGCGTGCTGGGCTTTGCGCCGTTCGGCTGGTGGCCACTGGAAATCCTGGGCCTGGCCACCCTGTTCTACCAGGTCCTGCGCAGCAGCAGCGTCAAAGCTGCCGGCCTGATCGGTTGGGCGTTCGGCTTCGGCTGGACCGCCGCCGGCGTCCACTGGCTCTACGTTTCCCTGCATGACCACGGCGGCATGGCCGCACCGCTGGCGGCGGTCGCTGTCGCCCTGCTGGCCTGGGCCATGGGCATTTACGTGGCGCTGGCCATGGGCACGGCTGCCTGGCTGCGCAAAAAATGGGCGCTGCCGCTGCCGGCCGCCAACTTGCTGCTGCTGCCGGCCTTGTGGGCGCTGTTCGAGTGGCTGCGCGGCTGGTTGTTTACCGGTTTCCCTTGGCTGTCGTCGGGCTATGCGCACAATCACAGCCCTCTTGCCGGATTCGCGCCCATCGTTGGCGTGTATGGCCTGGGCTGGCTGGCGGCGCTGATCGCCGGCGCCCTGCTGCTGGTATTCCACCGTACCCGCCTGCGCGCGCTGGCACTGGTAGTGGTAGTGTCGGTGGTTGGCGTCGGCCTGGGCTTTATCACCTGGACCCACCCGCAAGGCAACCTCATCTCGGTGCGCCTGATCCAGGGCAATGTGCCACAGGCAGAAAAATTCGACGGCTCGCGCGTGGCGGCCGTGATGCGCCAGTACCAGGACGCGATTACCGCCGCGCCGGCCGACCTGATCGCCACGCCGGAAACGGCCATCGTCATGCTGCCGCAGCAACTGCCGCCCGACTACCTGCCCGGCCTGGCGCAATTCATGCACCAGACCAATAGCAACCTGATCCTCGGCATCCCGATGGCCGACAGCCGCACCGCGTATTTCAACAGCGTACTCGGCATCGCCGCCAACCCGGGCGCGGCGCAGGTGGCGGGCGGCTACTACCGCTACGACAAGCACCACCTGGTGCCGTACGGCGAGTTCATCCCGTGGGGCTTCCGCTGGTTCGTCAACCTGATGTCGATCCCGCTCGGCGACCAGACCAGCGGCCCGGACATCCAGCCCGCGTTTGCCATCCGCGACCAGCTGGTGTTGCCCAATATCTGCTACGAGGACTTGTTTGGCGAGGAAATCGCCGCGCAACTGAACACCCCGGCGCAGGGCCAGCAGCCGGCCACCATGCTGCTCAACGTCTCGAACCTGGCCTGGTTTGGCGACACCATCGCCATCCCCCAGCATTTGCAGATCTCGCAGATGCGCACGCTGGAAACGGGACGCCCGATGCTGCGCGCCACCAATACCGGCGCCACCGCCATTATCGATGGCCGCGGCGTCGTGCGCGAACAGCTGGCGGTGAACACCACCGGCACGCTGGCCGCCAACGTCCAGGGCATGGCGGGCACCACGCCGTACATTGTGCTGGGCAATAAATTGTTCCTGGCGCTGGCGCTGCTGTCATTGGGCGGAGCGTGGCTGTGGGCAAAACGGTCACGGACGGCGAAAAACGCCGCCGCCGCAGCGTAGGAGCCGATAGTTTGGCGCCAGCCCCCGTAAAACCCGCTAAAATTGCTCCTTTAGTGAAACTGCAACCCGCGCGCCCGCCCACCTGGCGCGCCCTAGACCACACACGATGCTGACATTCCAACAAATTATCCTGACCTTGCAAACCTATTGGGACCAGCAAGGTTGCGCCCTGCTCCAGCCCTACGACATGGAAGTCGGCGCCGGCACGTTCCACACCGGCACCTTCCTGCGCGCCATCGGCCCCGAGCCATGGCGCGCCGCCTATGTGCAGCCGTCGCGCCGTCCCAAGGATGGCCGCTACGGCGAAAATCCGAATCGCGGCCAGCACTACTACCAGTACCAGGTGGTGATGAAGCCGGCGCCGGAAAACATCCTCGACCTGTACCTCGGTTCGCTGGCTGCGCTGGGCCTGGACCTGAAGCAGAACGACGTGCGTTTCGTGGAAGACGACTGGGAGTCGCCAACCCTGGGCGCCTGGGGACTCGGTTGGGAAGTGTGGCTGAACGGCATGGAAGTGACGCAATTTACGTACTTCCAGCAAGTAGGCGGCCTCGACTGCAAGCCGGTGCTCGGCGAAATCACCTATGGTGTCGAACGCCTGGCAATGTACCTGCAGGGTGTGGAAAACATGTACGACCTGGTGTGGACCACCTGGGAAGAAAACGGGGCGGCCGGCGAACCGGTCACCAAGACGTTGAAGTACGGCGATGTCTTCCATCAAAATGAAGTGGAACAGTCGGCCTACAACTTCGAGCATTCGAACACCGAGCTGCTGTTTGCCCAGTTCAACAACCACGAGTCCGAAGCCAAGCGCCTGATCGAAGCGCAGCTGACCTTGCCAGCTTACGAGCAGATCATGAAGGCCTCGCACAGCTTCAACCTGCTCGACGCGCGCGGCGCCATTTCCGTGACCGAGCGCGCCGCCTACATCGGCCGTGTACGCGCCCTGTCGCGCCTGGTTGCGCAAGCGTATTACGAATCGCGCGAACGCCTCGGTTTCCCGCTGGCTCCCGCTGCAGCTACTGAATAATCAGAATTGAATAACATGACTCACACCCTGCTCATCGAACTGCTGACCGAAGAACTGCCACCCAAGGCGCTTGCCAAACTGGGCAAGGCATTTGCCGACGGCATCGTCAACGGCCTGAAATCGCGCGACTACCTGGAAGCGGACAGCGTCGCCACGTCGTACGCCACGCCGCGCCGCCTGGCCGTGTCCATCACCCGCGTGCGCGCCACGTCGCCCGATAAATCGATCCGCGAAAAAGTGCTGCCGGTGTCGGTGGCGCTCGATGCATCGGGCAACCCGACCGCACCGCTGGCGAAAAAACTGAACGCGCTGGGCTTCCCCAACCTGACCGTGGCCGAACTCGAGCGCGCCCAGGACGGCAAGGCCGAGAGCTTCTTCTACACCTACACCGCCGCCGGCAGCGCGCTGCAAGCAGGCCTGCAAGCGGCGCTGGAAGAATCGGTGGCCAAGCTGCCTATCCCGAAAGTAATGAGCTACCAGCGTCCCGACGGCGCCACCGTGCAGTTCGTGCGCCCGGCGCACCGCCTGGTCGCGCTGCATGGGGCCACCGTGCTGCCTTTGAGCCTGCTGGGTTTGACCGCATCGAACGTGACCGAAGGCCACCGCTTCCTGACCGCTCCCGGCCAGCGCGACGTCACCATCAGCGACGCCGACAGCTATGCCGCCACCCTTGCAGCACAAGGAAAAGTTTTGGCCGGCGTGGACCAGCGCAAGGAAAAAATCCGCGCCGAGTTGCTGGCCGCCGCCGGCGCCGACCAGGTGCTGATGCCCGAAGCGCTGCTCGACGAAGTGACTGCCCTGGTCGAATGGCCGGTGGTGTACGCCTGCCATTTCGAGGAAGAGTTCCTGGCCGTGCCGCAGGAATGCCTGATCCTCACCATGCAGACCAACCAGAAATACTTTGCGCTGACCGATGCCGACGGCAAGCTGCGTTCGCGCTTCCTGATCGTCTCCAACATCGCCACCGACACCCCGCAGGCGATTATCGGCGGTAACGAGCGCGTGGTGCGCCCGCGCCTGTCCGACGCCAAGTTCTTCTTCGAGCAGGACAAGAAGAAGACACTGGAGTCGCGCCTGCCCCTGCTCAAGAACGTCGTGTACCACAACAAGCTGGGCACGCAAGCCGAGCGCAGCGAGCGCGTCTCGGGCCTGGCCGGCTTCATCGCCACCCAGATCGGCGGCGACACCGCCATGGCCACCCGCGCCGCCAAGCTGTCGAAGGCCGACCTGCTGACCGACATGGTCGGCGAGTTCCCCGAGCTGCAAGGCATCATGGGCACCTACTACGCCCGCAACGACGGCGAGCCGGAAGACGTGGCGCTGGCAGCGTCCGAACACTACCAGCCGCGCTTTGCCGGCGACGCGCTGCCGTCCACCGTCACCGGCACTGCGGTGGCGCTGGCCGACAAGCTCGAAACCCTGGTGGGCATCTGGTCGATCGGCCTGCAGCCGACCGGCGACAAGGACCCGTTCGCGCTGCGCCGCCATGCCCTCGGTGTGCTGCGCATGCTGATCGAAAAACGCCTGATCCTGTCGATCAGCGGCCTGCTCGAAGCGTCGGCCCAGCAGTTCACCGGCGTGGCCGGCTTTACCGATCCGGCGCGTGACGTCTCCGCCTTCATGATGGACCGCCTGCGCGGCATCCTGCGCGAACGCGGCTTCTCGCCGAATGAAATCGAAGCGGTCGTGGCGCAAAACCCGGACCGCCTGGACGACATCGTGCAGCGCCTGGAAGCAGTGAAAGCGTTTGCCGCGCTGCCGGAAGCGGCCTCGCTGGCTGCCGCCAACAAGCGCATCACCAACATCCTGAAAAAGAACGAAGCAGCGCTGGCTGCCGTGGGCGCGCTTGTCGTCGATACCGCCCTGCTGCAAGACCAGGCCGAAAAAGACCTGGCTGCTGCGGTCACCCGCGTGCAGCCCGACATCGACGCGGCGTTCATCCGCGGCGACTTTGAAGACGCACTGAAAACCCTGGCGCAACTGCGCGACGCGGTCGATGCCTTTTTCAACGATGTGATGGTGATGGCCGAGGACGTTGCCCTGCGCAACAACCGCCTGGCCTTGCTGTCGTCGCTGCACGGCATGATGAACCGCGTGGCCGACATTTCGAAGCTGGCGGCGTAAATGGGCGCCCCTTCCTTGAAACTGATCATTCTCGACCGTGACGGCGTGATCAACCACGACTCGCCCGACTTCATCAAGTCGCCGGCCGAGTGGATCCCGGTGCCCGGCTCGCTCGAGGCGATCGCGCGCCTGAACCAGGCCGGCTACCGGGTGGTCATCGCGTCGAACCAGTCGGGCATCGCCCGCGAACTGTTCGACATGGCCACCCTCAACGCCATCCACCACAAGATGCACAGCCTGGCGCAGCAAGTGGGCGCCGATATCGACGCGGTATTTTTCTGTCCGCACGCGGCGGCCGACAACTGCGATTGCCGCAAACCGAAGCCGGGCATGTTTTCCGAAATCGCCCAGCGCTACAAGCTCAGTCTCAAAGGCGTGCCGGTGGTGGGCGATTCGCTGCGCGACCTGCAGGCGGGGTATGTCAGCGGCTGCGTGCCGTACCTGGTGTTGACCGGCAAGGGCGAAAAAACCCAGGCCACCGGCGGCCTGCCGCCCGGCACGCAAGTGTTCGCGGACCTGGCGGCCATGGTGGCGCACCTGCTCAAGACTGCCGCCGCAGCCACACCAACGACTACACCGGCGCCTGCCATCAATCAATAAAAGTATCTGGAGTCTGCATTGGGTCATCCCGTTTTATTTTTGCGTTCGCTGCTGTTCACCATCGTGATGATCGTGGCCACCGTGATCTGGTCGCTGGTATGCTTCCTGGCCGCGCCGCTGCCTTACAACAAGCGCTTCTGGGTCACATCGCGCTGGAACGTGTTCATCGTCTGGTGCCTGAAGGTGATCTGCGGCATCCGTTACGAAATCCGCGGCGCCGAAAACTTCCCGGATGCGCCGGCCGTGGTGCTGTCGAAGCACCAGTCGGCGTGGGAAACCATCTTCCTGCTGCCCAACTTGCCGCGTCCGCTGGTGTTCGTGTTCAAGAAAGAGATCCTGTACATTCCGTTCTTCGGCTGGGCCATGGCGCTGATGCGCATGATTCCGATCGACCGTAAGCAGGGCAAGAACGCCTTCAAGCACGTGGTGCGGATCGGCAAAAAACGGCTGGCCGACGGCCAGTGGATCATCATGTTCCCTGAAGGGACACGGATTCCCGTGGGCCAGGCCGGCAAGTACAAGAGCGGCGGCACCCGGCTGGCGATCGCCACCGGCGCGGTGGTGGTACCGATCGCCCACAACTCGGGCGAATGCTGGCCAAAAAATTCTTTCATCAAACGGCCCGGGCTTGTTACAGTATCGATTGGCAAGCCTATTTCTTCCGAAGGACAAACGCCGGACGGCATGATGCAACAGGTGGAAAATTGGATAGAATCAGAAATGCGCGTCATTTCGCCCCACGCCTACAACGCTGGCTCGACGACCTGACACGGTCAGACCCGCTGCACCAGCAGGTGCCAGCGCAGACAGCGACGGCGGCACAGCCCGCCGCGGCTGCTGCTATCGACCAGCCCGACCTGTTCGGCCGCGAGGCGGCCCCGCCGCCCCGCTCGGTGTACACGGCGCCGGTCTGGTCGGTACCCCCGCCGGCCGCCAAGCCGCCGCCGGTTTCGCCCTATGTGAGCCAGCCGGTCACGCCGTCTGCTACGTCGCCCCATACGCCGCACCTCGTACCGCACCTCACACCGCATGTAACGCCATCGGTCCCGCCCGCAATCGCCGTGCCCGTCAAGTCCCGCACGCCGGCGCCCCCGCCGGAACACAGCTCCAAGCGCCAGTTGCAAGTAGGCGAATTCATCCTCGAATACGAACTGCGCCGCTCGACGCGCCGCTCGATCGGTTTCATGATCGACGACGACGGCCTGCGCGTGACCGCCCCCAAGCGCGTGACAATTACCGAGATCGACAACGCCATCCGCACCAAGCAGGGCTGGATCCTGGCCAAGCTCAAGGAACGCCGTGAACGCCGCGCCGCCCGGCTGCAAAAGCCGCCGGTAGAATGGATCGACGGCGCCCAGCTGCCCTACCTTGGCGCCGACATCACGCTGCGCCTGCTGGTCGGCGGCCGCTACCGCAGCAGTTTCGATGCCGCCACGCGCGAACTGACCATGGTGCTGCTGCCGGGCGCCACCGAACACACGCTCAAGGAGCGCGTCAAAGCGTGGTACCAGCACGAAGCGAAGCAGTTGTTCGTGCAGCGTCTGGATTTATACGCGGAAAGGCTGGGAGTGCACTACAGCTCGTTCGGCCTGTCATCGGCCGGCACCCGCTGGGGCTCGTGCACGGCCGACCGCAAGATCCGCCTCAATTGGAAACTGATCCACTTCTCGCTGCCGCTGATCGACTACGTGGTCGCGCACGAACTGGCGCACACGCTGGAAATGAACCACAGCGCCGCCTTCTGGGACACGGTGGGCCAGATTTATCCAGAATACGACGACGCCCGCAACCTGCTGCGCAAACGGGCGCAGGAACTGCCGGTGCTGTTCAACTAGTCCAGTTGCTTAGTCGAAACGAGTGCGGCTTGTCAGGCTAACGTGTGAAAATGACACTTCCTTTTATTTTTCGAGGTCGTCATGGCAAACGCTGTTACACGCAATCCCGGCGATGATGCGCCCGCCGGTACGCCCGGCACTGGTGAAGATGTCTGTCCGATTTGTCACGGCAGTGGTCAGCTGGAGCAGGATGGCGATCGCGTTGCCTGTGCCAATTGTGGCGGAACCGGCGTCATCATCGCAGGTATCGGCGGCGGTTGAGATTGTTGGGCGTGTGCCTCATGAATTAAATTGTTCTGGTCAGAAATGATATGGAGGCAGCAAAATAGGCGCCTTACTATCATTCCTATCAGGAAATCATGTTCGTTCAACGCCTGCGCCAGCTTTTCCCTTCCACTGTCACACTGCTCGTGTTCGCCTCGGTACTGAGCGGCTGCTCGGCGACGCCGCCGCGCACCGCTGAGGAGGACCGCAATATCAAAAAAGTCGCCATCGTGTCGCTGCTCGAGGAAAAGACGCCGGTGGTCCACTTCGGCCTGACCGTGTTCAATAACGACCAAAAGGTCGTCGATCAGAAAGGCGAATTGAACCGCACTGCGTTGCGCGTGGTGGAGCAGCGCCTGCAAGCGGCCCGTCCGCAATGGTCGGTCGTTGCGGTCCCGCCCGATACCGCGCTGGCGGAAAAATTGAACGGCGGCACCCCCTGGGTCTCCCTCACCCATCGCGTCAAGCCCGAATTGCAGGCGATCGCGCGCGACACCGGTGCCGACCTAGTGTTCGTGGTCCTCGATACCACCAGCGACAACCCCTATGCGCGCGGCATGGGCATCCGCACCAGGACCATGAACAAGGAAAATGTGGGTGCGGCCACCATCCATGCGCGCATCGTGCTGGCACTGCTGGACAAGAATGGCGAGGAAATCCGGATGTCCGGCGGCCCGGACGGCAGCGTACCTGCTACGGAAATCGGACTCAACTACGATTTGTCGAGCCTGCAGGACCCCGCCGTGGAGCAGCGTACTGCTGCAGCAATCCGCAAGCAGCTCGACACCACGCTGCAGCAAGCAGCCGGCAAAATGGGTTACTGATCGCCCGCTGTGCTGCGCAGCAGCGGCTGCAACAGCACCAGCGTGCGCGCGGTGGCGCCGCGGTGCTGGCTGGCGAATGCCAGCGCCCTGGCACCCATGGCGCTGCGCGCTTCCATATCGTTGAGCAGGCTTGCCGCCTGCGCCATCAGTTCGGGGGCGTCCGCCACGCGCATGGCGCCGCCGGCGGCCACTGCCTCCTGTGTCACCAGCTCGAAATTGAAGGTGTGCGGGCCGATCAGTACCGGCTTGCCCAGCGCGGCCGGTTCGATCAGGTTCTGGCCGCCCAGCGGCAGCAGGCTGCCGCCCACGAAAGCGACGTCGCACACGTCGTAGTACGCAAACATCTCCCCCATCGTATCACCGAGCATCACGTCGATATGGGCTGCCAGCGATGCGCTCGGCTCCAGCGTACTGCGGCGCTGTACATTGAGCCCCTGCCAGCCGATCATTTTTTCCACGTCGTCAAAGCGCTGCGGATGGCGCGGCACGATCAGCAACAAGGTTTTGGCCGGCAGCGCGGCGCGGTCGCGGCGGAAGGCTTCCAGGACCAACGCTTCTTCGCCATCGCGGGTGCTGGCGCACAGCAGCACCGGCCGCGCGCCGATGGCCGCGCGCAAGGTGGCGCCCACGGCCAGCGCCGCCGGCGGCACCACCACGTCGAACTTGATGCTGCCCGTGACTTCCACGCGTGGCACGCCAAGCGACCGCACGCGCGCGGCATCGGCTTCTGTCTGCGCGGCCACCAGGGTGATCCCTTGCGCCGCCGCGCGGATCAGCGCACCGAGGCGCTGCGCCTTGCCCAGCGACCGCTGCGACAGGCGGGCATTGGCCAGCACCACCGGCACGCCGCGCCGGCCGCACGTGGCGATCAGGTTCGGCCACACCTCGGTTTCCATCAGGATGCATACCGACGGCTTGAAATGCCGGATGAAGCCGGACACCATCAGGCCGGTGTCGTACGGCAGATAGGCTTGCACCAGCCGCGCGCCATGCCTGGCGAACAGCGTGCGGCCGGTGTCGCGGCCGGTGGGCGTCATGTGGGTGAGCACGATGCGGCCATGCGGATATTCGGCCAGCAAGGCATTGACCAGCGGCTCGGCGGCGCGCGTTTCGCCTACCGAAACCGCGTGCACCCACAACACCGGTGCGGCAGAAGATGTCGCAGCCTTGCCATACAGTCCCAGGCGCTCGGCCCAGTGCTGGCGGTAGCCCGGTTCGCGGCGGCCGCGCAGCCACAGGCGCGCCAGCACCAGCGGCAGGGCCAGCCACCACGCCAATGTATAGAGCAGGCGCATGTCAGGTCCCGGCCAGCAGGGAGCGGGCGGCGGCCAGCACCTGGTCCGCCGTGGGTGGCGTGCCGGTGTCGCCCAGGTTGATGATGCGCGGCGACCAGTTGCCTTCGGTCTTCCAGCGCGGCGAATCGGCATAGATTTCCACCGTGGGCCGCACGAAGGCGGCAGCGATGTGGGTCAGGCCGGTATCGACGCCGATCACCAGGTCGGCGCGGCGCGCCAGCAGCACCGCGTCCGCCATCGACAGCTTGGGCAGCAGTTGCGCATTGGGCAGGCTGGCGGCCAGGTGTTCTGCTTCCGCCTTTTCCTTGGGCGACCCCCACGGCAGCAGGACGTTCATGGGCGCCAGCGCACGGCCCAGGGCGATCCAGTGGTCGGGCGCCCATTTCTTGGCGTCACGCGCGGTGCCGTGGAAGAACACGGCGTACGCGGGCGGCATCCAGTCGGGACGCGGGGTATCGTCCGCCAACGGCGCCAGGCCGAAATCGGCCGGATTGTTGGCAACATCGTCCACCGGGTAGCCGAGCGCGGCGGCGGCAACAATGCGTCCGCGCGCCACCGCATGGGTGCGCGGGTCGGTCGGCACGCTGAGGTTGTGGAAGATGCGCGAGATGCCTTCGTAGCCCGAGCCTTCGCTGCCGTTGGCCATGCCGACCTTGCGCCCGCCCTTGACCACGCGCGCCGCACCCATGATGACGCCGGTCTTGAGCAAGCCCTGGGTGTCGAACACGTAGTCATACTCTTGCGCGCGCAGGGTGCGGAAAAACGCCTTGATCTCGGCCCGCGTTTCAGGCTTGCCCAGGCTTTTGCGCCAGCGCCGCAGCGCAAACGGAATGATGGTGCGCACGCGCGGGTTGAGCCGCACCAGGCTGACAAAGCCCTCCTCCACCACCCAGTCGATATTGGCGTCCGGGAAGTGGCGGGCGATGTCGGCCACCATGGGCAGGTTGTGCAGCACATCGCCCAGCGACGACACGCGCACCAGCAAAATATTCAGCGGCTTGCCGCCGCGCGCTTGCGTCGCCATGGGTTTAGAACGGCAGCTCGGCGTCCGGTTTGGCAGCCAGGATCACATCGCGGAACTGGCCCTGGATGCGCGCCAGTGCGGCCGGCGTTTCGGCTTCGAACCGCATCACGATCACCGGCGTGGTGTTGGACGAACGTGCCAGGCCGAAGCCGTCTTCGTATTCCACGCGCAGGCCGTCGATGGTGATGATCTGCTTGTTGCCCGGGAACTGCGCGTTGGCGCGCAAGTGGTCCATGACGATGAAGTTCTCGCCTTCGGCCAGGTGCAGGTGCAGCTCGGGCGTGCTGTCGGACTGCGGCAGCGCGTTGAGCAGCGCCGATGGATCGGCCTGTTTGGTAAGGATTTCCAGCATGCGGGCGCCGGCGTACAGGCCGTCATCGAAACCGTACCAACGGTCCTTGAAGAAGATATGACCGCTCATTTCGCCGCCCAGTGGCGCACCGGTTTCCTTGAGCTTGGCTTTTACCAGCGAGTGGCCGGTCTTGTACATCAGTGGCACGCCGCCCGACTTCTCGATGTACGGTGCCAGGTGGCGCGTGCACTTGACGTCGTACAGGATCTGCTCGCCAGGGTTACGCGACAATACATCTTCCGCGAACAACATCATCTGGCGGTCCGGGTAAATGATCTGGCCATCCTTGGTCACCAGGCCCAGGCGATCGCCGTCGCCGTCGAAGGCCAGGCCGATCTCGGCATCGGTCTCCTGCAGGGCGCGGATCAGGTCTTGCAGGTTTTCCGGGTGGGCCGGATCGGGATGGTGGTTGGGGAAGGTACCGTCCACCTCGCAGAACAGTTCGATCACTTCGCAACCCATGCCACGGTACAGGTCGCCAGCAAATGCGCCGGCCACGCCATTGCCGCAATCGACGGCGATCTTGATCGGTCGCGCCACCTTGACGTCGCCGATGATGCGTTCGAGGTACTGGGCGCGGATGTCGTGGGTGCTATAGCTGCCCGGCACGGCGGCCTGGGAACCATCGTGATCGACGATGCTCTGGTACAGCGCGGTGATCGATTCACCGTGGATGGCCTCGCCGGCGAGCACCATCTTGAAACCGTTGTAGTCCGGTGGATTGTGGCTGCCGGTGACCATGATGCCCGAGGCCGCGCCCAGCACGTTGGTGCCGAAATACACCATCGGCGTGGCTACCACGCCCAGGTCGATCACGTTGACACCGGCCGCTTGCAAGCCCTGCGCCAGCGCCGCTGTCAGCGCCGGGCCCGACAGACGACCGTCGCGGCCGATCACCACGGCTCGCTCGCCCTTGGCCAAGGCCGCCTGGCCGAAGGCCTGGCCGATCTGGCGCGCTACGCCCTCGTCGAGGGTTTTATCGATGATGCCGCGGATGTCGTAAGCCTTGAAGATCGTCTTGGATAAGGAAACCATAATGAATGTCAGTCGTGCCCTTGCTGGCGGTGCGAACCGTCAGAGAGAAGCGGGAGTGGAAGGAACCCTGATGGGAAGTTGCGGCAGTGGCTAAAAACTTAACCACTTGATGTCAATGCCATAATGCTGACATAGTAAGTGCGATGGCGGCGACAGGCAAGCCCCGGCGCCGTTTTGCCGGGACCGGCAGAGGGAGTCAGATTTTCAGGCCGGCGATATCGTTGCCGCCGTCCACCCAATCCTTGACCCATTTCGGCTGGCGGCCGCGACCGGTCCACTGTTGCGAGGCATCGGCCGGGTTGCGGTAGCGTGCGGCCACCGGTCCGGTACGACCACCGCGCACCTGGGCGGCGCCCAGCAGTTCCTTGAGCGGCAAACCGACGCTGCGCGCGATGGCGTGGATTTGCTCCAGCGCCTCGGAACGGTCCTGGCTGGCGCGCTGCTTCAGTTCGTCTTTTAACTGCTCCTGCAAATCACGTAATTGTGCAGAAGTTAATTTACTCAAGTCCATATTGATCCTTTAAGTGATGACTATATATTTTCACTGCCAGAATATATTACTGCATCAGGGACAGATCACGGTTTCTTATGCCTGATCATCCAGCGCGGCGCTTTAAAACGCACGATGCGCACATAAATCCAGATGTAGCTGGCCATAAATACCAGGCAACACGCAATTAATACGGTGGTGTTATTCCAGAACAGCGTGGCCGGTATCACCGCCGACAGCGAAAACAGCCACAGATAAGGCGAGGTCAGCGAATTGCGGCGCACCAGTGCCCGCGCTTCCTTGCGCCCCACGGCCCACTGCACCACGCGCCGGAAGATCAGGCTGTGCAAATGTATGCCATCTGGAATTGCCGGTGATTTTCCGCGTACAAACATTCTGCGATACACCGAGAACAGCGTTTCAAATGCCGGATAGATCAGCAACAGCGCCGCATACCAGGTCGATACCTCGGGATTACGCATGACCAGCAACAAGGCCAGTTCGCCCAGCATGAAACCGATGAAATAGGCGCCGCCGTCGCCGAGAAAGATCAGCCCCACCGGGTAGTTCCAGATCAAAAAGCCGGCAGTGGCGCCGGCCACCATCAGTGCGGCCACCAGCACGAAGGTGTCGTTCACTTGCAGCGCGACATAGCCAAGCGACAGCAACATGCAGATGCACACCACGCTGGCCAGTCCATTGAAACCGTCGATGATATTAATGGCGTTGGCGATGCCCGAGACGGCCAGCACCGTCAGCGGCAGGGTGAACCACCAGTACCCCAGCGGCAGCACGGTAAATGGCCAGTCGATGCGGTCGATGCGGGCGTCGAGCAGGAAAAAGCCGAGCGCAGCGGCGGCCATGGTCAGCAGCAGGCGGCGCGCCGGGCTGACCCGGCCCGTGTAGTCTTCGACGATGCCGCCGGCGAACGCTACGGCCGAGCACAGCAGCAAAGCCGCCAGCCACGATCCCATGGTGGGCACGCGCCAGATGGAAATGGCGGAGCTGAGCGCCACCGCCAGGAAAATCGACAGTCCGCCAATGCGCGCCACCCGGTGCGCATGGACCTTCTGCACGCCGGCGACGGCATCGAGTGCCGGCCCATGCAGGCGTGACTCCTTAATTACCAGCAAGGTCAGTAGTGCGGAAGCGATAAAGCTCAACAAAAAAGAGAACATAGGTGGTCCATATTACCGAAGGCGCCTGCTACGTCGGACGGCTGGGTTGTCAGCACGTCAACTCGATTGTACCGGATAGCCGGCCGCAGTCACGCATCGGTGGAGATCTATGCGCAAAGCAAGGGAGAGTAACGATGCGCGGCGCAAAAATGTGCGCCGCGATCTTAGCAGTGGAATATTGGCAAAGCTTGCTTGCTTACCAATCGATACAAACTCGCCAGGTTTGTAACGTGATGTTGCGGTAATGCCAGGTGGTCAGCCCATGCAGAGATGCAGGGCTTGCTTCCAGTCGGGCAAGTGGCAGAAATGCGATACCAGGCGCTCGGACGACATCACCGAGTACTGTGGACGGCGGGCCGGGGTCGGGTACTCCGCGCTGCCGATCGGCAGCACGCGGCACGACAGGCCGGCCGCTTCGACGATGGCCTGCGTGAACTCGAACCAGGTGGTCTGGCCTTGCGCACTCAGGTGGTACACGCCGCTGTTCTGGCTCCACCAGTCGGCACCGGCCTGGGTTTGAGCCTGGGCTTGGGCCAGCACCAGGGCCGTGGTGTCGGCAATGGTGCGGCTCCAGGTCGGTGCGCCATGCTGGTCGGCCACGACCTTCAATTCCTCGCGTTCCTTGGCCAGGCGCATCATGGTCAGCAGGAAGTTCTTGCCGCGCATGCCATACACCCAGCTGGTACGGAAGATCAGGTGGTCGATGCCGGCAGCGGCAATCGCCTGCTCGCCAGCGAGCTTGCTGGCGCCATACACATTCAGGGGGCCGGTGGCATCGTCCTCGCCGCGCGGCGACGGGTCGCTGCCATCGAACACGTAGTCGGTGGAGTAATGCACCATGGCTGCGCCCAGCAGTTTCGCTTCCTGCGCCATCAGGCCCGGGGCTTCGGCATTGACGCGGTACGCCAGCTCCGGCTCGCTCTCGGCCTTGTCCACGGCGGTGTAAGCGGCCGGGTTGACGATCAGTTGCGGACGCACGGTGCGGATCACGTCGCGCACCTGGTCCAGGTTGGACAAGTCCATGACGTTGCGATCGACCGCCACGACTTCGCCCAGGCCTTGCAGGCTGCGTGCCAGCTCGTAACCGACCTGGCCGGTGCTACCGGTCAACAGGATCTTCATGCGAAGACCTCGGCGTCGGCCAGCAGCGATGCCACTTGATCTTTGCCCGACAATTGCGGCTCACCATCGAGCGGCCAGTCGATGCCGATCGCCGGATCGTTCCACAACACCGCGCGCTCGAACTCGGGCGCCCAGTAATCGGTGGTCTTGTACAGGAACGACGCGACCTCGGACGTGACCACGAAGCCATGCGCGAAGCCGGCAGGGATCCACAACTGGCGCTTGTTTTCGGCCGACAACTCGATACCGAACCACTGGCCGAAGGTCGGCGAGCTCTTGCGCAGATCGACTGCGACATCGAATACGGCGCCTTCGGTCACCCGCACCAGCTTGCCCTGGGCCTGCTGGATCTGGTAATGCAGGCCGCGCAACACGCCCTTGGCCGAGCGCGAATGGTTGTCTTGCACAAAGACGGGATCGACGCCGGACAATTCCTTGAAACGGCGGGCGTTATAGCTTTCGAAAAAATAGCCGCGGTCATCGCCGAACACGCGCGGCTCCAGCACCAGCAAGCCTTCAAGCGGGGTAGTAATCACGTTCATCGGGGCACAACCTTATCTTCCAAAATTTGCAGCAAGTACTGGCCGTAATTGTTTTTCTTGAGCGGCTCGGCCAGCTTGCGTACCTGGTCGGCGGTGATATAGCCCTTGCGGTAGGCGATTTCTTCCGGGCAAGCGACTTTCAGGCCCTGGCGCTTTTCGATGGTGGCGATGAATTGCCCCGCTTCCAGCAGCGAATCGTGGGTACCGGTGTCGAGCCAGGCCATGCCGCGTCCCATCACTTCCACCTTGAGCTTGTTCTGTTCGAGGTAAACGCGGTTGACGTCGGTAATTTCCAGCTCGCCGCGCGGCGACGGCTTGATACTGGCGGCGATATCGCACACCTTGTTGTCGTAGAAGTACAGGCCGGTAACTGCGTAGTTCGACTTGGGCTTGAGCGGCTTTTCCTCGATCGAGATGGCAGTGCGGCCGTCGTCGAATTCCACCACGCCGTAACGCTCGGGATCCTGCACGTGGTAGGCAAACACGGTGGCGCCTGCTGGCTCCTCGCTGGCGCTGCGCAGCAGGGCGTCGAGGTCGTTGCCATAGTAGATGTTATCGCCGAGGATCAGCGCCGATGGCGCATCGCCGATAAATTCCTTGCCGATGATGAAGGCTTGCGCCAGGCCGTCCGGCGAGGGCTGTACAGCATAGCTGAGCTTGATGCCCCACTGGCTGCCGTCGCCCAGCAAATCCTGGAAACGCGGCGTGTCTTGCGGCGTCGAAATCAGCAGGATTTCGGTAATGCCGGCTAACATCAATACCGTCAGCGGATGATAGATCATCGGCTTGTCGTAGATCGGCAGCAATTGCTTCGATACAGCCATGGTGACCGGGTACAAGCGGGTGCCGGAACCGCCGGCCAGGATGATGCCCTTGCGGTTCAGGGTATTGGTCGCGGCGCTCATTGCTGGCCTTCGCGGTTGAAATAGTTGGTTTCCACCCAGTTGGCATAGCTGCCCGATTGCACATCGGTGACCCAGGCCTGGTTGTCGAGGTACCACTGCACGGTCTTGGCGATGCCGGTCTCGAAGGTCTCGGCCGGTTTCCAGCCCAGTTCGCGCTCGAGCTTGCGGGCGTCGATGGCGTAACGACGGTCGTGGCCCGGACGGTCTTTGACATAGGTGATCTGGGCGCGGTAGCTGCTGCCATCGGCCTTCGGTTTTTGCTGGTCGAGCATGTCGCACAGCGTATGCACTACGTCGAGGTTGGCCATTTCGTTCCAGCCGCCCACGTTGTAGGTCTCGCCCAGGCGACCGGCTTCCAGCACGCGGCGGATCGCGGCGCAGTGGTCGCTCACATACAGCCAGTCACGCACTTGCTGGCCATCGCCGTAAATCGGCAGCGGTTTGCCGGCCTGGGCGTTGGCGATGATCAGCGGAATCAATTTTTCCGGGAAGTGGTACGGACCGTAGTTGTTCGAGCAGTTGGTGGTCACCACCGGCAGGCCGTAAGTATGGAAGTACGAGCGTACCAGGTGGTCCGAGGCCGCTTTCGATGCCGAATACGGGCTGTTGGGCGCAAATGCGGTGGTTTCGGTGAACGGCGCATCGTCCGGGCCCAGCGTGCCATATACCTCGTCGGTGGACACGTGCAGGAAGCGGAAAGACGCTTTTTCTGCTTCCGGCAGCGCCGACCAGTAAGCACGCGCCGCTTCGAGCAGGCTGAAAGTACCGTTGATGTTGGTGTTAATGAATTCGCCAGGTCCCAGGATCGAACGATCGACGTGGCTTTCGGCGGCGAAGTGCACCACCGCGCGTGGCTTGTGTTCCTGGAACAGCGCCAGGACCTGGGCCTGGTCGCAGATGTCGCCGCGCACGAAGATGTGGCGCGCATCCTGCTTCAGGGTAGCAAGGTTGTTGAGGTTGCCGGCATAGGTGAGCTTGTCGAAGTTGACAACGGACTCATCGGACTGGGCCAGCCAGTCGAGGACAAAATTCGAACCGATGAAGCCGGCACCACCTGTAACAAAAATCATTTAGTATCCTGCAGCAAGCGTTAGTTAATATTAGGCGATATTTTATGTGAAACTTCGGTGCTGATGGGCAAAAATCGACATCGTTCCCTGATTTCGCCGCTATTTTCAAATTTTCAAGCAACGAATCCATGAGTATTTAATATGCAAACCTATGTCATCGGGGATCTGCAAGGCTGCCACGAACAAGCACTGTCCATGCTCGACCGTATCCGTGCGCATGCGGCCGAGTGCGGCAATATGGCGCCTGCCATCCTGTTTGCAGGCGACCTGATCAACCGGGGCCCCGACTCGCTGGCGACGCTGCGCCATGTGCGCCGATTGGCGCTGGCCAGCGGCGGGCGCATCGACAGCGTGCTCGGCAATCACGACCTGCACCTGCTGGCGGTGGCCTATGGCATCCGCGCCGAGCACAAGTCCGATACCCTGGCCGAGATTCTCGACGCCCCCGACCGCGACGAACTGATCGATTGGGTGCGGCGCCGGCCGCTGGCGATCTCGGTCCACGCCGCCGGCCGCGAACATGTGCTGGTGCACGCCGGCCTGCTGCCGCAATGGAACGCGCAACAGGCGCTGGCCCTGGCTGGCGAAGTGCAGGCGATGCTGCGCGGTCCCGACCACGCCTTTGCAGAATTTTTGGCGCAGATGTACGGCAACGAGCCGGCGCAGTGGTCGGACCAGCTGGCCGGCGCCGACCGCCTGCGCTGCATCATCAACGCCATGACGCGGCTGCGCTTTTGCGATGCAGCCGGCGTCATGGACTTCAAGATGAAGGAAAGCGGCAAGGCCGACCCGTCTTCCGGCCTGATGCCGTGGTTCGAAGTGCCGGGCCGCCAGAGCGCCAACGCCACGGTGGTATTCGGCCACTGGTCGGCGCTGGGGCTGACCGTGCGTCCCGACTTGATCGGCCTCGACAGCGGCTGCGTATGGGGCGGGCAGTTATCGGCCATGTGCCTGGAAGACCGCAGCCTGCTGCAAGTGCAGTGTCCACAGTTCCAGGAACCGGCCAAGAAGAAGGCTTAATGGGAGGTGGAAGTCACGCCTAGTGCGCTGGCAACCGCCTGGTGCGCAACTTCAGCCAGCTCGCGCCGGTGCGCGCCGACAGTTGCGATGGCCGGCATGATGGCCACGCGCGCGGTCACCGGCGGCCCGTCCAGGATTGCCACGATGCTCTCGGCAAACGTCATCTCGCCGATGAAATCGACCGAGTGGTGCAAGGCGCCAGCGGCGTCCACGTAGCGCAGCGCGAACGGCTGCACGGGCACCTGGGCGTCGATGGCCGCCTCGAACAGGTTGGCGTGAAACGGCAGCAACTCCCCTTGCGAAGCGGTGGTCCCTTCAGGGAAGAACGCCACGCGCTCGCCGCGCTGCAAGGTCGTCACCAGTCCCTCGAAAATCAGGCGCAGGTCGCGCCGGTTGCCGCGTGCGATAAAGACGGTACCGGCTTTCTGCGCCAGCCACCCGGCCAGCGGCCACGACCGGATTTCGGCCTTGGCCACGAAATGGCTGGGATACAGGCTGTGGATCACGAAAATATCGAGCCACGAGACGTGGTTCGACACCACCATCGCCTGCGACAGCACCGGCGCCGGCGCGGCAGCGCTGACGCCGCCGTCCTGCACCACGGTCACATTACATAGTGTGAGCAAATGGCGCGACCAGCGGCGGATGTGGCCATTGCGCCGCTCCTGCCCCAGCCAGGGAAACATGACGGCGCAAATCGCCATGCCCTGCAGCACGTGCGTGAGCACGCGCGCCAGGCGCAACATGGTAGACAACTTCATGCCATCAAGAACGCTGGAACGCGACGTGACCCGCCACGATGGTCGTGCGCACCTGCCCGGCCAGGTTGTAGCCGAGGAAAGGCGTATGCTTGCCCTGGCTAGCCAGGGCCGCCGCTTCCACCGTCCAGTGTGCTTCCGGATCGAACACCACCACGTCGGCCACCGCGCCCACCGACAAGGTGCCGGCGGCCAGTCCCGCCACGCGGGCCGGCTCGGACGTGATGCGGGCGATCGCCCGCGCCAGCGGACGCATATCTCCGGTGTTTTGCTGGGCAGCGTAATCGGTGGCCCATTTCAGGCTCAGCGACAGCAGCAGTTCCAGTCCGGTAGCGCCTGGCGAGGCTTCGCCGAACGGCAGCAATTTTTCATCGTCGTCCACCGGCGTGTGGTCCGAGCACAGCGCGTCGATGGTGCCGTCGAGCAGGCCCAGGCGGATCGCATCGCGGTCGCGCTGGCTGCGGAACGGTGGCGTCATGCGCGCGTTGGAGTCGAAGAAGCCGATGTCGGCATCGGTCATGTGGACGTGGTGGGCGCCGACGTCGCACGTGACCGGCAAGCCTTCGGCCTTGGCGCCACGGATCAGTTCGAGGCCGGCCGCCGACGAAATACGGCACAGGTGCACGCGCGCGCCGGTAGAGCGCATCAACTCGAAAATCGTGTGCAGGGCGATGGTCTCGGACATGACCGGCACGCCGGACAAGCCCAGGCGCGAGGCCAGCGGACCGCTGGCAGCGATGCCGCCCCGGCCGATGTGCGCATCCTGCGGACGCAGCCACACGGTGAAGCCGAACGTGGCCGCGTATTGCAGCGCGCGCAGCAGCACGTTGGTGTCTTCGATGACTTCCTCGGCCTGCGAAAAGCCGATGCAGCCCGATTCGGTCAGCTCGGCCATTTCTGTCAGCGCCTTGCCCTTCAAGCCCATGGTCAGCGCGCCCAGCGGGTGCACGTGGGCCTGGTTGAGCGAGCGGGCGCGGTGTTTCAGCATTTCCACCAGGCCAGGTTCATCGAGGACCGGGTCGGTGTCGGGCGGGCACACCAGGCTGGTCACGCCGCCTTGCATGGCGGCCTGCATTTCCGAGTCCAGCGTGGCCTTGTATTCGTAGCCCGGTTCGCGCAGGCGCGCGGCCAGATCGACGAAGCCGGGCGACACGATCAGGCCGGCAGCGTCGATGGTCCGGTCGGCGGTAAAACCTTGCGGGGCGGTGCCGATGGCGGCAATCTTGCCATCGACAATGTACAGGTCGTGCTGGCCGTCGATGCCGTTGGCCGGGTCGATCACCTGGCCGTTTTTGATAACAATGTTTTTCATACCTGCGCTCATCCCTGCGTACCTGCCACGATGCTCATCACCGCCATGCGGACGGCGATCCCGAAAGTTACCTGCGGCAAAATCACCGCTTGCGCGCCATCGGCCACGGCCGAATCGATTTCCACGCCACGGTTCATCGGACCGGGGTGCATCACGATGGCGTCGGGCTTGGCCAGCGCCAGGCGCTCGGGTGTCAGGCCGTAGCTCTTGAAGTATTCCTGCGCCGACGGCAGCAGCGCGCCACTCATGCGCTCGTTTTGCAGGCGCAGCATGATGATCACATCGACGTCCTTCAAGCCTTCATCCATGTTGGTGAAGGTGCGCACGCCCATTTGCTCGAGGCCGCCCGGCAGCAGGGTGTGCGGGCCGATCGCGCGCACTTCCGGCACGCCCAGCGTGGTCAGCGCGTGGATATCGGAGCGCGCCACCCGGCTGTGCAGGATGTCGCCCACGATGGCCACGCGCAAATTCGTAAAATCTTTCTTGTAGTGGCGGATCGTGTACATGTCCAGCAGCCCCTGGGTGGGGTGGGCGTGGCGGCCGTCACCGGCGTTGACCACGTGCACGTGCGATTGCTTCGTCTCCATCAGGTGCTTGGCGATCAGGTACGGCGCGCCCGACTGCGCGTGGCGCACCACGAACATGTCGGCATGCATGGCCGACAGGTTGTCGATGGTGTCGAGCAGCGATTCGCCCTTGCTGGCCGACGAGGCCTGGATGTTCAGGTTGATCACGTCGGCCGACAGGCGCTTGGCGGCGATCTCGAACGTGGTGCGGGTGCGGGTGGAGTTCTCGAAGAACAGGTTGAACACCGATTTGCCGCGCATCAGCGGGACTTTTTTTACATCGCGGTCGGAAATGCCGACGAACGACGAGGCGGTATCGAGGATGTGATTGAGGATGGACTTGGGCAGTCCCTCGATCGACAGCAGGTGCTGCAGTTCGCCGTGTTTGTTCAGTTGCGGATTGAGCATGGTGATGGGCGTAGAGTTAAACGTAGGTTATGCGTGATCGATGGTAAGCGTGAATTGTCCGTCATCGGCGCGCTTGAGCACCAGCGCCTGCCCTTTCTGCACGGTGACATGGGCGGCCACGAAATCGGCCGCGACTGGCAGTTGCCGTTCGCCGCGATCGACCAGGGCCGCGAGCATGATGCGCGCCGGGCGGCCGTAGTCGAACAGCTCGTTGATCGCGGCGCGCGTGGTGCGGCCCGTGTACAGCACGTCATCGACCAGCAGGATGTTGGCGGCGGCCACATCGAAGCTGATGTTGGTGGGCTTGACCTCGGCCGGCAGGCCTTTCTTGGCGTAGTCGTCGCGGTAGAACGAGACGTCGAGCACGCCGCAGCGCGCGGACAGGCCCAGGTCGGCCGCCAGGCGTTCGGCGATCCAGGCGCCGCCGGAGTGGATGCCGACGATGGCGACATCGGACACGCCGGCCAGGCCGGCTTTGACGTCGGCCAGCAGCGTCGCATACAGCGCTTCGGCATCGAGTTGGTTGGGGTTGATTGTAGGCATGGTCAGTGGGTGTCGAAATATTGTTGCAGGATGATGGCAGCGGCGCGGTCGTCGATCACTTCGCCGCGCTTGGCGCTGATCACGGCCGAGCTGTAGCGCTCGTCGACCAGTTCCACCGGCAAATTAAAACGGCCGTGCAGCTGGTTGGCGAACTTGCGTGCGCGCGCCGTCATGTCGTGGGGCGTGCCGTCCGGGTGCATCGGCAGGCCGACGACCAGCAGCGTGGGCTGCCACTCGTCGAGCAGGGTTTGAATCGCGGCAAAGCGGGTGGCGTTGTCGATCGCGGCAATGACCTTGACGGGCGTGGCCTGGCGAATCAGGGTATTGCCCATGGCCACGCCGATGCGTTTGACGCCGAAATCGAAGGCAAAGATGGTGTCAGCTCTCACAGGACAGACTTCTTACGCATGGCCGGCCTCGGACGCGAGCATCAGCGGGTCGATGCCCAGCAGGCGTATCGCCGCCGTGTAGCGTTGCTCGATCGGCACGCCGAACAGGATCTCGGGATCGGCGCCGACCGTGAGCCAGCCGTTGCGGCCGATCTCGTCTTCGAGCTGGCCCGGGCTCCAGCCCGAGTAGCCGATGGACACCAGCATGCGCGGCGGACCGTCGCCGGACGCTACCGCCTCGAGCACGTCGATCGACGTGGTGAACGCCACCTCGCTGGTGACGGTGAGCGACGACGAATAACGCTGGCCCGGCGTGTGCAGCACGAAACCGCGATCGTCCTGCACCGGGCCGCCGAACATGACCGGCTGATCGACCGCGCTGTCCTGGTCGCCCTCGAGCTTGAGGTCGATCCGTTCGAACAGCACTTGCATGGTCATGTCGGTGGGCTTGTTGATCACCACGCCCAGCACGCCGTTTTCATTGTGTTCGCAGACATACACCACGGTGCCGCCGAAGACCGGATCTTGCATGGAAGGCATGGCGATCAGGAAATGATTGGCCAGGTTCAGTTGCGGGACCGGGCCGTCGCCCTCGGTGGCGGTGGCGCTCAATGGGGCCAACGGGTCTTCCTGTAACAAGCCGGGGACAGGAAGCGTTTTGCCGATTTTGCTCTTCTTCATACGCATTGCTCTCTGTGTGCGGGGCCGCGCAGGGCGGTCGGTGCTAGTATTCGCATCTAGCAAGTCACCGCGTAGTTTACACTGAAATCGCAGCGCACCGACGATTGCGTTGCCCCACAAGATAGACACAGACTCAATGAAACACGATTCAACCCTGGTATGGCTGCGCCGCGATCTGCGCGTTTTCGATCATGTTGCCCTGCATCAGGCACTGCAAGACAGCCACAAAGTCTACTGCGCATTCATCTATGACAGCACCATCCTGGACGCTTTGCCGCGCCAGGACCGGCGCGTGGACTTCATACACGCCAGCGTGGCCGAGGTCGATGCCGAACTGCGCCAGATGGGCGGTTGCCTGCTGGCACGCCACGGCGATCCGCTGACGGCAATCCCGGCGCTGGCCGCCGAATTGAAAGTCGATGCAGTGTATTGCAACCACGACTACGAGCCGCAGGCCATCGCCCGTGATGCCGCTGTTGCCAAAGCGCTGCAAGCCGACGGCCGCGCGTTCGCCAGCTTCAAGGACCAGGTGGTGTTCGAGAAAAGCGAAGTGCTGTCGCAAACGGGCGGCGTGTTCTCCGTCTTCACCCCGTACAAGAATGCCTGGCTCAAGAAGCTCGACGCCGATCCGAGCGTGATCGCGCCTTACCATATCGAACCGCACGCCGCGCGCCTGGCGCCGCCTCCCTCGCCCGCACCCAAGTTGCCCACCTTGAAGCAGCTCGGCTTCGAACAGAGCAACCTGGCCGAACTGAAAATTCCCACCGGCATGTCCGGCGCCGCCCAACTGTTCGAGGATTTCCTGCCGCGCATCGCGCACTACAAGACCGCGCGCGACTTCCCTGCCGTGAAAGGCCCGTCGTACCTGTCGCTGCATTTCCGCTTCGGCACGCTGTCGGTGCGCCACCTGGTGCGCACGGTGGTGGACCTGATGGCGCGCGGCGGCGGTGGCGAAGGCGCACCGGTGTGGCTGGCGGAACTGATCTGGCGCGAGTTCTACGCCATGATCCTGTTCCACAACCCGCACGTGGTGGGCGGCTCGTTCAAGCCCGCCTACGACGCCATCGAATGGGAAACCGGCGAGGAAGCCGACGAACTGTTCGCAGCCTGGTGCGAAGCGCGCACCGGCTACCCGCTGGTGGACGCGGCCATGCTGCAACTGAACCAGACCGGCTATATGCACAACCGCCTGCGCATGGTCACCGCCTGCTTCCTGATCAAGGACCTCGGCATCGACTGGCGCCGGGGCGAGGCCTATTTCGCGCTGCACCTGAACGATTTCGACCTGGCCTCGAACAACGGCGGCTGGCAGTGGGCGTCATCGTCGGGCTGCGATGCGCAACCGTACTTCCGCATCTTCAACCCGATCACGCAGTCGGAAAAATTCGACGGCGCCGGCAAATTCATCCGCCGCTACCTGCCGCAGCTGAAGCACCTGACCGACAAGGAAATCCACGCGCCATGGGTGCACTCCCGCATGGAACCGCTCAAGTACCCGGGCCCGATCGTCATGCACGACGAGGCGCGCAAGCGCACGCTTGAGCGCTATGAAGTCGTCAAGAAGGTCAAACCGCCGGAGGATTGAGCAGTTTTTCCATCGTCTCGAGCAGCTCCGGCTCCTGGAACGGTTTGCCGAAGAAGGCATCCACGCCCAGGTCCAGCGCGTAGTTGCGATGCTTGTCGGCGCTGCGCGACGTGATCATGATGATCGGGATGCCGGCAGTGCGTTCATCGCCGCGTACCTGGCGCGTGAGATCGAAACCGTCCATGCGCGGCATTTCGATATCGACCAGCAGCAGGTCGGGCTGGTGCTCGCGCAGCTGTTCCAGCGCATCGACGCCATCCTTGGCCAGCAGCACCCGGTAGCCTTCGCGCTCGAGCAGGCGCCCGGTCACGCGGCGCACCGTCATCGAATCATCGACCACCATCACCGTGGCCGCGTGCGCACGCGTCGCCGTGCCGGCATCGGCATCGGTGTCGCCGTGGACCGCCTGCGCATACTGGGCGCGCGCCTCCGGGTTTTGCGCCAGGTGGTGCAGCAGCGCCACCGGGTTGAGAATCAACACGATGTCGCCCGACCCCAGCACGGTGGCGCCGGCGATACCGGCCATGCGCGCAAGCTGCGGGCCGATATTCTTGACCACCACCTCGCGGTTGCCCAGCACTTCGTCCACCTGCAATGCCAGCCGCTCGGTGCCATTTTTGAGCATCATCACCGGCGCCGACTGGTTGACCTGCGGCTGCATGTCAATATCGCCCAGCAGCGCGGGCAGGTAGTGCAGCGCGGCCTGGCGGCCATGCAGCGCCACGTGGCCGTTCAGGTGGCCAACCTGGTGGGCGGCGGCCAGCGCCTCCCCGTTCATCTGCTGCACCTGCTCGACCAGGATGGCCGGCAGGGCGTAGCTGCGGCCCCCGGCAGCCACCAGCACAACCTGGGTGACCGCCAGCGTGAGCGGCAGGCGAATCACGAAACGCGTGCCCTGCCCCGGCGTCGATTCCAGGTCCACCCGGCCGCCCAGGGCCTGCGCCTCGGACTGCACGATATCCATGCCCACGCCGCGGCCCGACAATTCGGTCAGCGCTTCGGCGGTGGTGAAGCCCGGCTCGAAAATCAGGTCGGCCACCTGCGCCTCGGTGACATCTTCGCCTTCTGCCAGCAAGCCGCTGGCGACGCCCTTGGCGCGGATGCGCTCGAGGTCCAGGCCGGCGCCGTCGTCGGAAAATTCGATGACCACCTCGTTGCCCTGCTGCGCCACTTCCATCAGCAGCTCGCCGGTTTCGCTCTTGCCGGCCGCCGTGCGTGCGGCGCGCGGTTCCACGCCGTGGGCAATCGCATTGCGCAGCAGGTGTTCGAACGGCGCGGCCATGCGTTCGAGCACGCCGCGATCGATTTCCACGCCGCCGCCGCGCAGGTCGAGGTTGACGCGCTTGTCCACTTCCTTGGCGCTCTGGCGCGCCACCCGGAACAGGCGCTCGGCAATGCTGGCAAACGGCACCATGCGCACCCGCATCAGGTCGCGCTGGAGGTCGCGCGTGAGGCGCGCCTGCACCACCAGGTCGTCGCTGGCGTGATTGACGCTGTGCGACAGGTGCTCGTGCAGGCTGGCCGCATCGTTGACGCTTTCGGCCATCATGCGCGTGAGTTCCTGCAGGCGCGTAAAGCGGTCGAATTCGAGCGGATCGAAATCGCGCTCGTTGACGTCGGCCATGCGCGACATGCTCGAGGCGATCTGCGACTCGGCCTGCATTTCGATTTCGCGTAGCTGCCGGCGCAAGCGCGACAGGTTGTCGGACACGTCGCCCAGCGTGGCGCGCATGGCGCCCACTTCGTTTTCCAGCCGCGAGCGGGCGATCGACACTTCGCCGGCCTGGTTGACCAGGCGGTCGAGGATATCGGCGCGCACCCGCACCAGCGGCGATTTGTTGGCCGGCTGGTCGTCGGCGCACGGCGCGGACGGCGCATCGGCGCATGGTGCGGCGCCAGGATCGGCCGCCGCATCGGCTTCCACGGCAGCGGCCATGCCGCCCTGCTGCAACTGCTCGAACAGCAGCAGCGCGTGGTCGTAATGGGCCAGCAGCTCGTCGAACGCCAGCGGCGTGGCGGAACCTTCGTGCACCATGTTTTCGATATGGGTTTCGATCTCGTGCACGTGCTGGCCCAGGCGCATGGCGCCGGCCATGCGCGCGCTACCCTTGACCGTGTGCAGCAGGCGCAGCAAACCTTGCGCGTGGCCGGCATCAAGCGGTGCGCCCTGCCAGGCGCGCAAGGCCTCGCCTACCTGTGGCAGCAGGTCGGCGCCTTCTTCGAGGAACACGGCCAGCAGTTCGGCGTCCAGTTCATCGTTGAAAATGGCCGGCGGAGCGTCGCGCTGCGCCGGGGCGGCCAGTGGCAGTTCGGTGATGCCGGTGTCGGCGTGGAATGGTGCCGGGACTGCTACCGGGTCTGCTGCTGGTACTGGTTCCGAGGTGGATTCGGCCGGAGCGGGCAGTGGCTGCGAAGTCATTTCGGCGGCCGGTGCGGCGATGTGCAGCGGCGGCTCGGCAAAGGTTTCGTCGAAGGCAGCGTTGAACAAGTCGTCGATATCGTCATCGACGCGCGGCTCGACCTTGCGCCAGCCTTTTTTCGGCGCTGGCGCCGGCTCGGCGGATGCCGGCACGGTCCCGCTCAGCTGGTCGTACACCTGGCGGAACATGGCGTCCAGCGGCGATTCGTCGTGCGCCGCCGCGCCAGGCGCCTGTGCGCCGGCCACCAGCTGGTCGAGTTGCGCGTCCAATGCGGCGTTGGCGGCCGGTGCGCTCGCTTGCAGCTGCGCGCGCAGCGCCGCCAGCGCGGCGATCAATTCCGGCTGGGCGGCCGGCATGTCGCCGCGACCCACGGTATCGACCATCTGCCGCAGGCGCTGCGCCGTGAAATCGAACAAGTCGTGCTGCGCCTGGTCGAGGAAAGGCGCGGGCGCCTGCAGCGCGACCAACGTGTCTTCCAGCGCCAGCGCCAGCGCGCGCAGCACGGGCACGCCCACGGTGCCGGAAATACCGGCCAGCGTGTGCGCGGCCCGCAGCGACTGCGGTTCGGCGGCGCGTTGCGGGATCTGGCGCCAGGCGCCGAAGTCGTGCGCCAGCTGGTCCACCAGCTGCCCGGCTTCCGCCAGGAAGATGGCGAGCAGCGGGGCCGGGATAGCGGCGTCACCAGCAGGCAGGTTGTCCGCGCTGGCCAATGCGTCAGAGGCGCCGGAGGCATCGGCTGTGTCGGCAGTCTCGGCCGCATCGGCAACGCCATCGATCACGCGCCTGGCGTCGGCAGCCAAAGCCTGGGCGCGGGTGGTCAGCGGCGCTTGCGCGCCGTCGCTGGCCAGCAGGTCGGTCCAGGCGCGCAGTTCGCGGGCGGCCCGTTCCAGCAAGGCGGTCAGCGCGGCGTCCACCGGGCGCTCTTCGGCCAGCCAGGTATTCATTACGCGCTCGATGGCGTGGGCGCCGTCGGCGAAGTCGTCCAACGCCACGGTGCGGGCGCTGCCCTTCAGGGTGTTGAACGAGCGGCGCAGCATGATCAGGTACTGTTCGTTGCCCGGTCCATCGACGGCCAGCGTGGTATCGGCGAAGTCCAGCGTCTCACGCGCCTCCGAGAGAAACAGCTCCAGCAGGTGCGGCGCGTTGGCGGCCGTCTCCACGGCGGGCACGGTTTCCGGCGGCGGTGCGGCGGGGGGCGGCGGCGGCACTGCGTCGTCGAGCACCGGGATCGATTCCGCGCCTGCCATCTTGGAAAATGGCACCGCGCGGAAGCTGCCCTGCCGCGCATCGTAGGCAAAGCGCTGGCGCGCCCCGGCCGCGTTGTGCGCCAGCAGCTCGGCAAAGAAACCCAGGGCGCTGAGGTTGTGCACCACGTCGTCGAGCGTTTTCGCTTCCTGCGCCGGATCGGCGCCGTCCTGCGCCAGGGCCGCTACCTGCGACTGTACTTGCAGGGCGGCCTGGGCGGCGGCCGGCTGCTCCAGCTCCGTCAATGTCGCCTGCAATCCATCGAGCGCCGGCGCCAGCCCGGTCAATGCCGCGCGCTGCTGCGGGTCGGCATAAAACCGGTCCAGCGCGTGCTCCACCGCGCGCAGCGCTGCCTTGATCTCGGCGGTGCTGCGCTCCGGTGCGGCATCCTGCCAGCTGCGCGCCTGCGCGGGCGCCAGCGCATCGCGCTGGCCGTAGCGGCGGGTGTCGTAGTCGGGCGGCGCCAGGCCGTCCAGCGCAAACGCCGCGTGCAGCGCGCGCGCCGTGGGCGAACCGCTGTCCGGACCGGCCACCGCGATGAAGAACAAGGCGTCGCGCAGCATGGCGTCCGGCTGGGCGGCATTGCCCTGGGAGAGGCGCCGCAATTGCAGGTTGATCATGCCAAACAGCTGCTTGACCTGCACGCTGCCGGCGATATCGCCGCCGGCCACCAGTTCGGCAAAGGCTTGCAGCGCCAGCCAGAACGCGCGCGGCTTTGCCTCCTGCTGGACGGCAGCCACCGCCGCCACCGCATCGGTCAGGGCGGCGGCGTGCTCGCGCTGCTGCGCCGGATCCGCGCTTTTCAGGTAGGGCAGCAGTGCGCGCTCGAAGCGCTGGCGGCGGGCGGCGTAGTCGGGGGCGGTGTCGGGCACCGCATCGGCAGCAGCAGGCAATTCCACGGCGCGCGCCAGGTCGGGGAAAAACAGGTCGGCCGGATGGATGCGTTCCGCCCCGACGATTTCCTGCACCGCGCGGTAGTACGGGTACAGCCTGGCCGGCTGCGATGGCGCGCCGGCCAGCAGCTCTTCCAGGTATTCCACCAGCGCCTGGTACAGCTGGGTGACCGCTTCCACGTGATCAGTCGTGCATTTGACGGCGCCCGACTTGAAGCGGTCAAGCGCGGTCTCGGCCAGCGCCGTGACCTGGCCCACGCCTTCCACATCGACCATCTGCAAAGCGCCATGGGCCTGGTGCAAATGGGTCTTGGCGTGCTGCAGCTGGGTGGCCTGGTCTTCGGCGGCGCGCCCGCCCGCTTCCTGCAAGGCGGTGCGCGAACGGGCCAGCGCTTCGCGGATTTCCTCCATCACCCACGACAGCGGACCGGTGTCGATGGGAGTTGCGGTGGTGATTGCGTGAGCAGTGTCAGTGGTCGTCATGCTGGTACCGGCCTTTCAATGTTGTGCCGCTCAGGAGGCGATGCGGAACCGCGCCACCGAGTTTTTCAGTTCCTGCGCCAGCACCGACAGTTTATGGATCGACTGCGCGGTGTGCTGGGTGCCGTCCTGGGTCTGTTCGGTGACGGTCAGGATCAGCTGGATGTTGCGCGCCACGCCGCTGGCCGACGTGGCCTGCTCGCCGGTGGCCTGGGCGATGCCGGAAATCAGTTCCGCCAGGTGGTGCGACACGTTCGAAATATCGTTCAGGGCCGCGCCGGCGGCGTCGGACAGGCGCGTGCCCTCCACCACCCCGCGCGTGGATTTTTCCATGGCCGCCACCGCGTCGTGGGTGTCGGTCTGGATGGTGCGCACCAGCGCGCCGATCTGCTTGGCGGCGGCGGCCGACCGCTCCGCCAGCCGCTGCACTTCCTCCGCCACCACCGTGAAGCCGCGCCCCGCTTCGCCGGCGGAAGCCGCCTGGATGGCGGCGTTCAGCGCCAGCACATTGGTCTGCTCGGTGATGTCGGAAATGAGTTCGGTGATTTCGCCGATCTCCTGGGACGACTCACCGAGGCGCTTGATGCGCTTGGACGTATCCTGGATCTGGTCGCGGATCTCGTGCATGCCGAAGATGGCGTTGGCCACGGCGGTCGATCCCAGGTTGGCAGCGGCCACCGATTGCCGCGCCACGGCGGCCGATTCGCTGGCGGAGCGCGAGACGTCGGTGATCTGGTCGGCCATGCGCACCACGGTGCTGCTCACGTCCTGGATTTCGCGCGACTGCTGCTGCGAGGCGCGCAGCAAATCGTTGGAAATGCTATGCGCGTGCAGCGAGGCCCGCGTGACCTGTTCGGCGGTGGCGGTGACCCGCCCCACCAGCACCCGCAGCTCCTCCACCGTGTAATTGACGGTGTCGGCAATCGCCCCGGTGACGTTCTCCGACACGGTAGCGCGCACGGTCAGGTCGCCATCGGCCACTTTTTGCAGCTCGTTCATCAGGCGCAGGATGGCGGCCTGGTTCTGGGCGTTGGTTTCGCGGGCCGCTTCCTCCTTGCGCTGCGACTCCACGCGCAGGGCGTCGGCCTCGCGGCGGCGGCGGTCGGCGCCGCGCGTGCGGTTGTTGGAATCGACCAGCAGTACGCGGCCGATGGCCACCGCCATCACCAGCGTGAGCATGCCGCAGCCCACCATCAGCCAGAAGGTCAGACCCAGTGAATCCTGCTCGGCGCGATAGGACTGCTGCAGCGTGTAGAGGCGCTGGCGCAGCGCCTCGTTCTCGTTGAAGATCAGCCGTTCGGCGTTCTTGGCGGCGCTGAATTTATCGAGCTTGTCGAGGATGGCCGCCACCAGCTTCTGGTAGTCCTCGAACTGCGCCTTGAGCGCGACGATTTTCTCGCGCAGCTCAGGCTCGCGCGCGGCGCTCAAACCCTGCGCGGCGCTGCCGACGAGGAAGCCTTCGAGGGTGGTGCGGAACACCGTGGTGTCGCGCCCCAGCTGGAATGCGGTTTCGGAACTGATGCCGCCGGCGGTGAGGAATTCGCTGGCGCTGCGGCTCATGCGCTGGGTAAGCATGGTGAGCTTGCCCAGCGCGGCGATCTCGCGCGCCGAACCGCCGCCGGCCACGCGCAAGGCGCTGATCTCCTCGGTGCGGGCCAGCAGGTCGGGCGACATGGCATTGAGCTTGTTCAGGGTCTGATCGACGCCACTGAGATCGGTCTTGAGGGTGAGGATGGTGGCGGCGGCCAGGTCGGTGGCGCCCCACTGCTTGCGCACCGATTCCACGGTTGCGGC
Source organism: Duganella zoogloeoides (assembly GCF_034479515.1). NCBI lineage: Bacteria > Pseudomonadati > Pseudomonadota > Betaproteobacteria > Burkholderiales > Oxalobacteraceae > Duganella > Duganella zoogloeoides. The sequence goes on from NZ_CP140152.1 coordinate 5,050,411, forward strand.
CAGGTCGGCTCCGGGCGCGCGCAGCTGGCGGCCCTGCACCTTGCCGCCGCGCGTCATCAGCGTGATGTCGTTATTGAGTTCGCGCCGGCTTTCCTCGAGCTGGCGAAACGCTTCGTCGCTGCCCTGCACCGCGTTCGGCGCGGCCTTGCCGATGCGCTGCGAGTGCATCAGCGCGTCGCTGGCAACCTGGGTTTGCGCCGACCGGTTGGCGCTGTAGATGGTGTTGAGGGCGACGCAGGCGGCCGAGACGCTCAGGCTGATGCCAAGCGCGGTGGACAGGATGCTCAACTGGCGCTGGGTGGGCAGGCGGCCGATCAGCGGCAGCCGTTTCAGACCGGGCCGGGCTTCGTGCTGACCGTCGGCTGCCGCCGTGGCGGCGCCGAGACGGTCGAGCGCATCGCGCAGGCGCACCGGTCCGCCCTGCTGCGCGCGCGCGGCAGCGATATGGTCGAAGCTTTCCTGGTCCAAACCCGTTCCTTCCCTTTAAAAGCCCACCAGCGCAAAGCGTGGCTCGCGCACCAGTTGCGCCAGGTCCAGCAGCGTCCAGCGCCGGTCCTCGCCGTCGTCAAACTGGTGAGCGGCCCAGGCGGGCGCGCCGGCGCCGGGCACGGCGACCGCCTGCATCTCGGACGAGGTGCGCAGTCCCAGCACGCGGTCGGCCAGCAGCGCGCAGTTGAAGCCCAGTTTAGGCGAAAAGGTAATCAGGCGGCGCTCGGCCGACGTTGCGGCACTGGTACCGGCAACCGCACCGGGCTGGCCCTGGTAGCGCGCCAGGTCGATCACGCCGGTCAGGTCGCCGCGGATATTGGCCAGGCCCAGGTACCACGGGCGCGCCAGCGGCACCGGCGACACCGGTTGCGGCGTGACGATCTCGCCGATCTGGGTGAGGTCCAGCAGGTAATGCCGGCCGGCGATCACCACGCCCAGCTCGCGCACGCCGGCGGCAGCGCCGCTCTTGGCCGCCTGCATGCGTTCGAGCAGCTGCACCTGGTACTGGCGCAGGCTGCTGCGGCGCTCGCCGGCTGGCGGACCGTCGGTGGGATCGAGGGGTGCGGGCGTGGCGGCGTCCATCGCTCAGCCGAGGGCGGCGATCTTGTCGAGCAGGTCGCCCGGCGTGACCGGCTTGACCAGGTAGTCGCGTGCGCCCTGGCGCATGCCCCAGATGCGGTCGGTCTCCTGGTCCTTGCTCGAGCAGATAATCACCGGCACTTCCTTGAGCACCGGGTCGCGCGCGATCGAGCGCGTGACCTGGAAGCCGTTCGCGCCCGGCATCACCACGTCCATCAGGATCAGGTCCGGCTTCTCGGCGCGCAGCTTGACCAGCGCTTCCTCGCCGCTTTCGGCAACGTCCACGGTATAGCCGTTGCGGACCAGGATGTCGGACAGGTAGTAACGCTCGGTGGGCGAGTCGTCGACGATCAGTATGCGTTGTATGGCCATGGTTCCCCCTGCGGGTATCTTAGTCTGGTGAGCTGGTGGCATGCGCGCGAACCGCTGCAAGCATGCCTTCCCGGGTGAATGGTTTGGCCAGGCACGCGGCGGAACCGGCCATGGCGCCGCGCGCGCGGTCGAACAGGCCGTCTTTCGAAGACAGCATGAGCACCGGCGTGGCGTGGAATGCCGCGCTGTTCTTGATCAGCGTGCAGGTCTGGTAGCCGTCGAGGCGCGGCATGACGATGTCGCAGAACACCAGCGCCGGGCGATGGTCGGCCAGCTTGGCCAGGGCGTCGAAGCCGTCGTCGGCCAGCACCACGCGGTAGCCGGCGCCGGACAGGAAAATCTCGGCCGAGCGGCGGATCGTGCTGCTGTCGTCGATGACCATGATCGTCAGGGCGTTATTCATCACTGCACCTTAGCACATGCCGCAACTGCATGGATCGGGCTGCAGATCAGAGCGCGACCATCTCGAAATCGTCCTTGCGGGCGCCGCATTCGGGGCAGCTCCAGTTCATCGGCACGTCGGCCCAGCGGGTGCCGGGGGCGATGCCTTCGTCGGGCAGGCCGGCCTGTTCATCGTAGATCCAGCCGCAGATCAGGCACATCCAGGTCTGGAAGTCCTGCGTTGTTTCATTGCTACTCACGTTCTGCCACCCTTCAATCAAGTAAAATGCCGAATCAGGTATCTTAATCTACCAGCCGTGCAAAACCAAACTTCTCCTCTCATATTAAGCTTCGGCGTGGCCGATCCCGCCGGCGCAACCGGTGTCCAGGCCGACCTGGCCGCGTTTGCCGCGCTCTCGTGCACCGGCCTGGCCGCCACCACCGCGTTGCTGATCGGCGACACCGCCCGCATCGAGGATACCCAGGAAATCGATCCCGACTGGGTGGCCGACCAGGCCCGCGTGGTCCTCGAGGACATGACCATGGCCGCCTTCAAGGTCGGCGCGCTGACCAACGTGGAGCAAGTGGCGGCAATCGCCGAGATCCTGTCCGACTATCCCGATGCGCCGCTGATCCTCGATCCGTTCAGCTCGCGCCTGCCCGACCTGCCCGACGACGAGGCCGAGGAACTGCTGACCGCCGTACGCCAGCTGCTGGTGCCGCAGGCCACGCTGCTGATGCTGTCGGTGGTGGAACTGGGCCGGCTGGCCGAAACCTGGCGCGACGCCGGCGATGGCCTCGACAACATGCTGCAGTCCGACGTCGAATACCTGATCGCCCTGGGCTGCGAATACGTGCTCGTTACCGGCACCCAGGCCGGCGCCATGCAGGCCAAGGTGGGCAGCCGCACGGTACCGAATACCCTGGCCAACACCCTGTACCACTCGGACGGCATGGTCAGCCACGACGCCTGGCAGCACCTGCCCGGCCCCTTCATCGGCGCCGGCGGCACGCTGTCGGCCGCGATCACCGCCTTCATGGCGCGCGGCGTGGACGCCCCGGAAGCGGTGAAAGCGGCGCAGGAGTACACTGTGGGCGCCCTGGCCCATGCGCAGCGCTACGGCATGGGCAAGTTCGTGCCCAACCGCTTCTTCCACTTGCTGACGACGGCCGCCGACATGCAATAAGCATGGCCGCTTTATTCACCAGACACCGAGATAACCACATGACCACGATTTCCAACAACGACACGCTGTTCGCCCGCGCCCAGAAAACCACGCCCGGCGGCGTCAACTCGCCGGTGCGCGCCTTCCGCTCGGTGGGCGGCACGCCGCGCTTCATCACCCGCGCCGAAGGCCCGTACTTCTGGGATGCCGACGACAAGCGCTACATCGACTACATCGGCTCGTGGGGCCCGGCCATCGTCGGCCACGCCCACCCGCAAGTGGTCAAGGCGGTGCAGGAGGCAGCCACGCGCGGCCTGTCGTTCGGCGCTCCGACCCAGGGCGAAGTGGAAATGGCCGAGGAAATCTGCCGCCTGGTGCCGTCGCTGGAACAGGTGCGCCTGGTCTCGTCGGGCACCGAGGCGACCATGAGCGCGCTGCGCCTGGCGCGCGGCGCCACCGGCCGCGACAAGATCGTCAAGTTCGAAGGCTGCTATCACGGCCACGCCGACTCGCTGCTGGTCAAGGCCGGCAGCGGCCTGCTCACCTTCGGCAACCCGACGTCGGCTGGCGTGCCCGAAGACTTCGTCAAGCACACGCTGGTGCTCGACTATAACAACGTGGCGCAGCTCGAAGAAGCCTTCGCCAACTTCGGCGACGAGATCGCCTGCGTGATCATCGAGCCGGTCGCCGGCAATATGAACCTGATCAAGGCCAACGCCGACTTCCTGCAAGCGACGCGCGACCTGTGCACCAGGCACGGTGCACTCCTGATCTTCGACGAAGTGATGTGCGGCTTCCGCGTGGCCCTGGGCGGCGCCCAGGAACTGTACGGCATCAAGCCCGATCTCACCGCCCTGGGCAAGGTGATCGGCGGCGGCCTGCCGGTGGCGGCGTTCGGCGGCAGCGCGCAGCTGATGTCCAACATGGCGCCCCTCGGCGCGGTGTACCAGGCCGGCACCCTGTCGGGCAACCCGGTGGCGGTGGCGGCCGGCATGACCACCTTGAAGCTGATCCAGGAACCGGGCTTTTACGAGCGCCTGGGCGCCACGGCCGAGCGCCTGGCTGCCGGCCTGACGGCAGCGGCAAAAGAAGCGGGCGTGGTGTTCTGCGCCGATGCAGTGGGCGGCATGTTCGGCCTGTACTTCAGCGCCACGCCGCCGAACAACTACGCCGAGATGATGGCCGGCGACCGCGAACGCTTCAACGTGTTCTTCCACGCGATGCTCGACGAAGGCGTGTATTTTGCGCCGGCGGCGTTCGAGGCGGGGTTTGTGTCGGCCCAGCATAGCGACGCGGTCATCGACGAGACCATTGCAGCGGCGAGCCGCGTGTTCAAAAAGCTCGCAGCAGCATCAGCCTAAACATACGCATAAGCAACTATACGGGGGTTCAAGCCGACTGGATCACCCCCGTATTGAAGTCGTACTCGAACAGATCCCCGTACCGCCCCCACTCGATGGCCACGCGCAGTGCGCGTTCGGCCTCCTCTTCGCTCAGCGTAAACCGCAGCAGCTTGAGGAACAAATCTTCCGGCAAATCGCCCGACCGGTCCTGCGCCAGCCCATGGCAGATGTACGCAATCAGCGGCACGTGTTCGAGCAGCTGCTTGCCGAACACCGCCTGGCGCGCGCCGCTGTCCTCGGTCGCCATGATGGCGGCATAGCGCGCACCGAGTTCCGTTAGCAAAATATCGCCATCGAGCAGGTGGGCAAAACCCAGCAGCAGCAAGGCGTTGGTCACTTCCAGCAGCTCGGCGTCGGTGAGATCGGTTTCCTCGGCCAGTTGCGGCAGGTCGGCGCGGCCGGCGAACGGTTCTTCGGCCAGCAGTTCCAGTATGCCTTCCATGTGGGCGATGTCGGCCTGCGGCAGGCGGTCGCCCAGTTGCAGCTTCACCTCTTTTTCGCTGATCGGGCCACGGCGGCCGGCGCCGGCTGTCATCAGCTCGTACACTTTATCGATCAGGTGCCGCACTTCGGCACCTTCGGCCTTGCGCGGCTGCGGCAGCGCGATCGGCAGTTCGGCGCGCACCCGGCCCGGATCGCTGGCGAAAATCAGCACACGGTCGGCCATCATCACCGCTTCCTCGATATTGTGCGACACAACCAGGATGGCCTTGGTGGGAATCCGGCCGGACTGCCACAGTTCCAGAATTTCCTCGCGCAGGCGCTCGCCGGTGAGCACGTCGAGTGCGGAAAACGCTTCGTCCATCAGCAGCACTTCGGGTTCCATCACCAGCGCCCGGGCGATGCCCACGCGCTGGCGCATGCCGCCCGACAGCTCGCGCGGCAGCGCGCCCTCGAAACCGGACAGGCCGATCAGGTCGATCACGGCCGACGCCCGCCGCGCCCGTTCCGCCGCCGGCATGCCCTGCGCTTCCAGCCCCAGTTCCACGTTCTTTTGCACGGTCAGCCACGGGAACAGCGCAAACGACTGGAACACCATGCGGATGCCGCGCGCGGTGCCGTACAAGGGCATGCCGCGATACAGCACCTGGCCGGCGTCGGCCTGGATCAGTCCCGCCATCAGGCGCAGCATGGTCGATTTGCCGGAGCCGGACTGGCCCAGCAGCGCGACAATTTCCCCTTCGTGCAGGGTGAAATCGACGCCTTCGAGCACCGCGCGCGCAGCGCCATCGGCCGCCCGAAAATGCTTGGCGACGCCTTTGAGTTCGACGATCGGTGTGTTCATGGTGCGCTCCTAGAAATGCAGCCGGCTCTCGGCCATGATGTACAGGCGGCGCCAGACGAAGTGATTAAAACCCATCACGAAGATGCACATCACGCCGATGCCGAGCGCAATGCGCGGAAAATCGCCGGTGGCGGTCATCTCGGCAATGTAGCTGCCCAGGCCATGGGCCTTGACCGTGGTGGCGCCCCAGCTCACGTATTCGGCCACGATGCTGGCGTTCCACGAGCCGCCCGACGCGGTGATCGCACCGGTGACGAAACTGGGAAAAATCGCCGGCAGCAGGTAGCGCCGCCATTTAAGCCAGCCCGTCAACCCGAAATTCTGCGCCGCGTGGCGCAACTCGGTCGGTATGGTGGACGCGCCGGCGATCACGTTGAACAGCAAATACCACTGGGTGCCGAGGATCATCAGCGGCGACAGCCAGATGTCCGGGTTCAGCTGGTAGCGCATGATGACGATCACCGCCACCGGGAACACCAGGTTAGCGGGGAACGCGGCCAGGAACTGCGCCACCGCCTGGGTGCGCGACGCCCAGCGCGGGTTCATGCCGATCCACACGCCCACCGGCACCCAGATCAGCGCGGCCAGCACCAGCAAACCGATCACGCGCAGCATGGTGTAGCAGCCCAGCAGCAGCACGTGTCCCACTTCGCGCCAGCCCACCTCGGTGCTGATGAAGTGGCCGAGTGTCCACAAGGCGTAAAACACCACGGCGACGATCACCGCGTCCCACACGCGCTGGGGCACCAGCGACGGATGATCGCGGCGGGCGCGGATCGAGGTGCCGTCGTGGCCGAGACGGAACAGCGCGATGGAGCGCGACAGCAGCCGGCCGCACCACGCTACGAATTCCTGGGTGCGGTCGGTGCGGCGCAGCCAGGTGAGCAGCCACGAGTTTTGCGCGGTGTCGCCGCCGGTTTCCTCGAACCGGAACTTGTCGGCCCAGGCCAGCAACGGACGGAAAAACAGCTGGTCGTACAGCAGCACGGCGATCAGCATGGCAAAGATGGCCCAGCCGATGGCGCCCAGGTTGCTCTGCTCGATGGCCAGCGCGATGTACGAGCCGATGCCGGGCAACTTGATGTCCTGGTTCGAGACCGAGATCGCCTCCGACGCCACCACGAAAAACCAGCCGCCCGACATCGACATCATCATGTTCCACAACAGGCCCGGCATGGCGAACGGCAGTTCCAGGCGCCAGAAGCGCTGCCAGCCCGACAGCTGGAACACCTGGGCCGCCTCCGACAGTTCGGCCGGCACGTTGCGAAAGCCCTGGTAGGCCGAGAACGCCATATTCCACGCCTGCGACGTGAAGATGGCAAAGATGGCCGCGCATTCCACGCCCAGCAGGTTGCCGGGAAACAGCGCGATGAAGGCGGTCACCGTGATCGACAAAAAGCCGAGGATCGGGATCGACTGCAGGATGTCGAGCAGCGGCACCAGCACTTTTTCGGCGAGCCGGTACTTGGTGGTAAGCGCGGCAAACACGCAGGCGAACACCACCGACGCACCGAGCGCGATAAACATGCGCAAGGTGGTGCGCAGCAGGTAATACGGCAGGTTGGTCGGGTCGAGCGAGAGCGGCAGCGCCTGGCCCAATTGGTAAGGGCGCGCCATCTGCTGGCCGCCATAGGCCAGCAGCACGAACAAGGCCAGCACGATGGGCAGCAGCGCCCAGTCCCAGCGGTTGCCGCCGGCTTCCACTACCTGCCGGGGGAAAAATTGCCGTTTCTTGTACATGGTCGTGGCTCCCGGACACTGAGATTGGCCGCCATTTTAAGTGCATCCAGCATGCAACTATATTACGGTTGTGAAAGTCCATGACGCTGGCTCGGCCTAACCGACATAAATGACGGAAATGATGATCCACATCAAAAAAACTCACCGATAGATCGTTAGCACTAGAAATTTCATTGCTGTACAAACATAAAAACGTCATTTTCGTCAATTTAATTTGTTTCCATTAGGAAATTACAGTACACTGCTTTCATCCGCTGCCTTACCGGCCGTCCATGCTCGAGATACGCTAATGCCCAACAGTAAAGATTCCGTCCTGACCACCCGCGCGACCGCAGAGTTGCTAGGCGTGGCCGTCAGTACGGCGCAGCTGTGGATCGAGAACGGCGCGATTCCGTCATGGAAGACGCCGGGTGGCCACCGCCGTGTGCGCCTGTCGGCTGTCAGGCGCCTGATGGAAGAGCGCGGCCTGGTGGCGCCGGTCGCCGCCGTGGCAGTGTCTGCGGCAGCGGTAGCCAGCAGTGACGAATTTCTGCCCGTGTCCACCGCTGCCTACCCGGTGGCGCACGACGAGGCCCAGCGCCTGCTGGCGCTCGACGCCGCGCGCATCGTCGATACGCCCGCCGAGTCGGTGTTCGACCGCCTGACCTGGCTGGCCAGCCAGGTCACCGAGTCGCCGATGGCGCTGATCAGCTTGTTGACGTCGAAGCGCCAGTGGTTCAAGTCGCGCGTCGGGGTGGCCGTGACCGAGACGCCGCGCGACTGGGCGTTTTGCAGCCACGCGATCTTGCAGGACGGCTTGTTCGTGGTGGAAGATGCGGCGCGCGACCCGCGCTTCCAGGACAATCCGCTGGTGATCGGCGAGCCGCACATCCGCTTTTATGCGGCCTTCCCGCTGCTCGATGCGCACAAGGTCCCGCTGGGCACCTTGTGCGTGCTGGACCGCGAACCGCGCCGCCTGCGCGATCGCGAAATCCGCTCGCTGCGCGAACTGGCCGCCATCGCTTCGGAAGAAATCCAGCGCCGAGCGCGACCGTAACACCCGATTCCACGGCGCCCGCCCCTTGCCCGCCGGTGCGCCGCAGTTTTAGCAGTGTCAGTAGCAACCGCAGCAAGCCTGTCGTTTCCGGCGCCGCCCAATTCTCGCGACTGCCACAAAAAAAGCAAAATAACCAATGTCGCCGCCATGCGGCCGCGTTTCCACTAGCCGCAGGTGCCTGAGGAAACGTATAACGTTTCCAGGAAGAAGATCATGAACGCATTCAAACAACTGAAAATCGGTACCCAGCTGTCGTTGGGCTTTGGCATGGTCACGGCGTTGATGCTGCTGCTGGCGGCGGTCTCCATCTTTGGCGTCACAGCGATCAACAATGCCTTCAAGCAGCAGGACAAAATCAACACTGAACACCTCGATCCGCTGGTGGAAACGCGCGAAGCACTGGCGCAAACCGGCCTGGCTGCGCGCAACGCCTTCATCTTCAACGACAAGGCGCAGGCAGCCAAGGAACTGGCCATCCTCGACGAGCAAAAGGCGATCTACCTGAAAGCGCTGGAAAAAATGACGCCTGCCTTTGCCGGCAACGCCCAGTTCGACAAGGTGCGCACCGGCTTGCTGACCATGGCCCAGGAACTGAACAAGCCGCGCAAGTTCCGCGAGGCCGATGAGATGGAGGCTTACGGCAAGTTCCTGGTCAACGAGTGCAGCCCGCTGCGGCGCCAGATCGTGGCCGACATGGCGGTGCTGCTCGACGCCGCCCAGAAGGAATCCCTGGCAGCGAGCGATTTGTCGGAACAGCGCGCCGAAAGCGCCCGTTTCTGGACCATCGCCCTGGCCGTCACCGCGTTCATTCTCAGCATTGCAGTTACCGCGATCATCAAGCACGTGCTACTGCGCCAGTTGGGCGGCGAACCGGCTTATGCCACCAAGGTGGCCAGCCAGATCGCCCATGGCGACCTGGCCGTGAAGGTGAACGTCAAGTCCGGCGACCAGAGCAGCCTGCTCTATGAAATCAAGAGCATGCGCGACAGCCTGGCCGCCATCGTCGGCAAGGTGCGCGAAGGGACGCACGCCATCGACACCGCCTCGAGCGAAATTGCCGCCGGCAACGAAGACATGTCGAACCGCACCGCGCACCAGGCCTCGTCGCTGGAAAAAGTGGCCACCGCGATGGAAGAGCTGACCTCCACCGTGCGCCAGAATGCCAGCAATGCCCAGCAGGCCAACACCCTGGCGCAGACCGCTTCGTCGGTGTCGGAACAGGGCGGCGTGGTGATGCAGCAGGTGACCGACACCATGGAATCGATCAACGAGTCGTCGAAAAAAATCGTCGACATCATTTCCGTCATCGACGGCATCGCCTTCCAGACCAATATCCTGGCGCTGAACGCGGCAGTCGAAGCGGCCCGGGCCGGCGAGCAGGGGCGCGGCTTTGCCGTGGTGGCGACCGAGGTGCGCAACCTGGCCCAGCGGTCGGCCTCGGCCGCCAAGGAAATCAAGGCGCTGATCGACGATTCCGTCACCAAAGTGGGCAGCGGCACCGAGCTGGTGTCCAAGGCCGGCATCACCATGCAGGAGGTGGTTATCAGCGTCAAGCGCGTGACCGAGATCATGAGCGAGATCAGCGTGGCCAGCGCCGAGCAGAGCATCGGTATCGAACAGGTGAACGGCGCCATCGGCGAAATGGACGGCATGACCCAGCAGAACTCGGCGCTGGTGGAAGAAGCTTCGGCAGCCGCCCATGCGCTCGATCAGCAGGCGTCGGCGTTGACCGAGGTGGTGGGAGTGTTCAAGCTGGACAGCGACACCGCCACCGTGCGCTCGGTAGCGCAGCGCCCCAGCGCACCGCAGCGCAGCACCAACCTGCGCCTGGCGCGCGGCTAGGTTCCGGTTACTTCAGCCAGCCCCGCCGGCGGAAGTACCAGAACGGCGCGATCGCGCTGGTGACCATCAGGGCCAGCGCGAACGGGTAGCCGGCCTGCCACTCCAGTTCCGGCAGCCACTTGAAGTTCATGCCGTAGATCGAGGCGATCAGGGTCGGCGGCAGGAAGGCCACGCTGGCCACCGAGAAGATCTTGATGATCTTGTTCTGGTTGATGTTGATGAAGCCGACCGTGGCGTCCATCAGGAAGTTGATCTTGTCGAACAGGAACGACGTGTGGCCGTCCAGCGATTCGATGTCGCGCAAAATCTGCCGCGCTTCCTCGAACTGGTCGGCGTTGAGCAGGCGTCCGCGCATCAGGAAACTGACTGCACGGCGGGTATCCATCATGTTGCGGCGGATGCGGCCGTTCAAGTCTTCCTCGCGCGCGATCGAGTTCAGCGCTGCAGCCGCGTCATCATCGGTGAAGTGTTTTTGCAACACGCGGCCGCTCACTTCTTCCAGGCTCAGATAAATGCCTTCGAGCGCGTCGGCCGAGTACTCGGCGTCGGTCGCGTACAGGTCCAGCAGCACGTCCATGTAATCGCCGATCGAGCCGGGCCGCGAACGGGCGCGCATGCGCACCAGGCGGAACACCGGCAAATCGTCGGTATGGACCGAGAACAGCATCTTGCGCGCCAGGATGAACGCGACCGTGATCACGCGCGACGGGCCGTCGTCTTCTTCCAGCAGAAAGTCGGTGCGCAGGTGCAGGTCGCCGTTTTCCGCTTCGTAGTAGCGCGCCGATGCTTCGATATCCTTGACTTCATCTTCGCCCGGCAGGGTCACGCCATAAATGGTCTTGACCCATAGCCGCTCGTCATCCGTCGGGTCGGTCAGGTCGACCCACACCGGCTCGGCGTTGACCAGGTCTTCGCGCGTGTCGATCGGTACCTGGTTGAGCCGGCCATTCTGGAGAACGAAAACATTAATCATGGGAGGGGAGCCTTCTGGAAACAGCGCAAGTGTACTCGGAAAGGCACTGGCTAAGCCAGCCTGCCCTGTTGGTTGGGCTGCATTTTATCTCACGGCACCTCTACGGCGTTCATGCGGGCCAGAATGGTGGACGTACGGCGGTTCAGGTAGCTGGTATCGCGGTGCTTGTCGTAGTAGCGCGGATTGGGCAGCATTACCGCCAGCCGGGCCGCCTGGCCGGCGCTGAGGTTGGCTGCGCTGGTGCGGTAATAATGGCGCGACGCCGCTTCCGCGCCAAAGGTGCCGGTGCCGAACTCCACCACGTTCAAATAAATTTCAAAGATGCGGCGCTTGTCCATCAGGGTTTCCAGCATGTACGTGATCACCAGTTCCTGGCCCTTGCGCACGTAGCTGCGCGAGCCGGACAGGAACAGGTTCTTGGCCAGTTGCTGGGTAATGGTGGAGCCGCCCGCCACCACCTTGCGTTTCTTGTTGTTTTTCTCGTAGGCCTTTTGCAAGGCCTCCCAATCGACACCCTCGTGCTCGGAAAAATTGGCGTCTTCCGAGGCGATAATGGCGCGCTTGAGGTTGTTCGAGATGCGGTTGTACGGCACCCAGGTCTGGCGGATTTCGGCCTTGGGATTTTTATCCTGCAGCACCGATTCCTGCTCGCGCATGAAGCTGGTCATGCCCGGGTTGTGATCGACCCACCACCAGATTTGCAGGAAGAAATATACCTGCACCACCAGTACCAGCACCACCGGCACGATGAACACCCACTTGACCCAGCCGAACCGGCCGCGTGCCGCAGCAGGCCTGGGCGATTTTTTGGCCGCCTTCATAGCTGCGCACGCAGCGACTGCAACACCGGCGCGGTGTCGGGATGGACGCCGCGCCACACGGCAAACGCCTCGGCCGCCTGCTCCACCAGCATGCCCAGGCCGTCGCGCACGGCCGCGCCATGGCTGGCGGCAAATTGCAGGAACACGGTCGGCTCCTTGCCATACATCATGTCCAGCGCCAGTGCGCCCGGGGCAAACACGGTGGCTGGCACCGGCGGCAATTCCGCAGAGAGGCTGGCGGCCGTGGCGTTGATCACCAGGTCGAACGCGGCATCGAGGTCGGCGTAGCCGCAGGCCGATACCACGCCGTCTCCGCCCAGCGCGGCAAACTGGTCGGCCAGCGCCTGGGCCGTGGCCACGGTGCGGTTGGCGATGACCAGCTGCGCGGGACGGTGTTCGAGGATCGGCAACACCACGCCGCGCGCGGCGCCACCGGCGCCCAGCAGCAGCACCCGGCGGCCACCGATCTGCATGCCGGCGTTACCGACGATATCGGCCACCAGGCCGGCGCCATCGGTGTTGTCGCCGATGATGCCGTCTTCGGTGAAGTGCAGGGTGTTGACGGCGCCGGCGGCCTGCGCGCGGATGGTCAGGGCATTCGCCACTTTGACGGCTTCGAGCTTGAACGGCACGGTAACGTTGGCGCCCTTGCCGCCCTCGGCGATAAAGGCGTGCACGGCGGCGGCAAAGCCGTCCACCGGCGCCAGCCGTTTTTCGTACTGCACGGCGTGGCCGGTCTGGGCCGCGTAGGCGGCGTGGATGTCGGGGGATTTGCTATGGGCAATCGGATTGCCGAACACGCAGTAGCGGTCCGCTGGCGCCGGGGTGGCTGTCATGATTATTTTGCTCCGCCGAGCATGTCGGCTTCCAGTTTATCGTCGCGGGTGAATCTGAAGGTGGTGACGATGACCCACAGGTCGTCGCGGTCGCTCGAGCGCATATTGGCCGGGAACTTGCCGAACGGCGCGGCGCGCCGGACGATATCGATTGCCGCCTGGTCCAGCGCCGGGTTCTTCGAGCTGGTGGTCACTTCGATCCCGCCTTCCTTGTCATAGATGGTGCCATCCTGAAATACGGGAATCGACAGCACCAGCTGGCCGTACAGCTTGCGGCCGTTTTTTTGCGGGAAATTCAGCGTACCGACGTCCTCGATGCGCTTTTGCAGGGTCTTGTAATACATGGCGTAGCCCACGCCCCGGGTGCTGGGACTCAGGAACGTCTTGCGCGGGCGCTTGTTCTGGTCTTCGATGGTTTCGCTGATTTCGGCGGCGCGGCGGGCAATCGCCTTGCTCGATTCGAGCAGGTCCGAGCCGCTGGCCAGCGGATCGGGCTTGGTGTCTTCGGTCACCTTCGGTACCGCAAACGGGTCCTTGCGCCTGACCTGGTTGAGCAGGTTGCGCTGCTGCTCTTCCAGCGCGGCAATGCGGCGCTGGGTGGCGACGATGCTGTCGCCGGTTTCCATCTTGCGCATGTCGGGCAGCGGCGACTTGGACCGGCCCTTGTCCACCGTGCCGCCGCCATCGAGATTGGCCTGCGCCAGCGCCTCGGCCTTGAGCGGCGGGTTCTTGTGCTTGGCGTTGACCAGGATGACTTCCAGGCCCGGATCGGTGGGTTTGACCGGGGTGGGCGGCGGCGCAACAAAGCGCAGGGCCAGCAACGCGGCATGCGCCAGCAGCGACACCGCGATCGCGATGGCCAGGAAACGATTGTGTTGTATGAACTTCACGCGGGCAGCAGGTCCATGACGTCGGGAAATGCTGAATTTTACGTGAAAGCAGCGCCGTACCGCCCAGTTTTTGTGGGCGCCATGCACACCCGCGCCAAATTCCCCTTAAAAGCCCGCTTCGCGCCACATCAACGCCGCCACGCCGCGCAGCAGGCGGGTACCGGGCGCCTCCCAGTCGGCGGCAATCACGACCTTGCCGCGCCAGTTGCGCCCGGCCAGCGCGCCAGCTGGATCGGTGACCTTGAAGGTGACCCGGTACACGGCTTTTTCCGGGAACCAGTGGCCCTGCTTTTCATGCGCCGTCACCGAGCCGCCGTGCTGGGCCGACCACATGCCGCTCGGCAGCATGTGGGTGGCGTCCTGGTCGATGCCGCTCACTTGCAGCCGCACGAACGGCCCTTCGAGGCCGTCCGGGTAAAAGCGCGCGCTGTCGCCCACGGCCACGCGGCGCACCGTGTCTTCGTCGAGGTAAGTGCTTGCTTCCTCGCCCTGATCGCCCACCAGCACCGCCACCCGTTCGTTCTTGCCCACCCACACGCCAGGCGCCAGCGCACCGTCGATATCGCGCAGGGTGCCGGCGAACGGCGCCACCGGGCGGTAGCGCGCGGCTTCTTCTTCCAGCAGCGCCAGCTTGGCCTCGGCGCTGGCCAGCTGTTCGCGCAGCACCATGCTCTGGGCACGCTGCTCGGCGTCGAAACCGGCGCCTTCGGTGCGCCAGCGCAGGCTCTCGATCTGCGCGGCCAGCCCCTGGCGCTGGCTGGCGTTTTCCGCCACGGCAAATTGCAGCATGACGTCGCCGGCGCGCACCCTGGCGCCCTCGCCCAGCGGCAGGGCGGACAGCATGGCGTGTTCCGGTGCATGGATGGGAAACACCTGCGCCGGCCGCAACACGCCCGTGGCCTGCACCCGCGTGGGCCACGGCACCACGAACAGCAGCATGGCCAGCGCGGCCAGCACCAGCGTGCGCCGCGTGCGGCGGCGGTGCCGCACCTGCGGCCACAGGCTGCGCCAGGCGCGCAGTTCGGTGGCCAGGGGGCGCAAGATAAACCAGCTCATTTCAATCGCGAACAAGAAAATTCCCACCAGTTTGATAAAAAAGTGATACACCAGCACCGCGATACCGAGGAACAGCATCAGCCGGTACACCCACACGCCCCACGCAAACAGGATCAGGCCCCAGTGCCGGCGCGGCGGAAAATATTCGGGCGGCGGCGCGCCTGCGTCGAACAGCCGTTCGCGCAGGTTCCAGCGCGCCAGCGCAAACGCGCGCGCATGCAGATTCGGCATGTCGAGCCAGTCGGAGACGACAAAATAGCCGTCGAAGCGCATGAACGGACTGGCGTTGATGGCCAGCGTGGCGATCCAGGTGGTGGTCGCCAGCGGGAACACGATCGAGCGCAGCACGCCGTCCGGCAGCACGGCCCACGCCAGCGACGACCAGATGGCGATGATTAACTCGGTCGCCACGCCGGCCGCCGCCACCTGCTGGCGGTGGTGCTTGTTGTTCAGGCGCCAGACGTCGTTGGTGTCGGTGTACGGGACCGGCCACAGCACCAGGAATGCCAGCCCCATGGTGGGCACGCGGCAGCCGCGCCGCTTGGCCGTGATGGCATGCCCGAGTTCGTGCGCGCACTTGACGCCGGCCAGCGCCAGCCCGTAGCAGGCAATGCCGGCAGGCGTAAACGTATCCATCAACATGCTGCCCAGGCGGCCCCACTCGCGGTAGATCTGGATGCTGCTGATGATCAGCGCCAACAAGGTCAGGCGGGCGAAGGTGGTTGAAAACAGCCATTCGAACGACGGCGCCACGCGCGTGAGCCAGCGGTCGGGCTTGACCAGCGGGATGCGGAAAAACAGGTAGCCGTGCAGCAGTTGCGTGTACCAGGCGCCCTGCTGCGCCTTATGGCGTGCGGCCATGGTTTTCACGGATGCGAGCGGATCGGGCTGCAGCAGCTGGTTCTGGTCGAGGAAGCCGAGCACCGATTCGATCTCGCCGTAGCCGATATCGAGCGGCGTGCCGTGTTCGATATCGCGCAGGACCTGCTGCGGGCTGCCCAGCGTCCAGCGCCGCAGCACCTCGAAGGTCAGCCAGTCGATGCGGAAGAACTGGTTGCGTACCGGGTCTTCCAGGGTGTAGCTGGGTTCTCCCGTGTCCAGCGCCGGGCCGGCATGCAGGCTCAGTTCTTCGCGCAGCGGCGGCAGGCGCAGGTGCTCGAACTGCTGCGGCAGCAAACCGTCCAAGGCTTACAGTCCCGCCACCTGGCGCATGGCGGCCAGCGGCCGGCGCATGATCCAGTACGCCGCCGGCACCCAGCGGCCGGTCAGCTTGACCGTGCCCTTGAGGCCCACCCGGTGCGTGGTGGCGCCGTCGAGCGTGGCGCGGACGCGGTAGGCGTAGCTGCCGTCGGGACGCGGCTGCGCTTCGTACGAGACGTAGCGCACCCGCGCCGTCACCGGCTGCAGCGGGCTGGCGCCCAGGTACAGGCTGGTGTCGGCGCCCTCCTCCAGCGGGATGGCATCGCCCACGCCGAGCCATGCTTCCACCTCGACGTCGCCGGGCGTGGCGATGCGCATGATGCGTTCGCCGGTCATGACGGGCCGGCCGACCCATTCGCTGGGATCGTCGAACAGGGCGATGCCGTCGCGCGGGGCGACGATGCGCGCGCGTTCGGCCTGGCCATGCAAAAATTCGCTTTCCGCGCGGCGCTCTTCGATCTTGCCTTGCAGCGAAGACAGCAATGCTTTCGACCGGTTGTCGGTCAGCGCCTGTTGCAGCGACTGGCGGTATTCCGCTTCAGCCGTGGCCAGCGCCTGGCTGGCCACCTGGTAGCGGCTTTCGAGCTGGGCCTGGTCGAAGTCCAGCAGCGGCTGGCCCTGCTTCACCAACTGGTTGGGTTTGACGTGGAAGCGCTCGATCACGCCTTCGAGCGGCGAGCGGATGGCAGCCGGGTTGGCCGGCACCAGTTCGCCGGGCGCCAGGATGGTCAGCCGCACGGGCAGGCATAACACCGCCGCCACGCCCAGCGCAATCTGCACCTTGCGCCGCCGCCACCAGGGCAAGGCCGCGCTCTGTTCCTGCGCCATGCGCTGGCGCCAGCGCGACTTCAGCGCGAACGGCGACCACGGCGCCGGCTTTGTCACTGCCGCATACGCATGGCGCAGCACATCGCACCATTCGGTCAGCAGCGCGATGTCGTGCGCCTGCCACGGCGTGTCGCGCGCCAGCAGCAAGCCGCCGCGCGGCGCCTGCAACAGGCCGTCGGTGGCCGGCAGCGGCAACCACAGCGCATAGGCCGGTAGCCACTCGGTCCATTGCGCCGCCACGTCGCCGTCAAAATCGGCGGCGGTCAACGCGCCGGCCGGCGCCGCCTTGCACAGGCGCTCCAGCCACTGCACATAGGGCGCGTTCGCTTCGATCTGCACCACGCCCGACAGCGCGCACACCTTGCGGTCCTCGAACCACAGCGCGGCCTGGCGATACGGCGCCAGCGCATGGCTGCCGTTCACCGCCAGGAAATCGAGTTCGACCCGCGCGCCGACATGGCGCGCGCGGTGTGCCATGTCGAGCAGTGTGGCCAGCGGATCGGGACCGCCTTGTTGCGTATCTTCCATCTTATGCCCGGACGCGGTACGCGGCATTCACCGCGCTCACCTGGCGCAATTGCTCGCTCAGACCGCTCTTCCCCATCGCGGTTTTCGCCTGGCCCACGTTGATGCGGAACAGCGCGGTCGCTTCGTGGCCGTTGATGTCGCGCGCGATCAGCTTGACGCGCACTTCGCCCACCAGGCCTTTCGGCACTTCGCCGGTGAATTTGCCGGTCTGCGCGTCGAACTGCATCCACGCTGGCAGCGGACGTCCGTCCTGCAAGGTGGCGGCCAGGCGCACCACGGCGTCGGACTTGGTGTGCACAAAGGCGTCGCTCGGGATGGTCACCGTCATCGCGCGGCCGTTTTCGGTGTACTGGTCGGGCACGCCCTGGAACAGCATCAGCGCCGGGTTTTCCGCCGTGGCAACCACGGTGCGGAAGCCGTTGTTGTCGGTGTACAGATCGCTCATTTCGGCGCTGCGGCGATACTCGCCCGACAGCTCGGTGGCGCGTGTGCCCTGGCCATCGAGCTGTGGCGCCTCGCTGCCTGCCAGGTTCGACGGCGCGTCTGCATTGATGCGGGTATCGACAATCTCCGGGCTCGGCACGAAGGTCGGCAGCGGCGGCAAGGCAGCCACTGGCAATGGCGCAGGTACCGGCGGCGCTTCCACCACGACCGGCGCCGGCACGGCCACCGGTTCCGGCGCGAGCACCGGCTGCGGCGGCAATGGCAGCACGGTGAAGTTGACGGCGACACTGCTCGACGCCGTGCCATCGCTGGCGCGCACCACCACCGTGTAGCTGCCGGCTGCGTCGGTCGCTGGCGTGCCGCTGAAGGTACGGGTGGCAGGATCGAACACCAGCCAGGCCGGCAAGGCGTCGCCATTGGCCAGGGTGGCCGTGTAGTTCAGCGACGCGTTGTCGATATCGGTAAAGGCAGGCACCGTCAGCGTCGGCATGGCCACGCCGGCGGACAGGTCAACCGGCGCCGGCACGCTGCCAGGTGCTACCGGCGCATCGTTGACCGGATTGACCGTGATGTTGACGGTATAGGTGGTGCTGCCGCCGTTGCCGTCGCTGACCGTGTAGGTAAAGCTGTCAGCTCCATTGAAGTTGGCCGCCGGCGTGTAGATGTAGGTGCCGTTGGCATTGACGACCAGCGTGCCATGGGCCGGGTCGCTCGCCTTGCCATACGTCGCGGTATCGCCATCGACGTCAACCACTGCCGGCAGAGCGCCGGACAGGACCTGGTCTTCGTTGACTGTGACCGTGGAATCGGCGGCGGTCGGGGCGTCGTTGACCGGACTGATGTTGATCGCCACGGTGTAGGTATTGCTGCCGCCCTGGCCGTCGCTGACGGTGTAGGTGAAGCTGTCGGCGCCGTTGTAGTTGGCCGCTGGCGTGTAGAGATAAGTGCCGTCGGGGTTGACGACGACCGTGCCATGGGCAGGGTCGCTGCCCTTGCCGTAGGTGAGCGTGTCGCCATCGACGTCGGTCGCCACTGGCAAGGTAGCGGTTTTGACGGTGTCTTCGCTGGTGGTAATCGTCGTGCCGCTGCCGACCGGGGCGTCGTTGACCGGGCTCACCGTGATCGCGACCGTGTAGGTGTTCGAACCGCCCTGGCCATCGCTGACCGTGTACGTAAAGCTGTCGGCGCCGTTGTAGTTGGCCGCTGGCGTGTAGAGATAAGTGCCGTCGGGGTTGACGACGACCATGCCATGGGCAGGGTCGCTGCCCTTGCCATAGGTGAGCGTATCGCCATCGACGTCGGTCGCCACTGGCAAGGTACCGGTTTTGACGGTGTCTTCGCTGGTGGTAATCGTCGTGCCGCTGCCGACCGGGGCGTCGTTGACCGGGCTGATGGTGATTGCCACCGTGTAGGTGTTGCTGCCTCCGTGGCCGTCGCTGACGGTGTAGCTGAAGCTGTCGGCGCCGTTGTAGTTGGCCGCTGGCGTGTAGAGATAAGTGCCGTCGGGGTTCACGACGACCGTGCCGTGGGCAGGGTCGCTGCCCTTGCCGTAAGTGAGCGTGTCGCCATCGACGTCGGTCGCCACTGGCAAGGTACCGGTTTTGACGGTGTCTTCGCTGGTGGTAATCGTCGTGCCGCTGCCGACCGGGGCGTCGTTGACCGGACTGACGGTGATCGCCACGGTGTAGGTATTGCTGCCGCCGTGGCCATCGCTGACGGTGTAGGTAAAGCTGTCGGCGCCGTTGTAGTTGGCCGCTGGCGTGTACGTGTAAGTGCCGTCGGCGTTGACCACCACCACGCCGTGTGCTGGGTCGGTCGCTTTCGTGTAGGTCACGCTATCGCCGTCGATGTCGGTTGCCACTGGCAGCGTGCCGGTTTTGACCGTATCTTCGTTCAGCGAGATGCTGTCGTTACCTGCCACCGGTGCGTCGTTGACCGGGCTAACCGTGATTGCTACCGTGTAGGTATTCGAACCGCCATTTCCGTCGCTGACGGTGTAGGTGAAGCTGTCGGCGCCGTTGTAGTTGGCCGCTGGCGTGTACGTGTAAGTACCGTCGGCGTTGACCACCACCACGCCATGCGCCGGGTCGGTCGCCTTCGTGTAAGTCACCGTATCGCCGTCGATATCGCTCGCCACCGGCAGGGTACCGGTCTTGACGGTGTCTTCGCTGGTGGTAATCGTCGTGCCGCTGCCGACCGGGGCGTCGTTGACCGGGCTGATGGTGATCGTCACGGTGTAAGTATTGCTGCCGCCCTGGCCGTCGTTGACGGTGTAGGTGAAGCTGTCGGCGCCGTTGTAGTTGGCCGCTGGCGTGTAGAGATAAGTGCCGTCGGGGTTGACGACGACCGTGCCGTGGGCAGGGTCGCTGCCCTTGCCGTAAGTGAGCGTGTCGCCATCGACGTCGGTCGCCACTGGCAAGGTACCGGTTTTGACGGTGTCTTCGCTGGTGGTAATCGTCGTGCCGCTGCCGACCGGTGCGTCGTTGACCGGGCTCACCGTGATCGCGACCGTGTAGGTGTTCGAACCGCCCTGGCCATCGCTGACCGTGTACGTAAAGCTGTCGGCGCCGTTGTAGTTGGCCGCTGGCGTGTAGAGATAAGTGCCGTCGGGGTTGACGACGACCGTGCCGTGGCCAGGGTCGCTGCCCTTGCCGTAGGTGAGCGTGTCGCCATCGACGTCGGTCGCCACTGGCAAGGTACCGGTTTTGACGGTGTCTTCGCTGGTGGTAATCGTCGTGCCGCTGCCGACCGGGGCGTCGTTGACCGGGCTGATGGTGATCGCGACCGTGTAGGTGTTCGAACCGCCTTGGCCATCGCTGACCGTGTACGTAAAGCTGTCGGCGCCGTTATAGTTGGCGACTGGCGTATAGGTATAGGTGCCGTCGGCGTTGACCACCACCACGCCATGCGCCGGGTCGGTCGCCCTCGTGTAGGTGACGGTATCGCCATCGATATCGCTTGCCACTGGCAGTGTGCCGGTTTTGACCGTATCTTCGTTCAGCGTGATGCTGTCGTTTCCTGCCACCGGTGCGTCGTTGACCGGGCTCACCGTGATTGCCACCGTGTAGGTATTCGAACCGCCATTTCCGTCGCTGACGGTGTAGGTGAAGCTGTCGGCGCCGTTGTAGTTGGCCGCTGGCGTGTACGTGTAAGTACCGTCGGCGTTGACCACCACCACGCCATGCGCCGGGTCGGTCGCCTTCGTGTAAGTCACCGTATCGCCGTCGATATCGCTCGCCACCGGCAGGGTACCGGTCTTGACGGTGTCTTCGCTGGTGGTGATCGACGTGCCGCTGCCCACCGGTGCGTCGTTCACCGGGCTGACGGTGATGGTAACCGTGTAGGTGTTGCTGCCGCCGTTGCCATCGCTGACGGTATAGGTAAAGCTGTCGGCGCCATTGTAGTTGGCGGCCGGCGTATAGGTGTAGGTGCCGTCAGCGTTGACCACCACCGTGCCATGGGCCGGGTCACTGCCCTTGCCGTAGGTGATGGTGTCGCCATCGATGTCGGTGGCCGCCGGCAGGCTGCCGGTCTTGACCGTATCTTCGGCGGTGGTAATGGCCGTGCCTGAAGCAGTTGGCGCATCGTTGACCGGCGTGACATTGACCGACACCGTGTACGTGTTCGACGCACCCTGGCTGTCCGTGACTTTATAGGTAAAGCTGTCGGCGCCGTTGTAGTTGGCGGCCGGCAGGTAGATGTAGCTGCCATTCGGATTGATGACGACAGTGCCGTGCGAGGCATCGGTCACGCGGGCATAAGTAACGGCACCGCCGTCCACATCCGTGGCGGCCGGCAGGTTGCCGGACTTGATGGTATCTTCCGCCGTCGTGATGCTGTCGTTGCCCGCTACCGGCGCATCGTTGACCGGGCTGACGGTAATGGCCACCGTGTAGGTGTTGCTGCCGCCATTGCCATCGCTGACGGTATAGGTAAAGCTGTCGGCGCCATTGTAGTTGGCGGCCGGCGTAAAGGTGTAGGTGCCGTCGGCATTGACCACCACCGTGCCATGGGCCGGATCGCTGCCCTTGCCGTAGGTGACGGTATCGCCGTCGACATCGGTCGCGGTTGGCAGGGTGCCGGTCTTGACCGTGTCTTCATTTGTCGTGATCGCCGTGCCGGAGGCCACCGGCTTGTCGT
Organism: Duganella zoogloeoides; assembly: GCF_034479515.1. Classification (NCBI taxonomy): domain Bacteria; kingdom Pseudomonadati; phylum Pseudomonadota; class Betaproteobacteria; order Burkholderiales; family Oxalobacteraceae; genus Duganella; species Duganella zoogloeoides. The sequence continues at coordinate 5,072,420 of NZ_CP140152.1, forward strand.
TGACCGGCGTGACGTTGACCGACACCGTATAGGTGTTCGACGCGCCATGGCTGTCCGTTACCTTGTACGTGAAGCTGTCGCTGCCGTTGTAGTTCGCTGCCGGGATATACAGATAGCTGCCGTCGTCGTTGACGACTACACGGCCATGCGCGGGCGCCGTGCCCGTGCTGTAGATGAAGGTGTCGCCTTCCAGGTCGGTGGCGGCCGGCAAGGTGCCCGACTTGATGGTGTCTTCCGCCGTGGTGATGCTGTCGTTGCCCGCTACCGGCGCATCGTTGACCGGGCTGACGGTAATGGCCACCGTGTAGGTGTTGCTGCCGCCGTTGCCATCGCTGACGGTATAGGTAAAGCTGTCGGCGCCATTGTAGTTGGCGGCCGGCGTATAGGTGTAGGTGCCGTCAGCGTTGACCACCACCGTGCCATGGGCCGGGTCACTGCCCTTGCCGTAGGTGATGGTGTCGCCATCGATGTCGGTGGCCGCCGGCAGGCTGCCGGTCTTGACCGTATCTTCGGCGGTGGTAATGGCCGTGCCTGAAGCAGTCGGCGCATCGTTGACCGGCGTGACATTGACCAACACCGTGTACGTGTTCGACGCACCCTGGCTGTCCGTGACTTTATAGGTAAAGCTGTCGGCGCCGTTGTAGTTGGCGGCCGGCAGGTAGATGTAGCTGCCATTCGGATTGATGACGACAGTGCCGTGCGAGGCATCAGTCACGCGGGCATAAGTAACGGCATCGCCGTCCACATCCGTGGCGGCCGGCAGGTTGCCGGACTTGATGGTGTCTTCCGCCGTCGTGATGCTGTCGTTGCCCGCTACCGGCGCATCGTTGACCGGGCTGACGGTAATGGCCACCGTGTAGGTGTTGCTGCCGCCATTGCCATCGCTAACGGTATAGGTAAAGCTGTCGGCGCCATTGTAGTTGGCGGCCGGCGTATAGGTGTAGGTGCCGTCGGCATTGACCACCACCGTGCCATGGGCCGGATCGCTGCCCTTGCCGTAGGTGACGGTATCGCCGTCGACATCGGTCGCGGTTGGCAGGGTGCCGGTCTTGACCGTGTCTTCATTTGTCGTGATCGCCGTGCCGGAGGCCACCGGCTTGTCGTTGACCGGCGTGACGTTGACCGACACCGTATAGGTGTTCGACGCGCCATGGCTGTCCGTTACCTTGTACGTGAAGCTGTCGCTGCCGTTGTAGTTCGCTGCCGGGATATACAGATAGCTGCCGTCGTCGTTGACGACTACACGGCCATGCGCGGGCGCCGTGCCCGTGCTGTAGATGAAGGTGTCGCCTTCCAGGTCGGTGGCGGCCGGCAAGGTGCCCGACTTGATGGTGTCTTCCGCCGTGGTGATGCTGTCGTTGCCCGCTACCGGCGCATCGTTGACCGGGCTGACGGTAATGGCCACCGTGTAGGTGTTGCTGCCGCCGTTGCCATCGCTGACGGTATAGGTAAAGCTGTCGGCGCCATTGTAGTTGGCGGCCGCCGTATAGGTGTAGGTGCCGTCAGCATTGACCACCACCGTGCCATGGGCCGGGTCACTGGCCTTGCCGTAGGTGATGGTGTCGCCATCGATGTCGGTGGCCGCCGGCAGGCTGCCGGACTTGACCGTATCTTCGGCGGTGGTAATGGCCGTGCCGGATGCCGTTGGCGCATCGTTGACCGGTGTGACATTGACCGTCACGGTGTACGTATTCGAGGCGCCCTTGCTGTCGGTGACGGTGTAATTGAAGCTGTCGGCGCCGTTGTAGTTGGCGGCCGGCGTGTAGATGTAGGTGCCGCCGGCGCTGACCGTCAGGGTGCCATGGGCAGGATTGGTGGCCTTGGCATAGGTAAAGGTATCACCATCGAGGTCGGTACCCGCCGGCAGGCTGCCGGTCATGGGCAGGTCTTCGCTGGTGGTGATGGTGGTGTCCGATGCCGTCGGCGCGCGGTTGGCAGGGTCCGCAAAATCGACCACGATATCGGCACGCGCCGCGCCCGTGACGGCGCTGGCCAGCACGCCGCTGAACGCCCCATTGCCGAAGCTGACGCCAAAGTTGCTGATGTCATTCGCATTGGCGTGCGCGCTGGCATTGCCGGTGAAGGTCAGGGTGGCGGTGGTGGCGCTGGTGCGGGTGATCTCGGCCGTCAGGCCCGCCGGGGTATTGCTGAAAGTAACGCCGGACAGCGCCGCGCCATTGCTGCCGCTGAAAGTGCCGTTGGCCAGCGTGATGGTCGCGCTCATCGTGATCGAGCCATCGTTGGCGGTCGCTTCGGTGAAATTGGTGGTGCTGTACGTCAGGCGCGCGGCCGGAGAGTCGACGATGGTCGTCGCACTGCCCCATGCCGGCCCCACGCTGAAATCGAGCGCAAAATAGGCAGTCCCGTTCAGCGTACCGCTCCCTGCAGTATTGACACCCGACTTGATCTGGAACGAACTCATCGAATCGTAGTACACCTTGACGCGGTATTCGTCCTGGGCAATCGGCCCATTATTCACGCCAGTTGCCGACACATACTGGAACGTCACCGAGCCGTCGGCCTGGGTCGTGGGCACCAGCTTGGTATTGTTCGACAATTCGTAGCGGGAGAAACCTTTGAACTGCTGATACTGGCGGTCGGTGTTGCTGGAGCCTACGCCGTCGATATCATACGAATTGACGGCCACGTTTTGCAGCGTGACGGCGGTGCCGGTACCCACGCCGGTATAGGTGCCGGCCTTGTAGAAGTCGACGGTGAAGGTAGCGCCGCCACCCGAGGCGGATACCACCATGTTCGGCTGGAAGTATGCACTGGTACTCGACGGATTGCTGGTTGAATCATAGTTGCTGATGGTGGCGCGGTCCAGCGTGGTGGTCACCACCGCGTCGATGGCCCGGCCATTGATGGTGATCACGCTGTTAAAGCGCACCACGTTGCCGTTCGATTTGCCGTCGCCGATGATGTTGGTAAAGCCGGTGCCGGTACCATTGAACACCAGCTGCTGCCAGTTGGCGTTATACACGGTATCGACCGCCAGTTCGCCCTGCCAGCCCGCGCGGTCCAGTACCAGCGCGGCCGTCTCGATGCCGCCATGCTGCGCTTCCAGGGTCCAGTTGCCGGCAAACGCCTGCGAGCCGGTGATGTCGGTCGAGGCGGCCACGTCGGCCTGGGTCAGTTGCGCCAGGCGATCGACGAACGCCAGGCCGGCCGCGCCATCGGCCACATCGCAGCCATAAATCAGCAAGTCGCCACCGGCCGTGAGCGACTGGCCCAGTTGCGTCAGCTGGTCGCGGTATTGCTCGATATTGGCGCCCGAAATCGTGCTGCCGAGCTCGATCTGACCAGCCGAGCCGTGCGTGACCAGGTGGATCGCATCGACCGGCGCATGGCCTTGCAAGGCCGCCAGCATTTGCTGCAAGCCGTCGCGGGTATGGTCCAGCACCACCACTTCGACGCCATCGCGCACACCGGCCACCAGTTGCTGCAAATTGGTCACGTTATCTTCGATAAAGACGATTTCATGACGGGTTTGCTCGGTCGGGCCCGCCACCGCCGCCGGCGCCTTGACTGCGGCAGCGGCCTTTTCGGCGGCAGCGCGTTCGGCCGCCGCGTTGTCGGCTGCGGCGTGCTCGGCCGATGCCCTGGCACTCACGGCGGTATCGACCGCCGCACCGTCAAACATGATGCGCTGTTCTAGCACCAGTGGCGCCGGGCCGCGACGCTGGAGTGCGCGGCGGGCGGTGGCGACTGGAGGGAGGGAAGCTTCAATGACGGTGCGGTCCGTTTTTTTCATGGCGTACTTTTATCGGTAAGTTTTTTTTCGGTAATTTATTTGCCGGCGGGAGGCGTCAGGGCTACTCGTCCGCTCATGCCTGCGATCAATTCGGGGAAGCGTCCATCGATGGCGGCCGACAGCTTGACCGACTGGCTGACCGGATCGACACGGGCGCCGATGCGCTGCACCTTGGCCGGATAGGTCTTGCCGGTTTCATCGATCGCCACCTGGAAGGCGTAGCCGGGCTTGAGCCAGGCCAGCCAGCGCGAGGGCACGATGAATTCCAGTTCCAGCGAAGAATCATCGATGATTTCCAGTAGCGCCTGGCCCGGCTGCACATATTGCTGCTCGCGCACCTTCTGCTCGGTCACGCGGCCGGAAAATGGCGCTTGCAAGCTGCATTTGCCGATCACTGCCGCGCCATAGGCCAGTTCCGCGCGGGCCTTGGCCACCTCGGATTCCGACACTTCCAGCTCCACCTTGCCGATCGAGCGCAGCTCTTCCAGGCGCTTGTTGGCGTTGAAGGTATGTTCGGCCGCCGACAGCATGGCCTTGGCTTTTTCTCGCTGGGCCTGCTGCATCGAGCAGTCGAGCGCGACCAGGGTCTGGCCGGCGCGGAAACTGCCGCCTTCGGTCACCGCGATGCGGCTGATCTTGGCGCCCACTTCAGCGGCGATGGTGGTGTAGCGGCGCGGCGCCAGCTGGGCGCGCACTTCCTGGCGCTCCACGGCCGCACGCGGTGCTGCGGCGGCTGGCGCAACCGGACGCGGTGCTGCGGCGGCCGGCACCGGCGCCGCAGCCGGCGCGGCCCACGCCGGCGCGGCCAGCGCAGCAGCCAGCACCAGGCCGGTCAGACCAAGAGGACGCACCATCATCACTTGGCCACCGCCGGCGCCTGCACGCCCTGGCTCCAGCCAGCCATGGACGCGCCGACTTCACTGGTTAACTGTTCCAGCGACATATCGGTCACGCTGCCCAGCACCGGTTCCAGGCCCAGCGTGGCTTGCACCTTGCTGGCCGAGGCTTGCAGTTGCGCCAGCGACTGGTAGCGGCGCAGCAGGCTCAAAATGGCGGTGGTGCTGTTGGCAACCTGCTCCAGCTTGCTCTGGGTCTGGGCCTTGCCGCGATTCTTGACATGCGCGTCGATCTTGGCATCGGCTTGCCAGATTTCATCGGCGCGCAGATATTGCTTGTAAGCGATCTGGTATTGCAGGCGCGACAAGTGCACTTGTGCCAGCACGGTCATTTGCGCCGTGATGCGGCGCTGGTCCGCCAGTTTCACACCCGCTTCGGCCAGGCGCTTTTGTGCCGGCCCCGAGAACAGGTTGAACAGGTTGTACGACAGGTGAACGCCGGCATCGTTCCAGCGGTTGTTGATCATGTAGCGGTCGCTGTCGTAACGCAGGTCGTAGTTGAAGGACAGGTTCGGGAACAGGCGCAGCATCACGCGGCGCGTCTCTTCGGTAGCGATGCGGGCGTTGTAGAACTGCTCGCGGATGTCGGCGTTCTGGGTTACCGCCAGCTCTTCCATGCGCTCGACCGGCATGTCCAGCATGGTCACGTCCACCTTGTCACCGGGGTCGCGCACTTCCAGCACCTGGCCCAGCGGGGCGTTGATCAGGTGCGCCAGCTCGACGCGGCCCGACGACAGTTCCTGCTCGATGCTTTCCAGCAGGCGCAGGTTTTCCAGCAACTGGCGCTGGTAGCGCAGCGAATCGACGGGCGAACGCAGGCGTTCCGATTCCGCCTTGCGCGCATCCTTCAACGCGGCTTCGGCCAGCACGATGGTTTCCTGGACTTCCACGCGCAGCTTTTGCGCGCTGGCAGTGCGCCAGAACGCCGTGCGCACGTCCTGGATCAGCGTATGCATGGCCTTGCGGCGACGCTCGGCAGCGATATTGACGCGGTCGGCGCTTTGCCTGGCGGTGATGTAGCTCATGCCGAAGTCGAGCGCGTTCCAGGTCAGGCCCAGGTCGTATGCCGCATGGTTGCGCTCGGAGGAAATATACGGATTGGCCAGCGATGGCTTGCCCGTCACCGAATCCACACTGCGCGTAATCAGCTCTTCATTGCGGGTGGTGTAGCCGGCATTGGCCATCAGGCGCGGCAGCATGTCCCAGCTGGCATTGTCGAACTGGTTCATCGCCAGCGCTTCTTCCATCAAGCGCGTGCGGCGCTCGAGGTTGTACTTCAACGCCCGTGCAATCGCCTCATCCATCGACAACGCGCCCGACACCGGCGGCACGTTGTCCATCGCCGTCTGGCGATCGAGGGTGGTTTGCGCTGCCAGGTCAGCGCTGGACAACGGTTGTACCTGGACGGTGCCGCACGCCGTCAGCATGACGGCGGCGCACGCCGCGACAGCGCGGGCGATGATTTTTTTTTGCATGGAAAAAGGAAGAATGTTTGTGGAAGAATATGTTGCTTAGGAAATATACATTTCTAATTGACAATACTGATTTCGAAATTATATTTTAAAGAAACATTTCTGCATAGATAAACAGGTGACTTTACAACACTTTTTTTTGATCTTTTGCAATTTAATTTAACAATTTATTTTGCAACATTTTTATATCCATCATGAAAGTCACCCAGCATGAAACTGGTTTCACCCCATGTTATGGCCTGTTTTCGACAGGCGAAAAAAAATACCCGGCCAACCACTCCGGGTATTTTTTAACAATTAACCAGTAGTTTTTATTTCACAGTGTCGTCGCCTTCGGCGCTCACTTCGGCCAGTTCCGGCGCGGCAGCCGGGTCGGCTGGTTCGACGGCGGCGCCGGTTTCTTCAGCGCCCTCATCTTCGTCCACCTCGGCAGGCTGGGCGTCAGCTTGCGCGGTGATGATTTCCAGCAGGCGCGCTTCGATTGTCAGTTCCACCTCGTCCCAGCGCAGGATATCGAGCTTGACCTGGGTTCCGCGCGCCACCGATGGCATGCCCGGCAGGCGGATGATCAACGGCAGGTCGGTCAGGCGCAGCACTTCGTCCTTGAGCACCACGGCATCGACCTGGCGTGCATTTTCCTGGCCCAGCCAGCGCAGGCACCAGTAGCGTTCCATGTTCGACTGGTGGTCGCCATAGGCGGCGTACGCGGCGTCGAACTGCGAGACGATGGCAAACAGCGCCGAATCCTTGTGCTTGAACTTGGCCACCAGCGGCGCGGTCACGCCCTTGTCGGCGCAGGCCAGGATCTGCCACTGGTTGACCAGGTCGGTATAGCGGCGCAGCGGCGACGTGCTCCATGCGTACTGGTCCACGCCCAGGCCCTGGTGCGGCGCCGCGTGCGTCAACATGCGCACCTGCATCTTGGCCGCCCAGCCGCCCACACCCTGCCCCTGGCTGCGGTAGATGCCGGGCACGCCGCAGTCGTGCATCAGTTTGCCCCAGGTGCTGTTGGCAAAGATCATCAGCTCGGCAACGATCTTGTCGAGCGGCGCGCCGCGCTTGCGGCGGCTGACCGTGACCACGTCGTCTTCGACGTAGAAGTTGAAGTCCACGCGATTGTTCTGTTCCGGCTTCAAACCGAAGCCTTCACGCTTGACCATGCGCGCCGCTTCCAGCACTTGCGCCCACTGCCAGATCAAGCTCAGCGCTTCCTTGTGCGGGTAGTCGCCGGCGCCGCTGGCCAAAGTCTCTTCGTTGACCAGGTCGTCGAGGTCGTTGTGGCGCAGGTTGTTGGCGATCGGCACCATCTCGGCGCGGGTGTCGGTGGCCAGCACCGACCAGTCGGCCGGATTCAGGGTGGCGTACAGCGACAATGCCGGGCAGGTCTTGCCTTCGGCCAGCGTGAATGCCTCGACCACGCTATCGGGCAGCATGGTGATCTTGTCGCCAGGCATGTACACGGTGGACATGCGCGCCCGCGCCATCTTGTCCACGGCGTCGTCCGGCTTGATGGCCAGGCCCGGGGCGGCAATGTGGATGCCGATCCTGATGTTGCCATCTGCTAGGTGCGTGACCGAGAACGCATCGTCGATCTCGGTGGTGGTGACGTCATCAATGGAAAACGCCTGCACGTCGGCCACCGGCAGATTGGCGGGCGGCACCGGCACGGCCACGTCCGGGAAACCGGCGCCGCGCGGGAAGTTCTCGAACAGGAACTTGGCCATGTGGAAGTCCTTGGGCGACGCCAGGCCGCCCACGTCCAGCATCAACCGTTGCGGATTGGTGTGGAGTTCGTTGCAGGCCGCTTCCAGCGCCTTGTATTCGATGCCGTTCTTTTCCGGCTTGAACAGCAGTTGCAGCACGATGGGCTGCATCGCTTCGGGCAGCTTGCCGGCTTTCAGCTCTTCCACGTACTGGGCCTGGATAATCGCTTGCTGTTTCTTTTTCTCGATGCCGGCTTGCGCTGCGCGCAGCGACTGTTCCGGTGCCGCCTTGTAGCGGCCACGGCCTTTTTTATAGAAATAGATCGGCGCCGAATGCAGGGAGAGAATCAAGCCTGCCGCTTCGGCCGGCAACGGCGCGTGGCCGAAGTATTCTGCGCCCAACTCGGCAAAGCCGAATTCTTCTTCACCGGCCACTTCCCACAGGAAGTCGAGGTCGATATCGGCGGACACGGCCTTGGCCTGGTCCATCAACTCGCCAGGCGACGGCTTGTCGTATTGCAGCAGCACGTCCTTGATCTTGACCTTGGTGCGCTTGCCGCTGGCCATCTCCACCTGGTAGGCCTCGCCTGCCTGCGACATGATGGCGCCGACCTTGAAATCGCCGGATTCTTCGAAAAATAGATTCATTGCTCTTCTGTTCTTTATATATTGACTTGTTTCAGTTCCATCACAGAAGGCAAAAACACTTCCGTAACCAGCAGGGTACCGCGCCGGCGCCGATATAAACAGCGCCGTGCATATAATATGTTCGGCTGGGCCGACTCTCCTCCAAGCGCCGCCCGGGCGCGCTGCGCCAGGGGATGACCTTCGCGCAATCTTGCAAATTCGAGCACACTGCGCCGCACCAGCGGATCGCCGAACAGCGTGGTGCCCAGCGACCGCTCACCGAGCGCGCCAAACAGCGGCCAGTCGCTGGCGGTCGCCGACAACGGCACCACCGTGTGCGCAAACACTGCCGCCGTATTATCACACCGCAGCAGTACTTCCCTCTCCCACACCCGGCCAGGCCGCTGCAGGCCGATGGCCGCCGCCTCGTCCGCCAGGCAGCGGGCGGTGCGCTGGTGCAGGCACTGCACGCGGAAAGCGTGGCTGTGGGCTTTCAACCTGGCCGTGAGCGAACCGGCGGTGGTGAGCCAGTCACGCAACACCGGCGGCGCGCCCGACAGCAGTGCTTGCGGCTGCCATACAGCCTGGCGCAACGACGCGCCACGCCGGCCTTGCGCCACGCTCAAGTGGCAGCCTCGATGCCGCAAAAAGCCAGGACCGTCTCAACGTAGTCGGGGAATTCGGCAATGCCATGGTCGCTGCCTTCAATCACGTGCTGGCGCGCGCCCGCATAATGCTTGACCATATCGCGATAGTCCAGCACTTCGTCGCCGGTGGCAGCGATCAGGAAATAGCGTTCGGGACGCGTGATCGGGTCCACCGCCAGCGCCCGTAATTCGTCGATGTATTCGCGCTTGAATTCGAACGGTTCGTCGGAGTGATACTGCGTGGTCACGCCCACGTGCTGGTCGAGATCCTGCAACGGCACGATGGCCGGATTGAGCAGCACCGCGCGGCAGCCAAGGCGTTCGGCCAGCCAGGTGGCGTAGTAGCCGCCCAGCGACGAGCCGATAATGGCCAGCTCGTCGGCCGGCACGCCCTCGACCAGCGACAGCGCCAGTTCCATCGCCAGCCTGGGCGAGGCCGGCAGTTGCGGATTGACCAGCTGGTCGGACAAACCGAGTTCGGCCATGCGGCCAGCGATCACGCGGGCCTTCATCGACTGGGGCGAGGACCGGAAACCGTGCAAATACAAAATCATGCGAGCGCTTTCAACAGCTTGGCGTGAACGCCGCCGAAGCCGCCATTGCTCATGACGATGACGTGGTCGCCCGGTTGCGCCGCCTGCGCCACGGCCGCGACCAGCGCATCGAGGTCTTCGTAAGCGCTGGCCTTGTCGCCCAAGGGCGCGAGCGCGTCGCCCAGGCGCCAGCCCAGCGCCTCGTGGCTGCCGAAACCGAACACCAGGTCGGCATCGACCAGGCTGCCTGGCAGCGCATCTTTCATGGCGCCGAGCTTCATGGTGTTCGAGCGTGGTTCGAGCACGGCGAGGATGCGGTGCATGTTGCCCAGCTTCTGGCGCAAGCCCCCGACCGTAGTGGCAATCGCGGTCGGATGGTGGGCGAAGTCGTCGAAGACGGTGATGTCGCGCACCACGCCGCGCACTTCCATGCGGCGCTTGACGTTCTCGAACGTGGCCAGCGATTGCGCGGCCTGCGCCACCGGCACGCCGACGTGGCGGGCGGCGGCGATCGCGGCCAGGGCGTTGGCGCGGTTGTGCTTGCCGGTCAGTTGCCAGGCAACGTGGCCGGCCGTCTCTCCCTTGAAGATGACGTCGAAGCTGCCGTTGTGGTGTTCGACCAGCGACCAGTCGGCGCCTTCGGTGCGGCCGAAGTTTTCGTGCTCGCTCCAGCAGCCGCGTTTGAGCACGCGCGTAAGCGACGCTTCGTCGGCGTTATGGATCACGCGGCCGATGCCGGGCACGGTGCGCACCAGGTGGTGGAACTGGGTCTCGATGGCGCCCAGATCGGGGAAGATGTCGGCGTGATCGTACTCGAGGTTGTTGAGGATGGCGGTCTTGGCGTGGTAGTGGACGAACTTGCTGCGCTTGTCGAAGAACGCGGTGTCGTACTCGTCCGCTTCGATCACGAAGAAGATCGATTCTTTATTACCCTGGATGCGGGCCGACACGCCGAAGTTGCGCGGCACCCCGCCGATCAAAAAGCCCGGCGCATAGCCGGCGTCTTCGAGGATCCAGGTCAGCATGGCGCTGGTGGTGGTTTTGCCGTGCGTGCCGGCCACGGCCAGTACCCAGCGGTCTCTTAATATATGTTCGCCCATCCACTGCGGGCCGGAGACATACGGCAGGCCGCGATTGAGGATTTCTTCCATCAGCGGATTGCCGCGCGACACCACGTTGCCCACCACGTACAGGTCGGGATTGAGGGCGGTCTGCTCGGGGCCGAAGCCCTGTATCAGTTCGATACCCTGGGCTTCCAGCTGCGTGCTCATGGGGGGATAGACGTTGGCGTCGCAGCCGGTCACGCGGTGGCCCGCTTCTTTTGCCAGGACTGCCAGGCCGCCCATGAAAGTGCCGCAGATGCCGAGTATATGTATGTGCATGGTAATAAAACTGTGGGTAGCGCGATCGAATGCACGATTTTACCTGAGCCGACGCCTATTTCCCGGATCAGGGTATTATCTCGTCCATGACGCCCAACGTGATCGATGAAGTCCAGCTGCTGCGTGCGGAAATTGCCGCTGCCGCCGCGCGCCTGATTGCCGAGGACGGCGCCGACTACGGCACCGCCAAGCGCAAGGCCGCCAGGCAAATCATGGGCGACCGGCCGCCGCCCGCCAACGTCCTGCCCGACAACGTCCAGATCGAAGCCGAAGTGCGCGTGTACCAGTCGCTGTTCCACGCGGACACGCAACCGGCGCGCCTGTTCCGCCTGCGCACGCTGGCGGTGGACATCATGGACAAGCTGGCGCAGTTCAACCCGTTCCTGACCGGCGCCGTGCTGGGCGGCACCGCCGGCCCGCACGACGACATCCACCTGCAACTGTTTGCGGACAGCGCCAAGGAGGTCGAAATCTTCCTGCTCAACCGCAACGTGCAGATCGACATTTCCGAGTCGCCCCACTTCAAGGGTCCGCGCTATGATCCGGTCGAGACTGTGAGCTTCCTGTGGCAGCAGGAAGGCGTGCATGCCGAACTGTACGAGCTCGACGATTTGCGCGGCGCGGTCAAGGCCAAGGGCGACAAGGTGCAGCGGGCCGATATCGCTGCCGTACGCGCACTACTAGTTAACAGTACAAACAGTACTCACTCCTCCGAATCGAACCATGAATAAAAAACATCTTGCCGTCTATGCCGGCGTTGCCGTGCTGTTTGCCGCTGCCGGCGCCTACACCGGCATGAAGAAAGAAGCGGCGCCGATTACGGCCACCGCCCCGGCCGGTGTGACCGGTCCGGTACAGGCGCTGCTAGCGCAAACCATGCCAGACGCGGCTGGCAAGGCCACGCCGCTGGCGCAGTTCCAGGGCAAGGCGATGCTGGTCAATTTCTGGGCCACGTGGTGCGCGCCGTGCGTGCAGGAAATGCCGGAGCTGTCCGAACTCTCGTCCGGAGAAGCCGGCAAGAAGCTGCAAGTTATCGGGATCGGTATCGATTCGCCAACCAACATCGCCGAATTTAGCGCCAAGTATAAAATCACCTACCCGGTGCTGGTGGCCGGCATGAGCGGCACGGACCTGTCGCGCCAGTTCGGCAATGTCAACGGCGGCCTGCCGTTCACGGTGCTGATCGGCGGCGACGGCCAGGTCAAGAAGACTTACCTGGGCAAGCTGAAGTTTGACGAGCTGCACAAGGATTTGGCAACGCTGTAACTTGCCAGACACTGGGTACACGCATTTTTTTCTCTTGCCAATGCAGGCAGTTGGCGGCAAAATGCGAAACTTTCGCGGAAAACGGTCAAGAACATGGCAAAAAACCTCCTCCTCCTGAACGGCCCCAACCTGAATTTATTGGGCACCCGGGAGCCGGAGATTTACGGCGCCGCCACCCTGGCCGATGTGGAACACGCAGCCCAGGCACAAGCGCAAGCGGCTGGCGCCACCTTGTCTTGTTTTCAGAGCAATCACGAAGGGGCGTTGATCGACCGCATCCATGCTGCCCGCACCGAGGGCGTGGACGCCATCGTCATCAACCCGGGTGGACTCACGCATACCAGCGTGGCGCTGCGCGACGCCCTGGCGGGCGTGGCCATTCCATTTGTAGAAGTGCATATTTCGAATATTTACCAGCGCGAGTCGTTTCGCCACCATTCATTCCTGAGCGCGATCGCCAGTGGCACGATCTGTGGACTCGGTATCGAAGGATATCGGTTTGCCATCGACTTCGTTCTTAAAAGGCGATAATCTACGCGATCTGCGCGCAATTTAACGCGGCTGCGCCCAAAAGGCGTCGCCGTCATCACTTAAAAACAAGATATTCCTGGGGGTTACATGGATCTACGCAAACTGAAGACCTTGATTGATTTGGTCGCAGAATCCGACATCGCAGAGCTCGAAGTGACCGAAGGCGAGAGCAAAGTCCGCATCGTCAAATCGTCGGCCATGCCGCAAAACCAGATGGTGATGATGCAGCCGCAAGGCATTCCTCAGTACCATGCAGCGCCGGCGCCAGCCGCCGCCCCGGTTGCCGCAGCCGCGCCTGCCGTAGCCGCCGAGCCAACCGGCCACATCGTCAAATCGCCGATGGTCGGCACCTTCTATCGTTCGTCGGCGCCGGGTTCGGCAGCCTTTGTCGAAGTGGGCGCCACCGTCAAGGAAGGCGACACCCTCTGCATCATCGAAGCGATGAAGCTGCTCAACGAAATCGATGCCGACAAGTCCGGCACGATCACCCAGATCCTGGTCGAGAATGGCCAGCCGGTCGAATTCGGCCAACCGCTGTTTGTGATAGGCTAAGACGAGTTTCAGCGCCCGCCCCGCCGCACTGTCGGTGACGGGCGCGCCGTCTTCCGCATCCCCTCCCTACTTGATGTTACCGGTCTCTGCCGGTGATCACAGAAATACGCGAACCTACCATGTTTGAAAAAATCCTCATTGCCAATCGTGGCGAAATTGCCCTCCGTATCCAGCGCGCTTGCCGCGAACTGGGCATCAAGACGGTCGTGGTCCACTCGGAAGCGGACAAGGACGCCAAGTACGTCAAATTGGCCGACGAGTCGGTATGTATCGGCCCGGCGGCCTCGACGCTCAGCTACCTGAACATGCCAGCCATCATCAGCGCGGCCGAAGTGACCGACGCCGAAGCGATCCACCCGGGCTACGGCTTCCTGTCGGAAAACGCCGACTTCGCCGAGCGCGTGGAAAAATCGGGCTTCGTGTTCATCGGTCCGCGTTCGGAATCGATCCGCATCATGGGCGACAAGGTGTCGGCCAAGCAAACCATGATCAAGGCGGGCGTGCCTTGCGTGCCCGGCTCGGAAGGCGCGCTTCCCGACGATCCGAAAGCCATCGTGCAGATCGCCCGCAAGGTCGGCTACCCGGTCATTATCAAGGCGGCCGGCGGCGGTGGCGGACGCGGCATGCGCGTGGTGCATACCGAAGCGGCGCTGATCAATGCCGTGGCCATGACCAAGACCGAAGCCGGTACCGCCTTCGGCAATCCGGAAGTGTACATGGAGAAGTACCTGGAAAATCCGCGCCACGTGGAAATCCAGATCCTTGCCGACGAACACAAAAACGCCGTCTGGCTGGGCGAACGCGACTGCTCGATGCAGCGCCGCCACCAGAAGGTGATCGAAGAAGCGCCGGCGCCGGGCATCCCGCGCAAGCTGATCGAAAAGATCGGCGACCGCTGCGCCGAAGCGTGCCGCAAGATCGGCTACCGTGGCGCCGGCACCTTCGAGTTCCTGTATGAAAACGGCGAGTTCTACTTCATCGAGATGAACACCCGCGTGCAGGTCGAACACCCGGTCACCGAAATGATCACCGGCATCGACATCGTGCAGGAACAGATCCGCATCGCCTGCGGCGAGAAGCTGCGCTTCCGCCAGCGCGACGTCATGCTGTCGGGCCACGCCATCGAGTGCCGTATCAATGCCGAAGATGCCTTCAAGTTCACGCCGTCGCCGGGCCGCATTACGTCGTGGCACGTGCCGGGTGGTCCCGGCATCCGCGTCGATTCGCACGCATATGCCGGCTACTACGTGCCGCCGCATTACGATTCGATGATCGGCAAGGTCATTTCGTACGGCGCCACCCGCGAGCAGGCCATCCGCCGCATGCAGATCGCGCTGTCGGAAATGGTCGTCGAAGGTATTTCGACCAACATCCCGCTGCACCGCGAGCTGATGATCGATGCCCGTTTCATCGAAGGCGGCACCAATATTCACTACCTCGAGCACAAGCTGGCCGACATGCCAGAACTCAATAAACTGAGCCTGAACCCGAAAGCGCCACAATGAGCTGGACCGAAATCGTCATCGAAATCGCGCGCGAACACGCCGAAGCCCTGTCCGAAGCACTGATGGACGTGGGCGCGCTGTCGGTCTCCGTCGAGGACGCCGATGAAGGCACCGACGCCGAACGTCCGCTGTTCGGCGAGCCGGGCATGGAACCGACCGAAGCGGCCTGGGACCACAGCCGCGTGGTGGCCCTCACCGACGAAGCCGACGACCAGGCCGTGATCGTGGCCGCTGCCGCCGGCCAGGCTGGCCTGGCCAAGCTGCCCAAGTTCACCACCCGCAAGGTGGAAGAGCAGGACTGGGTGCGCCTGACGCAGTCGCAATTCGCACCGATTCACATCGGCAAGAACATCTGGGTCGTGCCGAGCTGGCACGAGGCACCGGATCCTGACGCGCTGATCCTGGAACTCGACCCGGGCCTGGCGTTCGGTACCGGCAGCCATCCGACCACGCGCTTGTGCATGGAATGGCTGGAAGCCCATCCGGCGCCCGGCAAGACCGTGCTCGACTACGGCTGCGGTTCCGGCATCCTGGCCATGGTAGCCAGGAAGGTCGGCGCTGGTGAAGTCGTGGGTGTGGACATCGATCCGCAAGCGATCGAATCGGCTGCCGACAATGCCCAGCGCAACCATTGCGAGATCGAATACTTCCTGCCCGACACCTTCGCCCAGTCCGCGCATGCCGAGCAGAAGTTCGACATCGTGGTGGCGAATATCCTGTCGAGCCCGTTGAAATTGATGGCGCCGATGTTGTCGGGCCGCGTCGCGCCCGGTGGCGCACTGATCCTGTCGGGCGTGCTGGCGCGCCAGGCCGAGGAAGTGGCTGCCGCTTACGCACCGTTCATCAAGCTCGGCGTATGGGCCGAACAGGATGGCTGGGTCGCCCTGCACGGTCGCCTCGGCAGTGACGTGGTTCCCGCCGCGCGCTAATCACACCCATGGCGCTTGCCACCAAATGCCCCCACTGCAACACGATATTTCGGGTCGCTCATGACCAGCTGAAATTACGTGGGGGCATAGTGCGCTGTGGCTCCTGCAACCAGGTGTTTGACGGTAATGCTGCGTTGCTGGAGCCGCTGGCGCCGCCTGCTGCGCCAGCCGTTTCTTCCGCTGCTGTTCCTTCTGCAGCAGCTCCTTCTACCGCTGCTCGTCTTGCCGCGGCTCCTGCCGGCTCCGTGCCTGATGCCGCTGCGCCTCCTGCCGCCATTGCGCCGGCCGCCGAACCAAGCGAGTTCGATCTCGATTTCGACGACGTCGATGACGCTGCCCTGCCCCCGCTGCCTGTGATGGCTGAGGTCAAATTGCCGGACTCGGTGGCGGCATTGAGCCTGGATTTCGATGATGAGGCCGGGACTGCTGCGGCCGAACCTGCGCCGCAGCCATTGCCCGCACAGTGGCGTGTTCGGCCGCCGGCGCCGCCAGCAGCGCCGGTATCGCTCACCAAGCCTGAGCCCGAGCCGCTGCGTGATCCCCAGCCGCTACCAGCGCCTGCCGTACTGGCCGAACCCGAACCCGCGCCCGCCCCGCCCCCCGAACCGACCGCGCAAGACCTGATCAGCGGCGACACGCTGTCCGAGGAAGAGTTGCAAGCGGCGATCGAGGTGGAACTGGCCGCGCTGGACGCCCGCATGGCGGCCGCGCAACCGGCGCCGGCCGTGCAAGTCGTCCGGGAAGTCAGGCCGGCACGCAGCGACGAGCGCCGCGAACCCACGCTCGACTTTTCCCCGCACCCTGACGAACTCGACGAAGAAGACGAGCAGGCGCTGCTGCAACTGTCCCATGGCGGTCTTGCCGCCCAGGCGCAAGACGACATTCCGCCCAGCCACACGCTGCTGCGCACCGTCTCCGCCCCGCCCGCAGACCGCTATTACGAGCCGGAATTCCAAAGCACCGAAACACTGGTGGCCGAGCCCGTGGTGGACCACCACATGCAGGAGCCCGAAGTCGAAGCCCCGGCCGAGCCAATGGCAGAGCCTGCAGACGACGAGCCCGGCTTCGTCAAGCGCGAACGCCACCGCGAGCGCTATGGCCGCGCCACCACCATCGCCCTGTGCCTGGGCATCGTGCTGATGCTCGGTGCGCTGGCCGCGCAGGGACTGACCACCTTCCGCAACCCGCTGGCAGCGGCCATGCCGTCGCTCAAGCCGGCGCTGGTGGCCGCCTGCAAACCGCTCGGCTGCAAGGTCGAACTGCCGTCGCAGATCGACGAGCTGGCGATCGAACAGGGCGAACTGCAAACCCTGAGCGAAAACACGTTTTCGTTCTCCACGTCGCTCAAGAACAGCAGCGGCAGCGCCCAGGCCTGGCCGCACATCGAACTGGTGCTGGACGACGCCAACGACAAGACCGTGTTGCGCCGCGTCCTTGCGCCGCGCGATTATCTCGATCCCGAAGTCGAGATCGCCCAAGGGTTTCCCGCACGCAGCGAACAACCTGTCAAACTCTACTTTGAATTGAAACAGCCCAGGGCATCGGGCTATCACATCGCAGTCTTTTATCCATAAAGAACCATCATGACCCAGACCTCCTTGATTTGCGGCTCGCTCGCGATCGACACCATCCTGCAATTCCCGGGCCGCTTCGACAGCATCCTGCTGGCCGACCAGCTCCATAAAGTGAACGTGTCGTTCCTGGCGCCAACCATGCGCACCGAATTCGGCGGCTGCTCCGGCAACATCGCCTACAACCTCAAGATGCTGGGCGGCGATCCGCGCATCGTCGGCGTGATGGGCCAGGACAACGCGGCCTATATTGCCCGCCTGGCCAAGCTCGGCATCCCGTCGGACAACATCCTGATCAAGGAAGACGCCTACAACGCCCAGTGCTTCGTCACGGCCGACCAGGACGGCAACCAGATCAACGCCTTCCACCCGGGCGCCATGTCGTACGCGCACGAGAACGATATCGCCAAGGCCGGCCCTGCCGCGCTGGCCATCATTTCGCCGGACGGCCACCTGGGCATGCAAAAGCACGCGACCGACCTGGTCAAGCTGGAGATCCCGTTCATCTTCGATCCGGGCCAGCAACTGCCGATGTTCAACGGCGAAGAACTGACCACCTTTATCGACCAGGCCACCTACGTCACCACCAACGATTACGAAATCGAGCTGCTGACCGAGCGCACCGGCTTGAGCGTGGCCGACATCGCCAGCCGCGTGGAAGCGCTGATCATCACCCGTGGCGAGCAGGGTTCGGAAATTTATACCAAGGGCGAGCGCATCGACATCCCGGCCGTGCCTGCCACCGAAGTGCTGGATCCGACCGGCTGCGGCGACGCCTACCGCGCCGGCCTGCTGTTCGGCATCACCAACGGCTGGAAATGGGAAACCACGGGCCGCCTGGCCAGCCTGCTGGGCGCGATCAAGATCGCCAGCAAGGGCGCACAAAACCACCGCCTGACGGCAGCCGAGATCGCCGACAAGTTCGAAGCCGCGTTCGGTTACCGCTACTAAGCATTCGTCCAGACGTCAAAAAGCCCGCGCCGGTGAACAACCGGCGCGGGCTTTTTTGCGTGCTGTCGGGTCAGCGGCCGTTGAAGGCCAGTCCCAGCAGCAACTGCGCGATCTGGAGCAATATCAGCGCCACCAGCACCGACAAATCGAGATTGCCGATCAGCGGCACCACCTTGCGGATCGGACGCAGCAGCGGCTCGTTGAGCGCGCGGATGAACGGCGCCAGCGGCGCGTGCGGATTGATCCAGCTAAAGATGACCTCGATCACCAGCAGCGCCATGAAGCCATACAGTATCCACGACAGGAAGCGCTCGAACGCCACCAGCAACACCAGTTGCACCGGCCAGCCCGCCAGGAAGAACACGCAGGTGGCCAGCAGCACGATCAGGAAGGCGCCGATCAGGCTGGCCCAATCGTAGCCGCCCATGCCCGGCACCACGCGCCGCAGCGGGCGCACCAGCCAGTCCGACAATTGGAACGTGAATTGCGCCACCTGGGCCGGTGGCCGCACGCGGATCGCCTGCATCCAGAAACGCAGCAGTAATGCCGAACCGAGCAGAACCGCAATGGCATCGACAATCAACTTCAGTATTGTTACAAGCACGGAGTCCCTCCAATAAAAAAGCCGCTGTGTGATTGTCTCACACAGCGGCCCGATTGCCTCAGCAGAAGCCTTCGATTACGAAGGACGGGTGCTGGTTGGGAAAGGCCATGCAGCAGCTGGTGCCAGCACGGTTTTGGCGGCAGGTGCAGGCGTAGCGGCCGGAGCGGCAGCTGGCTTGACAGCAGCTTCCTTCGGCGCGGCAGGCTTTTTAGGCGCTGCTGCTTTTTTCACTGCTGGTGCAGCGGCGGCGGCTGGTGCCGCTGCTACTGCTGCCGGCGCTGCTGCTACCGGTGCGGCTGCTGGCGCTGGAGCAGCTGCAACAGGCGCGGGGGCGGCTGCCGGTTTAGCGGCGGCTTTCTTGGCGGCTGGTTTTGCTGCTACAGGTTTTGCGGCTGCTGGTTTGGCAGCAGCAGGTTTCGCTGCAGCTGGCTTGGCGGCAGCTTTTGCGGCAGGCTTGGCAGCTGGTTTCGCTGCAGCCTCAACCGGCTTTTTTGCTGCTGGCTTAGCCGCGGCCTTTGCAGCCGGTTTGGCTGCTGCTTTTACTGCTGGTTTGGCGGCTGCTGGTTTGGCAGCTGCTTTAGGTGCGGCTTTGGCTGCTGGCTTGGCAGCTGCCTTGGCGGCTGGTTTCGCTGCTGCTTTAGGAGTGGCCTTGGCTGCGGCTTTAGGTGCTGCTTTGGCTGCTGCTTTAGGAGCTGCTTTTGCTGCTGGCTTGGCGGCTGCCTTCGGTGCTGCTTTCGCTGCTGGCTTGGCTGCGGCTTTAGGAGCTGCTTTGGCGGCTGCTTTAGGAGCTGCTTTGGCGGCTGCTTTAGGAGCTGCTTTGGCTGCGGCTTTAGGGGCTGCCTTGGCTGCGGCTTTAGGAGCGGCTTTCGCTGCTGGCTTGGCGGCGGCCTTTTTCGCTACCGGCTTGGCGGCGGCCTTAGGTGCAGCTTTAGGAGCGGCTTTTGCTGCTGGCTTGGCGGCTGCTTTAGGAGCTGCTTTCGCTGCCGGTTTGGCGGCGACAGCTTTTTTCGCTACTGGCTTGGCGGCTGCCTTGGGTGCTGCCTTCGGTGCGGCTTTCGCTGCTGGCTTGGCGGCTGCCTTAGTTGCTGCCTTAGGTGCTGCCTTGGCTGCTGCTTTAGGAGCTGCCTTCGGTGCTGCTTTTGCGGCTGGCTTGGCGGCTGCCTTCGGTGCAGCTTTCACTGCCGGTTTGGCGGCGACAGCTTTTTTCGCTACTGGTTTAGCAGCGGCTTTGGCTGCCGGCTTGGCGGCTGCGGCTTTGGCGGCGACAGGCTTTTTGGCTGCGGTGGTGGTGGTCGCGGCGGCTTTGGTAGCCGGCTTTTTTGCTGCTGGTTTTTTTGCGGCGGTTGCCATAACTAGTTCTCCTTCATCGGGGATGGGAAAATTCACATACAAGATTTAAAACCCGTCCGACCCCGGATTGGGCCAGGCGAATTATTCATCGGCGCAAACGATGTCGGTTGCGCTAATGAATTCGGCACTAGCTGAACTGCTGCATCCCCTCACGAGTGCAGCGCTTCAGCCATCAAGCTGGTCGCCGTCCGTGGGCGGCGCGGCGGACAGCATAAAATCTTGTTGCGACGTGTGCGGTAGGTCGGGCGTATCCTCAGCTCCATGACCTTCGTCGCAGCCACCATCGCTTTCGATTCAAACAAAAAACCGCCCGGCCTGAACCCGGTCAGGCAAGACGGCTGTTCGAAAACGGTGTGGTCTTGTGCATAGGTGTGAATCAATGTCCCGGTATTCCATCTCGCGGTCAGTGTTTACATACACGCTTTTTCATGTTCGTAAAGTACACGAAAACCTTATCGGTGCGCAACCAGCACAGCAGCGAATCGCGGGCTTTTTTACTTCATATGCTCGGCATTTCACATACGCGCCATGCGGCGCTTCCATCGCGCCGCATCGTCGCACCGCATCGCGTGCGCTCGACCAGTCCGGGAAGCGCGCCTGCCGCGCCGCGCGAAACTTGCTCGCTTCAAAGCGCACCAGTCTCCGCCTGGGTGTCTGCGATTCCGACTCGCACTGCACGCGCCGCGCGCCACCCTCTTCCTGATCCGGGAGCGCTTGCGCATCGCTTGCGCGCCATCGCCACATACCGTTTTCAAATTCGTCGCGATTATGAGACACAGTCCGGCGAATGGCAAGCACAAAGCAGCGGTGCGCCGCATGGGCACTGCGTTTGGGAGGTACGCGCGGCGCGCTCGCAGCGTGTAAATCGGCGTTAAGCGATTCAAGGTCCGCGACGAAAACCCTTGCAGGCATTGGTGCGCTTCGATGCGACGCAATCGCTGCGTCGATCATCGGGACGGCCTGCACGCCGATGCTATGGATGCTTGGCATATGCACCGGGTACTGCTATCGGACGCGTAAAGTGTCGTCCCGTTTAAGGAGTAATATCTTATCCATTAGCTGCTCGTCTTCCGCATAGGAGGCAATATGTTTGACTTTACGCTGGCGACCACGCCGGAGATTTGCGTCGAGTTGGGACGACGTTTGCGCGCGCGCCGGCTGGTGCAGGGATGGTCGCAGATCGAACTGGCGCAGCGCGCAGGCATCTCGGCAGGCACCATCAAGAACCTCGAGAAGCACGGCAGGGCGACACTTGAATCCTTCATCCATGTCGTCGCCGCGCTCGGCCTGTCCGACGAGTTGAGTGACATCTTCCTGATCCGGATGGTGTCTATCGCCGCCATGGAAAAGGCCGAACGCGCCAACCGCCAACGCGCACCGCGCAAGGCATCGAGATGAAGCGGCTCGCCGTCATGTACAAGGGATGGGGCGAGGACTGGCACCTCGGTACGCTGGCCGACAACGGTCTGGGTATTTTGTTCGAATACTCGCCGGTCGCACTCCATCGCGGCATCGAACTCTCGCCGCGCCACCTGCCGCTGCGGCCGGGCGCCTTCCACGGTTTCCCGCCACACCAGCACCACTTGCCCGGCCTGATCGCCGACTCGCTGCCCGACGGTTGGGGGATGCTGCTGATGGACCGTCTGTTCCGCAAGCAGGGACGCGCGCCCAATAGCATCTCGCCGCTTGATCGCCTGGCCTTTATCGGCGACCGGGGCATGGGCGCGCTTGGTTATGTGCCACCCGACCCGATGGAACTGTCGCCTGACGATCTCTCGCTACTCGACATGGCGAAAGCAATGCAGACGGTCCTGCAGGGCAGGGATAACGTCCTGCTCAGACAACTGAGCATGCTGGGCGGCTCACCGCATGGATCGCGCCCGAAGGTGCTGCTGCGCCTCGATCCCGCCAGCGGCGCCGCCACCACCCGCGACGATCCGGGTTGGGGACAACCGTGGATGGTGAAGTTCCCGGCGCAGGGTGAACACAAGGAGGTGTGCGCAATCGAGCATGTGTATGCCGAACTGGCACGGGCCTGTGGCCTGCCGATGCCTGCCACGCGTCACTTCGACCTGGACCGGCGCCTGGCAGCGTTCGGGGTACAGCGCTTCGACCGGGACGCCGGGATGCGGGTACCGGTGCATACGCTCGCTGGCCTGCTGCATGCCGACTTCCGGCTGCCATCACTCGACTACAGCACCTTCCTGCGTGCTACCCGGCTCGTCACCCGCGACGAACGCCAGGTCGAGGCGGCGTTCGAACGTTGCGTGTTCAACGTGCTGTTTAATAACCGCGACGATCACGCCAAAAATTTCTCCTATCGAATGGAGCGGGACGGCAGCTTCCAGCTATCGCCATGCTACGACATCGGCTTCCACTCCGGCCCTGGCGGCGGACACCAGATGGCAGTCATGGGCGAAGGCGCGGCGCCCGCGCTGGACGACCTGCTGCGCCTGGCCACGGATGCAGCCCTGCCCGAACGACGGGCGCGCGATATCATCGCCGCGATGGTGACGCGCGCTGGCCTGTTCGCACAATTGGCCAGCAATGCGCCCATCCGGGCCGCGACAGTGAAAGCCATCACGCGCGCCATCCTGGCCAATCGCGACCGGCTTCGCTAAGAAAAAAGGGAGGGCAAATTTCTTTGCCCTCCCCTTGGTCAACGATCACATCCGGTCACACCATCAATCCCAGTTCAGCGCGCCGCCGGTCTGGTATTCGATCACGCGCGTCTCGAAGAAGTTGCGCTCTTTTTTCAGGTCGATCATCTCGCTCATCCACGGGAACGGATTTTCTTCCTGGTCGAACAGCGTCTCGAGGCCGATCTGGGTGGCGCGGCGGTTGGCGATGAAGCGCAGGTAGCCTTTGAACATGGTCGCGTTCAGACCGAGCACGCCGCGTGGCATGGTGTCTTCGGCGTACGCGTATTCGAGGTCCACGGCCTGCAGGAACAGCTGCTTGATCTCTTCCTTGAAGGCTGGAGTCCACAGCAGCGGATTTTCCATCTTGATGGTGTTGATCAGGTCGATGCCGAAGTTGCAGTGCATCGATTCGTCGCGCAGGATGTACTGGTACTGCTCGGCGGCGCCCATCATCTTGTTCTGGCGGCCCAGCGCCAGGATCTGGGTGAAGCCCACATAGAAGAACAGGCCTTCCATCAGGCAGGCGAACACGATCAGGGACTTGAGCAGTTTCTGGTCGCTTTCCACGGTGCCGGTGGTGAAGGCCGGGTCGGTCAGCGTGTCGATGAACGGGATCAGGAATTCATCCTTGTCGCGGATCGATTTGACTTCGTTGTAGGCGTTGAAGATTTCGGCTTCGTCCAGGCCCAGCGACTCCACGATGTACTGGTAAGCGTGGGTGTGGATCGCTTCCTCGAACGCCTGGCGCAGCAGGTACTGGCGGCACTCGGGCGCGGTGATGTGGCGGTAGGTGCCCAGCACGATGTTGTTGGCGGCCAGCGAGTCGGCGGTAACAAAAAAGCCGAGGTTGCGCTTGACCAGGCGACGCTCGTCGTCGGTCAGGCCGTTCGGATTCTTCCACAGCTCGATATCGCGCTGCATGTTCACTTCCTGCGGCATCCAGTGGTTGGCGCAGCCGGCCAGGTATTTGTCCCACGCCCACTTGTACTTGAACGGTACCAGCTGGTTGACGTCGGTTTTGCCGTTGATGATGCGCTTGTCGTCGGCATTGACGCGGCGCGCCACTTGCTCGGCGGTGGTGCCCTCGCCTTCCAGCGCGGCAGGGTTGATGGCGGCAGGTGCGGCCGGTGCGGTGTCTTCGTCCCAGGAGAGCGACATAATGGATTCCTTCTATATATATGTGGTCCCGGCAGCCCGGGACGGCAAAGCCGTCGTCCCCGCAAGGGAGGACGACGGCGCTCAAGCTAAAGGTGCCGGGCGGTGTTCAAAACGCGCCCACTGCACCGTGGCGGATTATTGGCAGGCTTCGCATTCCTCGAAACCATCGTCGCCGGGACGCAGGTAGCAGGCTTCGCCGTCTTCCTCCGCGGATGCGGCAACTGCCGCGGCGGCTACCGGGGCAGCAGCCGCTACCGGAGCGACCGGCGCCGCAGCCTTGGCGCTGGCCGACATGCCGCCATCGACTGCCACGGCGTTCAGGGCGCCGGTCTTGGAGGTCGATTTCTCGGTATGGGTGGCCGAGGTGGTGCGCAGGTAGTACGTGGTTTTCAGGCCGCGCAGCCAGGCCAGCTTGTAGGTCTCGTCCAGCTTTTTACCGGACGCGCCAGCCATGTAGATGTTCAGCGACTGGGCCTGGTCGATCCATTTCTGGCGACGCGAAGCCGCTTCCACCAGCCAGCTCGGCGAGACTTCAAACGCGGTAGCGTAGATGTCGCGCAGGTCGTCCGGGATGCGGTCGATCTTGGTCAGCGAGCCGTCGAAGTATTTCAGGTCGGCGATCATGACTTCGTCCCACAGGTCGCGGGCTTTCAGGTCGCGCACCAGGTAGCCGTTGATCTCGGTGAACTCGCCCGACAGGTTCGATTTCACGTACAGGTTCTGGAAGGTCGGTTCGATACAGGCCGACACGCCGATGATGTTCGAGATGGTGGCCGTCGGCGCGATCGCCACGCAGTTCGAGTTGCGCATGCCGAACTTGGCGATGCGTTCGCGCACCGGGGTCCAGTCCATGGCCGACGACAGGTCCTGCTCGAGGTAGCCGCCGCGCTCTTCGGCCAGCAGCTTGATCGAGTCTTGCGGCAGGATGCCACGGTCCCACAGCGAACCTTTGTACGACGCGTAGTGGCCACGCTCTTCGGCCAGTTCGGTCGAGGCCAGGTAGGCGTAGTAGCACACCGCTTCCATCGAGGTATCGGCAAAGTTCACGCACTCTTGCGAGGCGAACGGCACGCGCATCATGTGCAGGCAGTCCTGGAAGCCCATCACACCCATGCCCACCGGACGGTGGCGCATATTGGCGTTGCGTGCTTTTTCGACGGCGTAGTAGTTGATATCGATGACGTTGTCGAGCATGCGCATCGCGGTGCGGATGGTTTTTTGCAGCTTGACGTGATCGAGCTTGCCTTCCTTCATGTGCGCCGGCAGGTTGACCGAACCGAGATTGCAGACGGCGATTTCGTCAGGACCGGTGTTCAGGGTGATCTCGGTGCACAGGTTCGAGCTGTGGACCATGCCCACGTGCGACTGCGGCGAACGGATGTTGCATGGGTCTTTGAACGTGATCCATGGGTGGCCGGTTTCGAACAGCATCGACAGCATCTTGCGCCACAGGTCGAGCGCAGCGATTTTCTTGAATACGCGGATCTCGCCGGCAGCAGCACGGGCTTCGTACGCAACGTACGCTTTTTCGAAGGCCTTGCCGACCAGGTCGTGCAGGTCCGGGGTGTCCGATGGCGAGAACAGGGTCCAGTCGCCCTTCTCCATCACGCGCTTCATGAACAGGTCGGGAATCCAGTTGGCCGTGTTCATGTCGTGGGTGCGGCGGCGGTCGTCGCCGGTGTTTTTACGCAGGTCCAGGAACTCTTCGATGTCCATGTGCCAGGTTTCCAGGTAGGCGCAGACCGCGCCCTTGCGCTTGCCGCCCTGGTTGACCGCCACGGCGGTGTCGTTGACCACTTTGAGGAACGGCACCACGCCTTGCGACTTGCCGTTGGTGCCCTTGATGTGGGCGCCCAGGGCGCGCACTGGCGTCCAGTCGTTACCGAGGCCGCCGGCGAACTTGGCCAGCAATGCGTTTTCCTTGATGGCGTCGTAGATGCCTTCCAGGTCGTCCGACACGGTGGTCAGATAGCACGACGACAGCTGCGAGCGCAGGGTGCCCGAGTTGAACAGGGTTGGAGTCGACGACATGAAGTCGAACGACGACAGCAGGTGGTAGAACTCGATGGCGCGCGCTTCGCGGTCCTGTTCGTTGAGCGACAGGCCCATGGCCACGCGCATGTAGAACGCCTGCGGCATTTCGATGCGCACGTCGCGCACGTGCAGGAAGTAGCGGTCGTACAGGGTTTGCAGGCCGATGTAGCCGAATTGCAGGTCGCGGTCGGCAACCAGCGCCTTGGCCAGGCGCTCGAGGTCGAACTCGGCCAGCTTGGCGTCGAGCAGTTCGTTCTTGATGCCGTTGGCGATGTATTGCGGGAAGTACGTGATGTACTCGGCAGCGGCCGCGCCTTGCGCGACTTCCTTGCCGAAGACTTCCTTGCGGATGGTGTGCAGCAGGATGCGGGCCGTCACTTGCGAGTAGGCCGGGTCTTTTTCCATCAGCGCGCGCGCCGCCAGGATGGCGGATTTGTGCAGCTCTTCCACCGGCACGCCGTCGTACAGGTTTTTCAGGGTCTCGGCAACGATGGCGTCGGCATCGACGTGCTTTTCCAGGCCGATGCAGGCGGCGTTGATCAGGCCGGTCACACGGCTCATTTCCAGCGGCTTGCGCTCGCCGTTTTCCACCACGTGGATTTGCGGCGCGGTGATGGCGGCAGAACCACCTTGCGCTTCCTTGGCCAGGCGGCGCTCTTCCATGTGCTTGGCGCGGTACAGCACGTAGGCACGGGCCACGTCATGCTCGCCCGAGCGCATCAGCGCCAGTTCCACCTGGTCCTGTACGTCTTCGATGTGGAAAGTGCCGCCCGAAGGCTGGCGGCGCACCAGGGCCGAGACCACGCTGGCGGTGAGCTGCTCTACCAATTCGCGAATGCGGGCCGAAGCGGCGCCCTGGCCACCGTTGACGGCCAGGAAGGCCTTGGTCACAGCGATCGCGATTTTCGACGGTTCAAACGCGACGACCGCGCCGTTACGGCGGATGATGCGGTAGTCACCGAGGTCGCTGGCGGCCGTGGACGGGCTGCTGGCGGCGCTCGCAGCGGCTGCTGGGACCAGCGCTGGATTGAAGGTGTTGTCTTGAGTAGATTGCATTGAAGCTCCCCGGTAACAGCGTGCAGCCGTGCTGCGCGATGTATGTTTATAAATAAAATGGCAAAAATAAAGCCTGCAGCCGGGCGAACCAGGCTGGCTTATTGTTGCGGAATATAGAGCTGAGTGGATGTTGCCCTGGCCCCGTGCCGTACAACAGGTTAAGAACCAGCGCCCTGAGAACTACTACATCTAGTGTTTAAACGAATTCCATGCACTGATTGTAGTAGCCGCAAAGTACCCGTGCAAGGGTATTTTTTAGCGGTAAAGGCAATTTTTCAATTGACTTTACAGGAGGCCTTTCACTACGCGCAGTCCGGGGTTAGCAAGTACTAACGACGGACTGCTCTCGGCATATTTTTTCCAGTCAAAAAACGCGCCGGGGTCGGTTTTGCGGCCCGGCGCGACGTGTTCGTGTCCTTGTATATCGGTAACCGGATACCGCGCCAGCAACGCCCCGGTCAGGTCCGCCAGCGCCGCATATTGCGCCGCCTCGAACGGGGTGTGGTCATTGCCTTCGAGCTCGATACCGATCGAAAAATCATTACATTTTACCCGCCCCCGGAACAGCGAGATGCCGGCATGCCAGGCGCGCGCGCCGGCCGGGGCATACTGCACCACGCGGCCGTCGCGCCGGATAAAGAAGTGGCTCGACACCCGCAGATCGCGCAGGTCCGCCAGCGAAGGGTCAACATTATAATCGAGGCGGCCGGTGAACAGGTCCGACACCTGCGGACCGCCAGAGCGCCCGCCCGGCAAACCGATGTTGTGGATGACCAGCAGGGTGATGTCTTCGGGGTCGGGCCGCGCGTCGATGAACGGGCTGTCGTAGCGCGCCGCCGCCGGCCACCAGCCGTCGGCATCGACGGCGACTACAGGTTTCATGCTTCAGGTTCCTGGATATTGAGTTTCTGCATTTGATAGCGCAACTGGCGGAAGCTGATGCCCAGCAGTTGCGCGGCCTGGGTGCGGTTGAACTGCGTCTGCACCAGTGCCCGCAAGATGATATCGCGCTCGATGGCGATCAGGTAGTCGGGCAGGCTGGCCGGCAAGTCGGCCGGCGCGGGCGACGATATGGCAGACGACGCGGCAGACGACGCGGCCGCCGCCACGCCATCGCCACCCTGGCTCCCCTGCCCGGCCTTGAGCGCCAGGTCGGCCACCTCGATCACGCCGTCGTTGGCAAACGCCAGCGCACGCTCGAGGATGTTTTCCAGTTCGCGCACATTGCCGGGAAAGCGGTAGCCGGCCAGCGCTTCGAGCACGCCCGGCCCCAGCGCCGCCTTGTGGCCGCCGCCGCCGAGGCGTTCGAGGATGGCGTCGGCCAGCGCCGGCAGATCGCCCTGGCGTTCGCGCAGCGGCGGCACCGCCAGTTCGATCACGTTCAGGCGATAGAACAGGTCCTGGCGAAAGGCACCCTGCTCCACGCACCGCGCCAGGTTCTTGTGGGTGGCGCTGATCAGGCGCACATCGACCGGCTCCTCCGACGTAGCGCCGATCTTGCGCACGCGCCGCTCCTGGATCGCGCGCAGCAGCTTGACCTGCATCGCCAGCGGCAGATCGGCCACCTCGTCGAGCAGCAGGGTGCCGCCGTTGGCGGCCTGGAAAAAGCCGTCGCGGTCGTCGGCCGCGCCGGTAAACGCCCCCTTGCGGTAGCCGAAAAACTCGGCTTCCATCAGCGCCTCCGGGATCGCACCGCAGTTGACTGCAATGAAAGGCTGGCCGGCGCGCGGGCTGCGGGCGTGGATTTCGCGCGCCGCCAGCTCCTTGCCGCTGCCCGATTCGCCGTGGATGGCGATCGGCGCCATCGACCGCGCCAGCCGGCCGATCTGCGCGCGCAGCGCCGCCATCACGGCCGATCCGCCCTTGAGCCGGCCGTCCACGGCATCGGCAGCGGCATCGGCCGGGCCATTGCCAGGCATACCGGGCGCGGCCTCGTGCACCCGCAGCGCCGAACGCACCAGCAGGCGCAGCTGATCGAGGGCGACCGGCTTGGCGATGTAGTCGAACGCGCCGGCCTTGAGCGCGACCACCGCGTTGTCGGCACTGCCGAAAGCGGTGACCACCGCGATCGGCGTGTTCTTGTATGTGGTGGCCACGTCGCGCACCAGTTCCAGCCCCAGGCCGTCGGGCAGGCGCATGTCGGTCAGTACCAGTTGATAGGGGTGGCGGGCCAGCAGCGCGCGGGCCTCGGCCACGGTAGCGGCGCTGTCGACATCGAGCCCCATTTTTACCAGGGTCAGCTCCAGCAGTTCGCGCAGGTCGGCTTCATCATCGACGACGAGCACGCGGGGGGACCTCACGCTCATGGACAGCCTTTCGATTACTTTTGCGGTGGTGCGAAAGTGATGACAAAGCGGCCGCCGGACCGGCGATCGACGCGATGACTGTCGTGGCTGTTTTCGATACCCTCGTCGATACCAACACTATCGAAGCGGTATTCATAATCGAGCCGCGCTTCATTATTCAAACACATTTCCCGCGCCAGATACAGCCCCAGCCCGGTTCCTTTGCTCGATGTGGTGTAAAACGGTTCAAACAGATGCGCGCGCACCTCACCGCTGATGCCGGGACCATCATCCTGCACGTGCAATTCCAGCCAGTTCGGCTGCCGCACCAGGTCCAGCCGCACCGACGCCGGCGCGCCGCTGGCGTAGCGCAGGGCATTGCCGACCAGGTTGGCGATCACCTCGCGCAGGTGCAGCGGATCGAAATGCACGGTGGTCCCGGGCGCAACCGACACGGCAATCTGGTCCTCGGCCAGGCCGTGGGTTTCGATGAATTCGTCGCGCATCTCTTCCAGGAAGCTGCCCAGCGCCAGCGGCTCGTACTGGACGTGGGATTTACGCGACAGTTGCAGGATGTCCTCGACAATGCGGTTGACCCGTTTGACGTTGTCGCCAACGATGCGCAGCAGGCGGCGCTGGCCGGGATCGGCGATGTCTTCTTCGAGCAGCGCGGTGGCGTGGCCGATGGCCGATAGCGGATTGCGCACCTCGTGGGCGATGCTGGCGGTGAGCCGGCCCATCGAGGCCAGTTTGAGCTGCTGGGCGCGCTCCTCGATCTCGCTCACCTCCTGCAAAAAAATCACGCTGCGCGCCAGATTGGGCCCACCGGCGATGACGTCGCCGAGATCGACGGCGGCAAACCGCGCCTTGAGGCGGATGCTGAAATACGGCTTCAGGGTGATGAAGGCGGTATCGAGCGCGGGATCGGCGCGCCATTCGGCGTAGGCCAGCGCCAGCGGCGCATGGTCATCCGACGCCGACAGCTCCGGCCCGGTCAGACCGAGCATGTGCTGCGCGGCCGGATTGCCGGCCCAGATGCGGCCATCGGCATCGACCACCAGCACGCCGTCGGCCACGTTGGCCATCACCAGCCGGTTGACCGCCTGCTGCACGCCGATCTCCACGCCGCGCCGGATCGCCAGTTCCTCCTGGCCGATCAGCCGCGCCGCCATCCGGTTCACGCCCAGCACGGCGGCAAAATATGCGGCGCCGTACAAGCCCGATTGCAGCAGCACATGTTCCCCCTCCATCTCCAGTACCTGGATCACGCCCACGCCCAGCATGAACAGCGCGACCAGCGCGGTGCAGAACAGCGCCAGCACCAGCGGCGCCAGGATGGCCGTGCCAGCCAGCGGAAACAGGTACAAGATGGCCAGGCCGCTGCGCAAGCCGCCGCCGTCCACATATAAGAGAGAGATGATGGCCAGGTCGCAGGCGATTTGCGTGAGCACCTGCACCAGGAAGCGGCGCTGCAGGTACACCGCCGTCAAGGCAAAGCCGATCGCCAGCACCAGGTAGGCCAGGCAGATCCACAAATACAGGTAGTGGCCGGAGGCGCGCAGGCCGCGGCCGTCAAAGCTCAGGTAAACCAGCAGCACCAGCGCGATGACGATGCGCGTGGCGTTGAGGGTTTGCAGCGAGCGCCAGAAGGTGGCGCGCGTGGGATGGGAGTCGCCTGGCAAAGCCGGAGGGGCTTGCAGGCGATCCATGGCGTCAGTTCGGTGGCAGGGCGGCGTGCGCCTTGCTGCAGTAGATGGCGCCGTCGAAGCGCACGGCCTCGCCGGCCGGGAAGAACACGCCGCAGTGCGCGCATTCGAGCATGGTTTCAGCCTCGATGGCGGGCTTTTGCGCGCCGCGCGGTGCATACCCGGCAGGACCGCCCGGCGCCTGCTGCCGCTGCTGCGCGTCGCGCATTTGTTGTTCGGCGCGCTTTTGCGCGCTACGAATCTTGCTGCGGATCGCGAAGACGATCAGGCAAATCAAACCCACCCAAAACAAAATGCGGCTCATGCCCATCCTTTATGCAGTACAACTTCAAACACGAAACGGCTGCCGACATACGCCAGCAGCAAGGTGGCGAACCCCGCCAGGGTAAAACTCAGCGCCGTCTTGCCGCGCCAGCCGCGCAGGCGGCGCCCGGCCAGCAGCGCCGCGAACAGCAGCCACGACAACATGGTAAACGCCGATTTATGGTCCCACTTGAGCGCCTGCCCGAACAGTTGTTCGGAAAACACGATGCCGGACAATACGGTCAGCGTGAGCAAGGTAAAACCGATGCCGATCATGCGGAACAGCAGCTTTTCCATGGTGAGCAGCGCCGGCAACTGGTCGAGCGCACCCGACAAGAAACTCTTGCGGTCGGTGGCCGCGTGCAGCCGCGCTTCCTGCAACGCCATCAGCACGGCGTGGAAAGCGGCAATGGTGAGCGTACTATAAGCCAGCGTGGCGACCGCGATGTGCCAGCCGAACAGCGGGGTCTTGTCGCCAAGCGCGATCAGGTTGCCGGGGTAGATCGCCTGCAGCGCGACGGTCAACGCGGCAGCCGGCATGACCAGCCGGCGCAGGCCGTCGAGGCCGAAGTTGCGGTTCTCAAACCAATACGCGGCCACCGACACCCACAGCGCCGACGACAGCATGGCTGCAAAACCGAGCCGCAGCGAGCCGTCGGCAGCGACGTCGGTCCACAGCCCGGCGCCATGCACCAGCCATGCCACGACGGTCACCGCCGACACCAGCGCGCCGCGGCGCGACGGCAAGGCCGCGCAAAAGAGATACAGCACGATGGCTGCGATGAACAAATAGGTCTGCATGCACCCAGTTTACACTATCGCTCAATCGGCGGCAGCCCCTCAATCGACCGCCGCCATCCGCAGTTCGTCGTGGTGGTGGCGTTGTTGTTCCTCCATCACCAGTTGTCCCAGCTCGCGCTTGAGGGCGTTGAACGATGCATCGGCCGGATCACGCAGGCGCGGCAGGTCCACCAGCAGGTCGCGCTTGATGGTGCCGGGGCGGTAGGTCATCACCACGATGCGGTCGGCCAGGTAGATCGCCTCCTCGATGCTGTGGGTGACAAAGATGATGGTCTTGTTCAGCGCCGCCCACAGCCGCAGCAGCTCCTCCTGCAAATTGCGGCGGGTGAGCGCGTCAAGCGCGCCGAACGGCTCGTCCATCAGCATGATCGGCGAATCGAGCGCCAGCACGCGGGCGATTGCCACCCGCTGGCGCATGCCGCCCGACAGGTCTTTCGGGTAGCGGTGGCGAAAATCGGCCAGCGCCAGCATGGCCAGCAGCTGATCCACCTTGGCGGCTGTGGCCGCTTCGCCCTTGCCCTGGATGCGCAGGCCGAAGCCGATATTGTCGGCCACCGTCATCCACGGGAACAGCGCATACTCCTGGAATACCATGCCGCGCTCGGGACCGGGGCCGGTCACCAGCCGGCCGCCGGCGGTAATGGTGCCGGTGGTGGGCGGCGCAAAGCCGGCCACCGCATTGAGTAACGTCGATTTGCCGCAGCCCGAAGGCCCCAGCAAACAGACGAACTGCCCTTGCGGAATGGCGAGATCGATGCCCTGCAACGCCACCATGTCGCGCCCGGCCGTATGAAATACCTTGCCGACGCCGTCTATCAGAATATGCGGATTCATTGCTGCTCCAGGCCGCGGTGCCAGCGCAGCAGATGGTTGTTCAACCGGTTCATCGCCACGTCGATCGCCAGGCCCAGCAGGCCGATGGTGACCATGCCGGCGATGATCTTGTCCGACCAGAAGTACTCGCGCGCCTCGAGGATGCGGAAACCGAGGCCGTTGTTCACGGCGATCATCTCGGAGACGATCACCACGATGAAGGCGGTGCCGATGCCGATCCGCACGCCGGACAATATATATGGCACGGCGGCAGGCAGGATCACCCGCACGAACAGGGTGGCGCCGGAGGCGCCGAGGTTGCGTGCGGCGCGCAGGTAGATGCCATCGACCTGGCGCACGCCGGCGATGGT
The DNA here is from genome assembly GCF_034479515.1 of Duganella zoogloeoides. Taxonomy (NCBI): domain Bacteria; kingdom Pseudomonadati; phylum Pseudomonadota; class Betaproteobacteria; order Burkholderiales; family Oxalobacteraceae; genus Duganella; species Duganella zoogloeoides. Next base: position 5,105,862 of record NZ_CP140152.1, read on the forward strand.
GTTCATCAGCACCGGGAAGAACGCCCCCAGCGCGATCAGGAACACGGCCGGCGGATTACCGAGCCCGAACCACAGGATCGACAGCGGAATGTAGGCGATCGGCGGAATCGGCCGCAGCAGCTGCACCATCGGGTTGAACCAGCGGTAGGCGCGGGCATTGGCGCCCATGGCCAGGCCCAGCGGCAGCGCCAGGCCGGCGCCGATGGCGAAGCCCACCGCCACGCGGTACAGGCTGCCGAGTGAATCGACGATCAGCTCGCCCGAGCAGGCCCAGGCCAGCCAGCTGCCGTCGGCGGCATGGTACGGTTGCAGCGGCAGCAGGTACTCGAGCCACTTGCCCACCACCGCCAGCGGCGACGGCAGCACCTGCGGATTGACCCAGCCCAGCGCGGTGGCGGCCTGCCACAGCACGATCACCAGCGCCGGCACGATGGCGCCGACCAGGCCGGCGCCCGCGCGCTGCCAGGAGAAGGATGCGGCGGCCATCTATTTCACACCCAGGGTTTTCTTGGCCGCCAACAGCAGGTCGGTGCGCACCCAGTCGTGGGCAGTCGGCACGTTGCGCAGGCGGCCCACGCCGGTCTTGAGCATGGTGTCGGCAGTGACCTGGATGTGCTCGGGCGTGATGTCGTAGCTGAACGGCGAATTGCCGATGGCATCGATAAAGTCGGCACTGCTCAACTGGCCCTTGAACAGGACTTCGCGCACGTATTTTTCGGCGGTGGCCGGCTGCTCGATGAAGGTCTTGGTGGCTTGCACGAAGCAGCGCATGAATTTTTCAGCGAGCGGGCGCTGTTGCGTGTAAAACTTTTCGGTCATCACCATGGTGCGCACCGGTTCGCCGATCGGGGTGTCGTAGGGTTTCAGGATTTCGCTGCCGAAACCCTGGCTCAGCGCCTGCGACGACTGCGGTTCGGACTGCATCATGGCGTCGATATTGCGGCCCAGCAGTGCATGGTTGAGGTCGGCGTAGGCGAGGAACACCAGCCGCACGTCCTTGCCCGGCTGGTCGGACGCGGTCATGCCGTGCTTGTGCAATTCGGCCAGCAGCAGCACGTCCTGGATGGCGCCGCGCGTCACGCCCACGCGCTTGCCCTTGAGGTCGCGCACGCTCTTGAGCTGCAGGTCGCTGCGCCCCACCAGCCGCGCGCCGCCCCGGGCAAAGCCGGCCACGACAAAAATCGGCGCACCGCCGGCACGGCCGAGGATGGCCGCTTCCGACGCGGTGGTGCCCACGTCGAGTTCGCCGGCGATGATGGCCTGCATCACGTCCAGGCCCTTGGCGAACACGTGCTCCTCCACCTTGAAGCCGCACTGCGGTGCGATTTCCTTGATGTACGAGACGGCGCCGAAGTGGGCGAGCTTGAGATTGCCGAGCCGGACCACCTGCTGCGCGCCCGCGCTGTGACAGACGGATACCAGGGCCAGCAGGCAGCCCAGTGCTTTGAGGTTCATCCGATTCTCCTGATAATTGTCCAGCGGTAAGATATACCGTGAGGCAATTATTCAGGCTTTGCGGCGGATCAACGCATGGGACTGTTCAACGGGCGGCGCGGATGCGCGCGATGCGCTCGCCGGTGGCCGGGTGGCTCGACAGGTAGGGTGACATCCTGTCGCCGCTCTCCTCGCCCAGCTTGACGAACGCCTGTGCCATGTGCTCGGGGTCGATGCCGTTACGGCGCAGCATGGCTACCGCGTAATCGTCGGCCTCGGACTCGGCGTCGCGCGAGTATTTCATGTCCAGCGCCACCGTGGGCAGCGCCGTCAGCATGGCCGAGATGTCGCCGAAAATCACCCAGGTGGCCGCCGCCACGGCCGAACTTTGCACCAGCCGGCGCGTCAGGTGGCGCCGGTGCAGGTGGCCCAGTTCGTGCGCCAGCACGGCCATTACGGCCTGGTCGTCCTTGAGCAGGTTCACCAGCTCGTCGGTCATGACGATGTCGCCCGATGGCAGGGCCAGCGCGTTGGGGCCGATGCGGCTGCTGCGAAACACCAGCTTCCAGGTCGGGGCGTCCGGCTCGGGCGCGGTCAACGCCGCGAATTGCCGGCGCAACTGCTCCTGGCGCGCGGCCGCCAGCTTGCTCGGTCCCAGCGCGCGCTTGTCGAGAATCTCCAGCACGCCCTGCCCCATCTGGCGCTCCACCTTGACCGGCAAGGCGTTTGCCACCCAGACCGCGGCAGCGGGCAGCACATACACATACGACGCCACCACCACGCCCACCGTGACGCCCAGCGCCAGCAGCACGCCACGCCAGCTTTGCTGCGCGCGCACCACGCCGGTGTCGCGGTGGCCGGTGTTGGCCAGCAGCTGGGCAAACGCTGCGCGGTCATCCACTTCGAGCCAGGCGCCGTCGTCGAAACTGACCTTGCGCGCTGCGTGGCGCGCCCGTTCGGACACGCGCAGGCTGGCCAGCGGCGCGCTGCGTTCGACGTCGCCGGCCAGGTGCGCCATGCCGTCGGTCACGGTCAGGGTCACGCGATGCAGGCGCGACGTCTTGCCGTCGAAGTAACGGCCGGTGACTGCCGGGGTGTCCATGCCGGTCACAGTGAGAAGTCGAAGTCCATGAAGTCGGACACGCCCTCGCCGGCGGCGTTGACATCGGCGCTGGCGCTGGCGACGAATTCGTCGAGGCTGCCCTCGGGTATCATCATCAGCGATTCGATCCGGTAGCGCATCATGCGCACCTGGGCGAACGGCAGGAACAGGCCCAGCGTGCAGATCACGCCCAGGATATTGGTGACGATGATGAACAGCATGCGGCCGGTGCGCACCTCGGAGCGGAACTCGTGCCGGTCCAGGCTGGCGTTGTTCCACACCAGGTTCTGGATCAGCGCGATCAGCAGCGGCGCCAGCGACAGGATCAGCAAATAGAACACCGCGACGGTAATCATGCCACCCAAGCTCAGGTTAAGGTTGAGGGCATTCGGATCACGCCCGGCCAAGCTGCCGGCAACCATGAAGGCCGACAACATGCCAAAGACGATGCCGCCCACGATACCAAGCAGCAGGAACGCGCCGAACAGCTTGTAAAAACTGCCCACGCTGGCGCGCGTGGCAAACCGCGCCTGGCCGAAGCGGCTTTCGTTGAACTGCCAGGCCTTCAGGCGCTGGTAGATATAGGGCGTGGCCAGGCCGAACGTGACGATGTTGAGCAAGGGGCGCAGCAGGCAGTTGATGTAGGCGTCGCGCAGCTGGCCGTCGAAGCGGAAACGGATACCGCGCCAGGCCGAGTTATGCAGCTGGAATTGCAGGCTGCGCCAGATGAACCACGGTATCACGGCCGCCATCACCACGAACATCACGACCGCCAGCAGCGGCGAAACTTTGCCGGCAAAGGCGTAAGCGCCCACCACCACGGCGGCCACGATGCGGCCCTTGAGAATCGCGATCGGATTGCCGTGGTACTCGAAGCTGCTGCCGGCCAGTTCGGTGCTGGAGTAGAAATACTGGTTGCGGCGCACCTTGGCCCAGGCCGAATAGATGCCGAGGGTAACAATGCTGAGCAACAGGTTGACGATCCAGATGCGGAAATACTCGCTGCCGCTGGCGTGGAACTTCAGGTACTGTGGCGGCGTTGCGGCGGCCGGTGCAGGCGCAAACAGATCCGCCGGTTTATTGAAGTCAACCATGTGGTCACTCACCTTATTGTCAAAAATAGAACGATGCGCCATTGCCAATATCTTGTCAATGAGAAATTTAGTGATCAGCCTGCCAGCGCCACGACCGGGTCGAGCCCGGACGCCTTGCGGGCCGGCATATAACCGAACACCAGGCCTGTCACCACGGCGCAGCCGAACGCCCCGCCGATGGCCGACAGCGAAAAGATCACCGGCACCTGCCACACGAGGAGCAGGCCGGCAAATGCCACGCCCACCACGATGCCGGCCACGCCGCCTACCACCGAGACCAGTACCGCCTCGGTCAAAAACTGGCGCAGGATGTCGCGCCGGCGCGCGCCGGTCGCCATGCGGATGCCGATCTCGCGGGTACGCTCGCGCACCGTCATCAGCATCACGTTCATCACGCCGATGCCGCCCACCACCAGCGAGACTGCGGCGATCAGGCTCAGCATCATGGTCATATTGTCCTGTGTGCGCGCCTCCGCCGCGATCGACGCAGCGGCGTTGCTGATGCCGTAGTCGCGGATGCGGTGGCGCTCGAACAGCACCGCGTCCACCGCTGCCTCCACCTCGGCCACGCGGCTGACATCGGCCGCCGCCAGCACCGTGTAGGTGGGCTCGCGCTGGCCGAACACGCGGATGCCGGCCGTGGAAAACGGCAGCAGCAGCACGTCGTCCTCGTCCTTTTCGCCGGTCAGCGCGCCCTTGGCGCTCATCACGCCGATCACCTGGAACGGCACGTTGCCGATCAGGATGGTCTCGCCCACCGGGCTGGCGACGTCGGGCATCAGCTTCTGCGCCAGGCGCGCGCCCAGCACCGCAACCGTCGCCATCTCGCGGTCGTCCTCGTCGGTAAAGAAGCCGCCGCGCGCCACCGGCCAGGTCTGGATGCGCGGCAGCGCGGCGCCGGTGCCGCGTACATAGGTCTGCACGTCGAGGTTGCCGTGGCGGATCACCTTGTTGCCGGTAACATTGGGCAGCACGTGCGAAATGCCCGGCACGTCGGCCAGCGCTTCGAGGTCGCCCAGGGTGATGCTGCGCCCCGGAATGCGCGAACTCTCGCCACGCGACGCCATATACAGGAGGTTGGAGCCGAAGGCGCCCAGTTGCGCCATCACCTGCTGGCGCGTGCCGAGGCCGATGGCCAGCATCACGATCACCGATGCCACACCGATGACGATGCCGAGCAAGGTCAGACCGGTGCGGAAGCGGTTGAGCCACAACACGCGCCAGGCGGCGCGGGCGGCGTCGGCCAGTTCGGCCAGCAGCGGCGCGCCGCTGTCGTGGCGGGCGCGGGAGAGGTCGAGCGGGGGGAGCGTGACGGGAGATTCAATCTGGGTAGCAGTACCGTCATCAGAAACGATGCGCCCATCGCTGATCTCGATCACGCGGCGCGCCTGGGCCGCCACCTTGCGGTCGTGGGTGATCAGGATGATGGTGTGGCCGGCGTCGGCCAGTTCGCCCAGCAGCGCCATCACCTCGGCGCCGCTCCTGCTGTCGAGCGCACCGGTCGGTTCGTCGGCCAGGATGATGCGCCCGCCGTTCATCAGCGCGCGCGCGATCGACACGCGCTGCTGCTGGCCGCCCGATAGCTGGTTCGGACGGTTGTCGAACCGGCCTTGCAGGCCCAGGCGTTCGAGCAGCGCGGTGGCGCGCGCGTGGCGCTGGTCGGCCGGCATGCCTGCGTACAGCGCCGGCACCTCGACGTTCTCGCGTGCCGACTCGGTGGCGATCAGGTGATAACCCTGGAACACGAAGCCGAACGCCTCGCGCCGCAACCACGCCAGTTCGTCCGCGTTCATGCCGGCCACGTCCTGGCCGCCGAATGCGTACGTGCCTGCGGTGGGGCGATCGAGGCAGCCGAGCATGTTCATCAGCGTCGATTTGCCGGAGCCGGACGCGCCGACGATGGCGACGAATTCGCCGGCATGGATGTCGAGATCGACGCCGCGCAGCACTTCCACCGGCGGCGGCCCGCCTTGACCGGCATCACCGCCGCCATATTGCTTGCGGATGCCGCGCAGGCGGATCAGCACGTCGTCCGCCACCGGCGCCAGTACAGCGCTCATAACTGGAACCTGCTGGCGCCTTCGGCCACCTGCTCGCCGGTGACCAGCAGTTCGCCCTCGCGCAGGCCCTCGAGCACTTCGGCGGCGAGGCGGTTGCGCACGCCCACGCGGACCTCGCGCGTTTGCACGGCGCCATCACCCGCCAGCACGCGCGCCGTATAAAGCCCCGGCTTGGCGCCGTCGCCGGTCACCGGTTTGAGCGCCGGCAGCGGCGCGGCCAGTACATCGCTGGCGGCCGCCGTGACGAATACCACCTGCGCGGTCATCTGCGGCATCAGTTCGCCGTCGGCGTTATCGACTTCGAACAGCACTGTATACAGGATCACCTTGCTGGTGGAGGGCGCCAGCGCGGTGCCGGCAGCCACGCCCCCGGCCACCGCCGGCGCGGGCAGCACCTGCCGCACCTTGCCGCGCCAGCGGCGGGCGTCGCCGCCCAGGGTGGTGAAGTACACCGGCATCTCGGGCCGCACGCGGCGCACATCGGCCTCCGACACCTCGGTCCACACCGTCATTGCCGACAGGTCGGCAATGCGCAGGATGTTCGGCGTCTGGTACGTTGCGTTCAGGGTCTGGCCCTCTTTCGCATCGACGCTGACCACGGTGCCGGCCATCGGCGCGTAGATGCGGGTGTAACCGAGGCGCGCTTCGTCGGCTTTCAGCGTGGCCTGGGTCTGGTCGATCTGCGCCTTCAGGCTGGCGATGCGGGCCACCGCCGACTCCAGCGTGGCCTGCGCGACCTCCTGGTCGTTGACCGACGTCGCCTCGTGCACGGCCATCACCTGCTGGCGCGCGTGCTGGCGGCCGGCCAGGCGGTGCTGGGCCTGCTGCTCGGCCAGTTGCGCGCGCAGTCCCGCCAGCGCGGCGCGGCCGGCATCGACAGTGGCCTGCTGCACGCTGGGATCGATCTCGGCCAGCAGCTCGCCGTGCTTGACCGCGCTGCCCGGCGCCACGTGCAGGCGCGTGATCTGGCCCGACACCTGGGCCCCCACATCGACATAGCGCTGCGGCTGCAAGGTACCGATGGCAGTCACGCTGGCCTCGATGCTGGCGCGCTTGACGGGCGCGGTTTCATACACGACGGCCGGCTTGCGGGTATGCCACAGCGCGGCGCCGACGGCCACGGCCAGCAAGGTGGCGACGGTGCCGAGACGGGCGCCGGTCGAGCGGGGGAAACGAAAGTGCATCAGGACTCCTCGAGAACGGAACATGAGCGGCAATGCGCAGAACCATGCCTGGCCGGAATCGGTCGCGGAAGCTGGCTGCAAAGGGGCTGGCGGAGGGACGGAAGGGACAGGCCGGGCATCAACGCGACGGCGCCGATATGTAAATAAGAATTATTCTCATTGTAGCGTTGATGGTGCTTTGATGCAATCCTTGCACGGTCGTTTGCCGCGCATCCTGAGGTAAAATGACGGCCATTGTCCGTCCGGACCCTGCCCTATCACCGCTTCCACAGGTTCATCATGCTAGATAATCTTACCCAACGCCTTGCCAAGGTGGTCAAAACCATGCGCGGCGAGGCGCGTCTGACCGAGGCCAACACTGCCGAGATGCTGCGCGAAGTGCGCATGGCGCTGCTGGAGGCCGATGTTGCGCTGCCAGCGGTGCGCGAGTTCATCGCCCGCGTCAAGGAAAAAGCCATGGGCGAGGAAGTCATTTCCTCGCTGTCGCCAGGCCAGGCGCTGGTCGGCGTGGTGCAGCGCGAGCTGGCCAGCCTGATGGGTGCCGACCTCGGTCCCGAAGCGACCCAGCTGAGTTTTGCCCAGCAGCCACCCGCCATCATCCTGATGGCCGGTCTGCAAGGTGTGGGTAAGACCACCACCGTCGGCAAACTGGCCAAGTACCTGAAGGAAGAGAAGAAAAAGAAAGTGCTGACCGTGTCGGCAGACGTCTATCGTCCCGCCGCGATCGCCCAGCTGCAATCGGTCACCGCGCAAGTGGGCGCCGACTTCTTCCCGTCCACCGCGCAGGACAAGCCGGTCGATATCGCGCTGGCCGCGCTGGACTGGGCCAAAAAGCACTACCACGACGTGCTGATCATCGACACCGCCGGCCGTCTCGGTATCGATGAAGAAATGATGAAAGAGATCGCTGCCGTGCACAGCGCGGTCAAGCCGATCGAAACCCTGTTCGTGGTCGATGCCATGCTGGGCCAGGATGCGATCAACACCGCCAAGGCCTTCAACGACGCGCTGCCGCTGACCGGTATCGTGCTGACCAAGCTCGATGGCGATTCGCGCGGCGGTGCGGCGCTGTCGGTGCGCCATATCACCGGCAAGCCGATCAAGTTTGCCGGCGTGTCGGAAAAGCTCGACGGCCTCGAAGCATTCGACCCGGCCCGCATGGCCAGCCGCGTGCTGGGCATGGGCGACATCATGGCGCTGGTGGAAGAAGCCCGCAAAGGCGTGGACAGCAAGGCCGCCGCCGACCTGGCCAACAAGATGAAGAGCGGCGCCAAGTTCGACATGAACGACTTCAAGGCGCAGCTGGGCCAGATGAAAAAAATGGGCGGCATGGCCAGCCTGGTCGATAAACTGCCGGCACAGTTCCAGCAGGCGGCTGGCAACGCCAACATGGGGCAAGCCGACAAGCAGGTGCGGCGCATGGTCGGCATCATCGATTCGATGACGCCGCAGGAACGCGCCAAGCCGGAACTGATCAAGGCCACCCGCAAGCGCCGCATCGCGGCCGGCGCGGGCGTGCAGGTACAGGAAGTCAACCGCATGCTCAACCAGTTCGAGCAGATGCAAACCATGATGAAAAAGCTGTCCGGCGGCGGCATGGCGAAGATGATGCGCTCGATGAAAGGCATGATGCCGGGCATGCGCTAAGCGTGCGGCAAACCCGCTGAAAACCGCGCCAATACAGGGAAAAACCCCAGTGCATGCCCCTCCGGGGTGCACTGGCGCGCATAGCCACACAATTACGTGGTGTTTCCAAGCCAAAACGCGAAAAACACTTGCATAAGGCCTAAATCCCCACCAATATTAGCCGGTGCGATCAATTGCGCAATTTTCCATGTGTTCGTTAAGGAGGCTCGAATATGGCAACAGCCAAAAAAACCCCAGCAGCACCCGCTAAGAAGGCCCCGGCCGCAGCCGCAGCCGACAAACCGGCCCCTGCCAAAAAAGCAGCCGCACCAAAAGCAGCCGCCGCAAAAGCAGACAAGCCAGCAGCTAAATCAGCCGACAAGCCAGCAGCGAAAAAAGCCGCCGCCCCTGCCGCACCGCGCAAACCGAACGCCGCCTTCATGAAGGCGCTGACCCCGTCGGCATCGCTGGCAGCCGTGGTAGGCGAAGCACCGCTGCCGCGTACCGAAGTGACCAAAAAAGTCTGGGATTACATCAAAAAGCTGGACCTGCAAGATCCGGCCAACCGCCGCATGATCAATGCCGACGACAAGCTCAAAGCTGTGTTCGGTGGCAAAGCCCAAGTTTCGATGTTTGAAATGACCAAGCTCATTTCCGACCACCTGAAATAATCCTCAGCGCTGCGGCCCCGCAGCCGCGCCGGGATGCCCCCACCGCTCACGCGCTGGGGGCATTTCTTTTTTCACCAACACGTCGGATGCGCTACACTGATATCAGGTCTTTTGATGTGGAGAGGTCTGTTATGGCGACACTGAAACATACACACGGCGATCATCACACCCTGGCTACCAGCTTGCCGCACGAACCCGTCGTGGACGACACGATCGAGGCGCGACGGGCACGCCGTCGCGCGGCGCTGGAAAAGATAGCCGGCATATGGACGAACCGTGCCGATATTCCAGCCGATGGCCTGGAATATCAGCGGCAACTGAGGTCCGAATGGCCGGCTTAGTTCTTTTCGATACGAACATACTGATCGATGGAACCAAGGGTTACGCGGAAGCGCTGACCGAGCTGGCCCACTGGGACCATCCTGCCATCAGCGTGGTCACGTGGATGGAACTTTACGGCGAGCAGACGTCGGTGAGGTTCCGAAATTCGATGAATTCATGGCAGACTTCGGGTTCGAAATTATCGAGATCGATGCCGATATCATGTGCGCTGCAGCTTCGGTCATGTCGGAGCGGCGCAGGGTTGGGCCGAAGATCGCGCTGCCCGATGCGATCATCCAGGCCACCGCAGACGTCAAAAACCTCACCATCATTACGCGCAATACAAAAGACTTCAGAGGTGTTCGTGTACGTGTTCCTTACGAGCTGAAAACGACATCAGTTGTCAGCGTGGTCAATGTCGATCCACCTGGGGACAAGCCGAACCCGACGCCAGGAAGTCGCCGCAAATTCACCCGTATTCGATAACGGGTACGAACTTATTTCCAGTTATTCCAGGCCTTGAGTACCGCGTTCGGATAGTCGGGCTTGCCCCGGCTGCCGTTGTAGCGGCCCAGCGCCAGGTACAGGTTGCCGCCTTCCATGTCGATGTACATGCGCAGGATCGCGCAGCCGTAGCGCAGGTTGGTTTGCATGTGGAACAGGGCGCTGCGGTTGCGGTCGCCGATTACATTGGTCCAGAACGGCATCACCTGCATGTAGCCGCGCGCGCCGGCAATCGATACCGCGTACTTGCGGTACGCCGACTCCACCTGGATCAGCCCCAGCACCAGCCCCGGATCGAGCCCGGCGCGGCGCGCCTCATACCAGGCGGTGGCGAGGAATTCGTTGCGGGTCTGGTCGTCGGGCAGCTTGCGCTGCAGGCGCGCCGACATGGTGGCCAGCCAGAGCTCGTAGCGCTGGCGGTCGGCGTCGTTGCGGAAGGTGGGTCGCGGCGGCGTCGGATCCTTGATGGCGTTGGCCAGCGCCACGCGCACGGAGTCGGCGAGCGCCTCCTCCTTCTGGTTGCCGGCGGCGGCGACGGCGGGCAGCGCCAGCATCGCCGCCAGCACCGCCGTGCACCACCAGCCGCTGCGCCGTCGTTCCGGCGCAGACCGGAACCCAATTACTGCCTCCAATGACGCAGCAACTGGATTCCCGCCTGCACGGCGGTCCGCCGAAGCGGAACGACGACTCATGCTCACTGGCCGAGTTTGCCTTGAACGAAACTCAGGATGTCCGCTACCGGCACGGCAGTTGCCTCGGCATCGCGACGGCCTTGATACTCGAGGTTACCCTCTTTCAAACCACGGTCACCAATCACCACGCGGTGCGGTACGCCGATCAGCTCCCAGTCGGCAAACATCTGGCCCGGACGCAGACCGCGGTCGTCAACGATGACGTCGATGCCGGCGGCCACCGCATCGGCATACAGCTGCTCAGTCGCTTGCTTGACCGCCTCGCTGCGGTCCATGCCCATCGGGCACAGCACCAGTTCGAACGGCGCCAGCGACGTCGGCCAGATGATGCCCTTGTCGTCGAAGTTTTGTTCGATCGCCGCGCCCAGGATGCGGGTGATGCCGATGCCGTAGCACCCCATCTGCAGCGGCGCCGGCTTGCCGTTTTCGTCGAGGAACGTGGCCTTCATGGCGGCCGAATAAGCGGTGCCCAGCTGGAACACGTGACCGACTTCGATACCGCGCTCGATGGTCAGCACGCCCTGGCCGTCCGGCGATACATCGCCTTCGACCACGTTGCGCAGGTCGGCGACAATCGCTGGTTCCGCCACGTCGCGGCCCCAGTTGGCGCCCGTGTAATGGTAGCCGGCGTCGTTGGCGCCGCAGATGAAGTCAGCCATGTTGGCAACCGTGCGGTCGGCCACCACGGTGACCGGACCCTTGGTGCCGATCGGACCCAGGTAGCCGGGCACGCAGCCATAGACTTCGGCGATTTCTTCTTCGGTCGAGAAGCGGTGACCGGCCAGGCCGGCCACCTTGGTGACCTTGATCTCGTTGAGTTCATGGTCGCCGCGCAGCAACAACATGAAATACTGTTTAGTCACTTTGCCGTCTTTTTCCGTCTCCACGGTCAGCGCCAGGGTTTTCACGGTGTGCGCCAGCGGCAGGCCCAGTTGGGCGGCCACCAGTTCGCACTTGGTGGCATCCGGTGTGGCGACCTTGGTCAGCGCCTGGGCGGCAGCTGCGCGCTCGGCGGTGGCTGGCAGCGCTTCGGCCGCTTCCATGTTGGCGGCGTAGTCGGAGGTGGCGCAATAGACCAGCGCGTCCTCGCCGGTGTGGGCGATCACGTGGAATTCGTGCGAACCGGTGCCGCCGATGGCGCCGTTATCGGCCGCTACCGCACGGAACTTCAAACCGAAACGGTTGAAAATACGCACGTAGGCGTCATACATGATCTTGTACGAAGCTTGCATGCCGGCCACGTCGCGGTCGAACGAGTACGCATCCTTCATGGTGAACTCGCGGCCGCGCATCAGGCCGAAGCGTGGACGGCGTTCGTCGCGGAACTTGGTCTGGATGTGGTAGAAATTCAACGGCAACTGGCGGTAGGACTTGATCTCCGAGCGCACGACGTCGGTAATCACTTCCTCGGCCGTGGGCTGGAACGCGAATTCGCGGCCGTGGCGGTCCTTGACGCGCAGCAGTTCGGCGCCCATCTTGTCCCAGCGGCCCGTCTCCTGCCACAGCTCGGCCGGCTGAATCAGCGGCATCAGCAGTTCGACAGCGGCGGAACGGTTCATCTCTTCGCGCACGATGGCTTCGACCTTGCGGATCACGCGCAGGCCGATCGGCATGTACGTGTAGATGCCCGAACCGAGGCGCTTGATCATGCCTGCACGCATCATTAACTGGTGGGAGACGATCTCTGCATCGGCTGGTGCTTCTTTAAGCGTGGAAATAAAAAAACGTGAGGCGCGCATACGGTGAATTCTTTTTAAAAAGAGAGAGTTATAATCAACCTAATTTTAAAGGATTAGCTGGCTGATGCGTCCATACTTTATACAAATGCGTTCAATACATGGCCCTTCGACCGATTTCGTACCGCGGAATTCCCGCCGAAGCGTCTTTTTGTGGGCAAAAATATAAGCAGGGAGCTCAGTCGCAGAAAGTTTGAGGTGCAATATGCTGGATCGTGAAGGGTTTCGGCCCAACGTCGGCATCATCCTGCTCAACGCCCAGAACGAGGTGTGGTGGGGCAAGCGGGTGCGCGAGCATTCATGGCAATTTCCACAAGGTGGTATCAAGTACGGAGAAACGCCTGAGCAGGCGATGTATCGGGAGCTGGAGGAAGAAATCGGTTTGCGGGCCGAGCACGTCAAGATCGTCGGTCGCACCCGCGACTGGTTGCGTTACGAGGTGCCCGACCATTTTATCAAGCGGGAAATCCGCGGCCATTACCGTGGCCAGAAGCAGATCTGGTTCCTTTTGCGCATGTGTGCGCGCGACAACGACGTCAATCTGCGCCTGACCGACCACCCCGAGTTCGACGCCTGGCGGTGGCACGAGTACTGGGTGCCGCTCGACGTTGTCATCGAGTTCAAGCGCGATGTGTACCAGCGCGCCTTGCAGGAACTGTCACGGTTCCTCACCTGGCCGCCCAACGGCCACGAGCGCCGCCATGGCTCGCGCTACCTGCGTCAGCCCCGCGCGGGTGCAGGTGCCGGCGCCGAAGTGGAGCGCCGCGCCCAGGTATCGGCGCAGGTCGCCGAACCGCCGGCCATCGGCGCGCCACCTGCGATCATCAAGACCGGCAGCTAAGGTCTGACAAAAATACCTTCACCGGCATCTCGATGCTGGTGGGGGTACAATGTCGCCATCATGTTCAATCCCTCATCCGACGATGTGCGCCGCTTCTTTTGCGAGGTTTTCCGCAAGCAGCGCGCCAATGACATCCTGACCCCGCTCGAAGCGATGGCGGCCGACTGGGTGCGCCACCACCCCGAACACCACGACGTGCTGGCCGACGTCGAGTCCGCGCTGGGCCGCAACTATTCGGTCGAAGGCGCGCAGGCCAACCCGTTCCTGCACTTGTCGATGCACCTGTCCATCGACGAACAGATCTCGATCGACCAGCCGCCCGGCATCCGCGATGCCGCCACCGCCCTCACCCTCAAGCTCGACGACGCCCACGCGGCGCAGCACGAAATCATGGAATGCCTGGGGGAGATGATCTGGACCGCCCAGCGCAACGGCACGCCGCCCGATGGGCTGGCGTACGTCGAGGCGATCCGCCGGCGTATCCGATAAGCGTCCGCCAGGCATCCGCTCATCGGATAAATCGTTTACCCAATGCAAAAGGCCACGCATCGCGTGGCCTTTTTACTGTAGCGCCTGGCTTAGTTGGCGGCTGCCACCGGCACCACGGCCGGACCTGGCTGCGCGTTGCCGGTTTCATCGAGCGTGAACGCTTTCAGGCCCAGCACCGAGCTGCTGTACTGGCGAATCTTGTTAGCCAGCACCGGGTCGTTGTTCAGCTTTTGACCATACGATGGCACCATGGCCTTCATCTTGGCATCCCATTCCGGCGTGGCCAGCTTGGCCTTGAACGCGGTTTGCAATACCTTGATCATGATCGGTGGCGCGGTCGAAGCGCCTGGCGAAGCACCGAGCAGGGCCACGATGCTGCCATCGGCCGAACCGACGACTTCGGTACCGAACTGCAGTACGCCGCCTTTTTCCGGCAGGTCCTTGACGATCTGCACGCGCTGGCCAGCGTTTTGCAAGGTCCAGTCTTCCATCTTCGCTTCCGGCAGGTATTCACGCAGCGTGGCCAGGCGGTCTTCCGGCGAGTTCATGACCTGTTCGATCAAGTACTTGGTCAGCGGAATGTTATCCCAGCCGGCTTGCAGCATCGGACGCACGTTGCCGGTGCCGATAGACGCTGGCAGGTCCACCCACGAACCGTTTTTCAGGAACTTGGTCGAGAACGTTGCGAAAGGTCCGAACAGCAGGGCTTTCTTGCCGTCAATGATGCGGGTGTCCAGGTGCGGTACCGACATCGGTGGCGAACCGACCGACGCCTTGCCGTACACCTTGGCGGCATGCTTTTCCACCAGTTCCGGATTGGTGGTCACCAGCCATTGGCCGCCGACCGGTACGCCGCCGTAGCCCTTGGCTTCCGGGATGCCCGATTTTTCCAGCAGCGGCAGCGAACCGCCGCCGGCGCCCACGAACACGAACTTGGCGCGCACGGTTTTCACGGCGTTGGTATCGAGGTTCTTGACGGTGACGTTCCAGTTGCCGTCGGTGCCGCGCTTGATGTCTTCCACTTGCGTACGCAGGTTGACGGTGGCGCCGTGCGAGTCGGTCAGGTGCTTGACCAGCGCGCGGGTCAGGGTGCCGTAGTTGACGTCGGTACCGATGTCCATGCGGGTGGCGGCGATCTTTTGCGACGGATCACGGCCGGTCATCACCAGCGGCGCCCATTCGGCGATCTTGGCCGGGTCTTCCGAGTACAACATGCCCTTGAACAGGTTTTCCTTTTGCAGTGCAGCATAGCGCTTGCGCAGGAAATTGATGTTGTCATCGCCCCAGACAAAGGCCATGTGCGGCACATTGTTGATGAAGGTGTTCGGCGCGCCGAGGTAGCCGTTCTTGACCTGGTAGGCCCAGAACTGCTTCGACACTTCGAACTGTTCGTTGATATCGACCGCTTTCTTGGTCTCGATGTGGCCGTCGGCCGCTTCCGGGGTGTAGTTCAGTTCGGCGAATGCCGAGTGGCCGGTGCCGGCGTTGTTCATCGCGTCCGAGCTCTCGGCAGCCACCTTGTCCATGCGCTCGTAGAAGGCCATGGTCAGGGTGGGGTCGAGTTCCTTGAGCATGGTGCCCAGGGTGGCGCTCATGGTGCCGGCGCCGATCAACAGGACGTCGACCGGTTTGTCGTCGGTCGGTGCCGGCGACTTGCTGCATGCGGCCAGGATCAGGCACGACATCAGGATAAGAATTGACTTACGCATACGTAACTCCGTTGTGGTGATCGTGATGGACAGTGCGGCCGGCCAGCGCCAGGGACGATGAAAACGTATCGTAGGTGGCTGTCTGCCGCTGAGGCGGATGAGGGGGTGACGGCTGCCGGCGCAAGCACGCACAAGAACGCGCGCGTGTCCATAGTTAAAATCAAGGATAGCGATTTTAGCAGTGTCCACCCGGGGCGAAAATGGGGATAACACTTACGCAAAAGGTGTGAAACTACGTAGTTACTAACCGCAGCAAGATGCAAAAAGCCACGACAACCGGTGGTTGGCGTGGCTTTCAGGAGTGTGAAATGGTCAGCGGTGGACGGCCATCGTGCCTGGCAAACTGTGCAGGTAAGCGGCCAGATCCTTGATGTCCTTGTTGCTCAGCGGCTTGACCTGGCCGGTCATGATGGCGTTGTTGCGGCCATAGGCGCCATCGCCGCGCTTGTAGGCGACCAGTGCATGTTCGAGGTAGTCGCGGTGCTGTCCGGCCAGTTTCGGGTAGCTGGGATCGAGCGGCGTGTTGTAGTCCTTGCCGTGGCAAGTGAAGCAGTTGTACTTGTCGGCCAGCGCCTTGCCGTTGGCCACGTTGCCGGCGGCCTGGGCCGTCATGGAGATGGCGCCGCAAACGAGCGCCACAACTACAGCTTTGAGATGATTCATTTGGCGCTCCCGGCCCTGGTTTGCTGCGCATAGAATGCGGCGACGTCGGCAATGTCCTGGTCCGACAGGCTGGCGGCGATGCCGCGCATGCTCGGATGCTTGCGGTCACCTTTTTTGTACGCTTGCAGCGCCGCCTCGATGTACTTGGCGCCCTGCCCGCCGATCATCGGCACCTGGTAAACTTCCGGGAAAGTGGCCTTGTAGCCGGGAATGCCATGACAACCGATGCACATTTCGATCTTCGCTTTGGCGGCCTGGGCATTGCCCACGATTTCCGCCGCCGTGCCCACTTGGGTGACGCTGACTAAGACAAGTAGTGCTGTGATTTTTTTCATGGTCTTTGCTAGGTGGGTAATCGACGCCTGCTGCTGAACACTTGACTTTTGCACTACCAGTGCAGGGATTCTAACCTAACAAATTTGACAAAGCTACACAGTATCGTCGCTGGAAACAACACCGATGGCGCCGTCTTTTGCAGTGCAGCGTAACGCGCCCGCGCCCCTTCTCCACTATACTTGGCTCCATCGTCCACACCCCGAGACCCACGCATGCAAGCCACTCCCCGCTTTGAAGGTTCCGACCAGTACGTCGCCACCGCCGACCTCAAACTGGCGGTCAACGCCGCCCTCACCTTGCAGCGTCCGCTGCTGATCAAGGGCGAGCCCGGCACCGGCAAAACCATGCTGGCCGAAGAAGTGGCCGCCGCGCTCGACATGCCGCTGATGCAGTGGCACATCAAGTCCACCACCAAGGCGCAGCAGGGTCTGTACGAATACGACGCCGTCTCGCGCCTGCGCGACTCGCAACTGGGCGACGAGCGCGTGCGCGACATCCAGAACTACATCGTCAAGGGCGTGCTATGGCAGGCTTTTACCGCGCCAGCGCCGGTGGTGCTGCTGATCGACGAGATCGACAAGGCCGACATCGAATTCCCCAACGACCTGCTGCGCGAACTCGACCGCATGGAGTTCTACGTGTACGAAACGCGCGAGATGGTGCGCGCCGTGCACCGGCCGCTGGTGATCATCACGTCCAACAACGAAAAGGAACTGCCCGACGCCTTCCTGCGCCGCTGCTTCTTCCATTACATCCAGTTCCCCGACCGCGACACCATGGCGCGCATCGTCGAGGTGCACTACCCG
Organism: Duganella zoogloeoides; assembly: GCF_034479515.1. Classification (NCBI taxonomy): domain Bacteria; kingdom Pseudomonadati; phylum Pseudomonadota; class Betaproteobacteria; order Burkholderiales; family Oxalobacteraceae; genus Duganella; species Duganella zoogloeoides. Next base: position 5,123,130 of record NZ_CP140152.1, read on the forward strand.
AATTTGAAAAAAGAGCTGCTGGCGCAGGCCCTGCAAACCTTTTATGCCGTGCGCGACGTGCCGGGCCTGAAGAAAAAGCCTTCGACGTCCGAGTTCCTCGACTGGCTCAAACTCCTGATGGCCGAGGACATCTCCCCCGAAGAACTGCACGGCACCGACCACAAGGCCAGCGTGCCGCCGCTGCATGGCGCCCTGCTGAAAAACGAGCAGGACGTGCACCTGTTCCAGCGCCTGGTACAAATGGCAAGGACCAACCGCTGATGAAAGAAATTGCTCCCGTCACCCTGGAACTGCACGGCGTGCGCCTCGAACCACTGGCGCCGCACCACGCCGAAGGCCTGCGCGCGGCCGCCACCGACGGCGAACTGTGGACGCTGCGCGTGACGTCCGTGCCCGAGCCGCACGAGGTGGACGGCTACATCTTCAAGGCCTACGAAATGCGTGGCAGCCGGCTGGCGTTTGCCGTGGTCGATGCCGCCACCGACACCGTCATCGGCACCACCAGCTACCACGACATCGTGCCCGCCATCGGCCGTCTCGAAATCGGCTACACCTGGTACGCCAAAAGCCGGCAGCGCACGCATGTCAATACCACCTGCAAGCTGCTGCTCCTGACGCACGCGTTCGAGACCCTGGGCGCGGCGCTGGTCGGCCTGCGCACCGATAACTTCAACCACGCATCGCAGGCCGCCATCGAACGCCTGGGCGCGAAAAAAGACGGCGTGCTGCGCCACCACGCCGTGCGCCGCGACGGCACCGTGCGCGACACCGTCATGTACAGCATCGCCGCCGGCGAATGGCCCGAGATCAAGGCCCAGTTGCTGTACCGGCTTGCCCGCCACGGCCGGAGCTAGGCATGCTGATCGATTTCTTTTTCACCCTGAAAGACGCCAAAATCCCGGTGTCGATCAAGGAGTTCCTGACGCTGCTCGAGGCGCTGCAAAAGAATGTCATCGACACATCGCTCGACGATTTTTACTACCTGGCGCGCCTGACGCTGGTGAAGGACGAAGCCCACTACGACAAGTTCGACCGCGCCTTCGGCCTGTACTTCAAGGGCATCGCCGCCAACTTCGACGAGAAAAGCCAGATTCCGCTCGACTGGCTGCTGCAGCGGATGAAGCGCGAACTGACCGACGAGCAAAGGGCGCAGCTGGAAAAATTCGGCTACGACAAGCTGATGGACCGGCTGGCCGAGCTGTTAAAAGACCAGAAGGAACGCCACGAAGGCGGCAGCAAGTGGATCGGCACCGGCGGCACGTCGCCGTTCGGCCACGGCGGCACCAACCCGGAAGGCATCCGCATCGGCGGCAAGGGCGGCAACCGCACGGCGGTCAAGGTGTGGGAAGAACGCGCGTTCAAGGACTACGACGGCGAGCGCGAAATCGGCACCCGCAACATCAAGGTGGCGCTGCGCCGGCTGCGCAAGTTCGCGCGCGAAGGCGCGCACGAGGAACTGGCGCTCGACGCCACCATCCACGCCACGGCCAGCAACGCCGGCTTCCTCGATCTGAAAATGCAGCCGGAGCGCAAGAACAACATCAAGGTGCTGATGCTGTTCGACGTCGGTGGGTCGATGGACGACCATATCGAGCGCACCGAGGAACTGTTCGCCGCGTCGCGCACCGAATTCAAGAACATGGAGTTCTATTACTTCCACAACTGCGTGTACGACTTCGTGTGGAAGAACAACCGCCGCCGCCAGTCCGAGCGCTTCGATACCTGGGACATCCTGCGCAAGTACCCGCCCGACACCAAGCTGATTTTCGTCGGCGACGCCACCATGAGTCCCTACGAGGTGCTGCACCCGGGCGGCTCCGTCGAGTACAACAACAAGGAAGCCGGCAGCGAGTGGCTCACGCGCTTCACCAACGCGTTTCCGAAGTTCGCGTGGTTGAATCCCGAGCCGGAAGGGTTGTGGCAGTACCGGCAGTCGATCGCCATCATCCGCCAGTTGATGAACAACCGCATGTATCCGATTACCATCGATGGGCTGGAGCGGGCGATGCGGGCATTGAGCAAGTAGCGAGGCAATTAACTAAGCCGGCAGCTGCAAGCGATAGCCGACCGCCGTCTCCGTCAGCAAGAACTTCGGCTGCGTCGGGTCGGCTTCGAGCTTGTGCCGCAGGTGGCCCATGTAGATGCGCAGGTAATGGCCGTTCTCCGACTGCGACGGCCCCCACACGGCGCGCAGCAGCTGCGGGTTGGTCATCACCCGGCCTGCATTAGCCACCAGCACCGCCAGCAGGCGGTACTCGGTGGGCGTCAGGTGCACGTTTTCTCCGCCGCGCGTCACGCGGCGGTTTTGCAAATCCACGGCCACGTCGCCGAACGCGATCAAGCCGTCCTGGCTGGCCGCCGGCTGGCGCTGGCGGCGCAAGGTCGCGCGCACCCGGGCCAGCAACTCGCCGACGCCGAATGGTTTCGTTAAATAATCGTCGGCGCCGGCGTCGAGCGCGCGGATCTTGTCCGCTTCGTTGACCCGCGCCGACAGCACGATCACCGGTACCGTCGACCATTTGCGCAAGTCCAGCACGAAGTCGATGCCGTCGCCGTCGGGCAGCCCCAGGTCGAGCACGATCAGGTCCGGCTTGCGGGTGCCGGCGTCGATCAGGCCCCGTTGCAATGTAGCCGATTCGAACACCTGCCAGCCCTCCTCTTCCAGCGCGGCGCGCACGAAGCGGCGGATTTGCGGTTCGTCTTCCACCAGCAAGGCGGTGGGTGTGGTGATGTGCTCCGTCATGCGGTCTCCGGTTCAGGCTCCAGCTCCGGCATGGCTGGCGGTGTGCCCAATGGCAGGGTAAAGGTGAAGGCGGCGCCGCCCAATGGTAAAGCGTGCGCGGCGGCGCTGATGCGGCCACCGTGCGCCTCCACGATTGCGCGGCAGATCGCCAGCCCCAGGCCAACACCCGGCTTGGCCGACTCGCGTTCGCCCCGCGTAAATTTTTCAAAGATCGCTTCCTCGCGGCCCGGCGGCAAGCCGGGGCCGTCGTCGGCCACGGTAATATTGATCCACTGGCCGTGCAGCGCGGCGGCGATGGCGATGGTGGAACCGGGCGGCGTGTACTTGGCGGCGTTTTCCACCAGGTTGGCCAGCACCCGCTCGATCAGCACGGCATCGTAGCGCAGCAGCGGCAGGTCCTTGGGCAGCTCGGCGCGCACGTGGTGGCCGGTCAGTTGCGAACCGCTGGCGCGCAAGGCGCTGCCTACCACTTCTTCGAGCGGCTGCCACTGCAAATTGAATTTCACTTCGCCGCTCTGGATGCGCGCCATGTCGAGCAGATTGGCCACCATGGCGCTCATGCGCAGCGCCTCGTCGTGCAGCGCCACCGCCACCTCGCGCTGGGCGTCGGGCAGCGGCGGTTTGGCGCCGGCCAGCGATTCGGACAGCCCCACCAGCGACGTCAGCGGCGTGCGCACATCGTGCGACAGCGCCGCCAGCAGCGAATTGCGCAGCCGTTCGGATTCCATGTTGACCAGTGCATTCTGCGCCACCTCGATGTAGTGCACGCGCTCGAGCGCAATCGCGGCCAGCGCGGCAAAGGTGTCGAGCTGCTGGCGTTGTTCGGGGATCAGGAGCCAGCGCTGGCGCAGCGGCGCAATCGCCAGCACGCCCCGGGTGCGCATCGGCGCCACCAGCGGCAGGTAGAACAGCGTGCTGGCCGGCAGCGTGTCGGTGCCCAGGCCCGCACTTTCGGCGTTGTCGAAGGCCCACTGGGCGATGCCGATATCGAGCGCCATGCCGGCGGGCGGCGGCAAAAGGCGGCCGTCGGCATCGGGCAGCAGCAAGGTGGCGCGGGCGCGGAAGGCGTTTTCGATGAAGCGGCGCGTGGTGTCGAAGATTTGCTCGGTTTGCAGGGCGCCCGACAGTTCGCGGGCAAATTCGTACAGCGCGCGCGAACGCTTTTCGCGCTGCGCCGCCACCCGCGCCTGGAAGCGCAGGCCGGACGTCAAATGGCCGGTGATCAGGCCCACGGCCAGCATCACCACGAAGGTGATCACGTACTGAAAGTCCGACACGGCAAAGTCGAAGCGCGGGGAAACAAAGAAAAAGTCGAAGCAGGCCACGCTCACGCAAGTAGCCACCACCGACGGCCCGCGTCCGAACCGCACGGCCGTGAGCAGCACGCCGAGCAGGAACAGCATGGCGATATTGGCCAGGTCCAGCCAGGCCAGCAGCGGCATGGCGGCCAGTGCGATGGCGAAGCTGGCTGCGACAGCCACGGCATAGCCGGTGGCGCGCTGCTGCATCCACGGCAGGCGCGCGCCGGACAGGCCCAGCGCCGCGCGCCCGTCAGCGCCACCGTCGCCGTAGCCGTCTTCGCGGGCGCCAGGGTCGGCGTCGGCAGTGGCATCGGCGCCCCACGCGTTGCTGGTGCTGGCGGTACGTGCACCGGCCGGCGTGTCGATGCTGGCAGCGCCGATTTCGACCAGGTCGAGGTCCGGCGCATAGCGGGCCAGGCGCTTGATGTGCGGGGTTTGCCATGGCAAAGATGACCGCGAGCGGCCCAGCACGAACTTGGACAGGTTGTGGCTGCGCGCATATTCCACCGCCGCCAGCGCCACGTCGCGGCCCGGCACCACGGCGGTGGTGGCGCCCAGGTCCTCGGCCAGCTTCAGTGTGCGCAGGATCTGTTCGCGGCGCGCGGCCGGCAGCTTTTGCAGCGCCGGCGTCTCCACGTAGATAGCGTGCCAGTCGGTACCGAGCTGGCCCGCCAGGCGCGCCGTGCTGCGCACCGTGTGTTCGGCGCCCGGATTCGGTCCCACGCACGCTAGCAGCGCGGCGCCGGTTTTCCAGATGTCGGCAATCGACTGCTCCACGCGGTAGGCGCGGACGTCGTCCTCGATGCGGTCGGCGGTGCGGCGCAGCGCCAGCTCGCGCAGCGCGATCAGGTTCCCCTTGCGGAAGAAGTTTTTCGACGCCCGCTCGGCTTGCGGCGCCTGGTATACCTTGCCAGCTTTCAGGCGCGCCAGCAGTTCGTCGGCCGGCAGATCGACCAGCACCACCTCGTCGGCCTGGTCGAACACGGTGTCGGGCACGGTCTCGCCCACGCGGATGCCAGTGATGCCGCCCACCACGTCGTTGAGGCTTTCCAGGTGCTGGACGTTGACGGTGGTCAGCACGTCGATGCCGGCGTCGCGCAGCTCTTCCACGTCCTGCCAGCGCTTGGGATGGCGCGAACCGGGCGCGTTGGAGTGCGCCAGTTCGTCCATCAGGATCAGCGGCGGGTGGCGCGCCAGCGCGGCGTCGAGGTCGAATTCATTGAGCACGCGGCCACGATGCGCGACCGCGCGCGGCGGCAGCACGTCGAGGCCGGCCAGCATGGCGGCGGTCTCACTGCGGCCATGGGTTTCCACCACGCCGACCAGCACCGGATGCCCCTCAAGCTCGAGCTTGCGGGCGGCAGCCAGCATGGCGTAGGTCTTGCCCACGCCCGCCGACGCGCCGAAATAAATGCGCAGCTTGCCGCGCGCGGCGCGCCGCTCCCCCGCCTGGACTTGCGCCAGCAAGGCGTCGGGATCGGGGCGCGAACTCTCGTGGGGGATGGACATGCGGCGATTCTACCTTGGATTGATCAGCGGCCGGTCTGGTCGAGCGCCAGGTTCAGCGCCAGCACATTGACGCGCGGCTCGCCGAAAAAGCCGAAATATTGCGGCCGCGTGTGCTGCTCGATCAGCGCCAGCACCTGGTTGGTGTTGAACTGGCGGGCGGCGGCCACGCGCGCGGCCTGGTAGCGGGCGGCGGCCGGGCTGATCTCGGGATCGAGGCCGCTGGCCGACGCGGTGACCAGGTCCACGGGAATCGGCGCAGTGTTGGCCGGATCGGCCGCCTTGAGGGCCTCGATACGGCCTTTGACGGCATCGATCAGCGCCGCGTTGGTGGGGCCAAGGTTGGTGCCGGACGAACCGGCGCCGTTATTGGGCATCGGACCGGTGCCGGACGGACGGCCCCAGAAGTACTTCGGTGAGCTGAAGGACTGGCCGATCAGCGACGAGCCGACGGTTTTGCCGTCAACCTGCACCAGGCTGCCGGCCGCTTGCGCCGGGAACACGGTGGCGGCGACGCCGGAGACGGCGAGCGGGTACAGCACGCCGCAGATAATGGTGAGGGCGCCGAAGATCACAAAGGCGGGGCGGAAGTGGGATGTCATGACAGCTCCAGTTATTTAAGTTAGCTCTGAATCCGTCATCCCCGCGCAGGCGGGGATCCATGGAATAGTTGAGCAGTGCCAGCGTGGGCGCAAGCTGCGACCAATCGCAGTGTCTATGGATTCCCGCTGTCGCGGGAATGACGGATCGAAGGCAGGTGGTTGTTATACGAGATGTAATGCCGCCAGCACAATGTCGATCAGCTTGATGCCTACGAACGGCAGCACGATCCCGCCCAGCCCATACAGCAGCAGGTTGCGGCGCAGCAGCGCCACCGCGCCGATGGCCCGGTATTTCACGCCTTTTAGCGCCAGCGGGATCAGCACCACGATGATCAAGGCATTGAAAATCACCGCCGACATGATCGCCGACGACGGGCTGGCCAACTGCATCACGTCGAGCGCCTTCAGTTGCGGATACGTGCCCACGAAGGCCGCCGGGATGATGGCGAAGTACTTGGCGATGTCGTTCGAGATCGAGAACGTGGTCAGCGCGCCGCGCGTCATCAGCATCTGCTTGCCGATTTCGACGATCTCCAGCAGCTTGGTCGGATTCGAATCGAGATCGACCATGTTGCCGGCTTCCTTGGCCGCCTGGGTACCCGAGTTCATCGCCACCGCCACGTCGGCCTGCGCCAGCGCCGGGGCGTCGTTGGTGCCGTCGCCGGTCATCGCCACCAGGCGGCCTTCGGCCTGGTACTTGCGGATCAGCTTTAATTTGTCTTCCGGCGTGGCTTCGGCCAGGAAGTCGTCCACGCCCGCTTCGGCGGCGATGGCGGCGGCGGTCAGCTGGTTGTCGCCGGTGATCATCACGGTCTTGATGCCCATGCGGCGCAGCTCACCGAAACGCTCCTTGATGCCGCCCTTGACGATGTCCTTCAGTTCCACAACGCCCATCACGCGGCCGCCATCGGTGACCACCAGCGGCGTGCTGCCCCGGCGCGAGATGTCGTCCACGGCGCGGCCCACTTCGGCCGGGTAGGCATTGGGCTGGCCGAGCGACTCGACGTAGCGGCGCACGCTGTCGGCCGCGCCCTTGCGCACGGACCTCGCACCAGGGCCGATCCCGATATCGACACCGCTCATGCGGGTTTGCGCGGTGAACGGCACGAACACGGCATTCAACGACGCCATCTCGCGTTCGCGGATGTTGAACTTCTGCTTGGCCAGCACCACGATGCTGCGCCCTTCCGGGGTTTCGTCGGCCAGCGACGCCAGTTGCGCCACGTCGGCCAGCTGCTGCTCGGTCACGCCCGGCGCCGGCACGAAGGACGATGCCTGGCGGTTGCCAAGCGTGATGGTGCCGGTCTTATCGAGCATCAGCACATCGACGTCGCCCGCTGCTTCCACTGCGCGGCCCGACGTGGCGATCACGTTGGCCTGCATCATGCGGCTCATGCCGGCCACGCCGATGGCCGACAGCAGGCCGCCGATGGTCGTCGGAATCAGGCACACCAGCAGCGCGATCAGCACCGTAATGGTGACCGGCGTGCCAGATTGGGCGGCCTGCACCGAGAACAGCGAGAACGGCAGCAAGGTGATGGTCACGATCAGGAACACGATGGTGAGCGCCACCAGCAGAATGGTCAGCGCGATCTCGTTCGGGGTTTTCTGGCGCTTGGCGCCCTCCACCATCGAGATCATGCGGTCCAAAAAAGTCTCGCCCGGATTGACGGTGACCTTGACCACCAGCCAGTCCGACAGCACGCGGGTGCCGCCGGTAACCGACGAAAAATCGCCGCCCGACTCGCGGATCACGGGCGCCGATTCGCCGGTGATCGCACTCTCGTCGACCGAAGCCACGCCTTCGATCACTTCGCCGTCGATCGGGATCACGTCGCCGGCTTCGACCAGGATGTAATTACCCTTGCGCAGATCGGTGGCCGGCTGCGGCAGCCAGGTGGTGCCGTACTTGGGCGAGGCCAGCTTCTTGGCGCTCACGGTCTGCTTGAGGTTGCGCAGCGACGCGGCTTGCGCCTTGCTGCGGCCTTCGGCCAGCGCCTCGGCAAAGTTTGCAAACAGCACCGTGAACCACAGCCAGACCGAGATCGCCAGGATGAAACCGGCCGGCGCCTCGCCCTGGCCGAACAGCGCCTGCAGGTACAGCAAGGTGGTGATGATGCTGCCGACATACACCACGAACATGACCGGGCTGCGTACTTGCGTCGCGGGGCTGAGTTTCTTGAACGAGTCCGCAATCGCCGGCAGCAGCAGTTCGCTGTCGAACAGGCGCAGTTTTTTAGGCGCTGGATTGGTAAACAGCGTCATTTCTTTTTGAGTTGTTGACATGATGAGATCCTGCGAATTAATGAGCAAACATCTGCAAGTGTTCAACCACGGGACCGAGCGCCAGCGCCGGCACGTAATTGAGCACGCCGACCAGCACCACCACGCCAATCAACAGGCCGATGAACATCGGGCCGTGGGTGGGCATGGTGCCGGCGTTGGCGCCCAGGCGCTGCTTGCCGGCCAGCGAACCGGCCACCGCCAGGATCGGCACGATCACGGCAAAGCGGCCGAACCACATGGCCACCGCCAGCAAGGTGTTATAGAACGGCGTGTTGGCGGACAGGCCGGCAAACGCGCTGCCGTTGTTGTTGGCGGCGGAGCTGAGGGCATACAGGATTTCGGAGAAGCCGTGGGCGCCGGGGTTGAGAATGCCGGCGCGGCCTGCGTCGGTCATCACCGCCAGCGCGGTACCGGCCAGCACCAGCGTCGGCGTGACCAGGATGGCGATCGACGTCATCTTCATTTCATATGCCTGGATTTTCTTGCCCAGGTATTCCGGCGTGCGGCCGATCATCAGGCCGGCAATGAACACGGCCAGGATGGCGAAGATCAGCATGCCGTACAGGCCCGAACCGACGCCGCCGAAAATCACTTCGCCGAACTGCATCAGCACCATCGGGATCATGCCGCCGAGCGGCGTGAACGAATCGTGCATGGCATTGACGGCGCCACACGAGGCAGCGGTGGTCACCGCGGCAAACAGGGTGGAAGCGCTGATACCGAAGCGCGTCTCCTTGCCTTCCATATTGCCGCCCGATTGCAGGCTGCTGGCCGACTGGTCGATATTGAGTGCTTGCAGCGCCGGGTGAACCTGCTGCTCGGCGCCCATCACCACCAGCGTGGCGGCGACGAACAGCACGGTCATCGCGCCGAGCACCGCCCAGCCCTGGCGGCGGTCGCCGACCATGCGGCCGAACGCGAAGCACAGGCCGGCCGGAATCAGGAAGATCGCCAGCATCTGCACGAAGTTGGTCAGCGCGGTCGGGTTTTCATACGGGTGCGCCGAATTGGCGTTGAAGAAGCCGCCGCCATTGGTGCCCAGCATCTTGATCGCTTCCTGCGACGCCACCGGGCCCATGGCCAGGGTTTGCGTGCTGGTGGTCAGGGTTTCGGTGACCGGTTCACCCTTGGCATCCTTGAGCGGCTGGTTGTCGGCGTCCACTTTCGGCTGGGTGTACGTGACCGGTTCGATCAACTGCACTTGTTTATATGCGGAGAAGTTCTGGATCACGCCCTGGCCGGCCAGGAAGACCGCCAGGATCACGGATAACGGCAGCAGCACGTACAGGGTCGACCGGGTGACGTCGGCCCAGAAATTGCCGATCGATTTGGTCGAGCGCGACGAAAAGCCGCGTATCAGCGCGTAGCACACGGCGATGCCGGTGGCGGCCGAGAAGAAGTTCTGGCCGGTGAGCACCAGCATCTGGGTCAGGTAGCTCATGGTCTGCTCGCCGCTGTAGCCTTGCCAGTTGGTATTGGCGACGAAGCTGACGGCGGTGTTGAAGGCCGAATCGGGGCTGACATTGGCCAGGCCCTGGGGATTGAGCGGCAGGAAGGCTTGCAGGCGTTGCAGGCCATAGACTGCGACGGCGCCGAGGGCATTGAATGTCAACAGCGCGACGGCATAAGCTTTCCAGCCCTGGCCCTGCGGCTGGCCTTCTTTATCGGCGATGCCGGCGGCGCGGTACAGCAGGCGCTCCGCACCACCGAGCCAGCCCATGCCGGGCACACGTGAACCATCGCCCACGCGCGCCAACACCACGCCCAGCGGCCAGGCCAGCGCCAGCAGCACGGCCAGGAAGGCGACCAGCAGCAATATCGATTGGGTGGTCATCACAGTTCCTCCGCTTTGAGCAGCGCCAGCACCAGGTACACCAGCAGCCCGGCGGACGCGATGCCGCCGATCAGATAAAAGATGCTCATTGCTGGCCTCCCAGCTTGTCGCAGCCGGCGGCCATCGCCCAGATCGCGGCAGTGAAGGCCGCAATCACACCCATAAATATAAAATCCATCACACCCTCGAAGGTCTTGTTTTGATGGATGAAAGGTTAGCGGCAGGGGTCTAAAGATTTTGTAAAGACTTGGGTGGCGGGTGTAAACAAACTGTAAACGCGCCGTAAAAACCCACCGCCTTTACGGTTTGTTTACGCAGTCCTGGGCACTATTTAGAACATTTTTACGGGCGCCGGCATAGGCTGGACCTGTCTTCCACCACCTGTAAAGATCATGAATACTTCGTTTCGCGGCATCTGGGTGCCGCTGGCCACGCCCATGGACCACGGCGAGATCGACTTGCCCCACCTGCAGACGCTGGCCGACCGCCTGATCGCCGGCGGCGCCCACGGCCTGGTCGTCTGCGGCACCACCGGCGAGGCGTCGCAGCTGGACCTGGCCGAGCAATCGGCCGTGCTGTCGGCCGTGCTGGAAACGGCGCACCGCCGCTGCCCGGTCCTGATGGGCGTGGGCGGTAGCGACACCCATGCCGCCGCCGCCAAGGTCCGCGAGTTCGACGACACTGAACTGGCCGGCTACCTGGTCGCCACGCCCGCCTACGTGCGGCCATCGCAGGAAGGCCTGCTGCGCCATTTCGAGACCATTGCCGACGCCACCGGACGCCCCATCGTGCTGTACAACGTGCCGGCGCGCACGGGCGTGAACCTGGAACTGGCCACCGCGCGCACGCTGGCTCAACGTCCGCAGTTTGCCGCCATCAAGGAAGCCGGCGGCAGCCTGCGACGGATGGAAGAACTGGTGCGCCACACGCCGCTGGCCATGCTGTGCGGCGACGATGCGCTGCTGTTCGCGGCCCTGTGCGCCGGCGGTCAGGGCGCCATTTCCGCCTCGGCCCACATCCGCGTGGACCTGTTCGTGCAAGTCTACGACCTGGTCCACGCCGGCCACCTGGCCGAGGCGATGACCGTGTTCGACCACCTGCTGCCGGTGATCCGTTTGCTGTTCTCGGAGCCGAATCCCGCGCCCCTGAAAGCCGCGCTGGCCATGCAGGGATTGCTGCGCGACGAGCTGCGCCTGCCCATGACGCCAGCCAGCGATAACTGCCGCACCCAATTGGCCGCCGCGCTGGCGGCGCTGGACGCCATACCGGCGTATCATTCTCTGGAGGAGGTAACCGCATGATCGTCGCACTCACCGGTAACACCGAACACGATGGCAACCACGCCGTCTCCGACCTGGCCGAGGAACTGGCGCTGCTACGGGTAGCCGCCGGCAACCGGGTGCTGCTGGTCTGCCCCGAACCCTGCGCCTACGATCCCCAGCTCTACGACGACCTGGTGATCGACGCCTCGCGCAATGAAGAGCGCGATGAGGCATCGCTGGCCGGCGCCGCTGTCATCGTCGCGCTGCTGCGCCGCGCCGACCTTCAACACCCTGACCACCAGGATCACGCGGCGCTGCTGGCCCGCCTGCGCGCTGCCAGCGCGGCCAACCCCGGCGCCCGGGTGCTGGTCACCGTGGCCCACGGCAGCGAACCGCTCACGCCGCACCAGACCGGGTGCCTGCTGGTGTTCGTGGCGCAGCTGCCCGGCGCGCGCCTGGCCGACACTTTAGTGCTCGACCACGACACTTACCATACACACCACAGCGCCTTCGAGGCGGACGCCTACAAGACCGCCAACGTGCTGTGCGCGCCCGAGGTACGCCACCTGTATCGCCAGGTGTTCAGCAGCAGATAAGCAACAGATAAAAAAGCGGGCCGGGCGGGTGTTACCCCGCCCGGCCCGACCAAGGAAAATGCGCGGATCAGAAGGTCTTGCTGATGGTGAGCAGCAGCGCAGTCTTGCCGGTGAACTTGCCGTTGACCGGCGACGCATACGCGGTCTTGCTGGCGTTCGTCCCTACCACGGCCAGCGCACCGGTAACGATGCCGAAGTCTTTGGTCGCGCCCACTTTCCAGTCGGTGTAGTCGGCCGCTTGGTTGTTCTTCACCTCCTGATGGCCCGCATGCAGGTTGATGATGAAGCCCTCGCCTGCCTCGATATTGGCGCCCACGTCGAGGTAGCCGCTGTTCTTGCTGTCCACGAAGCCGAACAGGTTGGTCACCGCGTGCGAGTACTTGACGTACGCGGGACCGACACCGAGCTGGCCATACACCTCGGTGGTGTCGGCGTTGACAAAGCCGGCGACGTGTTTCAGGCCGTTCGACGGGTACACATAGGTCAGCACACCGACGTCATACGACACGGCATCGCTCACCTGCCCGCGCTTGCCGGCATAGAGGTCGAGCTCCACGTCGCCGTCGCCGCCGGCATCCTTGGTCCACTTGATCGACGACGTCCAGGCGCCGATATACAGGCCGGTGGGGTTGTTGACGTAATCAACGCCGCCCTGCACGGCCGGCTGCAGGCGTGTTTGCGAGATGCCGCGATAGCGGTAATCGGACACCACGGCGGCGTTGAAGCTGACCTCGTTATCGGGCCTGGCGGCTTCCTGGGCCTGCGCCGCATGGGCGGCAAAACCGGCGCACAGCACGGCGGCAAGTAGTAATTTGTTCATATTGCTCTTTCTATTAATAGTGGGATGTCTGGGTGAATCGCCCGAACTCCGCGCCGGGCAGCGACTGCATCACCGCGTCCATCACCGGCGCGACCATGGCCGCACCCACGCACAGCCACACCTTCATGCGGGTGCCGTGCTCGCAGATTTCGATGCGGATGAATTCGAGCGAATCGCCGCAGATGCGCGTGACCATGCGGCGTAACTGGGTGACCGATGCGGTATCGACCTTGAGCGTCATCACGCAAGGGAAGTGATTCATGGCGGCTCCGATGAGGGTTAAGCGATGGAGCCAGCTTATCGGGCAGCCCGTAAAAACGGTCTAAAAAGACGGGGGCCTCTTGTAAACATCGTGTATAAATTGCCGCTGTTTGCTCCGGTTGAGGATAGAATACGCAAACACGCGCAATTAGCTGTACATATACCCAGTACATAAACCCAGTATCGACATTATCAGCTTGATCACGTATGGCCACTAAAAAACCAGTTTCCGACTATAGCGAATCATCCATCCGGGTCCTCAAGGGCCTGGAACCAGTCAAGCAGCGCCCGGGCATGTACACGCGCACCGAGAACCCGCTGCACATCATCCAGGAAGTCATCGACAATGCCTCGGACGAAGCACTGGGCGGCCACTGCAAGAACATCATCGTTACCCAGAACGCCGACGGCAGCATCACGGTGGAGGACGACGGCCGCGGCATTCCGGTCGGATTGCACCCGGAAGAAGGCGTGCCGACGGTGGAAATCGTGTTCACGCGCCTGCACGCGGGCGGTAAATTCGACAAGGGTTCGGGCGGCGCGTACGCGTTCTCGGGCGGTTTGCACGGCGTGGGCGTCTCCGTCACCAACGCGCTGTCCAAGCGCCTGGAGATTACCGTCTGGCGCAAGGAACCCAATGGCACCGGCCTGCACCACCTGGTGTTCGAGCATGGCGACGTGGTCGAGCCGCTCACTTCGGTGGTCGCGCCGCGCGACGGCAAGAAGTCCGGCACCCGCGTGACCGCCTGGCCCGATGCCAAGTACTTCGACTCGCCGGCCATCTCGCAAACCGAGCTGCAACGCCTGCTGCGCTCTAAGGCCGTGCTGCTGCCGGGCGTCACCGTTACGCTCACCAATGCCAAGACCGGTGAATCGCAGACCTGGCAGTACAACGACGGCCTGCGCGGCTATCTGACCGAAGCGCTGGCCCAGGCCACCGATGGTGAAACCCTGATCCCGCTGTTCGAAGGCGCGCAGTTTGCCGGCCCCGATGCCGAAGGTTTTGCCGAAGGCGAAGGTGCGGCATGGGTGGTGGCGTGGACCGAGCAAGGCGCGGTAGTGCGCGAATCGTACGTCAACCTGATCCCCACCCCCAACGGCGGCACCCACGAATCGGGCCTGCGCGACGGCCTGTATGGCGCCGTCAAGAACTTCGTCGAGATGCACTCGCTGCTGCCGAAAGGCGTCAAATTGCTGCCCGAAGACGTGTTTGCGCGCGTGTCGTTCGTATTGTCGGCCAAGGTGCTGGACCCGCAATTCCAGGGCCAGATCAAGGAGCGCCTCAATTCGCGCGATGCGGTGCGCCTAGTCTCCACCTACTCCAAGCCGGCGCTCGAGCTGTGGCTCAATCACCACGTCGATTACGGCAAAAAGCTGGCCGAACTGGTGATCAAGCAGGCGCAATCGCGTCTGCGCTCGTTGCAGAAAGTGGAAAAGAAAAAGTCGTCGGGCGTGGCGGTTTTGCCGGGCAAGCTGACCGACTGCGAATCGACCGATGTCACCCGCACCGAATTGTTCCTGGTCGAGGGTGACTCGGCCGGCGGTTCGGCCAAGATGGGCCGCGACAAGGAATTCCAGGCCATCCTGCCGCTGCGCGGCAAGGTACTGAACTCGTGGGAAACCGACCGTGACCGCCTGTTCGCCAACAACGAGATCCACGATATCTCGGTGGCGATCGGCGTCGATCCGCACAATGCCACCGATACCCCGGACCTGTCCGGTCTGCGCTACGGCAAAATCTGCATTCTTTCGGACGCGGACGTCGACGGCTCGCACATCCAGGTACTGCTGCTCACGCTGTTCTTCAAGCACTTCCCGGGCCTGATCGCCAACGGCAATATCTGCATCGCCCGCCCGCCTTTGTACCGCGTCGATGCGCCGGCGCGCGGCAAGAAGCCGATCCAGAAGCTGTATGCGCTCGACGCCGGCGAACTGGTGGCGATCGAGGACAAGCTGCGCAAGGACGGCTTGAAAGAAGGCGCCTGGTCGATCTCGCGCTTCAAGGGCCTGGGCGAGATGAACGCCGAGCAGTTGTGGGAAACCACGATGAACCCGGACACGCGCCGGCTGTTGCCAGTCGCCCTGGGCGAGTACGAGCACGGCGCCTCGGCCGCGCGTTTCAATATGCTGATGGGTAAAGGCGAAGCCGCCGCCCGCCGCGCCTGGATCGAAGAACACGGCAACGAAGCCGAAGCAGACATCTAATACGAACCACTATGACTCAAGCAAATCTCTTTGACGAATCGCTGCCGGACCCGGACGGCGCCCTGCCGCCGGGCGGCCCCACCGACGGCGGCGAAACCCTGACCCTGTCCACGTTTGCCGAACGCGCCTACCTCGATTACGCCATCTCGGTGGTCAAGGGCCGCGCCCTGCCCGACGTGTGCGACGGCCAGAAGCCGGTGCAGCGCCGCATCCTGTATGCGATGAACGAAATGGGACTGAACTCCACCGCCAAGCCGCGCAAATCGGCGACGGTGGTCGGCGACGTGCTCGGTAAATTGCACCCGCACGGCGACCAGTCGGTGTACGACGCCATGGTGCGCATGGCCCAGGATTTTTCCTTGCGCTATCCGCTGGTCGATGGCCAGGGCAACTTCGGTTCGCGCGACGGCGACGGCGCCGCTGCCATGCGCTACACCGAAGCGCGTTTGACGCCGATCGCCAAGGTGCTGATGGACGAGATCAATCTCGGCACCGTCGATTTCCAGGCCAACTACGACGGCTCCACCGAGGAACCGAGCCTGCTGCCGGCACGCCTGCCCATGGTGCTGCTCAACGGCGCCTCCGGTATCGCGGTCGGCCTGGCCACCGAGATCCCGTCGCACAACCTGACCGAAGTGGCGCAGGCGGCGGTGGCGATGATCAGGAATCCGAAAATTTCGCACGCCGAGTTGATGGCGCTGATCCCGGGGCCCGACTTCCCGGGCGGCGGCCAGATCATCACGACGGCCACGCAGATCAGCGATATGTACTCGTCCGGTCGCGGCAGCATGAAGGTGCGCGCACGCTGGAAGATCGAAGAACTGGCGCGCGGCCAGTGGCAGGCGGTCGTCAACGAACTGCCGCCCGGTACCTCGTCGCAAAAGGTGCTCGAGGAAATCGAGGAGCTGACCAATCCCAAGGTCAAGCTGGGCAAGAAGGCGCTGTCGCCGGAACAGCTGGCGCTCAAGTCCCTGATCCTCAATTCGCTCGACACCATCCGCGACGAATCGGGCCGCGCCGCGCCGGTGCGCCTGGTGTTCGAGCCGAAATCGAAGAACCAGGACCAGACCGAATTCATGCTGATGCTGCTCGCGCACACGTCGCTCGAGTCGTCGGCATCGATCAACCTGGTGATGATCGGCGGCGATGGCCGGCCGCGCCAGAAAGGGTTGACCGAGATTTTGCAGGAGTGGATCGAGTTCCGCTTCGCCACGGTCACCCGCCGCTCGCAATTCAAGCTGGGCAAGGTCGATGCGCGCATCCATATCCTCGAAGGCCGCGAGACGATTCTGCTCAATATCGATGAAGTGATCCACATCATCCGCAATTCGGACGAGCCGAAGTCCGCGCTGATGGAGCGCTTCCGCCTGTCCGAAATCCAGGCCGAAGACATCCTGGAAATCCGCCTGCGCCAGCTGGCGCGCCTGGAAGCGATCAAGATCCAGCAGGAACTGGCCGAACTGCGCAAGGAAAAAGGCACGCTTCAAGACCTGCTCGACAACCCATCGTCGATGAAACGCCTGATCATCAAGGAAATCGAGAACGATGCCAAGACCTATGGCGATGCCCGCCGTACCGTGATCGAAGAAGCGCAAAAAGCGGTCGTGGAACAGAAAGTGGTGGACGAACCGGTCACCGTGATCATCTCGGAAAAAGGCTGGATCCGCGCCCGCACCGGCGTGGGCCACGACGCCGGTCAATTCACCTTCAAGGCCGGCGATGCGCTGTATGGCGCTTTCGAATGCCGCACGGTGGACAACCTGCTTGCCTTCGGCAGCAACGGCAAGGTGTATTCGGTGCCAGTGGCAGCCTTGCCGAACGCGCGTGGCGACGGCGTGCCGGTCACCACCCTGATCGACCTGGCCACCGGCGCGCGCATCCTGCACTACTTCGCAGGCAGCGGCGCTACGCAACTGATGCTGACCACCAGCGCCGGTTTCGGCTTCATCGCCAAGGCGGCCGACATGGTCAGCCGCATCCGTGGCGGCAAATCGTTCATCACCCTGGACGAAGGCGACGTACCGCTGCCGCCATCTGTGGTCGGCCCGGAAGCTTCCGCCGTGGCAGCGCTGTCGGCCAATGCCCGCGTGCTGGTGTTTGGTCTGGACGAGATGAAGGTGCTGACCAACGGCGGTCGCGGCGTGATCGTGATGGAACTCGAAGACAAGGAAACGCTGGTCTCGGCCAAGCCGATCAGCCAGAAAGGCGTCATTGTCAGCGGCATCGGCCGTGGCGCCAAGCCGCAGGATGTGCGCCTGTCGGCGTCCGGGCTGGCCGAGCACATCGGCAAGCGCGCCCGCAAGGGCAAGGCGCTGGCTACCAAGATCAAGCCGAGCGGGCTGACGCCGATCGTGTAACTACAACGTGCAGCAACAAGCCGTCATCCCGCAGCAGCGGCATGACGGCTTTTTTATATCAGCGAATCACGTGGATGCTGCCAGCAGCCAGTCGCGGCCCCGGCCATCGAGCGCGGCTGCAATCACGTCTTCCGGCAGGGTGTACACGGTCGCCCAGGTTGCCCGGCCATCGGCGCTATTGGACGGAAAGCTGGCCGTTTCGATCGGCCAGTGATACTTGCGCTTCAAGGTCCGCACGATGGCGGCCAGGGTCACCCGGCCGCGCAGCGGTTCGGCGCCGGTTTGGTCGGCGTTGGAGAGTAAAACAGCCAGCACTGCACCGCGCGCGGTACGGGGGCCGGGAAATACGGGATTTTTACGTGTCATCCCGCATTCTAGACGCGATCCGGCTTAAAAATCCACGTTCGCCGACAACCAGAGCCGGCGCCCTTCCTGGCTGTTCACATACGTGTTGCTGTAGGTGGGGTTGGCGGTCGGCGTGGCGCGGTACGAACGATAGTCGAGGAAGTCCTTGTTGAGCAGGTTGTAAATCGCCGCGTTCAGGGTGACCGCCTTGGTCAGCTGGTAGCTGCCGCCCAGGTGCAACATGGTGTAGCCCTGGTAGTCGCCCAGCACTTCCTTGGCCACGCGGGTGGACGCCGACGTACCCGGATCGCGGAAGCGGTCGCTGCGATATTCGGCGCGCAGCCAGCTCTTGACGTCGGGCGTGATGTCCCACGTCAGGCGCGCATTGACCGCGTGCTCGGGCGTATCGCTGAGCGGCTTGCCGGCGTTGGCGCCGCTTTTCTGCTCGCTGTCGGTGTACGTGTAGTTGGCGCTGGCAGCGACGGTCTTGCTCAGTGCCACGCGGGTGTTGAATTCCGCGCCGCGCGTGACGGCCTCATCGACGTTGATCGACTGGCCGAACGCATCGACATTGGGCCAGTTGCCGAAGCTGACGCAACCGGGACGATTCGGCGCCTGGCGATAGTCGCAGTTGATCAGGCCGGTGCCGGTGGTGATCTTGTCCTTGAACTTGTTATTGAACAGGGTACCGCTGGCGGTCCAGCCGGCCAGATTGTCGAAGTGGACGCTCAGTTCGGTGGCGGTGCTGGTTTCGGGTTTCAGGCCCGGGCTGCCCACCAGCGGTATCGTGCCCTGGCCGCCGAAGCCGTTGATGCCCGGCGACAGTTGCTCAACACGCGGCGTCTTGTAGCCACGGCTCACGCCGCCCTTGACGGTCCAGTTGGGCGTGGCGCTCCAGACCGCGTAAGCACGCGGACTCATCTGCCCGCCGAAGATGCTGTGGTCGTCATAGCGCGCGCCGAGCGTCAGTGCCACGGTCTCGGCCAGGCGCCATTCGTCTTCCAGGAACAACGCTTTTTGCGTGAACTCGAACTTGGCGGGCGCCACGCCGTCGGTCATCTCGGCCTGCCACCACTGGGCGCCGATGGTGGACATGTGGTTGCCCCACGGCAGTACCAGCTTGGTGTCGAACACGCGGCTTTCCACTTCCAGCGTGCGCGCGCTGCCCGCCACCGCACCGGGCGTACCGGGCGGAATGGTGCGGCCGATAGTCTCGGTCTGGTTGACCATGTAGCTGCTGTCGATGGTGCCCCAGCCCAGGCGGCCCGTGTGCGACAGGGTGTACTGGTCGCGATTGTATTTCTGCTTGGGACCGTAACCGCCCTGCACGCCCAGCGTACCCAGCTGGCCGGCGGCGTTGTCATAGGTCTGGCGCCCCGCTTCCACGTCGAGCATGATGGTGTGCGCGCGGTTGGGCGTAAACGCCAGGCGGCCGCCGTAGTTGTTCACTTCCGAGCGCACCGGGTTGGCGCCCATATTGGTCGGCGTTTCCACGCCATTGATGTTCTGGTACGTGACGTTGGCCGCGTCGCGGCGCTGGGTGCTGCCGCGCAAGGACAGGCCCAGCAAGTCGGTGCTGAGCGGACCGCTCAGGTAAAAGCGGCCGGCCTTGACGTCGCCGAAGGCTGACTCCTGCTGCGCCGTGTAGTCGGCGCCCACCGAACCGATCCATTTTTTGCCGACCTTGCGGGTGATGATGTTGACCACGCCGCCCATGGCGTCGGAGCCGTACAGGGTGGACATCGGCCCACGGATCACCTCGATGCGTTCGATCGCTGCCAGCGGCGGCATGAAGCTGGTCTGGGTGCCGCCGAAGTTATTCGGCGTGACATTGCCGGCCGCGTTCTGGCGGCGGCCGTCGATCAATACCAGGGTGTAGTCGCTGGGCATGCCACGGATGCTGATATTCATGCCGCCGGTCTTGTCGCTGGCCGCCCCCACGTCGATCCCCTCCACGCTCTCGAGCGCCTGGGTCAGGTTGCCAAAACGTTCGCGCTCGAGCTCTGCGCGCGTGATCACGGTAATCGACGCTGGCGCATCCTTGATGTTCTGCTCGAACCCGGCAGCAGACACCACTACTTCGGCCATGGTGCCGGTGGTGGCAATCTGCGCCAGGGCGCTACCGGCACTAACGGAACCACCAGCCATGACAACGGCAATGGCGAGCGCCAGCGCGGTCTTTCGGGTGGGGTGCGGATTGGGATGCGATGCTGGATGGGACGGACGTGCGATGTGACGGGTGCTGCTCGACATACATTCTCCTAGGTGCCCTGATGGCGTTAAATATTTTTTATGCGCATTTTTTAATGCGAATCATTATTATTAATATTTAATTAGGAGAAACTTAAGACAGATAAAAAAACGGGCACACCCTCGCAGGTGCGCCCGTTCTTCTAACCGCGCAGCAGATTAGTGCTTGGCAGCGGCTTCTTTGACGTCAGCAGCGGCTTTGGCGCGTACTGCGTCGGTTTTATTGGCGGCCAGCGCTTTGTCTTCGGTGGCGTCAACGGTTTTCTTGATGGCTTTGGCGTCCGCTTTCACGGTTTTCTTTTCAGCCTTCTCGACTGCCTTGGCAACGTCTTTCTGGCCTTCGGCAGCAACTTTGGCTTTGTCTTCAGGATCGGCCTTGGCCACTTTTTCGTTGGCTTTGGCAGCTTCGGTGTTTACCTTGGCTTGCTGTTCAGCGTGGACCTGGTCGGCCTTGTTGACAGCCTTGTTGGCTTTTTTGTCGGCTTTGGCTTCAACCTTGGCTTCTTTTTGCTGGGCCTTGGCGATGTCCTTGTTGGCTTCGGTCTGGGCGCGGCTTACTTCCGGCGTTTGGGCGAAGGCAGCGGTAGCGAACAGGCCGGCGATCAGGGTAGCGACGATTTTGCTCATGATAGTTCCTCTCAATTATGTTTGGATACGTTCTTATTTAGGTGGGCAAGACCATCAAAGGCCCCGCCTCTAAACGCTTTCCGCTTTTTTAGTAGAAGCGCTAGGTCACGTAATCAGAATATCCAAAACCCCGAAAGTTGACTGTTCGGTACCGTACGTAACCCCTTATTTGATTGCAGGACGGGAATACAGGTCGATGATGGTAGTGACGGCTTCCGCGCACACCGAACAGAACTTGTCGCTGCGATCGAACATCAGGCATTGCATCTCGGGCCGGTAGTAACCGGTGGCTTCGTAGTTGGCGCCCTCGAATGCGCCTACGGTGTGCCGGTGCGGATCGCGCGAGAATAGCGCGTTGCTCTGCTCCAGGTCGCGATGAAACAGTGCGCTCATTTCCGACTCGGGCCGGTTGGCCGCCCGCAGCGCCGCACGCTCCTTTTGATATGCGCGCGACGCGGTTTCGTACGCTTCTTTCGGCCACGGCGTGGGCAGTGGCGTGCCGTCCTTGACGAACTTTTTCCATTTCAGTTTGGTAGGGTCGCGCAGCGCGGTGGCGTTGGGTTCCCACGGTTCTCGGCGGGCGCCACCGGTGGCGTAGGCCACGGGCGACGTGTAGTACTCGTCGGCCAGGCCGGCGAAGTGGTGGCCGAATTCGTGCACGAACAGATAATTGGCCCAGTCGTTGTTGGCCGCCGCCGTGCTGAACTGGCCGAAGATGCCGCCGCCACCATAGGTGTCGTTGTTGACCAGGATTTCGATGAACTCGTACGACGCGTTCTGCGCCAGCTCGCGCAGCGCGCGATTATCGAGCGTGAGCACGTAGCGCTCGCTGCCGAAGATGTCGTAGCGCGTGCCCAGCGGCGACGCATGGTGCACGCCGGTCGATGGCCGCGACACGCCCGATTCGGCCGTGGGCAGCGCCAGCGCCCACACGTTGAAGTCATGGGCGCGCTCCTTGAACGGCGAGACGCTGAACAAGTGGTCGGCCAGCTTGCGCGCGGTCGCTTCGAATTTTTTCATCTCGCCGGCGGTGTAGCCGTCGCCGAGGATCAACAGGTCCACCTTGTCCTTCGGTGCGCCGTTGACGCGGATGCCGATCGGTTTTACGGGCGCGGCGGCCTGCTTGCGCACCACGTCCATGGCATCGGTATCGACGCGCGTGGTCCACACCACCGAGAACGCGCCGCGCTCGTCGCGCTTCAGGATGCGCACGCGCACCGGCTTGTCGGGCTTGGGGAAGCGTACCGATTCCTGGAAGCCGCGACTGGTGTGGCTAGCCTCCTCGGTGCTGGCCCATTCGGCAAACACCGTGGAAAAGCCGCGCGAATACAGCAGCTCACCTGATTCGGCATCGACCACTTCCACCAGGTTGTTGCCGCGATTGGTGGCGTCGATGGTGCTGCGCATGTCGCCGGGCCACGGTAGCGGCTCGATCACCACGCGATCGACTGCGTATTGTTCGTTGAGGGCGTTGCCGCTGTGGACATAGTCGAGGCGGACGGTGGCCGGTTGTGCCGGTGATGCCGCAGCGTTGGCGGTGGTAGCGGTGTTGGTAGCGGCGGTAGCAGCAGTGAAACCGGCAGCGGCAATGCAGGCAGCGGCAAGCGCGCCGATCAGGTTGTTACGGGACATGCGGGCCTCGCGAA
The DNA here is from genome assembly GCF_034479515.1 of Duganella zoogloeoides. Lineage (NCBI taxonomy): Bacteria > Pseudomonadati > Pseudomonadota > Betaproteobacteria > Burkholderiales > Oxalobacteraceae > Duganella > Duganella zoogloeoides. The sequence goes on from NZ_CP140152.1 coordinate 5,145,771, forward strand.
GGTCGAAACGACCATTCTAGTGCCTGTATCCCGCGCGGCCAATACCTGAATCAGTTGCGCTGCGCCGGCACGGGCCCGGGATCGAGCTGGCGGATATCGAGCCGCATATTCAGGATCGAATAGCTGTGCGTCTCGGGTTTTACATAGCCTACGCTGTCGGGCGTCTTGCGGAAGGTGAACTGGAACCCGGGCGCGGGTGCGCCCTCGCCGCCTATCTCGCGCCCGCTGGTGGCGATCCCGATGGCCTCGTTCTCGTGGTTGTTGATCAGGTTTTCCATGAGCTCCACCACCGCGTTGCGGCCGAGGATATCGCTGGAATACACGGGCTGGCGCAGCAGTTCGCGGCCATCGGCCAGGCGGCCGCCGGCCTTGTCGGGCGCCGGCGTGAAGGTGTGGCTGGCCAGGTCGTAGCGGTCGCCCCGGTCCAGGTAACTGAGCACCGCGTTGGAGACGTTGAAGCCGGCGCGGGCGCTGTCGGTGGTGGCGCGCGTGAGGTCGATCAGCAGCGCCCCCTTGACGCCGATGATTTCCACCTGCCGCCGCCGGTCCACCACCATCGCCGTGTTTTCGTCGATGCCGAGGCCGTACTTGTAGCCCTTCTTGAGCATGGCCGGTATCATCCGGGCGAACCGGCCGCGCACCAGCAGGTGCTGGTCGACAAAGACATCGTCGCCGATAAAGCCCAGTCCGGGGGCGATGTCGCGACCGTCGGCAATGCCCTGGTGCAAGGTGGCCAGCACCGAGTTGGGCGCGTAAAACATGGTGCTGCTCATGATGGCGGCGCCGGCGCTGTCGCCAGCCACCACGCCGCCGCGCCGGTACACGTCCCATACGGCGTCGAGCACGGCGGTGCGGCTGCCGTCGGCGCGCACCAGCGCTGCGGTGATGCGCGACTGGTCGCCGCCGACGAAGAACACGCCGCCGGCGCCGCGCACCGCGCCGGCCAGTTCCGCATCCTCGGCCACCTTGCGGAAATCGGTATCGGCCAGGCGCACCGACAGCGGCACCACGAAGGCGGCCGCGCCATAGCTGTTGAGGCGTTCGGAGATCCACTGGCCGGCGCGTTCGGGATAGGCGCTGGCCGACGGCAGCACGGCGATGCGCGCGCCCGGTCCGCCGGCAAGGTTGACGATGCGTTGCCAGATCTCGGCATTGTCGGCTTTCAGGCCGCCGCCAACAATCACCAGCGATCCTTGCGGCGCGGCCGTGGCGGCAACTGCGGGAGCAGCGGCGCCAGCGTGCGCCAGCGGCATGGCCGCCAGCAGCGCGGCCTGGAACAGGGATCGCCATCGCAGGGAAAACATGCGCATGTGAGCTCCAAAAGAAAATGGGATGGCCGAATGCCATCCCATTCAAGTGTAGCTCAACTGTGATTTACCTGTAGCGGTAGAGCGGCTGCTGCAGCTGGATCGGCCGGATATCCAAGCGCAATTTCAGTACCGAATAGGCTTCCACCTCGGTCGAACTGTACCCCACGCTGTTGATGGTCTTGCTGAAGCGAAATTCAAAGCCCATGTCCGGGTACGAATCGCGCGGGTTGCCGAAGGCGATGCCGATGGCGTCCTGCTGGGCGTTGTCGATCAGGTTGACCATCAGGTCCAGTACCGCGTTATTGCCGAGAATATCGTTGGTATAGACCACGCCCCGCGTATCGGGCTGATTAGGGTCGAGCTTGTTGTCGGCCTTGTCGGGCGACGGCGTGAAATCGCGCGTGACCAGGTTGAACTTGTCGCCCCGGTCGAGGTAGCTGATGGTGGCGTTGCTGATATTAAAACCCTTGATGGCGCGGTCGGTGATCGCCGCCGACAGGTCGAGCAGCAGCGCACCGCTGTAGCCGATGATTTCCACGTCGCGCTTGGCGTTGACCACCATCGCCGTGTTTTCGTCGATGCCGAGGCCGATCTGGTACCCTTTTTTCAGCATCACCGGGATCATGCGGGCAAAACGCCCGCGCACCAGCAAGTGCTGGTCGATGAAGACGTCGTCGCCGACAAAGCCGAGGCCGGGGGCGATTTCGTTGCCGTCAGTCACGCCCTGCTTGAGCATGTCGAGCGTGGACTTGGCGTCATAAAACATGGTGGTGCTCATGATGGCCGCACCGGCCGACGAACCGGCCACCACGCCGCCGTCGCGGTACACGTCCCACACGGCTTCGAGCGCGGCAGTGCGGGTGCCGTCCTGGCGCACCAGCGCCTTGGTAATGCGGGCCTGGTCGCCGCCGGTGAAATAGATGCCGGTGGCCGAATGGATCAGGGCAACCACTTCCGGGTCTTCGGCCGCCTTGCGGTAGTCGCTATTGGGCAGCGTGACGCCAAGCGGAATGAAAAACGCCTGGGCGCCGTATTGGTTGAGCTTGTTGACCGTGTTCTGGGCGGCGTTTTCAGGATTGATCGAGGCCGAGCCGAACACGCCGATGCGCGCGCCCTTGCCGCCAGCTAAGAGCACGATCCGTTGCCAGACTTCCGCATTATCGGCGCGCAAGCCGCCGCCGATGATCACCAGGTTGCCCGCCGGCGGTGCCAGGACCGGCTTGGGCGGGGGGACCGCCTTGGCCGGTTTGACTGCCTTGCCGGTGGGTTGGGCCTTGGCTGCAGCGCCTTGCGCCGCGTGTACGCCGAAGCTGGCAAACACCAGCAGCCAGAGCACGAACAGGCGCTGGCACGTAAAACCTGAAAAATTCATGTTGCCCTTCCAAAGTGAAACCGGCGCCGGGGCTTGCGCGCGGCGCCGTCATGATGCAGATGATACCAATCAATTACTTAAGGCTATATTACATTGTTGAGGGGCAGTAGAAACCATGAATTTAATCGTGCTCACTTGAAAGCGTAGTTAGCGGAGGCAAAGAAGCGGCGGCCGCGCGGGTCGGTGTAGGTTGGATCGTAGCCCGACAGGAAGTAATACGCCTGGTTGGAGAACGGTGGCGAGCGGTCGAACATGTTTTGTATGCCGGCGCGCAGCTTGAAGTTCTTGTTGATCTGCCAGGCGCTGGTCAGGTCCCACAGCGAGTACGAGGTGACCTTGTTGGGCGCCACCACCGAGCCGTCATCGGTATTGATGGCCGAGTTCTGGTCGTGGTAGCCGCTCGAGAACGTGTTCGACAGCGTGGCCGACAGCGGGCCATTGTCCCAGTCCACCGAAATCGTATGGCGCCAGCGCTGTACCACGCCATCGGTGACGAAGCGGCCGAGGTTGCTCACGTACGGATCACCCTTGGCGTTCTGGATCTTGGAATCGAGCACGTAGGTGCCGGACAGGCGGCCGCCGAAACGACCGGCAAAGGTCTTGACGCCACTGTAGTCGAGCACCAGGTCCAGGCCCGAGGCGATCTGGGCGCCACGGTTTTCCTTGCGCAGTTCGATGTAATCGATCTCGTTGTCCTCGTCGCGGATCACCAGGTTGCCGTACTTGGCCGGGTTATTGAGGATGATGTCGTCGCCGATTTCGCTGATCAGATCGGTACGCTTGATGCGCCAGTAGTCAAGCGTCATCGATGCGTTGCGCGACGGCTGGATCACCATGCCAATCGAGGCCTGCTTGCTCTTTTCAGGTTTCAGGTTGGCGTTCGAATAGCGGCGCGTGTCCCAGTTGAACGCGCACTCGGCGTAATCGTTGTTGACCGTGGCGCAATACACCGGATCAGGCAGGGTGGCCGTGGCGCTGTACACGGTTGGACGATACAGCTCGTTCATCGAGGGCGCGCGGAAGCCACGGCCGGCCGACGCGCGGAACAACATGGTCTTGGTCGGCGTGTAGGTGAGGCCCACCTTGGGGCTGGCCGCGCCGCCCACCACCTGGTAGTGGTCGTAACGGGCGGAGACTTGCGCTTCCCACTGCTTGCTAAATGGCAGCAGCAGTTCGCCGAAGATGGCCTTGACCTTGCGGCTATTGGCGGTCGCCCCGCCGCCTTCCGGCGCGAAGTCGTCATTGATGTTGTCGCTCATCAGGAGCTCGGATGGCGTAAACGTGTTGCGTTCGCGGCGCCATTCGCCGCCGATGGCCAGGCCCGCATCGCCGCCGGCCAGGGTGCCCACCGAGTGCGAGACCTTGAAGTCGATCGAGTCCATGGTGCCCTTGGCGCGGCGCACTTCGTCGTTGACCTGGATGCTGTTGAGCAGGGCCACGCCGGCCGCGCTGGACGGGCCGAACGGGTTAATCAGGCCGTCGATGATGCCCTGGCGCACTTCGTTGTACAGCACATAGCCGTGTGTATCGCGGTCCTTGATGGTGTTGACGCTGTGATTGAGGCCCACGTCGTAGTCCCAGCCGTTGGCGCTGCCGGTCAGGCCCACAACGTAGCGCTGGCTTTCGCTGGTCAGTTCGCTGGTGCGGCGGCCGGCCTCGTTCAGGCGCACGCGCAGTTCCACTTCACCGGGCACATCGTCGTCGGCGCTCGCTTCGGGCGAGAGCATGTTGTAGCCGGCCAGCGCCGGGATCACGCTGTAGTCCACGTAAGCACGTACGCGTGCCGACGACCCCACGTACGAGGTGCGCGAGCGGCTCAGCGCCACCTCGGCGTACAGCTGGGTGCTCGGGGTGATCTGGAACACGCCGCGCGTGAGCGAGTTGAGCTTGTTCGATTTCGGGAACAGCTCGGTATCGCCCATGTAATCGTAGGTGCACGCCTCGGAGCCGCCGGTACCGTTGGGCAAGTACAGGTTGGCCGGGGGCGAACAGTTGGGCACCGACGGGTTGATGGTGGTCTTGGTGATGGGCTTGCCATTGATGGTGAAGCCCTGCTCGTTCAGATAGTCGCGCTGGGCGCCGGTCAGGCGGATATTGGCCGGTGACGTGAAGCCCGACAGCAGGTGCGGCAGGCGCTCGGGCACGCGCAGGTCGCCGATGAACTTGCGCTGCGACGTCGATAGCGCGCTGGTGGCCTGGATGTCGGCCACGGTGAAGATATTGAAACCGTTTTTATCGAGGTCGCCAAAACCGGCCGTGATGGTGGCGGTGCGCTTGCCAGCGCCGCCTTCCTGGGTCTTGTTGCCGTAGGTGCTAAGCTCGATGCCCTTGAAGTCCTTGCGGGTGATGAAGTTGATCACGCCGCCGATGGCGTCGGTGCCGTACAGGGCAGACGCGCCGTCGAGCAGCACTTCCACGCGCTGGATGGCCGACGCCGGAATATTGTTGAGATCGACGCCGGTGTCGTCGCCGGGCGAGGCAAAGTTGGCCATGCGGCGGCCGTTGAGCAGCACCAGCGTGGACGAGGTACCGATGCCGCGCAGGTTGGCGCTGTTGAAGCCGCGCTGGTCGCCGCCGACGTTGATGCTGGCGCCGTCGGTCAGGCCGCCCACGTTGGACGACAGCCGGGCCAGGATTTCGGACGCGGTGGTCACGCCCACTTTTTCAATGTCGGCGCGGCTGATCACCTGCACTGGCAGCGCGGTTTCCGATTCGATGCGGCGGATGGCCGAGCCGGTGATTTCCACGCGCGGCACCGGCTTGACGACCGCCGTGTCGGCTTCGGCGGCGGTGACCGGCGTGCCCGGAGCTTCCTGTGCCAGCGCCTGCTGACCTGCCAGTCCCATCAAGCCGACCATTCCCAGTCCCAGGGTGCGGCGCACCGCGTGAGCCATCGTCGAAATTCGCATGCCGTGCAGGTCAGCCATAATTTTCTCTTCTTAGGTAGTAATGTGATAAACAAATACTTCTGTTAAAACTGACTGTACGCACAAGTAGCCAAAAACTCAAGAATGTGCCGCCCGATACACGCACTATGATTTACTTTGTGAAAATAGTGCTACATACTCAAGCGATTTCAGGCGCTCCGCGCCGTTTTCGTGTTTCTTCAGCCCACTTTTATCACCTGCCGCCCGCCACCATGCAAGCACAAAAACACCCTCTTTCCGGCCTGCACAGCGCCAACACCTTCGAACTGACCAGTTTTCATTTCGGTACGCCCGGCGCCGGCAAAAAAGTCTATATCCAGGCCTCGCTGCACGCGGACGAAGTACCCGGCATGCTGGTGGCGCAATTTTTGCGCAAGCAGCTGACCGCGCTGGAACAGGCGGGCCGCATCACCGGCGAGATCATCCTGGTGCCGGCCGCCAACCCGATCGGCCTGGCGCAGGCAATCCAGGGCGCTGCCTTCGGCCGCTTCGATTTGACCACCGGCATCAACTTCAACCGCAATTACAAGCACGTGTTCGATGAGGTGAAGGTGTCGCTCGACGGCCAGCTGGGCCAGGATGCGCAAGCCAATGTGCGCATGATCCGCGAACACGCGCGCGCCTCGATCGCCACCTGGCAACCGAAAACCGACGCCGAAACCCTCAAAAAAGTGCTGATGACGCTGGCGGTGGACGCCGACATCGTGCTCGACCTGCACTGCGATAACGAAGCCGTAATGCACCTGTATGCCGGCACGCCGCTGGCCGACGCGGTGGCGCCGCTGTCCGCCCTGCTCGGCGCGCACGCGCTGCTGCTGGCACTGGAAGCGGGCGGCGAACCGTTCGACGAAGCGTGCAGCCGCCTGTGGTGGGACCTCGATCACCACTTCAAGGGCAGCGTGCCGATCCCGCCGGCCTGCGTGGCGGTGACGGTGGAGCTGCGCGGCGAGGCCGAAGTGAGCTACGACCTGGCCGAGCGCGACGCCAACGCCCTGCTGCGCTACCTGGCCATCAACGGCGTGCTGACCGATGACGATGCGGGGCCTGATCTGCCGGCCCCGCTGTGCGCAGCCACGCCGCTCGAAGGCGTGGAACCGCTGTACGCGCCGCACCACGGCGTGCTGGTTTATACGCGCGATCTGGGCGACAAGTTACAGCCGGGCGACGCCATTGCCGACCTGATCGACCCGGTCAGCGGCATCACCACCGTGCTGCGCGCCAGCGTGGCCGGCGTGTTCTTCGCCCGCAGCGCCCACCGCCACGTGCTGCGCGGCATGAACGTAGGCAAGGTGGCCGGCGCCACCGCCTTCCGCGCCGGCGACCTGCTCAGCCAGTAACCAGCCAATAACCAGCCAATAAGCCCACCTTTAGCGACAATAAAAAATGGCCATCAAAAAATTCAAGCTGCCGCACACGTTTGTCCTGCTGTTCATCATCCTGGCGCTGATCGCCGCCGCCACCTGGCTGGTCCCGGGCGGCAAATACGACACCCACCTGGTCAACGGCAAGCAGCTGATCTTGCCCGACAGCTTCCACTACGTGCCGAGCGCACCGCAAGGCGTGGTCGCCCTGCTCAAGGCGCCGATCAAGGGTTTTGTCGAGGCGGCGCAGATCATCGCCTTTGTCCTGATCGTCGGCGGCGCTTTTGCGGTATTGCACAAGACCGAGGCGGTCGATTCAATGATCAAGGCGCTGGCCGCCGCGCACAAGAATTCGCGCTTCATCCAGAAGGCGCTGATCCCCGTGTTTGTCACGCTGTTCTCGATCGGCGGCGCCACCTTTGGCATGAACGAGGAGGCGATACCGTTTATATTGATTTTCGTGCCGCTCGCTTTAGCCTTGGGGTATGACACCATTACCGGCGTCTCGATCCCGTTCCTCGGCTCGCAGGTCGGTTTTTCGGCGGCATTTTTGAATCCGTTCAACGTCGGCATCGCCCAGGGCATCGCCGGCGTGCCGGTGTTCTCGGGCTGGGGCTACCGCCTGATCGCCTGGACGATTGCCACCGCGATTACCGTGGCATTCCTGATGTGGTACGCGGCGCGCGTGAAAAAGAACCCGCAACTGAGCCCCACCTACGCACTGGACCTGGAAAAGCGCAAGGAACAGCCCGAGGGCCTCGGCGAATTCACCGGCATGACCGCGCGCCACAAGCTGGTGCTGTGGATGTTTGCGGCGTCGCTGGGCATCATGGTGGTGGGCGTGGTGCACTACGGCTGGTACATCGACGAAATCGCCGCCCTGTTCCTGACCATGGGCGTGGTGATCGGCCTGGTGGGCCGGCTCGATTCGGGCCAGATCGTCGACGGCTTCATCCAGGGCGCGCGCGACCTGGTGGGCACGGCGCTGGTAATCGCACTGGCGCGCGGCACCATGATCCTGGCGCGCGACGCCCAGATCATCGACACCATGCTGCACGCATTGACGCCACTGGTGCAGTCGTCGTCGCCGATCTTCACGGCCTGGAAAATGTTCGGTATCCAGACCGTGATCAATTTCTTCATCCACTCCGGCACCGGCCAGGCCGCGCTGACCATGCCGATCATGGCGCCGCTGGCCGACCTGGTAGGCGTCACCCGCCAGACCGCCATCCTGGCCTTCCAGTTCGGCGAACTGACCACGCCGATGATCCCGACCTCGGGCATCACCGTGGGCGTGCTGGCGCTGGCGCGGGTGCCGTGGATCACCTGGGCCAAGTGGATGATCCCGCTGCAACTGATCTACGCGGTGATGGCGCTGGCGCTGCTGGTGCCGCCGGTGTTGATGCATTGGCAGTGACGAGCAAACCCATTCGGCACGCATTTCGGTTAATTTTATGGCCACAACAACAACGTTGACCGATTTTTGTACGGCTGGCGGTTTATAATCCGTCAGTTCTGACTTACGTGCCCACTACTCTTCCTTATCATGACTGATCAATTCTCCAAAAAAAGCGAAGCCTGGTCGGCCCGCTTCAACGAACCTGTTTCCGACCTGGTCAAGCGCTACACCGCTTCGGTCTTCTTCGACAACCGCCTGGCCAAGGCCGATATCCAGGGCTCGCTGGCCCATGCCGAGATGCTCGCTGCCCAGGGCATCATCAGCGCCGCCGACCGCGCCGAGATCGAGCGCGGCATGGCGCAGATCCTGGCCGAGATCGAAGCCGGCAAGTTCGAATGGCTGCTGGACCTCGAAGACGTGCACCTGAATATCGAAAAACGCCTGACCGAACTGGTGGGCGATGCCGGCAAGCGCCTGCACACGGGCCGTTCGCGTAACGACCAGGTCGCCACCGACATCCGCCTGTACGTGCGCTCGGCCATCGACGACGTCGTCGGTCTGCTGAACGCCCTGCGCGGCGCGCTGACCGACCTGGCCGAGAAAAACGCCGACACCATCATGCCGGGCTTTACCCACATGCAGGTGGCGCAGCCGATCACGTTCGGCCACCACATGCTGGCGTACGTGGAAATGTTCGGCCGCGATGTCGAGCGCATGCAGGATTGCCGCAAGCGCGTCAACCGCCTGCCGCTGGGCGCCGCCGCGCTGGCCGGCACCACGTTCCCGATCGACCGACTGCGCGTGGCTGCCACGCTGGGCTTTGACGATGTGTGCCACAACTCGCTCGACGCCGTCTCCGACCGCGATTTCGCGATCGAATTCACCGCTGCCGCTGCGCTGGTCATGATGCACGTGTCGCGCATGTCGGAAGAGCTGATCATCTGGATGAGCCCGCGCGTTGGCTTCATCGACATTGCCGACCGCTTCTGCACCGGCTCGTCGATCATGCCGCAAAAGAAAAACCCGGACGTGCCGGAACTGGCGCGCGGCAAGACCGGCCGCGTCTATGGCCACCTGACCGGCCTGCTGACCCTGATGAAAGGCCAGCCGCTGGCCTACAACAAGGACAACCAGGAAGACAAGGAACCGCTGTTCGACACCGTCGATACCCTGGTCGATACGCTGCGCATCTTTGCCGACATGGCCGGCGGCATCACCGTCAAGCCCGACAATATGCGCGCCGCCGCGCTGCAAGGCTACGCCACTGCCACCGACCTGGCCGACTACCTGGTCAAGAAGGGCCTGCCGTTCCGCGATGCCCACGAAGCCGTGGCCCACGCCGTGCGCGCCTGCGACGACCTGAAAATCGACCTGTCGGAAATGTCGCTCGAGCAATTGCGCGCCTACTCGCCGCTGATCGGCGACGACGTGTTTGCCGTGCTCACGCTCGAAGGCTCGGTGGCCGCACGCGACCACGTGGGCGGCACCGCGCCGAACCAGGTACGCAAGGCGATCGCCCGCGTGCGTTCGCAACTGTCCTGATCAGTGCATCTTGAACCGGGCCAGCGTGGAAAACGCCGGCCCGGTCTGGTCCTGTTCAAGCAGCACCGTCAACTCGGTATTGGTGCAGATCATGTTCACCAGGTTGACGCGGTCCCAGGCCAGCTGCTTGAGGATCGCCTGGTAAGTGCCCGGTTCGCGCCCTGCGCCGGGATGCAGGTGCAGCGTCAACGCGTTCAGGTCATCGAGCCGCGCCAGCAATTGCTCGCCGTCGAACGCCTGCTCCACCAGCGGCGCCAGCGTGCGGCTGCAAATGACCATCACTTCATTGACCCCGCGCGTGACCGTCACGAACGCGCCCGGCAGCGGCTCGGTCGCGGCCAGCAGCTTGCGGTGGCATTCATGGATGCGGTCACTGTGACGAAACGTGTACTCGGTCAGCTCGGTGCGCGTGGTGAGCTCGCCAGTCTTTTGCACCAGCACGATGTTGCCCGTGGGAGGCTCGGGCAGGCGCTCGGCCAGGCGCCGCAGTGCCGTCACCACGGCGGCCTGGCCCACCGGTTTCCATAAATCGCTTTCGAGCTGCGGCTGCAACTGCCGCGCCAGCTCCGACAGGTTGATCAGCCCCCGCTTCAGCCCTTCCGTCAGAAAGGCCGATTCCCTCACGATACGTTCAACTTTAGTGGCAATCGACAACATGAACTATCTCCACACTGTGTAGATGGCCGGCGGACCACTATCGTCTCGTCCGGCTTCTGGCAGTGTAATTCGGACGAGTAACAATCTAAACGATTTTCACTGATTAATTGTGCAGAGTGTTGCATCGCGGCCCACTCAAAATTGCAGAGTTCGCCTTTAGGTACAGGCGCTATGCGATGGCTCATTTGAGCCATTTTTTCTTTCACGACCCATTTTCGATGTTTTTTGACTTGCCGATGGCAAGCGGAATAGTGTCACCGTTCCGGTCGGCATCACGTCGCCGTGTCACCATTGGGAGAAGAGATGAACCTACGTAAGACCCTGCTAGCCGCCTCCATCGCCGCCATGCCGCTGATGGTCACGACGCCTGTTTCAGCTGCCGCGCCAGCTGTTGCCGTCACGCCACAGGACAAAACGTTGCTGGCCAAATTGGCCGAACGCGACGCCCGGCTCGGCCTCGGCGCCGACAGCAATTTCCGCATCGCCAACCAGCACCCGGGCGCCGATGGCCAGAAAATCACCCGCGTGCAACACACCTACAAGGGCTTGCGCGTGTTCGGCTCCGAGGAAGTCGTGGTGACCGATGGCGGCGGCAACATCGTCAGCCTGTCGATGGCCGACAAGCGCGCCGGGCTGGACGCCAGCGTGGCCCAGGCCAGCAGCCCCGACCGTACGGTCGCCCTGGCCGGCCCGCAAGCCACGCCGCTCGACAACGTCAAACCCGCCTTCAACGCCGACGCCGCGATTGCCCGCGTGGCCAAAAAAGTCGCGCCTAGCGGCGAACACCGCTGGCCACCGACGGCCGAGCTGCTGATCTACCCGGTGATGGCGACCGTGCGTACGGCCGAGGCCGCCGACAAGGCCGAAGAAGACCTCAACGCGCTCGACCTGCAAGACATGGTGCAACGCTACGCGCTGGCCTATTACGTGCAAACGCGCATGATCGTCGATCGCAAGCCGGTCTATCACGACACCATCATCGACGCCAGGACCGGCGAAGTGATCGCCCAGTGGCAGGCGCTGCAAACCGTGGTGGGCACCGGCAACAGCCAGTACAACGGCGCCGTGCCGATCAGCACCAGCCAGAACGGCAGCGGGTTCCAGATGCTCGACGCCACGCGCGGCACCGGCGGCAAGTTCGGCGGCATGGCGATCACCAACGCCAACCACAGCTCGCAGCAAAACCCCAGCCCCGGCAATGTCTATACCAACAGCACCAACACCTGGGGCGACGGCAAGCAGTATATTCCCGGCGGCAGCACCACCAATGCCAATGGCCAGACCGCCGCCATCAACGCGCTGTGGGGCCTGATGAACACCTATGACACCAACAAGAACGTGCTCGGCTGGAAGTCGCTCGACGGCAATAACACCGCCACCTATATCGCGGTGCACGTCGATAATGCCTACGACAATGCCTTTTACGATTCCGGCTGCAAATGCATGTTCATCGGCGACGGCGGCCAGTATTTTTATAACCTCGGTTCGATCGACGTGATCGGCCATGAAATGTCGCACGGCATTACCGATGCCACCTCCAACCTGGTGTATGCGGGCGAGTCTGGCGGCCTCAACGAATCGCACTCGGACATCGGCGGCGACATGGTGGAAGCGTACGCGCGCAACGGCGGCACCGGCACCGCGATTCCCGCCAGCGGCAACGACTGGATGACCGGCAAGGAAATCGCGCGCGACGGCCAGCCGCTGCGCTGGTTGTACAAGCCCAGCAAGGATGGCCGCAGCCCCGATGCCTGGAGCAGCAACCTGAAAAACATCGACGTCCACTACTCAAGCGGACCCAACAACCGGATGTTCTACTTCCTGTCGCAAGGTTCCAAGGCCGACTCCGGCAGCGACTACTACAGCCAGTACCTGACCAAGAGTCCGGCCGCGATGACCGGCATCGGCAATGACAAGGCCTACCGCATCTGGTTCAAGGCGCTGACCACGAAATTTACTTCCGGTACCAACTATGCCGACGCCCGCGCCAAGGTGTTGCTGGCGGCGCAGGAACTGTATGGCGCCACGTCCAAGGAAGCGATTGCCGTGCAGCGGGCCTACGCGGCCATCAACGTCGGTGCTGACGTGGACGAGGCCGGCAACAGCGGCGGCGTCGGCATCACCACCCAGCCGGCCAGCGTGGCGGTGACGGTGGGCGCTACCGCGTCGTTCAGCGTGGCCGCCAGCGGCGGCACGCCGCCGTACACCTACGCCTGGTACCGCAATGGCGCACCGATCGCGGGCGCTACCGGCGCCACCTACTCGCTCACGGCCACCCAGGCCGACAACGGCGCCGTGTTCAAGGCGCAGGTGCGCGACGCGTCATCGCCGGCCAGGACCGCCACCTCGGGCGAAGCCACGCTGACGGTAGTGACCGCCGGCAGCGGCGGCGAGCGGATCACCAACGGCGGCTTCGAATCGGGCGTCACCGGCTGGACCGGCAATACCGGCGCCATCGGCAGCTTCGGCGGCCAGAAGCCGTACGAGGGCCAGCGCTATGCATGGCTGGGCGGCAACGGCAAACGCAACACCGAGACGCTGACCCAGACCGTGACGATCCCGTCGTCGGCCGCCAGCGCCAAACTGAGCTTCGCACTGCACATCGACACCGATGAAATCGGCCGCGCCAGGTACGACCGGCTGGTGGTGGCGGTCAAGAACAGTTCGGGCGCGGTGCTGGGCACGCTGGCCACGTACTCGAATGCCGACGCCGCCGACGGCTACCAGGTGCGCACCTTCGACCTGTCCGCGTACAAGGGGCAAACGGTGACGCTGTCGTTCGTCTCGACCGAGGATTCGTGGAAGCAGACGTCGTTCGTGATCGACAAGGTCAGTTTGATTGCCCAGTGATCAAGTACCGGCGGGATGGTGGTTGCGCCCTCCCGCCTTTGATCTGCCACAGTACCGCCTCCCCTCCTCCGTTCTAGCGTGGACTGTCCGCTCAGGCGGCCTCAGCGCCATCGTCCGATGCGCGCTGGAATCGGAATCAGGATTCAGGAGGATAAGATGAATCTGCACATTTCCCTGCTATCGGTCTCCACCCTGGCAGCCGCCGTCATTGCCGCCACCGCCGCCATGGCCCAGCCGCTGTCGCCAGCCATGATGGGCGGACCGGTGGCGCCGCCCTCGTCGCAGGAGAGTAACAACCTGCTGGCGCGCCTGGCCGCGTTCGACCAGGCGCGCGAAACGACGCGCACGCTGGCCGCGCCCCGGTACAGCTTCCGCCTGGCCGCCCAGCACCCCGGCGCCGCAGGCCAGAAAATCTCGCGCGTGCAGCACACCTACGAGGGCCTGCGCGTGTTCGGCTCCGAAGCCGTGGTGGTGACCGATTCCACCGGCGCCATCGTCAGCGCCTCGGTCACCGACCGCCGGCCCGGGGCGCATAGCCTGGCCGCCGGCGCTGCGGCTGCCGTACCAACACCCGCCGACCTGAAGCCGAAGCTCTCGCCGCAGCAGGCGATCATCGTGGCGATCCGCTCGGTGCGCGCCGGCATGTCAAAGATCGAGCATCGCTGGCAGCCGGTCGCCGAACTGTTGCTCTACCCCGTGGTGACCAGCCAGCGCACGGCGGCCGCCGCCAACAAGCCCGAGGCCCAGCTCAACGCGCTCGATGTGCAGGAAGTAGTGCAGCGCTACGCACTCGCTTATTACGTCAAGACGCGCATGGTCAGGGACAGGCAGCCGGTCTATCACGACACCATCGTCGATGCCAGGACCGGCGCGGTCATCGCCCAGTGGCACGCGCTGCAAACGGCCGGTGACGCCGGTGGTGGCACCGGAGCCGGGACCGGTACTGGAAATAGCCAGTACAACGGCGTGGTGGCGCTGTCCACGTCGCCCAGCGGCAGCCAGTTCCGCATGCTCGACGCCACGCGCGGCAAGGGCGGGCGCTTCGGCGGCATGGCCATTACCAACGCCGACCACAGCTCGATGTACAACCCCGATCCCGGCGACGTCTATGTCAACACGACCAACACCTGGGGCGACGGCAAGCAGTACAGCGGCGGCAGCACCACCGACGCCAACGGCCAGACCGCCGCCGTCAACGCCTTCTGGGGCCTGATGAACACCTACGACACCAACCGCAATGTGCTCGGCTGGCAGTCCCTGGACGGCAACAACACCGCCACCCACATTGCCGTCCACGTCGATCGCGACTATGACAACGCCTTTTACGACGACCGCTGCAAGTGCATGTTCATCGGCGACGGCGGCTCGTATTTTTATAACCTGGGATCGATCGACGTGATCGGCCACGAGATGTCGCACGGCGTCACGGCCGCCACGGCGGACCTGGTGTACTCGGGCGAATCGGGCGGCCTCAATGAATCGCATTCGGACATCGGCGGCGAGATGGTGGAAGCGTACGCGCGCGCAGGCGGCACCGGCGCCGTGATACCGGCCAAGGGCAACGACTGGATGGTGGGCCAGGAGATCAGCCGCGACAAGAAGCCGCTGCGCTACATGGTCAAGCCCAGCCTGGACGGGCGCAGCGCGGACGCCTGGAGCACGTCGCTCAAGCAGCTCGACGTGCACTATTCGAGCGGGCCGAATAATCGCATGTTCTACTTCCTGGCGCAGGGCTCGAACGCCGATCCGGCCAGCGATGCCCACAGCAAGTACCTGGTCAAGTCGCCGCAGGCGATGACCGGCATCGGCAACGACAAGGCGTACCGCATCTGGTTCCGGGCCCTGAGCACCAAGTTCACCTCGAGCACCAACTACGCGGTGGCGCGCGCCAAGGCGCTCGAGGCCGCGCAGGAGCTGTACGGCGTTGGCTCGAAGGAAGCCGTGGCAGTGCAGCGCGCCTACGCCGCCATCAACGTCGGCGAGGACATCGACGAGGCCAAGTGACGCCGGACGATCAACGCACCGTGACAAACACCGGGTTCGAATAGAACCACAGGCTGCGGTAGTTGCGGTCGTTGATGTCGTTGAAACGCTGGGTGGCGTCGGCGGTGCTGGTGCGCTGGTCGGCCAGCGGCTCGCCGCCCTGCGTCAGGCCCGCTACATCGGTGCCCAGGTTGGTGCCGCGCAGGCGGAAGTACTGGCTCTTGGTGGCGGTGGTTTCGTAGGTGATGGTGTTGTAGCCATCGGCGTCGGTCTTCCAGTCGGCGCTGGTAAAGCGCTTGACCACGCGGGTGCTGGCGTTGGTGGCCACCGCGTAGGCGGCGGTGCCCTGCGCGGCCTTCGTGCCCACGTCGCCGACGATCAGGTCCACGTGGTCCACCACCGGCTTGACGCTGGCCGAGGCGCCGCTGTCCACCGGCTTTTCATAGTTGTTCTTCGCCGGGCTCTTGAAGCGGATGGTGACCACCACCTTTTCGCCATTGGCCACTTTCAGCTCGCCGCCCATTTCCTTGCGGTCGCTGGTACTGGCCAGGTTGAAGTCGAGCGCGTTCACCAGGTCGCCATAGACCGAGAACATTTTCCCCGAGCGCAGGCCTTGCAGCAGGTCTTTCGCGGTCGGCGCGCCGGTGGCGCTGTTGAACACGTAGTTCTTGGCGTATTCACCGGGGAAGTAGCCGCTGCTGTTGTTGCCGACAATTTTAAAATGGGTGTCGGAATCGGTCAGGTTCCAGACGCGGCGGCCCTCGCCCAGCAGTGCATCCCACACGCCACCGAGTTTGGCCACCACGTAGTCGGCGCCGCCATAGGCGCGCAGCGGCGCATTCTCTGGCGTGTAGGCGGCGGTGTAGCCGCCACGGTCCGGCTCCATCTGGTTGCCGACCATGCCTTCGATGGCGAACATGATGTCGGGCGCGGTGTCGTTGAAACGGCGGAAGTCTTCCACCGTGTAGCTGCCCTTGTTGCGCGATGGGTGGTTGATCACCGCGTAGCTGGTGTCGGGGTAATTGTCCTTGAGCCAGGAGATCGCCTTCAAGGCATCGTCGGCGGTCTTGTTGTAGCGGGTGTCGCCGTACTTGGCCTTCCACGCCGCGACGTCGGCGGCGTCGAACATGGCAGGGTCGCGGGTGGTGAACAGGTATTCGAATTCGCGCACGCCTTTGGTGCTCACGGCCAGCGGAGCGCCGGCCGACTTGTCGGTGCCCTCGAAAATGCCGATGCCGATGTGGTCATGGGTAGGCATGTCCCACTCGAAGCCCGAGAAAATCAGCTTGTCGGCATAAGTGCCGGCCGATTGCAGGGCGGCGAGGCGCGGCTGCTCGTAGCGCTCCACGCCGGTGGCCATCGGGATCGGCGCGGCCAGCAGCACGCCCTTGTCGTCGCGGGTGGAGACGCGCAGGTGATTGGTCACTGCCATCCAGTCCAGGCCATAGCTGGTGAAGGCCTTGCCGAGGATTTTGTCGAGGGTCTGGCTCACGTCGGCGTCGGCCGACTGCGTGGTGTGGGTATGCAGGTCGCCGGCGATCCAGCGGCCCTGGGCGATCGGCGGTACGTTGTTCTTGATGGTGTCATCGTCGCCCCCGCCACAGGCGGCAAAGGTGATGGCGATGGCGATCGCGGTAGGGATGAGCATGTAACGGGGAGACAAGCGAGGGCGGTGCAACATAATATCATCCTGAAAGTAAGTTCATGGTGCCGGCACGATAACAGCGCCCTGTTACGGCCTGATGACAGCTGCTATCATCGCGGACCATAATCCAATTTGTGCAGGGACAGCTATGACCATAGGCGGCAAGACCATCGACGAGGCGCTGGCCTCTTTATCGGACATGACGGCGGGCGCAGTCCCGATCGCCAAAGACGAGCACCTGGAACGCGTGGCGCGCGCCCAGGCCTTCATGCGCGAACAGGGCGTGGCGGCGATCTACATCAACGCCGGCGCCAACCTCACCTACTTCACCGGCACCAGGTGGCACGCCAGCGAGCGCATGGTGGGCGCCATCCTGCCCGCCAGCGGCGGCATCGAGTACATCGCGCCAGCCTTCGAGGAAAGCACGCTGAAAGACTTCATGCTGGTGGACGGCCCGGTCAACTGCTGGGAAGAGCACGAAAGCCCGTACCAGCTGTTCATCGACACGCTGGCGCGCATGGGCATCGCAGCGAACGCCGATGCCGCCCCGCGCATCGGCATCTGCGAGAGCGCCGCGTTCTTCATCTACGACGGCATCCGTCCGCTGGCCGCGGGCTATGCGCTGGAAAACGCCAGCCTGGTGACGGCCCACTGCCGCACCCGCAAGTCCGCCAACGAGATCGCGCTGATGCAGCGCGCCAAGGACATGACGATGGCCGTGCACGTGGCGGCCGCCTCGATCCTGCGCGAGGGGATCACCACCACCGAGGTGGAACAGTTCATCGACCGCGCGCACCGCAAGGTGGGCGCTTCCGGCTCGTACTTCGTGATCGTGCTGTTCGGCGAGGCCACCGCATACCCGCACGGCGTGAGCTATGTGCAGACGTTAAAACCCGGCGACACGGTGCTGATCGACACCGGCTGCAAACTGCACAACTACATCTCCGACATCACCCGCACCTATGTGTACGGCGAGATCAGCGAACGTCAGCGGTCGGTATGGAACAGCGAGAAGAAGGCGCAACTGGCGGCGTTTGCGGCCGCGCAGCTGGGTGTGCCGTGCGAAGCGGTGGACCAGGCGGCCCGCCGTGCGCTGGAAGAAGATGGTTTCGGTCCCGGCTACAAGCTGCCAGGCCTGCCGCACCGCACCGGCCACGGCATCGGCCTCGATATCCACGAGTGGCCGTACCTGGTCGGCGGCAACAAGACGCTGCTCGACGTGGGCATGTGTTTTTCGAACGAACCGATGATCTGCATTCCCGGCGAATTCGGCGTGCGCCACGAGGACCATTTCTACATGACGGAACATGGTCCGAAGTGGTTTACCGAACCGGCGTACAGCATCGACGATCCGTTCGGCCTGAACGCTTAAGCCTTCAAATCCTTGACTGCGCGATAGAAGCGCAGCGGCACGGTGGCGGTAAAGGTGCTGCCCACCGTGCGGCCCACCACGATCGGGCTATAGATATGGCGCATCGGCGACGCGCTGCGGTGGGTGAACACCTGGCCCTGCGCCGACTCGCCGGTAGGCACATAGCCGAACATGGCGATGCGCGCCAAAAAGGCCGTGCTGTCGGCTACCAGCACGGTACCGCGCACGGGCAAGTGTTCGATGGCGGCCGCGCCGATATAACCGGCTACGCCCAGCATGGCAATGCGCAGTATCCCCACGAAATCGAACCCGCGCGGCAGCAGCCCCACCGCCAGCAGGCAAGCGATGGCCACGCCAAAAGTCACCCAGGTACGCGGGTTTTCGATCGGGTTGAGGACGAATTGAGTCTTGGTAAAGAGTGCCATGGCGCCGCCTGCTGAGTGAAAACGCCATTGTGCAGGGTGGGCGGGGAAAAGGAAAGCGCCGCCCTGCACAGCCGGGCGGCGCTGGTTACGCCCGCTTCATTACCAGGGTCAGGATGTCGTAACTGGCCACCAGCTCGTCGTGCTGGTTGGTCACTTGTACGTCCCAGGCCACCACGCCCTGCCCCACGCCCCTGTCGTCGGTGCGGTTGCGGTCCACCTTGCGTTTGCAGGTGAGGCGGGCGCGGATGGTGTCGCCGATGGCCACCGGGGCGACGAAACGCAGGTTGTCGAGGCCATAGTTGGCCAGCACGGGGCCGGGCGCCGGTGAGACGAACAGGCCGGCTGCGGCCGACAGCACGAAGTAGCCGTGGGCGATGCGCTTGCCGAACTGGGTGTCCCTGGCGGCGATGTCGTCGAAGTGCATGTAAAAATAGTCGCCCGAGACACCGCCGAAGTTGACGATGTCCGCTTCGCTGACGGTGCGCCGGTGCGTGAGCAGCGAGTCGCCGATGTGCAGTTCCTCGAAGTGCTTGCGGAACGGGTGCACTTCGCTCTCCTGCACCCGGGCCCCGCGCACGTATTCGCCGGTGACCGCCGCCAGCATGGTGGGTGAACCCTGCACCGCCGCCCGTTGCAGGAAATGGCGCACGGCGCGGATGCCGCCCAGTTCTTCGCCTCCGCCCGCGCGACCAGGTCCGCCGTGCTTCAACTGCGGCAGCGGCGAGCCGTGGCCGGTGGAATCCACCGCCGCTTCGCGCTCGAGGATCAGCACGCGGCCGTGCGACGCGGCGGCCACTGGCACCGCGTACGCGGCAATGGCCGGCTCTTTGGTCACCAGGGTCGACACCAGCGAGCCCTTGCCGCGCGCGGCCAGCGCCAGCGCCTCGTCGATGCCGTGGTAGCTGATGATGGTGCTCACCGGACCGAACGCCTCCACGTCGTGCACCGCGTCGTTGGCCATGCCGTCGCGGCAGAGCAGCAGCGTGGGCGCAAAAAATGCGCCATCGGCCACGCCGTCACCCACCGGTTTGAAGCCGTCGCCCGCGCCGAACAGCACCTCGTTGCCGTGCGCCAGCAGCGCCAGGCGTTCGCCGACGTCGCGCTGCTGGTCTTTCGAGGCCAGCGCGCCCATGCGCACGCCTTCCACCGAGGGGTCGCCCACGCTGACCTTGGCCAGGCGTTCACGCAGGCGCGTGCCCACCGCGTCGACCAGCGCCTCGGGCACGATGATGCGGCGAATCGCCGTGCACTTCTGTCCCGCCTTGCCGGTCATCTCGCGCGCCACTTCCTTGACGAACAGGTCGAACTCGGGATCGTCGGGCGAGATATCGGGCGCCAGGATGGCGCAGTTGAGCGAATCCGCTTCGGCAGTGAACGGCACCGAGTGGGCGACCAGGTTGCGGTTCACGCGCAGCCTGGCGGCCGTGTCAGCCGAGCCGGTGAAGGTGACGGCGTCGAATCCTTCCAGCCGGTCGAGCAGGTCGCCGGTGCTGCCGATCACCAGTTGCAGTGCCCCCTCAGGCAGCAAGCCCGATTCGTGCATCATGCGCACCACCGCTTCGGTCAGATAGCTCGTGGCGGTGGCCGGCTTGCCGATGCAAGGCATGGCGGCCAGGAAGCTCGGCGCGAATTTCTCGAGCAAACCCCAGATCGGGAAATTGAAGGCGTTGATGTGTACCGCCACGCCGCCGCGCGGCACCAGGATGTGGGTGCCGGCAAAGCCGCCGTTTTTACCGAGCGCCATGGCCGGTCCCTCGTGCAGCACGTTCGACGACGGCAGCTCGCGCCCGCCCATGCTGGCATATGCGAACAGGGTGCCGGTGCCGCCTTCGATATCGACCCAGCTGTCGGCGCGGGTGGCGCCGGTGAGGTGCGAGATCGCGTACAGCTCCTCCTTGCGCTCGACCAGGTACAGCGCCAGGGCCTTGAGGATGGCGGCGCGCTGCTGGAAGTCCAGTTTCATCAGGCTCGGGACACCGGTCTTGCGTGCGTAACGGACCGCTTCGCCGAAGTCGATGGCGTCCGCGTGGGTGTGGTAAATCAAGGCGCCGGTAAGTGCATTGTGCAGCGGCGTGGCCGCCTCGCGGCCGATCCAGCGGCCGCCGATCAGGCTTTGCAGGGTTGGAATCATCTTGGGTCTCCTTTTTTATACCGAAGCGTTCTTGTGCAGGTGCAGTGGCAAGGCGCTGTCCCATTGGACGCGCGGGCGGTCAGGCTCGATGTCGGTAAGTGCTTCCACCTCGCGCATGGTATGCATCGAGCGCACCGCCAGCTCGTGGTACTGGCCGGTGCCGCTGGTCTTCCAGGCGATTTCGTCGTCGCGCAACGGCCGCACTACTTTGGCCGGCGTGCCGACCACCAGGCTGCGCTCCGGTACTTCCATGCCCGCGCGGACGAAACTCATGGCCGCGACGATGGACTCGGCGCCGATCACCGCGTTGTCCATCACCACGCTGTTCATGCCGACCAGCGCGTTGCGGCCGATGCGGCAGCCGTGCAGCACGGCGCCGTGGCCGATGTGGCCATCGACGCCCACCACCGTGTCGGCGCCGGGAAAGCCATGCATCACGCAGGTGTCCTGCAGGTTGGCGCCTTCCTCCAAAATCAGGCGGCCGAAGTCGCCGCGCAGAGCGGCCAGTGGGCCGACATAGCAGCGCGGGCCGACAATGACGTCGCCGATCAGCACCGCGCTCGGATGCACGTAGGCGGTGGGGTGCACCACTGGTGTGACGCCGTTGATTTCATAGACCTTGACCATGGCTATTCCACCCGCTCGATGACGACCGCGATACCCTGCCCCACGCCGATGCACATCGTGCACAGCGCGTAGCGGCCACCGGTGCGTTCCAGTTGCGTGAGGGCGGCCAGCACCAGCCGCGCGCCCGAGGCGCCCAGCGGATGGCCGATGGCGATCGCGCCGCCGTTGGGATTGACGTGGGGCGCATCGTCGGCCAGGCCCAGGTGGCGCGTGACGGCCAGACCCTGCGCGGCAAATGCTTCGTTCAATTCGATCACGTCCATCTGGTCGATGGTCAGGCCCACCAGCGCCAGCACCTTGCGCGAGGCCGGCGACGGGCCGAAGCCCATGATGCGCGGCGCCAGGCCGGCGGTGGCCATGCCCAATACGCGGGCGCGCTTGCGCAGGCCGTATTGCTCGGCTGCGGCGTGCGAGGCGAGCAGGATGGCGCAGGCGCCGTCGTTGACGCCCGAGGCGTTGCCGGCTGTGACGGTTCCGTCCGCACGCACCACGCCTTTCAGCTTCGACAGCGTTTCAAACGTGGTGTCCGGGCGCGGGTGCTCGTCGGTGTCGAAGATTTTGGGGTCGCCCTTCTTTTGCGGCAGCGACACCGGCACGATCTCGTCGCGGAACACGCCGGCCGCGTGCGCGGCGGCCCAGCGCTGCTGGCTGCGCAGCGCGAAAGCATCCTGGTCGGCGCGGCTGATGTGGAACTGCGCGGCCACGTTTTCCGCCGTTTCGGGCATGCTGTCGATGCCGTACTGCTCCTTCATGCGCGGATTGACGAAGCGCCAGCCCAGCGTGGTGTCCTCGATCTTGGCGCTGCGCGAAAATGCGCTGTCGGCCTTGCCCATCACGAACGGCGCGCGCGTCATGTTCTCCACGCCGCCGGCGATGACCAGGTGCGCCTCGCCCGTGCGGATGGCGCGCGCCGCGCTGCCCACGGCATCGAGGCTCGATCCGCACAGGCGGTTGATGGTGCTGGCCGGGACCTCGACCGGCAGGCCGGCCAGCAGCGCGGCCATGCGGCCCACGTTGCGATTGTCCTCGCCGGCCTGGTTGGCGCAGCCGTAATACACGTCATCGACCTTGGACCAGTCCACCTTGGGATTGCGGGCGATGAGGGCGGCGATCGGCAGCGCGGCCAGGTCGTCGGTGCGCACGTTGGCCAGGGCGCCGCCGTAGCGGCCGAACGGGGTGCGGATGGCGTCGCAGATGTATGCGGAATTGTCGGTCATTGCATGTCCTTTATGACTTGGGGCGCTGGTCGATCACACGCCGGGCCTTGCCGGTGAGCGTGCGTTCGATGCCGTTGGGGGCCACCAGCCGCACCCGGGTGGAGACGCCCACATTGGTCTTGATACGGATCTCTAATTCCCGGGCCAGCGCTTCGTTATCGCCGGTGAGCATATTGCCCGCCTCCGGGCGCAGCTCGGCTAGCACCTCCAGTTGGTCGAGGTGGCCGTCGCGCTTGATGATCAGCTGGTACTGGGGCGCCAGCAGCGGCATCTTGAGGATCAGTTCCTCGATCTGCGACGGGAACACGTTGACGCCGCGGATAATCAGCATGTCGTCCGAGCGGCCGGTGATCTTGCCGATGCGGCGCATCGCGCGTGAAGTAGGTGGCAGCAGCCGCGTGAGGTCGCGCGTGCGGTAGCGGATGATCGGCAGCGCCTCCTTGGTCAGCGAGGTGAATACCAGCTCGCCCTCCTCGCCGTCTGGCAGCACCTCGCCGGTATCGGGGTCGATGATCTCCGGGTAAAAATGGTCTTCCCAGATCACCGGGCCATCCTTGCTCTCGATGCATTCGCTGGCCACGCCGGGGCCCATCACTTCGGACAAGCCGTAAATATCCACCGCGTCGATGCCGGCGCGCTGCTCGATTTCGCGGCGCATGGCGTCGGTCCACGGTTCGGCGCCGAAAATACCGACCTTGAGCGAACTGGCGGCGGGATCGAGTCCCTGGCGCTGGTATTCCTCGATGATGTTGAGCATGTACGACGGCGTGACCATGATGATGGACGGCTTGAAGTCTTCGATCAGCTGCACCTGGCGCTCGGTCTGGCCGCCGGACATCGGCACCACCGTGCAGCCAAGCCGCTCGGCGCCGTAGTGGGCTCCGAGGCCGCCGGTAAACAGGCCGTAGCCGTACGAGATATGCACCATGTCGCCGCGCCGCCCGCCCGCCGCGCGGATCGAGCGCGCCACCACGCTGGCCCAGGTGTCGATGTCGTTTTGGGTGTAGCCGACCACGGTGGGCTTGCCGGTGGTGCCGCTCGACGCATGCACACGCACCACCTGCTCGCGCGGTACGGCAAACATGCCGAACGGGTAGTTCTCGCGCAGTTCCTTCTTGCCGGTGAAAGGAAACTTTGAAAGGTCGGCCAAGGACTTCAGGTCGGCGGGATGGACGCCGGCCGCGTCGAACGCCTTGCGATAGTGCGGCACGTTGTCGTACGCGTGCTGCAGCGTCGATTGCATGCGCTGCAGCTGCAGCGCTTGCAGCTCGTCGCGGCTGGCGCGCTCGATCGGTTCCAGGTCCGATGGTTCGGGTATGCGTTGTACCATGTCTCCTCCTGTTTTTTTATTCGGTTGCCAGGACGTGGCCGCCCACGCGCAGCGATTTGCCGCGAAACAAGGCGACCGTGCGCCCTTCCTGGTTGACCACGGTGACGTCATAGACGCCGCTCTTGCCGGCCAGCGCCTGTTCGCGCGCGGTGGCAGTAAGCACGTCGCCCTGCCGCCCCGGCGCCAGGTAATCGATGGTGCACGCCGCACCCACGGTATTGAGGTTGTAGCTGTTGCAGGCAAAGGCGAACGCGCTGTCAGCCAACGTAAAGATAAAACCGCCGTGGCAGCTGCCGTGGCCATTGAGCATGTCGGCGCGTATGGTCATCGACATGGTGGCGCAGCCGGCACCGACGCCATCGAGACTGATGCCCAGCCCCTGCGAGGCGGGATCGCGCGCATACATGGCGTTAGCGACTTTTTCGGCCAGGGCCTGCGGAACGAGGTCGGTCAGTGTCTCATGCATGGATGGTGGCTCCTGCGGCGTGCTTGCGCCGCAGCAGCGGCGACACACGATAACGGTCTTCGCCATAGCTGGCGGCCAGGTTGTTCAATACGGCGACCACGTGGTCCACGCCGATGGCATCGGCCCAGGCCAGCGGCCCGCGTGGATAATTGACGCCCTTCTGCATGGCGACATCGGCGCCATCGGCACTGCACACGCCCTGGTTGACGGCATCGGCCGCCTCGTTGGCCAGCATGGCGACGGTGCGCATGACGGACATGCCCGGCACGTCGTCGAGCCGGGTAACGGTGAAGCCGGCCGCTTGCAGCAGGCCCACCACCGCCTGGTACGCCTCCGGTGCGCACTGGTCGGCGCAGGCGATGGCGATGCGGGCGGCGCTGGCGTAGTCGAACGCCAGGTCCACGAGCACCGTGTCCGGATGCTGGTTGACGGCGGCGCGCTGCGTGGCGCTGCGGCCATCGGTCAGATAGACGGCGGCGCCGTTGCAGTGGAAGGCTGGCGCGTCGTCCACGCTCTTTTCCACCTTGCGGTGGGCCACCTCGATGCCGGCGGTACGCAGGCGCTGCGCCAGCGCGTCGGTCACGGCGCCGCCGTGCGGATGCATGGCGGCGGCAAGGGCGCCCGCATCCCGGGTGTAGCTGACAAACGCGGGCACCGGCTGCGGCGCCTCTTGCTGCGCAGGCTCGTTGACGGCGCCATCGCCATAGCGGTAGCAGCCGCGCCCCGCCTTGCGGCCCAGGAAGCCGGCGTTGACCAGTTCCTGCTGCAAGACCGACGGCGTGAAGCGCGGATCGTTGAAGTACGCCTCGAACACCGACTGCGTGACGGCGAAATTGACGTCGTGGCCGATCAGGTCCATCAGCTCGAAAGGCCCCATGCGGAAACCGCCCGCGTCGCGCAGCACGGCATCGATGGTGGCCGCGTCGGCGGCGCCTTCGGCCATCAGGCGCCAGCCTTCGGCATAGTACGGCCGCGCCACCCGGTTGACGATGAAGCCGGGGGTGGAGCGCGCGTGGACCGGGTGCTTGCCCCAGGCGGCAGCAGTATCGTGCACGGTCTGTGCGATACCACTGTCAGTTGCCAGCCCGCTGATCACTTCCACCAGCGCCATCAGCGGCACCGGGTTGAAGAAGTGCATGCCCACCAGCCGGCCAGGTGCGCGCAATTTGGCGCCGATGGCCGTGACCGAGATCGACGAGGTATTGGTGGCCAGGATGCAGCCATCGTCCACCAGGCTTTCCAGCTGCGCGAACAGGGCGCGCTTGGCGTCGAGGTTTTCAACGATGGCTTCCACCACCAGGCCTGGTTTGGCGGCGGCGATGTCGTCGAGCGTGAGCGCCGGTTGCAACCGGGCCAGCGACGCGGCAGCGTCCACGGGGCTCATGCGCTGCCTGGCCACCAGTTTATTCAGGGCCAGCGCGATATCGGACATGGCCTTGGCCACCGGTTCCGGACGGCTGTCGTACAGCTTGACGGTGTAGCCGGCGACGGCCGCCACCTGGGCGATGCCGGCGCCCATGGCGCCGCTGCCAATGACGGCCACCACCCGGTCTTGAGACAGTGCGGTCATGTCATTTCCCCGTAAATTGCGGCGCGCGCTTTTCCATGAAGGCTGCCACGCCCTCGCGGTAATCGCTGGTTCGTCCCAGCTCGCTCATCATGGCGCATTCGAGCGTGAGTTGCTGCTGCAAGGTGTTGTGGGCACTGGCGTGGATGGCCTGCTTGGTGAATGCCAGCCCCTGGGTGGGTGCGCTGGCAAAGTGGCGCGCCAGCTTGTCGGTCTCGGCGGCCAGGTCGGCATCGGGTACGGCTTTCCAGATCAGGCCCCACTGCTCGGCCTTGTCGGCAGTGAGCTTTTCGCCCAGCATGGCCAGGCCCATGGCGCGCGCAGTGCCGACCAGGCGCGGCAAAAAATACGTGCCGCCGGTGTCGGGGATCAGGCCCAGCTTGCAGAACACTTCCACGAACGACGCGGAACTGGCAGCGAGCACGATGTCGCATGCCAGCGCCAGGTTGGCGCCGGCGCCGGCGGCCACGCCGTTGACGGCGCAGATCACCGGCATCGGCAAGGCGCGCAGCGCCAGCACCAGCGGCGCATAGTTCTTCTCGACCGAGTCGCCCAGGTCCACCGGCCGCGTGCCCGGCGCATTCGAGACGGCGCGGTCGGACAGATCCTGGCCGGCGCAGAAGCCGCGCCCGGCGCCGGTGAGCACCAGCACCCGCACGCTCTTGTCGGCGCCGACGCGGCGCAGGGCGTCGCGCACTTCCTCGTGCATGGCCTGGGTGAAGCTGTTGAGTTTATCGGGGCGGTTCAGGGTGAGCGTGGCAACGCCGGCGTCGATCCCGAACAGGATGTTTTGATAATTTTTGGCGTTCATCGTGTCTCCTGGTTATTCGGCCTGGTCGAAGTCGATCACCACCTTGCCGGTGATGGGGAAGCTCTGGCAGCTGAGCACAAAGCCGCGCGCCACTTCGTAGTCTTCCAGCGCGTAGTTGATGTCCATGTCCACCTGGCCTTCGACCAGCTTGCAGCGGCACGTGGAGCACACGCCGCCCTTGCACGAGTAGCGCATGTCGATGCCGGCGCGCAGGCCGGCGTCGAGCAGCGACTCCTGGTCCTGCGCCATGGTGAAGCTGGTCGCGCTGCCGTCCATGATCACCGTCACTTCCGTGTGCTGGTGCGCGCTGTCCGGTGTGGCGGCGTGGGTCCGTGCTTTTCTCGGGCCGTTGGCGCCGGTGGCGGCAAACAGTTCGACCTTGATCGCGTCCTTCGGCATGCCTGCTGCCTGCAATGCGGCGGACACGCCCAGCATCATGTCTTCCGGTCCGCAGATAAAGGCGACATCGACGTCATCGACGCGGGCCCAGTAGCGCAGGAACTCGGCGCACTTGTCCTGCGTGATGCGGCCGTTGAACAGGTCGATGTCCTGCTGCTCGCGGCTCATCACGTAGGCGATGCGCAGGCGGTCCAGGTAAATATCCTTGAGGTCGGCCAGTTCCTCGCGGAAGATCACCGACGAACTGGCGCGGTTGCCATAGAAGAGCGTGAAGCGGCTGTGCGGCTCGAACGCCAGCGTGGTCTTGATGATCGACAGGATCGGCGTGATGCCGCTGCCGGCGGCAAAGGCCAGGTAGTGCTTGCGGTTGGCGGCGTCGAGCGGCACGTTGAAGTGGCCGGACGGCGGCATCACGTCGAGCACGGCGCCCGGCTGCAGGTGATCCACGGCCCAGGACGAAAACAGCCCGCCTTGGGTGCGCTTGATGGCCACGCGCAGCGCATCGTCCTGCACGGCCGAGCAGATCGAGTACGACCGGCGCACGTCTTCACCGTCGATCTGCGCGCGCAGGGTCAGGTGCTGGCCTTGCTGATAGGCGTAGCTGGCGCGCAGCTCCGGGGGCACGGCAAAGGTGACGGCAATGGTGTCGCGCGTTTCGTGGCGCACCTGGGACACGGTCAGTGGATGGAATTGGCTCATGGTTTCAGTGACACTTGAAGTAGTCGAACGGTTCGCGGCAGTCCAGGCATTTATAGAGCGCCTTGCAGGGTGTGGAGCCGAACTGGCTGGTGACTTCGGTGTGGGTCGAGCCGCAGTGGGGACAGGCGATCGCCGGTTTGGGGACGGCGTGCATTCCCCGGCGCGAGACTGCCGCGGCGGCGGTTACTGCCGTAACAACGGCGGCGCCCCCGCGCAGGCGGCTGATGTCGATCACCTGCGCCTGTTCGGCCGGCGGTGCGATGCCATAGTTGCGCAGCTTTTCCTTGCCGGTGTCCGTCATCCAGTCCGTGGTCCAGGCAGGCGTGAGCTGCGTGTGCAGCACCACGTCCATCACGCTGTGTGCATGCAGGGCATCGGTAATCGCCGCGCCGATCACCTGCATGGCGGGGCAGCCGCTGTAGGTAGGTGTGATCGTGATATGGCAGGCGCCGTCGTCGGCCACGCGCACGGCGCGCACGATGCCCAGGTCGATGATGCTGATGGCGGGGATTTCGGGGTCGGGGATTTCTGCAAGCCAGCTGGTTACAAGCGCTTCATCGACGCTGTCACCCGCCGCTCCGTCATCCTCGCGAACGCGGGGATCCAAGCTGAACGTCCCATCAAGCGGTCCATGGATCCCCGCATGCGCGAGGATGACGGATTCAGGGTTGGCAGGGGAAGGAAATGGTTTGGGTACGCTCATGTCGCCCTCCTTTACCACTGCGCATTAGGATACGCGCGCTGCAGGAACTGCATCTCGGCCAGGATATAGCCCAGGTGCTCGGTATGGCGCCCCTGCTTGCCGCCGCTCTGCATCCAGGCGTCCTTGGGTGGCATCGCCAGCGTGGCTTCGGCAAAAATCTCCGCCACGTGCGCCAGCCATTGCGTGCGCAACGCGTCCGCCGGTGGTGCGATGCCGGCATCGACCATGGCGTGATCGACCGCGTCATACGTAAACACCTCGCCGCTGTACATCCACAGCGCGTCGGCGGCGGCCTGGGTTTTGGCGTGGCTGATGGCGGTGCCGTCGCCCATGCGCACCACCAGGTCGCCGCTGCGGCGCAGGTGGTACGTGACTTCCTTCAGCGATTTTTCGGCGATGGCGGCAATGCGGGCGTCGCTGCTGTGCGTGAGGCCCGCGATCAGGAAGTAGTGCCAGGTGTCGAAATAAAACTGCCGCATCATGGTATCGGCGTAGTTGCCGTTCGGTTGCTCGAGCAGCAGGCAGTTCTTGAAGTCGTGGGCGTCGCGGTGGTAGGCCAGGCGGTCTTCGTCGCGGCCCGCGCCTTCCAGTTCGGCCGCGTACTCGTACCACAGGCGGGTTTGGCCCAGCAGGTCGAGCGCCACGTTGGACAGCGCCATGTCTTCTTCCAGCGCCGGGCCCTTGCCGCACAGGCGGCACAGCTGCTGGCTCAGGATCAGGGCGTTGTCGCCCAGGCGCAGCAGGTAGTTGACTTTCGGATCCATGGCCGCTCCTTACAAATTCTTCACTTCTTCCGGCATCGGGAAGAAGGTGGGGTGGCGATAGACCTTGCTGTTGGCCGGCTCGAACAGGGCGCCCTTGTCGGACGGGCTGCTGGCGACGATGTCGGCCGCGCGCACCACCCAGATGCTCACGCCCTCGTTGCGGCGGGTATAGACGTCGCGCGCATTGTTGACCGCCATTTCGGCGTCGGGTGCGTGCAGGCTGCCCACGTGCTTGTGCGCCAGGCCGTGCTGGCTGCGGATGAACACTTCCCACAGCGGCCATTCTTTGCTCAATTGAGTGCTCATGCGACCTCCTTGATTGCTGCGTGTTTGTCGGCGTGCGCCACCAGCGCCTCGCGGAACCAGGCGCCCTCCTCCCAGGCATCGACCCGCGTGCGCAGGCGCTCGCGGTTGCACGGGCCATTACCTTTCAAGACATTCTGGAATTCGGTCCAATCGATGGCGCCGAATTCGTAGTGGCCCGTCTCGGCGTTGAAGTGCAGGTCGGGGTCGGGGACGGTCAGGCCCAGGAACTCGGCCTGCGGCACGGTCTGATCGACCATGCGCTGGCGCAGTTCGTCGTTGGAAAACAGCTTGATGCGCCATTGCGCCGACTGCGCGCTGTTGACCGATTCGGCGTCGGACGGGCCGAACATCATCAGCGACGGCCACCACCAGCGGTTCAGCGCATCCTGCGCCATGGCCTTTTGCTCGGGCGTGCCGCGCGCCAGCGACAGCATGATGTCGTAGCCCTGGCGCGCATGGAATGACTCTTCCTTGCACACGCGGACCATGGCGCGCGCATATGGTCCGTACGAGCAGCGGCACAGCGGAATCTGGTTGATGATGGCCGAACCATCGACCAGCCAGCCGATGGCGCCCATGTCGGCCCACGACAAGGTGGGGTAGTTGAAGATGCTCGAATACTTGGCTTTGCCGCTGTGCAAGGCAGCCAGCAGTTCGTCGCGGGTCACGCCCAGGGTCTCGGCGGCGCTGTACAAATACAGGCCGTGGCCGGCTTCGTCCTGGATCTTGGCCAGCAGGATCGATTTGCGCTTGAGCGTGGGGGCGCGCGTGACCCAGTTGCCTTCCGGTAGCTGACCGACGATTTCCGAATGGGCGTGCTGGGAGATCTGGCGGATCAGGGTTTTGCGGTAGGCGTCGGGCATCCAGTCCTTGGCCTCGATGCGCACGCCGGCGTCGATGCGGGCCTGGAAGGCGCGCTCGTCGTCGGCCATGTCGGCGGTGGTGCGGACCGTGCTCAGGCCGGTCTCTACTTGTTGGGCGTACATATCGTCTCCTCCTCTGTACTGGCTTGAAATCATAATACGATACACAATTCGTTTTAGCTACCGTTTTTTTGAGTCATATCAAAATTCCGCATTCAATACCCTTAAAATGCGTTTCACCCGGTAAACTGCTGTTTTCAGACATTGTTGGCCGATATGCACTGCTCCGACTGGATCACCGACTTCCTTGCCCACGACCCGCCGCGCTCGAAATCGCTGGTGGTGACCATCTTCGGCGACGCCATCGTGCCGCACGGCGGCATGGTGTGGCTGGGCAGCCTGATCGAGTTGCTGGCGCCGTTCGGCGTCAATGACAGGCTGCTGCGTACGGCCGTGTTCCGGCTGGCGCAGGAGGGCTGGCTCGGCGCCCGGCGCGACGGCCGCCGCAGCGCCTACGCAATCACGCCCGACGCCATGGCGCGTTTTTCCCACGCCTACCGCCGTATCTACGCCGAGCCGCACGCGCACTGGGACGGCAGCTGGACCCTGGTCATCAGCGGCGAAGGCGCGCTGACGCCGGCCGAACGCACGGCCGTGCGCAAGGAACTGTTGTGGGAGGGCTACAGCGTGATCGCGCCCGGCATCCTGGGCCATCCGGCTGCCGAACCGGCCGCGCTGGCAGAGGTGCTGGCGCGCCTGGGCGTGGCCGGCAAGCTGTTCGTGGTGCGCGCGGCCACCGTGCCCGGTGTGGGCGCGCGGTCGCTGGGCCACCTGGTAGCGACCGGCTGGGACGTGCGCGAAGTGGCGGCCGGCTACGAACAATTCCTGGCACGCTTTGCACCGCTCGCAGAAGGGCTCGACGGCGGCGTGGCCGACCGGCTGACGCCGGAGCAGGCGTTCGTGATCCGTACCCTGCTGATCCACGCCTATCGCCGCGTGCAGTTGCACGACCCGCAACTGCCGGCCGAACTGCTGCCCGCGCCCTGGCCCGGCACCCAGGCTTACGCCCTGGCGCGCCAGCTATACCTGGCCGTGCACACGGCCGCCGAACAGCACATCGACAGCGTGCTGCGCCGCGAAGACCCGGAGGCGCCGGCTGCGGAGACGGCGTTTTATGCGCGGTTCGGAGGGTTGCGTCAGGGGTGAGCGGCTATCAGAGGAAACGCGGAAGGATCACGAATCGAGGCAAGCGACAGGTCGATGTCGAGTGCGGGCCAGTACAGATGCTCAGGCGCAGGCCGCTCCACCGCGCGCACCAATTCGGCGGGCTGGTCGGCGAACCATGGAAAATCCGCGTAACTGAGCCAAAGTGACTCCGTGCCGAGGTCGAGCCGCAATCCCGACTCGTCAATTTCAACCACCTCAACGCCCAGGCTGGGTGGAAAACCATTTTTGCCAGACATTGCGCATCTCCCCTTGGTGAAGTTCAACAAACTGTTGCGCCGCTCGTAACTGTCGCGCTGACAGGCCTTTGTTTGAGGCTAACTCGACTACAGGCTCCAACCAAAACTTGGCCTCGCCATCAGGGTGAGACACATGAACATGCATTCTGGTTTCCTCCCGCGAAAAGAAAAAATAGCGAAAGCTACCGTCCCGAAATAATGTAGGCGTCATGGCAATCATACTCCCGTGATCCAACGCGGTGGCGCCGATCATGATGTCCTGAGCGGCGGCAATCAACCACCTTAGCGAGCTTCATCTAGACAGAGCTTGCGCCAGCGCAAACGTACTTGTCGGCATAGTTGAGATACGCCAAAACGCCACCACACTGTATGATGTCGCCACTGCGCCACAAGCGCTCGACACTGAATTCAACGGGACTATCCACCATGCCTATCAAAATCAGCCAGCAGTTCGACGCCGGCGCCATCGACGTCATTTCCGCCGACAACCCGGCCGCGATCGACCTGCACATCCGCAAGGACTCGCACGCCGACATTACCCAGTGGTTCTACTTCCGCGTGCAAGGCGGCGCATCGACCCCGCTGGCGCTGCGTTTCCTCAACGCCGGCAAGACCGCCTACCCCGATGGCTGGAAAGACTACCAGGCCGTGGCCAGCTACGACCGCGACAACTGGTTCCGCGTGCCGACGTCGTTTGACGGCGAAGTGATGACGATTAACCACACGCCCGAATACGACAGCGTCTATTACGCCTATTTCGAGCCGTACTCGTGGGAACGTCACCTGGCGCTGCTGGACAACGCGCAACTGTCGCCGCTGGTCAAACAGATCGACCTGGGCAGCACCATCGACGGCCGAGACCTGAACATGCTGGTCATCGGCGATCCGGAAGCCGAACAAAAAGTGTGGGTGATCGCACGCCAGCATCCGGGCGAGACGATGGCTGAATGGTTCGTGGAAGGCATGGTCGAAGCGCTGCTCGATCCGGCCAACCCGTTCGGCCGCAATTGCCTGAAGGAAGCCGTGTTCTACGTGGTGCCGAACATGAATCCGGACGGCTCGGTACGCGGCAACCTGCGCACCAACGCTGCCGGCGCCAACCTCAACCGCGAGTGGCTGAACCCGACCATGGAGCGCAGCCCGGAAGTATTCCTGGTGAAAAACAAGATGCTGGAAATTGGTTGCGACCTGTTCCTCGACATCCATGGCGACGAAGGCCTGCCATACGTATTCGTGGCGGGCAGCGAGTCGCTGCCGACCTGGACCCCGGACCAGGCCGAAGGCCAGCAATACTTCATCGA
Organism: Duganella zoogloeoides; assembly: GCF_034479515.1. Lineage (NCBI taxonomy): Bacteria > Pseudomonadati > Pseudomonadota > Betaproteobacteria > Burkholderiales > Oxalobacteraceae > Duganella > Duganella zoogloeoides. Next base: position 5,179,261 of record NZ_CP140152.1, read on the forward strand.
CAACTTCCTGATCGCCAGCCCGGACTTCCAGGACGAGTATGGCTACGGCGAAACCCCGTACACCGACGAAACGCTGACCATGGGCTCGCCCCACATCACGCACCAGTTCGGTTGCCTGTCGCTGACGGTGGAACTGCCGTTCAAGGACAACGCCAACGATCCGGACGCCGACACCGGCTGGAACGGCGCCCGCAGCGCCGAGCTGGGCAAAGCTGTGCTGCAACCGGTACTGCAAACGCTGGTCGCGCAGCAGTAACGCTTTGCTTGTCCTGGCGCTGCGCCAGGACAAGGCGGACGCCGTCCGCAAAAATACACTGGCCTCCAGCAGGCGCCACCCGGCGCCCTTCCCGGAGGTTCAGCATGAACATTCTGTTATCTGCGCGCCGCACGGCTGCCGCCTTGTACTGCCTGACATTGCTGGCGGCCTGCAGCACGCCATATAGCCCGCCACAGATCCTCGACGCCGATACCCGCTTCCCCGGCCTGGTGGATCTGCCCGCGCAGACCGAAAGCCGCACTACAGATATCCTGCTGGTCAACGGCATCTGCACCCACGATTTCCGCTGGGCGCAGCAGGTGGTGGCGCAGCTCGCGCAGGCAATCGACCGCGCCACCCTGTCCACGGCACGCTCCGCCATTGCTGACGCCGGCGGCATCGAGATCGTGCCGTCCACGGTCGAAACGCCTGCCGGCCGCCTGCGCTTCAACGCCCTGATCTGGTCGCCCCTGACCACGCCGCTCAAGCGCCAGCTGTGCTACGACCAGACCGGCAAGTCGGCCATCTGCACCGGTACGCCACCGTATCCGCATCAACGTGCGCTCCTGAACGCCCGCCTGAAAGACACCCTGATCGACGATTGCCTGCCCGACGCGCTGATCTACCAGGGCGTGGCGCGCGATGCGATCCAGCTGCACATGCGCGACGCCATCCTGCACGTGCTGGCCGGCGATGACACGGCCGACAATGTACCGCTGGTGGTGATCGCACACAGCATGGGCAGCAAAATCATGTTCGACACGCTGCTGCGCATGACGCTGGAAGCGCCCGCATCGCGCGCCGCCACCACGGCCCGACACACCATGGAGCGAATGCGGATACTGGTGATGGCGGCGAACCAGATTCCGCTGCTGTCGCTGGCCGATCAGCCGCTGGACGGTGCGGTCGGAGCTACCGGCATTGGAGCTGGCGCTTCTGTCGCTGTCGCTGCCGATGCTGGTGCTGGTGCTGGTGCTGGTGCCGGTGCCGGTGCTGGGGCTGGTGCTGGGGCTGGTGCTGGTGCCGGTGCTGGGGCTGGGGCTGGAGCTGGAGCTGGAGCTGGAGCTGGGACTGGGGCTGGGGCTGGAACCGCTGCCGATGCCGGCGGCATTGCCGTACCAGCCCCGGGCGCAGCACCGGCGGCGCCCGACAGCCTGCAACTGCTGCTTCGTCAGCGCGGCAGCAGCGACCAGCGCCGAGTTCCGGCGCTGCTGACACTGGTCGCATTCAGCGATCCCAGCGATGTGCTGTCATACGCTCTGCCACCGGAGCGCTACGCCAGCGAGAGCGTCAAGGTGTTCAACATCCTGGTATCGAACGCGCCGACCTGGCTGGGATTGCTGGAGCGGCCGGACCGCGCCCACCTGGATTACCTGAAAAATCCGGACGTGGGCCGGCTGGTGGCCTGCGGCGTACCGGCCAGCGCCTTGTGCAAGCGATAAATGATCGCCCCCCTGGCTGCCCCGCCAGCAGTACTCATGCAGTACTGATGCAGTACCACAGGGGCCGGCCCTGGCCGTGCAGGTTCAGGCGCCGCCTACCACCATTTTCTCGATCAGGATCGAGCCGGTCTGCTTGGTGCCACGCATCATGGTGTCGGCGCCAACCGCGACGATTTGCGCCAGCATGTCTTTCATGTTGCCGGCGATCGTGATCTCCTCGACCGGATACTGGATCACGCCGTTATCCACCCAGAAGCCCGACGCGCCGCGCGAATAATCGCCGGTGACATAGTTGGTGCCCTGCCCCATCAATTCAGTGACCAGCAGGCCGGTACCGAGCTTGCGCAGCATGGCGGTAAAGTCGTCGCCGGGCGCCGTCAGCGACGACGACAGTGTGAGGTTGTGCGAGCCGCCCGCGTTGCCGGTGGTTTGCATGCCCAGCTTGCGCGCCGAATACGTGGACAGGAAATAGCCCTGCACCACGCCATTTTTGACGACATCGCGCGCACGGGTTTTCACGCCTTCGTCGTCGAACGGGGCCGAGCCCACCGCGCCGATCACGTGCGGGTCTTCATGGATGTGCACGTGCGCCGGCAGCACCTGCTGGCCCAGGGAATCGACAAAGAACGTCGATTTTCGATACAGCGCCCCGCCCGACGTGGCCTGCACATAGGCGCCCAGCAGGCCGATGGCCAGCGGCGCTTCGAACAGCACCGGGCAGGTGCGCGTGGTGAGGCTGCGGGCATTGAGTTTGGCCAGCGCGCGCTCGGCGGCGTACCGGCCGATCGCCTCGGGCGAGGCCATGCGCGATGCATCGCGCACGGATACATACCAGTCGTCGCGCTGCATGCCGGCGCCGCGTCCGGCAATCGCCGCCATCGATACCGTGTGGCGCGAATACGGATACCCGCCGATGAAGCCGCGCGAGTTGGCCGAAACGAAATGCGACTGCTGCACGTGCACGCCCGCGCCTTCGCTATTGGTCACGCGTGCATCGACGTCGAATGCGGCCGCTTCGGCGCGCTTGGCCAGTTCCACGGCGCCGGCTGTGTCGATTGCCCACGGATAGAACAGTTGCAGGTCGGGCGGCGCCATTTCCAGCAATTCCGCCTCGGGCAGGCCGCCGCAATCGTCATCGGCGGTGAAGCGGGCGATGTTGTAGGCCGCTTCCACCGTGGCTTTCAGGGCGGCGGTGGAAAAATCGGACGTGCTGGCATTGCCCCGTCGCTGGCCGATGTGGACCGTCACACCCATGCCCTTGTCGCGGTTTTGCTCGATGGTTTCGATCTTGTTCTTGCGTACTGATACCGACAGGCCGCTGCCCTCGCTGAAATCGACCTCGCAATCGGTGCCGCCCTGCGCTTTTGCGTAGCCCAGCACGTCGCGTGCGAGCTGTTGCAACTGATCTTGCGTGTGGCTGAAATGGGGATCGGACATGGGCGGTTTTCGTCGGTAAGGTACTAAACCGGGTATCATAGCAGTCGTTCACAGTTTACAGGGACGGCTGCGCGCCGGACCGAAAGTTAATAATATGGTAAATCCAAACCGCGGCGCCGTCGGCTTCAGCTCGACCGAATTCGAACAGGAATACGAGCGCCCTTCCAAATCCGAGATGAAACGCCAGGTCGATGCCCTGCAAAAGCTGGGCGAAGCGCTGGTGGCCGAGCCGCGCGACCGCGTCAAGCGCGTGCCGATGCCCGAGGACGTGCGCGACGCCATCCTCGAGTGCCAGACCATCACCAACCACGAAGGCCGCCGCCGCCAGATGCAGTTCGTCGGTAAAAAGATGCGCACCCTGGACGAAGCGGAAATCGCCGCCATCCAGCAAACCATCGACGGCTGGAAAGGCGCCTCGAAATCCGATACCGCCGCCATGCACGCGCTGGAACGCCGCCGTGACAAGCTGCTGGCCGACGACAAGGCGCTCACCGTGCTGCTGTCCGAAAACCCGGAACTCGATGTGCAGCACCTGCGCACCCTGATTCGCAACGCCCGCAAGGAGCAGGCCGAGAACAAGCCGCCGAAGGCCTACCGCGAAATCTTCCAGATCCTCAAGCAGGTCGAGGCCAAGAAGAAGAAAGACGCCGCCGCCGAAGCCGACGACGCCGACAGCGAAGAAGATGACGAGTAACGTGGAACCCGTATTGGTGATCGGCGTGGTGTCGGTCTCGGACCGCGCCAGCGGCGGCGTGTACCAGGACCAGGGCATTCCCGCCCTGCAGGACTGGCTGGCCCGCACCATCACCACGCCCTATCGCGTGGAAACGCGCCTGATCGCCGACGAGCGCGCGCAGATCGAAGCCACGCTGGTCGAACTGGTCGATACCGCGCGCTGCCACCTGGTACTGACCACCGGCGGCACCGGCCCGGCGCGGCGCGATGTCACGCCCGAAGCGACCATCGCCGTGGGCACCAAGGAAATGCCGGGCTTCGGCGAGCAGATGCGCCAGATCAGCCTGCACTTCGTGCCGACCGCCATCCTCTCGCGCCAGACCGCCGTCATCCGCGAAACGCCAGACCACGCCGCCCTGGTCATGAACCTGCCGGGCCAGCCCAAGGCGATTGCCGAAACGCTGGGCGGCCTGAAAGACGCCGACGGCAACACCGTCGCCGGCGGCATCTTTGCTGCCGTGCCGTACTGCATCGACCTGATCGGCGGGCCGTACATGGAAACCGATCCCGCCGTGTGCAAGGCGTTCCGGCCAAAGTCGGCGCTGCGCCCTGCTGCGCCGGCCGCGTGACGCACACCGCCCCCGCGCGGCGGCGGCGCCGTCTGCTGGCGGGCGCGGCGCTGCTGGCGCCGTTGCTGCCCCTGATACCTGTTTTGCCCGCCCCTGCAATCGCTAAACCGAGGAAACCTATGAGCCTGCTGCAAACCATCGAAAAAGAAACCGGCGCCAATCCCACCGTCGCCATTATCTGGATGCATGGCCTGGGCGCCGATGCCAACGACTTCGTGCCGATGCTGCAGGAACTGGACCTGCGCGGCCTGCCGCCGATCCGCTTCATCTTCCCCAATGCGGACACCATGCCGGTCACCGTCAACGGCGGCTACGTGATGCGCTCGTGGTACGACATCGTCGCCACCGACCTCGGTCGCCAGGAAGACGAAGCAGGCCTGCGCGCCTCGCAAGTCAAAGTGGAAGCGCTGATCGCCCGCGAAAAAGCACGCGGCATCGCCGCCGACAAGATCATCCTGGCCGGCTTCTCGCAGGGCAGCGCCATGACCATGCAAACGGGATTGCGCCAGAAGGAAAAACTGGCCGGCCTGATGTGCCTGTCAGGCTACCTGCCGATCGCCGCCAAGGCCACGACCGAATTCACCAAGGAGAGCCTGGCGACGCCGGTCTTCATGGCCCACGGCCGCATGGACCCGGTAGTCCCGCTCGCCCGCGCCACCGCCTCGCGCGACCTGCTGCAACAATGGGGCTACAACGTCGAGTGGCATGACTACCCGATGCAACATTCGCTGTGCCAGGAAGAGGTCAATGACATCAGTGCGTGGTTGAAGCGCGTGCTGGCCTAGCGCGCCCGATTCCAGCAATGTCCGACCGTAATGCAGCTCGAACGCCACTTCGCCGTGGTCGGGCACCAGGCGCTGAAGCCGGGGCCGTCGGCGGTGAGTGTGGCCTGCAGGTTGTGAAAGTATTGCGGGAGTGAGGTGGGCGAGGCGCCGAAGTTGACAGTCAAATCACTATTTTCTCGTTCTCTCGCAATCACCGCGAATCACTCCGGCAACACCGGCGCCTCCGTCTGCGGCACCGCCGTCTGCGCCGCGTTCATCACCATCGCCAGCAACGTGTAGTAGCCGTTGATGCCCATCAGGTCCACCACGCCGTGTTCGCCGAAGGCATCCAGTGCAGCGGCGTAGGTGACATCGTCCACACGCTGTTGCTGGTGCAGTTGCAGGCAGAATTCAATCACCAATTCCTCGTCGGCCAGCAGTTCCTGCGGCCGGCGCCGTTCGGCGATGGCCGCGATGGTTTCGTCGGCAATGCCGTACTCCTTCGCAATCGGCGCGTGGATCGCCCATTCCACCTGCTGGCTCCACTGGCGCGCGGTGACCAGGATCGCCAGTTCCGTCAGGCGGGTGCCGATGGCGCTGCGGTAGCGCAGGTATTCGCCCATGCGCTGGGCGGCGGACATCAGTTCGGGACTGCGGATCAACGGCACGAACGGCCCGTACAGCGCACCGCGCGGGCCGTCGATCACTGCCTGCGCCGCGACTTGCTGGCTGGCGCTCATCTGCGCGAACGGTATCGGTCCCAGGCGATCGGTCATGTCCTTGCTCCTAGTAAAGTTTTTTGGCCATGGTGCGGCATGGATCAACAGAAGACAAGCTGAACGCGGCTATTGTCTGTTGGCAATCATAAGAATCCACTTGCCAGAAAGGATGTCCATGAACCGCCCCCACCCAGCCAGTCACCCGACTCACCTGATTCACCGTAACCTGCGCCATATGCCGCCAATAGTCGGCTCCGCGTCCGGCATGATCGTGCACGACCGCGAAGGCCGCCGCTATCTCGACGCCAGCGGCGGCGCCGCCGTGTCGTCGCTGGGGCATGCGCACCCGGAGGTGCTGGCGGCCATGCACGCCCAGATTGACCGCAACGCCTACGCCCACACGGCCTTCTTCACCTGCGAGGCGGCCGAGGAACTGGCCACGCGGCTGGCCAGTGATGCGCCGGGCGACCTCGATCACGTGTACCTGGTGTCGGGCGGGTCGGAGGCGATGGAAACCGCGCTGAAACTGGCGCGCCAGTATTTCGTGGAAAACGGCGAGGAGCAGCGCAGCGTGTTCATCGCCCGCCGCCAGAGCTACCACGGCAACACGCTGGGCGCGCTGGCCATCGGCGGCAACGCGTGGCGCCGCAAGCCTTTTGCACCACTCTTGATCGACGTGCCGCACGTGGCGCCGTGCTTCGAGTACCACGACCGCGCGCCGGACCAGACCACCGAGGATTACACGGCCGCGCTGCTGCGCGAGCTGGAAGACACCATCATCGCCACGGGCCCGCAGCGCGTCATCGGCTTTTGCGCCGAAACCGTGGTGGGCGCCACCGCCGGCGCCGTGCCGCCCACGCCCGGCTACTTCCGCGGCGTGCGCAGCCTGTGCGACAAGTACGGCATCCTGTGGATTGCCGACGAGGTGATGTGCGGCATGGGCCGCACCGGCACCCTGTACGCGTTCGAGCAGGAAGGCGTGCTGCCCGACCTGGTGGTGTTGGGTAAAGGACTGGGCGCCGGCTACCAGCCGATCGGCGCGGTGCTGGCGCGCACGCCCATCATCGACCGGCTGCGCGACGGCAGCGGCGTGTTCATGCATGGCCATACGTACATGGGCCACCCGGTGGCCGCCGCTGCTGCGCTGGCGGTGCAGCAGGTGATCCGGCGCGACAACCTGCTGGGCGCAGTAACCGGCCGTGGCGCCGTGCTGCGCACGTTGCTGCGCGAGGCGCTGGGCCGCCATCCCCACGTGGGCGATATCCGTGGCCGGGGCTTGCTGATCGGGGTGGAACTGGTGCGCGACCGCGACACCAAACAGCCATTCGATCCCGCGCTAAAACTGCACGCGGCGATCAAACAGCATGCCATGGCGTGCGGGCTGATGGTGTACCCGATGGGCGGCACCATCGACGGCGTGCGCGGCGACCACGTGCTGCTGGCGCCGCCGTTCATCGCCAGCGATGCCGACCTGGCCGAGATCACCGACAGGCTGGCACAAGCCGTCGCGCAAGCTATTACCAGTGCGCAATAAACAACATGGTTGGGGAGGATTATTTCTATTGGTAAATATTGTTACCAAAAAGATTTATTATTTGCCTATAATTAATATTTCCCCAACTGCCCCTGCTCTACTCATGAAAAAAAGTATCGCCGCCCTGCTGCTCACCGCATCGTTTGCCACCGTACCGCTGCAAGCGCAAAACCTCGACAATCTGACGCCCGAGCAGCAAAAGCAGTTGCTGACGCTGCTGCTGAAGCAGCAGATGGGCGGCGCTGCGCAGCCGGCGCAAGCACCGGCGCAAGCACCGGCGCAAGCAGCCGGACCAGTGGCGGCAGCGCGCACCGAGGCCGACCTGGCGGCTGCCTTCAGCAAATTCCCGGTGCTGGCCGAGGGCGTGCAGTTCGAACGTTTCCGCGACGGGTTTGCCATCAACGGCAAGCGCTACATCGACCCTGAAGGCAAGATCAGCAGCTACGCCTTCGACCCCCAATCCGGCGATTACACCTACCTGGCGGAAGCCCATACCGGCGAGTTCATCCTCAAATCGGGCCGCGCGCTCAGTACCCAGGAACCGGTGACCATCGCCACCGCCTATCAACAGGGTGCGCTGTGGCAGGTGACCACCGCCACCGGCAAGCGCTTTACCGGCTACCGCCTGATCCCGTCGTCGCGCGGCTTCGTGGTGGCGCGCGACAACACCGGTTTCCGCTACGTGCCGGGCAGCGGCACCACCAATATCGTGGCGCCGGAGGCATACTCGATTGCCGCGCTGCAGAACGGCGACATCGCCAATACCGGCTACATTTTGCTCGAACGCACGCCGGAATCGAACGGCACCCAGCCTGGCAACTCGCTGGGTGCGCTGTTCAGTTCGGTGAAAAGCCTCGGCAATACGCTCGGCCTGGGCAAGAAGGAAGATTACGCACTGCTCCAGATCGAGAGCAACCGCCTGGTCCCGGTCAGCGTGTCGCTGGAGGACAAGCAGGTGCAGGTGATGAGCATGTGCAAGCAAAAAAATATATTGATCGCGAAGTGCCAGCAGATGGACACGTTCGAAAGCGCATACGAACCGAACGGTTCGCGCCATCTCAGCCACTACTTCTGGCGCATCAACTGGTTCAATGTGCCGGGCCGTCCGATCCTGGTGTCGCAGGAAGGTGGCCTGTCGAAAATTTCGGCAACTGACCTCAACAGCGGCAAAAAAGTGATCCTGTTCGAACGCACGCTGGGCATCGCCAACTTCAGCACCATCCAGCACGCCAACGGCAAGATCAGCGTCACCGCGCAAATGGGCTTTTCCAGCGAAACCCGCGACGACGTGCTGGCCCTGCTCGACAGCCTGCCGGACGTGGCAGCCAAGACTGCCGCCAACTAGATCAAGCTTTACGCGGCTTCCAGTCGATCACTTCCTGCTGCTGCTCGCCGAGACCGGGAATGCCCAGGCGGACCTGGTCGCCTTTTTTCAGGAAGCGCGGCTTCGGCAGGCCCATGCCCACGCCGGGCGGCGTGCCGGTGGCGATCACGTCGCCCGGCTCCAGGGTCATGAACTTCGACAGGTAGCTGACGATCTGCGCCACCGTGAAAATCATGGTGGACGTGTTACCGGTCTGCATGCGCTTGCCGTTCACTTCCAGGTACAGGTCGAGGTCTTGCACGTTGCCGATGTTTTCCGGCGTGACCAGCCACGGACCGACCGGGCCGAAGCTGTCGCAACCTTTGCCCTTGTCCCATTGCGGACCGCGCTCGAGCTGGTACGAACGCTCGGAAACGTCGTTGACGACCGTGTAGCCGGCCACGTACTTGAGCGCATCTTCTTCGGTCACGTACTGCGCGCGCGAGCCGATGATGATGCCCAGTTCCACTTCCCAATCGGTTTTCTTCGAGCCCTTGGGCAGCATGATCGGATCGTCCGGGCCGGTGAGCGCGGTGATCGCCTTCATGAACACGATCGGTTCCTTCGGCAGCGGCATGCCGGCTTCGGCCGCGTGGTCCGAGTAATTGAGGCCGATGCAGACAAATTTGCCCACGTGCTTGACCGGCACGCCGAAACGCGGGTTGCCGCGCACCAGCGGCAGCGTGGCCGGGTCGATTTTTTCCAGCTTGCGCAGGGCCTTGGGAGCCAGTTGCGCGGCGTCGATATCGTCGATCACCGCGGACAGCGAGCGCAGCTTGCCCTCGTCGTCGATCAGGCCAGGTTGTTCTTTGCCGGGTCGGCCGTAGCGCACAAGTCTCATGGTTTGCTTTCAAATGGTACAGGACCTGGCATTCTACCTCTGGCTCAGCCGTAGCGCTCCTGGCGCAGCCATTTGTTGGCGATGATCTTGGTGCCTTTGACCACCGGTGCACCGCCGTGCAGGGTCTGGCGGTCGGGCTGGTGGTTGCTGTCGGTATTGAGGAACCACAGCGCGCTGCCCTTCTTCGGATACACCTCGAGGCCCAGCCCGGGGAAGATGGTGCCGCCGCCCTGCTCCACGTCGGTCAGGTACAGGATGAAGGTGGCCAGGCGCTGGCCGCCGCGCGCCAGGTGGCTGCGGTGGCCGGTGGTGTCGGGGTCGAGCCAGTCGTAGTGGGGCCGGTATTCCTGCGTGCTCGCGTATTTTTGCAGCTGGAACGGCTCACCGCATTCGGCCGGCCAGTGCGCCAGCGCCGCCAGGCGCCGCTCGATGCGCTCGGCGATTTCGGCCTCGCCACGCTCGATGAACGCCATGTCGCTGGTGCGGCCCTCGTGCACCACGCTCGAACCGTCGTCGGCGCCGGTGACGGTGGAGCGCGTATAACGGGTGCCGCAATGCGCCACGATGGCGTCGCATTCTTCGCTGGCGAGTACATTGCCGAGCAAGATCACCTGCGGATTTTTAAGCACGAACAGCACCTCCACTTCGCGCTGATCGACCACGATCCGGTTGCGCGTGGTGTCGATGAACGGCATCACCTGGGCCGGCTTGAAAATACTGGCGCCGGCGTCGCTGCCCGCTCCACGCTGGCGCACGGCCTCGTCGAGCGCGGCGCGCGCCACGTCCATGGTGTACTGGCCCGAACGCGCCATGCTGTTGGCCATGTCGAGCGCACTGCAGCCGCGCGCCAGGTTATCGGTGATCCAGTCCTGCCACGACGATGGCAGGGAGGCGAGCACGGAAGATGGAGCGGAGGCGTCGGTCATGGTCTTATCTGGTGCTGGTGGCCGGGTGATGGTCCATTCTACCGGAACGCGCCGGGCGCCTCCAGCGCCGCCAACCGTACCACGCCAGCCCCGGCACTTGCAGCGCGACCAGCAAGGCAAATCCCGCCTGGTAGGCCTGCGCCGGATACTGCCCATGGCCATTGGGCCGCCAGCAATCGAGCACCAGCCCAAAGCCGGCCTGCACTGCGAACGCGCCCAGGAAAATCAGGAGGTTCAGGCAAGTGGCGGCGCGCCCGGTCAGCCGGCCCGGCAAGCCTTGCGCCACCATCGTGTACTCGATGCCGGTGACCGTGCCCACCAGCGTAAACAGCACGGCCAGCAAGGCGCAGCCGGGCCGCCAGCCGCACACCAGCCCCGCCTGCACCAGGACGAACAGCGCCACGCCGGCCGCCGCCACCCGCACCGGCCGCACGCCCCGGCGCCCGGCCCACTCGGTGATCATGCCCACCGCGATGGCCCCGGCGATCACCGCGCCCATGCCCACGTACAGCAGCCAGCTGACCTGGTCCTCGGAGTAGCGGGCCACGTCGCCGAGCCAGCGGCCGATCCACAGGCCCTGGATGCCGAAGAACACCATGTGCGGCACCAGCACCAGTTGCGCCGCCTCGCGAAACGACGGATGGCGGCAAATCTCGGCCATGGTCGCGCGCAGCGGCTGGCGCTGAACGGTGGCCGCTTGCGGCGGCGCCAGCAGCCGGATCAGCGCCGCCGTGAACATCAGCGCCGACGCCAGGCCGATGAACAGGCTGCGCCAGTTGCTATGTTCAAGCACGATGCGCACCGGCAGCGTGGCCGACGCCGCCCCGAGGCCGCCGACGGCGATCAGGTAACCCTGCACCGACGGCAGCCGCGCCGGCGTCACCCAGGTGGACAGCGCTTTCACCGCCGCCATGAAGCAGCCACCCACGCCCAGCCCGATCACCGCGCGCGCCACCAGCAACTGGGCGAAATCGCGCCCGCCCGCGAACGCCAGCGCGCCCAGCGCGGCGATCACCAGCATCGGCAACTGCACCCGCGCCGGCCCCCAGCAGTCCAGTGCCACGCCCACTGGCAACTGCGCCAGCGCAAAGGCGAAGAAGAATGCGCTGGTGAGCAGGCCCAGTTGGCCGGGCGTGAGCGCCAGCGCGGCGGTCAGGTCCGGCGCCAGCGTGGCATTGATCATGCGCATCAGGGTGGACAGGTAGTGGCCCAGCGCGAACGGCAGGAACACCACCAGGAACACCATGCGCGGCGACAGGGGCGACGCGGTGGCGGCCGGCACCGGCGGGGTGTGGTCAGCGTGGCCGGCCTGGCCGGTGCAGGCGACTTGGCCGGTGCAGGCGGCGTGGCCGGTGCGGTCGGCCTGGCCGGTGCAGGCGGCGTGGCCGGTGCAGGCGGCGTGGCCGGTGCAGGCGGCGTGGCCGGTGCGGTCGGCGTGGCCGGTGCAGGCGGCCTGGCCGGCGGGGGCGATATGGCGCATGCGGTTACGCAGCGCTCGGTGCGCTGGCCTTGTCCGCGGTGTCCGGAATAGTCGACGCGCCACAGTTGCTGCCGGCCGCGCGGCTGCTGGCCGGCACCAGCTGGATCACCTTGCGGTCGCTTGGCATGTGCCCATGCTCGCTGCGGCTGCCACCGTCTTCCTCGAAGAAGAATTTGTCGTGGCCGAAGGCCGGTTTCAGGTCGTCCAGCCAGGTCGCATGCGGGTCGAATTTGGCGTAGAACGGCCGCCGTACCCAGTCCGGGTTACGGGCTTGCAGGAACTGCAGCGCAAAGACTTTTTCGCCGCCGATGGTGACCACGCCGTCGATCACCACCTTGCCCGGGAAGGCGCTCATCGACGGTCCGCGCACGGTGCGCGCCAGGCCCGACACCCTCTGGTACGCGGCCTGAAAGATCTCGTGCGCGCGCACCAATGGCAGCTGAAAGTAATCGTGCGGTCCGGTATCGCGCTCGACGAACATGTAATACGGGATCGCGCCCAGGCGCACGCCGGTCTGCCACAGCTCGGCCCAGCTTTTCGGGTCTTCGTTGATGTGGCGGATCAGGGGGCCCTGCATGCGCAAGGTGGCGCCAGTGTTCACGATGCGTTTCACCGCCTGCTGAGCGATGTCCTGACGCAGTTCCACCGCGTGGTTGTAGTGGCCCATGATGGCCATGTTCTTGCCGGCGGCTACCACCCGTTCGAACAGGCGCAGCAAATCGTCGGCGTCGCGGTCGGAGACGAAGCGCTGCGGCCAATACGCCACCGACTTGGTGCCGATGCGGATGTTCTGGATGTGCGCCAGCTCGGGCGCGAGCAGCGGTTCGATGAACGCCTCGAGCGAGCGGGTGTTCATCACCAGCGGGTCGCCGCCGGTGATCAGGACATCGGTGACCTGCGGCTGGGTTTTCAGGTAGGCCGCCAGTTCGGTCGATTCGCGGGCGTCGAATTTGAGGTCGTCCATGCCGACGAACTGCGGCCAGCGGAAGCAGAAGGTGCAATAGGCGTGGCAGGTCTGGCCGGCGCTGGGGAAGAACAGCACCGTCTCCTTGTACTTGTGCTGCAGGCCGCGCAGCGGCACGCCGTCCAGGTGCGGCACGTTGTGCGTCATCTGCCCGGCCGGGTGCGGGTTCATCTGCAAGCGCAGCTTGCGCACCAGCGCGGCCAGCGCCTCCGGATTGGCATTGCCCAGCACCAGCTCGCGCAATTGCGCGTAATCCCGGGGCGCCAGCATGTCGCGATGCGGGAACACCAGCCGGTAAATGGGATCGTCGGGGATGTTGTTCCAGTCGATCAGCTGATCGAGCACGTATTCGTTGGTGCGAAACGGCAGCACGTGCGACACCACTTGCACGGCTTCCTGCAGGTCGGGCGTGAGCCATTCCCATTGACGGGCGTGGGTGATGGTCTGTCGGGTATAGGGTTTGAACTTGGCGGGGATGGCGGTGGTCATGGCGGATTCCTGTGGCGGTGATCAATCGGAGACTGGATGCTAGGACGCTCGCACCGCCCGGAAATTGCCAGATATCAAGTGATTTATGGAAAAATTTGGGGCCTTGCGGCAAGTTGCGACTTGGCCACAGAAGGAATTTCCTTAAGGCTATTACTTGCGGCACCGCAATTTGCGCAGGCTGGCGCGCCGGTACAGTTCAAAGCTCCCTCCCCTCTCGCAAGGACGTTCGCCATGAAACTGCAACCCGTACTGGCCACCTTTACCGCTGCCGCCATGCTGTCGTTTTATTCCCTGCCGGTGCGCGCCGCCGACCCCACCGAAAAAGACGCCATCGCCATGGCCGAACGCGGCGCCGCCTTCATCAAGGCGCATGGCAAGGACGAGATGATCCGCAAGGTGGCCGCGCGCGATCCGAGCTTCATCCAGGGTTCGCTGTACGTGGACATCCGCGATCTGAAAACCGGCATCGTGCTGGCGCACCCGGTCAACCCGTCCATCGTCGGCAAGGACCTGACCGACGTGCCGGACGCCAGCGGCAAAAAATACCGCCGCGAGATCATCGACCTGGCCGCCAGCAAGGGCAGCGGCTGGGTCGACTACCAGTACAAGAATCCCACCTCCGGCAAGCTCGAACCGAAGACCACCTACATCCTGCGCGTGGGCGACGTCGTGCTCGAAGCCGGCATCTACAAGAAGTGACGCCATACTTACCGGAGAGCGCCATGCTGAACAAACTACGGATCGGCCCCAAACTGCTGCTCGCGCCCGGCCTGGTGCTGGTACTGCTGATCGTCACGGCAGGCGCCGCGTCGATCGGCATGGTGCGCCAGAACGCCTCGCTGGAAAACCTGGTGCAGGTGCGCGCCGCGCGCCTGAAAACCACGGCCGACGTGGCCGGCGAGGCGCGCTACGCCCACGCCCATATCTACCAGTTGCTGGCGTGGGTCAACGGCAGCTTCGCCCAGAGCCGCCTCGACGAGCTGGGCCTGCAGATCAAGACCCGCCACGCCGGCATCGAAGACCAGTTGCGGCGCCTGGCTTCCGCCGCGACCCACGGCGACGAGCGGCGCTACGTCGAACAGTCGTTGAAGGCGCTGGCCGAGTACCGCAAGGCGGTGCTGGAAACCATGGACATGGCGCAGATGGACCAGAGCATCGCCACCAACGCCATGGCCCGCGCCGAGAAGCAGTTCCTGGTGCTTAACGACCAGCTGGCGCAGTTGTCGAATCTTGAAAAGAAGCTGAGCGAGCAGGCCCACGCGCGCGCAAGCGCCGACTTCCGCACGCTGGCGACCGCCATGGCGGTGCTGGTGCTGCTGTCGATCGCGCTGTCCCTGGGCGTGACGATGGCGGTGCGGCGCGCCATGCTGCGCGATATCCGCGGCATCGGCGCGGTGGTGATCGCGCTGGCCGAAGGCCGCCTGGGCGCAAGCAGCACCAACAGCGGCCGCGACGAAATCGCCGACACCGCGCGCCTGCTCGACCAGAGCATGGGCAACCTGACCAGGACCATCTCCACCATCCTCGGCGCGGTGCGGTCGATCGACACGGCCGCACACGAAATCGCCAGCGGCAACCAGGACCTGTCCACCCGCACCGAGATGCAGGCCAGTTCGCTGGAACAAACCGCCAGCGCCATGGACAGCCTGACCCAGGCTGTCCAGCAAACAGCCACCAACGCCAGGCAAGCGTGCCAGCTGGCGGCGGGCGCCAGCGACATGGCGCAGCGCGGCGGCGCCGCCGTGCAGCAGGCGGTGCAGACCATGGCCACCATCCGCGCCAGTTCGCGCCAGATCGTCGACATCATCGGCGTGATCGACGGCATCTCGTTCCAGACCAATATCCTGGCGCTGAACGCGGCGGTGGAAGCAGCGCGCGCCGGCGAACAGGGACGCGGCTTCGCGGTGGTGGCGTCGGAAGTGCGCACGCTGGCGCAGCGCTCGGCGGCGGCGGCCAAGGAGATCAACGCGCTGATCTCGGCGTCGGTGGCCACCATCGACAGCGGCAGCGCCTCGGTGCACCAGGCTGGCGAGCGGATGGTCGACATCGTCGCGTCGGTGCAGCAGGTGAATGACATCATCGCCCGCATCAGCGCGGCCAGCGCGGAACAGGCGCAGGGCATCGCGGAAGTGAACCAGGCGGTGGGCCAGATGGACGATGTCACCCAGCAGAACGCCGCGCTGGTGGAGCAGGCGGCAGCCGCGGCGGAAAGCCTGCAGGAGCAGGCCGTGCACCTGTCGCACGCGGTGTCGGTGTTCCAGGTGGGCTCCTCTACCGCCAGCGACGCGGCGGTGACCGAAGCGGTGGAACAGGCGCCGTCGTCACTGGCGGAACGGCTTGCTCAGAAAGCGCGAGCCCGCCAGGCCAAAGCGCCACGGCAGCTCCACGGCTTTCGAAATGCCGATGCGCGGGCCGGTTAGCACCTCCACGGTTTGATCGCCTGCCAGCAGCGTGAACGGCGCGCCGTCGAGCGGCAGGTTGTTGTCGGCGCGGGTGATGCCCAGCGCCTGCGCCAGCCGGCCCGGCCCCGAGCACAGCAGCCGTTCGTCTGCCAGGGCGCGCCGTTCGCGCATCTGCTCGAGTCCCACCAGCGGCTCGATCGCGCGCAGCAGCACCCCGGCGCCGTGACCGTTCTCGCGGCAGACGAAATTGAGGCACCAGTGGATGCCGTGCGAACGGTACACATAGCTGCGGCCCGGGGGGCCGAACATGGAAAAATTGCGCGGCGTTTCGCCGATATAGCAATGCGAGGCCGGTTCCTCGCGGTCGTAGGCCTCGGTCTCGACGATGCGCCCGCCCACGCCGTTGACCAGCAATGTGACGCCGATCAGCTGGCGCGCCACCACCTCCGAAGGCGCTTCGAAATCAATTCCGGCAATGATTTTGCTCATGGCTACATTGTAAGGGAAGCCACAAAAACGCTGACAAAACGTTATTAAACGTGCGCACGCGACACACCTGATGGGCCAAATATGGTCATAAAGCAATAAAAAAACCAGAAAATCACGCAGCGGGCCCGCGCTTGCGGCGATAATGACGGGTACGCATGTGCCGCTTTTGCGCCTCCCACCCATTCCAACGATCCCGTACCATGACCACAGTTGCAGCCCCAGCTTTGCCAGTAGAAAACGCGGTGGAAGACGCGCTGATGCGTTCCATCCGGATTCCGCCAAGGCCGAGCTTGCTGGTGGACTTGCAGCGCGAGCTGGCCAAGGCCGACCCGTCGCCACGCAATATGGCCCGCATCATCGGCAACGACGTCGGCATGTCCGGCGCCCTGCTCAAGCTGGCCAACTCGCCGTTTTTCGGCGCCGCCCGCAAGGCCAAGTCGGTCGAGCAGGCCATCAACTTCCTCGGCGTCGATATGTGCGCGTCCACCCTGACTGGCTTGCTGGCGCGGCGCGCCATCGACGGCCAGGGCGCCGACCTGAGCGCGTTCTGGGAAATCTCGATGCGGCGCGCGCAAGCGCTGATGTTCACGTCGCGCAAGCTGCGCATCGCGCCGGCCGACATCGCCCATACCTTTGGCCTGTTCTGCGACATCGGCGTGCCGCTGCTGATGGACCGCTTTGCCGACTACGCCGCCACCTACGACGACGCCTGCGACGAACCGGTGCGCCGCTTCACCGAAATCGAAGATGAGCGCTACAGCACCAACCACGCCGCCATCGGCTGCCTGCTGGCGCGCAACTGGGGCCTGTCGCCCGACGTTTCGTGGGCCATCCTGCTGCACCATGACTACCGCGTGCTCGACGATCCCGCCACCGACGACGCCGTGCGTTCGCTGGTGGCGCTCACGCTGCTGGCCGAAAAAGGCATCGCGCGCTTCTTCGGCCGCACCCTGTCCCACGAATGGGAAAAAGGCGGCGCACTGGCGTGCCAGCACCTTGGCCTGACCGAGGACGAAGCGGCCGACCTGCTCGACGAGCTCAACGAAGCCTTCCACAACGAACGATAAAGATCCCCCTTCCGCATGCCCAAGAATAAGCGTCCCGTCCCCCGCAAATCCGCCACCTCGCCTGAAGTCAAGGACGAGCAGAACACCACCGAACTGTGCGCGCTGGCGCTGGACCTGTCGGACGGCGAAGCCAATCCCGACATCGTCGCTGCCGCCACCCGCGCCGACCTGGCGCAAAAAGCCATCGAGTTCCAGCGCCTGCTGCGCCGCCTGCTCACGCAAGGCAAGGACGAGGTGCTGTACGGCGCGGTGGAACTGGCGCGCGACGAATCGGTGGACGGCTACCGCTACCTGAAAAACGCCATCGAAGAAGGCGCGGCCAACCTGGTGCTGCGCCGCGAAGGTGCGGCCGACATCGAGATCGACGCGTTTGCGATTCCCGTGTTCGTGCACAGCCAGGGCGGCCTCGATCCCGCTTTTGATTTCCAGGACAGCGCCGCCTACGACGCCGTGCTCGACAGCCTGACCGCCGCCGGCCTGGAAAGCCCGAAGGCGAAAGTCGTGCTGGTGAGCCATGCCTATGACCTCGAAGAAATCGAACGCATCAGCTACGGCCAGTTGCACGCCATGCTGCGCGAAGCGGCCAACTCGCTGACCGAGAAAAAACTCACGGCAGCTCCCGCCCTGGAGCGCAGCATGTCGCACGGCTGGACGCCCACCGCCTTTGGCCCGGACGACAGCGCGGTGGAAGTGCGCTTCCTGGTCGGCTTCGCGTTGAAACGCGCCGACGATCCGTTCTACCAGGTGCCGAAAAGCGAAAAAGCAGCCGACGCCTATTTCGCCAGGCGCGCCGACGCCTACCAGCAATGGACCGCCGACTTCGCGCCGCTGGTGGCGCGCTGCCTGGGCCGTGGCCGTGGACTTGATGCCGCCCTCACGCTCAATTTCCTGTACCAGGATTTGTTCTTCGGCGCGCGCGAACAGGCGCTGGCCGAATACGCCACCCTGCAAATCCTCGCCACCATGAATGGCGCGATGGCCGGCCATGCGCCGGAGCAGCTGTCCGCCATCATCGCTCCCACCGACATCGACGACGAGATGCTGCTGCGCGTGCAGCTTGCCGCCGGCGCCACCGTGCTGGCCACGGCCGACAAGCCGCTCGACCTGACCGCCGACCTGGAAGTGGAAGTGGACGACCTGCGCGATGCGCTGGCCAGCATCGGCCTGGCCGATATCTCGGTGGCGCTGCGGTTCGATGCCGACGGCAACGCGGTGGACGTGCGGCCGCTGGGCTGAGCACGCTTTTTTTGTCTTTGACTTCGGTGCGATAGCGGCGGATACTTTTCCTTCAAGCGGGACATAGAGTCCGCTGCCTTGCGGTGCCGGCATGGTGCGCCGCAGCGGCGTACGTCACCAGCGTGCGCCGAAGGAGACGATCATGAAGCCATCGACACCACTGCGGCTGGGACTGTTCGCGTCCCTGCTGCTGACTTGCAGCCTGTTATCGGGTTGCGCCAGCCTCGGCGCCACGCGCCCACCGCCGCCCGGCCTGTTCCAGGACCAGGCGTTCCACCAGCCCGACAAGCCGATCAACACGGCCAATATCTTCGCCCTCGACGACGCCATGCGGCGCTACCTGCACGACGAAATCGACAGCGCGAAAAAGACCACGGACAAGCGCCAGGCCCTGTTCAACGCGCTGTACCGGCGCGACCAGCTCAAGCTCGAGTACGATTCCGTCATCACCCGCACCGCAGCAGAAACCTTCGCGGCGCGCTCGGGCAACTGCCTGTCGCTGGCCATCATGACCGCCGCGCTGGCGCGCGAACTGAACTTTGCAGTGCAATTCCAGCAGATCGACGTGGGCGAAGTGTGGAGCCGCAGCGGCAATCTGTATTTTTCCAGCAACCATGTGAACCTGGTGCTCGACCGCAAACGCATCGACGCCAGCAATGGTTATACGCTGCAATCGAACCAGCCGCTGGTGGTCGATTTCATCCCGATTCCGGACACCGCGCGCAGCCGCGCCCTGCCGCTGGCGGAGCGCACGGTGGTGGCCATGTACCTCAACAACCGGGCCGCCGAGCTGCTGTCGGCCGGACACCTGGACGACGCCTACTGGGCCGCGCGGCAGGCCATCGCCGCGGCCCCGGATTTTCTCAACGCCTACAACACCCTCGGTGTGATCTACCAGCACCACGGCGACCTGGCGGCCGCCGAGCTGGCCCTGCGCCATGCGCTGGGCGAAGCACCCGACAACACCATTTATTTGTCCAACCTGGCGCAGACACTGGAGAACGCGCACCGTCCGCAGGAGGCGGCGCTGTTGCGAGCACGGCTGCGCCTGCTCGAACCGTATCCGCCGTTCTACTTCTACAACCAGGGCCAGGAAGCGTTGGCGCGCGGCGACTACAGCCGCGCCCGCACACTGTTCCAGCGCGAACTGGACCGGGTGCCCGACTACCACGAGCTGCACTATTTATTGGCGGTCGCCAGTTACCAGTTGCACGACGTGCGCGCCGCCGAACGCCACCTGCAAGCGGCGATCGACAACAGCACCTCGCGCGATACCCACGACTTGTATGCCGCCAAGCGCAGCCGGTTACGGGCGGCGGCGGCCAACCCGAACTGAGGCGCTGGCGCTTACTTTTTTCTTACTCCTGCGTTTCCAGGCGCATCTCGCCCGGCGGCAGCATCAATGACGGCGCCGCTTGTCCGGCCTGCACCAGTACGGCATCGACTGCCAGTGCATCGGCGCCGTGGGCCTTGTCGTACGCCAGGACCAGGCGCCGGCCGGCCGCCGGCAGCAGCGCGGCTGGCACCGGCGATGCAGTGCGGCCGGCACCGGCGATGCAGTGCGGCCGGCCAGGCCGATCAACCAGGCGGGACGGCCGTGCTGGTAGCCGTAGTCGGGGAAGATCACCTGCATATCGACGAAACGGGACTGGTTGAGCAGCACCGGGGTGCTGCCGTCGGCGCGCTGCAAAATAAACGGTTCGGTGGCCGCAAACTTCGCCAGCAGCGGCCGGTAGGCCGGGCTTTCGCGGGTACGGTCGGCATGGGCAAACAACGCCGTCTGGTCCACGTGCAGCGTGGCGTTCGGCCCCAGTTTTTCCGCCAGGTGCGCCCCCATCATCGTCCGCCCGCTGACGGACGTCTTGTTCAAGTGGCTGTATCCCACGTGGATCAATACCTTGGCCTTGGGGTCGCGGGCAAAGATGCGCTCGTAGATATTGCTGGCCTGGCCGGCCTCGCGCAGGCTGGCGCGCTCTGCCTGGTCGGTCACGCTGGCGTCCTGTATGTGTTCATAGGGAACCAGGGTCCAGCCGCTGGCGATGGCGTCGTTGACGAACGTGGCGAACGCCGGCTCCCGCACATAGTAGCCATGGGCAGCGGTGACGTACCTGGGCTGGGCGCTGATGGCCGGGTAAAAGGTTTCGCACGCGAGGTAGGTGTAGCCGATCTTGCGCAGCGACATGGGCTGCTCAAGGTGATCAGCCGCCTGACTATTTTGTGTACGTTAAAATAAGACATGGAACGCAACCAGCTACTCGACGATATCTTCTGGCACACCCTGACCGGTGCGCATGCCTGCCATGCCAGCGGCGACGGCGGCGCGCGCCGCTACACTGCCGGCTTCTCGCCCATTCTAGCCTTTGCCGACAGCACTGCGCCCGACTTTGCCGCGCTGCTGCCGCACTGCGCGCCGGGCGAACATTTTTACTGCGAAAACTGGACCGGCGCCGCCCCGCCCGGCTGGCGCATCGAGGCCGAAACCACCATGTATCGCATGGCCTGGGCCGGTGGCATGCCGGCATCGGATCCGGCGCCCGATGCCGCACGCTTGCAACCGCACCACGCGCCGCAAGCACTGGAGTTGGCCAACCTGTGCAAGCCCGGCCCGTTCGGCATCCGCACCATCGAACTGGGCGACTACTTCGGCTATTTCGACGGCGACCGCCTGATGGCCATGGCCGGCGAACGCCTGCGCGCACCCGGTCTATGCGAAATCAGCGGCGTCTGCACGCACCCCGACGACCAGGGCCGCGGCCTGGCCCGCCAACTGATCGGCAAGCTGGTCCACCGCCACCAGGCACGCGGCGACACCTCGTTCCTGCACGTGATGCGCAACAACGAAGCGGCGCACCAGTTGTATTTGAGGATGGGTTTTGTGGATTACCTGGAGACGGTGGTGCGGGTAGTGGCGCGGGAGGAATGAGGCCGGGATGGGTCACCTGGTGCCAGGCAAAAGCAACTCCCTCAACATCTCCCACCGCGCCAGCTTCTCTGCATACGCCAGGGTATACGCCGGGCTGCTCGACGGCAGCGCCGCGATGCGGTAGCGCGTGGCATGTTCGCCCAGCACTTTCAGGCCCAGCTTGTGGGCGGTGCCGCCGTTGAAGGCGATGGCGGTGATGTGGGGGTGGCTGGCCAGCAGGGCCGGCAGGTCGTTGTCGTCGCGGTGGCGGATGGCGCTATCGAGGCTGCCGGTGCGGTGGGCTTCGGCCACCACGTCCCAGACACCGACGCCGTGGCGCAGCAGGGTTTGCAGGCGTTCCTCATAGGGCAGCGGCACCAGGTCGGTGCCGATCACGGCCGACATCAGCATCCAGAAGCGGTTTTGCGGGTGGGCGTAGTATTGCGCCTGGGCCAGCGATTTTTCGCCGGGCAGGCTGCCCAGCACCAGCAGCCGCGTGTTGGCATTGACGACCGGGGCAAAGCACTGTTTTCGTTCCATTGCGCCATCCTTGATTGAAGATGGCGGCAATTGTAGCGTCAACGAAACAACGAGTGGCCGAACAGGGTTTGGACTGCGCTCTGGATCGGTTCTTCGGACAGCATCAGCACCAGGGCGGTGCTCACGGCAACGTAGAGAATCACGGAAACTACTTTAATTTGCAGCGCGGTGTTCATGACCGCCTCCGGTTCAAGTGATGTAGGCACGAATTCATCATAGTTCATTTTTGATAATTTTCTCTTGTCTTTACATAATTTAATGAGAGAAGCCAACACGGCTGTTGCACCGTTTTAAAAAATGGCGGCTAGGCAAGTTACCGGCCGGACAGCTATACTTGTTCGATGTCAACGCCCCTGCTCTTCGTCACCGCCTGCCTGATCTGGGGCTCCACTTTCTTCGCCATCACGCTGCAATTGGGCGACGTTGCGCCCGCCGTCTCGGTGGCCTACCGCTTCGGCCTGGCCGGCGCGGTGCTGTTCGCCTGGTGCGCGATACGCGGCGACAAGCTGTGGCTGCCATGGCGTGCCCAGCGCTGGTTGCTGGCGCAGGGACTGGCCACGTTTGCGCTCAGCTATATCTGCACTTACACGTCCGAGCAGTACCTGGTCTCCGGCCTGGTGGCGGTGTTGTTTGCCTTGATGGTGTTCTGGAACCCGCTGTTCAACCGCTACGCCTTCGGCACCCCGGTCAGCCGCCGCACCTTTGCGGCCGGCGGCGTGGCCATCCTCGGCGTGATCCTGCTGTTTTCGCACTCGATTGCCGGCGCCTGGCGCGACCTGTCAGCCGGCGGCAACGGCCACTTCCTGCTGGGCCTGGTCCTGGCGCTGCTGGCCACCATCGCCAGCACGGTCGGCAACCTGCTGGTCATCAAGGTGCGCGAACAGTCGCCAAATGTGCTGCTGGGCATGGCGTGGGCCATGACCTGGGGCAGCCTGCTGGTGGCGGCGTGGGTGCTGGTGAGCGGCCAGCAGTTCACCGTGTCCGGCGCACCGCAGTACTGGGCGGGCTTGCTGTACCTGTCGCTGTTCGGCTCGGTAATCGCGTTTGCCGCCTACTTCACGCTGATCCACCGCATCGGCTCGGACAAGGCCGTTTATATCGGCGTGGTCACGCCGGTGATCTCGGTGCTGCTGTCGATCCAGCTTGAACATTACCGTCCCGGCGCGATCGAATGGGCAGGCATGGTATTGTGTCTGTCCAGCGTCGCCTGGGCGTTGCAACCACCTTCTGTTACCGTCAAAACTACATGAGTACATCAGAACTGATCATCCGCCCGGCCGAACCGGCCGACATCCCTGCCATCTTCGGCATGATTTTCGAATTGGCCGTATTTGAAAAGCTCGAACACATGGTCGTCGCCGACGAAGCCATGCTGCACGAAGCGCTGTTTTGCGACAAGCCCACTTGCGAGGCCATCGTCGGCGAAACCGACGGCGAAGTCGTCACCTTCGCGCTGTTCTTCCATAATTTCTCCACCTTCTTGTGCAAGAAAGGCCTTTACCTGGAAGACCTGTACGTCAAGCAAACCATGCGCGGCCGCGGTTACGGCAAGCAGATGCTGGTCGCGCTGGCGCAAATCGCCACCGAGCGCGACTGCGGCCGCTTCGAGTGGTCGGTACTGGACTGGAACGCCAGCGCCATCTCGTTCTACGAAGGCATGGGCGCGACCATCATGCCCGACTGGCGCATCTGCCGCGTCACCGGCGACGCGCTGACCCACCTCTCCGCTCAGCGCTAAAAAAATTCCCGCGACACGGGAAGTCATCGCGGGACTGAACCCGGTGTCAGAGGGAAGGGAGATGTTTCGACGGCTTCACTATAGCCGCGCCCTGCCCGCATCCGGCAAGCCATTACAAACCCTTACGCGCCGCAAGACCTGCTTACACGGCTTTACATAAACCGGCAGCCTTGCACTCCCGGCTTTACAGCCGTGGCGCGGGCGCGCGGCTAGCGACACGTTCGAGCAGTTCGAACACGGCTTGCGTGAGCAGCGCCAGCACTGCCGCCGGGATGGCGCCGGCCAGCAGCATCTGGTTGTCGTTGAGCGCCAGGCCGATGGTGATGCGCTCGCCGAAACCGCCGGCGCCGATAAACGCGGCAATGGTGGCCGTGCCTACGCTCATCACCGCTGCCGTCTTCACGCCGGCCAGAATCACCGGCAACGCCAGCGGCAGCTCGATCAGCCACAGCCGCTGGCCCGGCCGCAACCCCAGCGCCAGTGCCGCCATGCGCAAGCCGGGAGATACTTGCAGCAGGCCGGTGCAGGTATTGCGCACGATGGGCAGCAGCGCGTACACCACCAGCGCGATCAGCGCCGGCACCGTGCCGATCACGCCCAGCAAGGGAATCAACAAGGCCAGCAGCGCCAGCGACGGCACCGTTTGCAACACGCCGGTCACACCCAGCACCACTTGCCGCAAGCGCGGATACACCGCCGCCAGCACCCCGAGCGGCACGCCGGCCAGGCAAGCCAGGCCCACCTACCAGCACCAGCGTCAGGTGCTGGCGCGTGAGGCGGCCCAGGTTGTCGTCGAAGATTTTTCCGGCCAGGCCGGTACGCCAGGAAGATGCGGCCTCGGGGGGAGCGCCTGCCAGGCCACCGGCCGCCAGCCACGCGCGCGCCACCTCGGTAAAATTCTTGCCGTCGATTTCGGCGGAGGCATTCATGGCGATCATGGCGTCGGCGCTGATCCGTCCTTCCAGCTTTTCGATGGCTTGCCATGCAGCGGGAAAGCGCTTGGCGGCGTCCAGCCGGTACAGCAGCATGGCGTCGTAACGGGGGAAGTAACCGAGGTTATCGTCGAGCACGCGCAGGCCGTACTGGCGGATCTTGGCATCGGTGGAATAAATGTCGATGACGTCGGTCTGGCCCTGGCGCAAGGCCTCGTAAGCCAAACCGTGGTCGAGTCCCTGCGGGCGCTGTGGCAGACCGTAGCGCTGGGCGAGGCCCGGCCAGCCGTCGGCGCGACCGATGAATTCGTGTGACAGCCCGAAGCGCAGCGCTGGCTGCCGGGCCAGGTCGGCGACGGTCGTGACGCTGGCGGCGTCGCCGCGCATCGCCAGCGAATAGGTATTGTTAAAACCCAGCGGCACGGCCACGCCCAGGCCCATGGCCGCGAGCTCCTTGCGGATCTGCGCGAGCGACGTCGCCTGCGGGTGCTTGAGGATTTCCAGGTCGATGGTGCCCAGGTATTCGGCATAGACGTCGATGCGCCCGGCCTGCAGGGCAGCGAGCACGATGGCGGTGTTGCCGAGGCCTTGCAGGTGCGTGACTTTCGCGTGCGGCGCAGCCACTTGCGTGAGCACCTCGCCCAGGATGTACGATTCGGTGAAGCGCTTGGAGCCGACATGCAGGGTATCGTCAGCGGCATGCGCCGTGCCGCACAAGGAGTACAGGGTGCACAGCATGAAAATCAGGGTCAGCCAGGCTGGCGGTCGTGCGCGCACAAAGTCTCCAGATCAATGGTCAATCCGGCCAGCTTACCACCGCGCACGCGAACCCGGCTCAAAGCCCCCGTGGCGAACGCCACACGCCGGCATTGACCACGCCCCGGCACGGATTGAAGCCGATCGCATACGCCAGCTCGCCCGGGCGGTCGATGCGCCACAGCGCGAAATCGGCGCGCTTGCCTACGGCCAGCGTGCCCACCTGGTCGTGCCGGCCCAGCGCGCGGGCCGCGTGCACGGTGCAGCCGGCCAGCGCTTCCTGCGGCGTCAGGCGCCACAAGGTACATGCCATGTTCATCGCCAGCAGCACGGAGGTCATGGGCGAGGTGCCTGGATTGCAGTCGGTCGAGACCGCCATCGGCACACCGAGTGCGCGCAGGGCGCTGACTGGCGGCGCATTGGTGTCGCGTAAAAAATAATAGGCGCCGGGGAGCAGCACGGCCACGGTACCGGCGGCGGCCATGGCGGCGATACCTTCGGAGCTCAGATGTTCGAGATGGTCGGCGGACAGGCCGTCGTAGCGCGCCACCAGTTCGGCGCCGCGCTGGTCCGATAGCTGTTCGGCGTGCAGCTTGACCGGCAAGCCGTGCGCGTGTGCCGCCTGGAATACGCGCTCGGTCTGTTCGTGCGAAAAGCCGATGCGCTCGCAGAAGGCATCGACCGCATCGACCAGTCCCTCGCCGGCCAGCGGCGCGATCATCGCGCACACGGCGTCGATATAGTCGTCGGCGCGGCCCGCATATTCGGGCGGCAGCGCGTGCGCGCCTAAAAACGTGGTGGCCACCTGCACCGGCAGCTCGCGGCCGATACGGCGGGCGACGCGCAGCATCTTCGCCTCGTTCTCCAGGTCGAGGCCATAGCCGGACTTGATTTCAATGGTGGTCACGCCTTCGGCAAGGAGGCTGTGCACGCGCGGCAGGCTTTGCGCCAGCAGTTCGTCTGCGCTGGCGGCGCGCGTGGCGCGCACGGTGGACATGATGCCGCCGCCCGCGCGGGCGATATCTTCATAGGTGGCGCCGTTGAGGCGCGCTTCGAATTCGCCGCTGCGGCTGCCGGCGTGGACGATGTGGGTGTGGCAGTCGATCAGGCCGGGCGTGAGCCAGCAGCCGCCGCCGTCGTGCACGGTGGCGGCCTGGCCGTCGGGCAGCGCTGCCCGTGGCCCCAGCCAGGCGATGCGGCCGTCCCTGACCGCAATCGCGGCGTCAAGAATTTCGCCGTAACCGCCGCTATCACCGTTGGCCATGGTGGCCAGGTGCACATTGGTAAACAACACGTCCCACGCCATGGGCAGCCCTAGTTGGCGATCAGATCGACTACGAACACCGTGGCCTGGGCCGATTCCAGCGTCCAGGCCTGTTCGCCGTCGAGCACAAGCAGGTCGTAGCGCACCAGCGCCAGCCGTTCGCGCGCACTGCCCACCGACAGGCTCTCGCCGTCGGCCAGGAACACCAGCGTGGTACCGCTGCGGCGCGGCAGCGGCACGCTGCCGCACACCACGAACGGTTCGATCCGGTGACGATAGCGGCCACGCCGGGTCATCACGTTGAAGTCGAGCGTGGACTGGCCACTCATTGGCCCGCTAATGGTGGCGTGCACCGGGTCTTCTCCGGCAAATTCCACCAGCGGCTCGCTGGGACTGAGCACCACCCGTTCGTCGCCGAAGTCGAGCAGCACGCCGTCGCCGGCGACCAGCACCAGCGTGCGGTCCACGCCGGGAAACTGCGAGAACGGGCCATCTTCGGCGATGCTGGCCAGGCTCACGCGCCAGTCGAAATCGTCGAGGCAGGCGCCGGGCGGCGACATCGCCAGTTCGGTGGTGACGCCGCCGCCGTTCTTCCACGGCGTGGGCCGCAGGCTTGCGTACTGGATTAACCGGTTCATCGGAACTCCCTCAGTTCTGCCATCGTGTGCTTGAAGCGCGCAGCAATCGCCTGCTGCGCCACGTGTTGCGCGTTGCGTACCACCCACCGGCCGCCGACCAGGACGTCGCGCACCAGGTTGTCGTTGCCGCTAAAAATCAGGCTGCCCAGCACCTCGTGCAGCGCCAGGCCGCACAGGTTGGGATGGCCATCATCGAGCACCAGTACATCGGCGCGGCGGCCCGCCGCCAGCGCCCCCACCGGCCGACCCGCCGCCTGCGCCCCGCCCTGCAAGGCGCCCTGCCATAAAAAGTCGCCCACCTGGCGCTGCGCCTTCGATACCGCGATATTGCGGCGCTGGTGGTGCAGCCGCTGGCCGTATTCGAGCCAGCGCAATTCCTCCACCGGGCTTTGCGACACATGGCTGTCGCTGCCGATGCCGAACCGTCCGCCCACCGCCAGAAAATCCTCCAGCGGAAACAGGCCATCGCCCAGGTTGGCCTCGGTGGTGGGACACAGGCCCGCCACCGCACCGCTGGCAGCGATGCTGCGCACTTCAGTGCTACTCAGGTGCGTTGCATGGACCAGACACCAGCGGCCATCGACCGCCACCTGGTCGAACAATAATTGCACCGGACGCCGGCCGGTATGCGCCAGCGCTTGCTGCACCTCCGCCTGCTGCTCGGCAATATGCACATGCACCGGCCGCTCCGGCGGCAAGGCCGCCAGCACCGCGTTGATCTGCGCGATGGATGCCGCGCGCAGCGAGTGCGGCGCCACGCCCACCTCGGTCTGGCCGTCGCGCAGCGGCGCCAAGGCCTCTACTACGCGCAGCACATCGTCGGCATCGGTGCGAAAGCGCTGCTGCTCCGGCTTCAGGGGACTGTCGTTAAATCCCGAATAACTATACAACACCGGCAGCATGGTGACGCCGATTCCCGCCAACCGTGCGGCGGCAATCACGCGCTCGGCGGTTTCGGCCGGCCGGTCGTACCAGGCGCCATCGGGCTGACGTTGCACATAGTGGAATTCGCATACCGAGGTGTAGCCGTGACGCAGGCATTCCGAAAACAGCTGCGCGGCAATCGCCTCGATTTGGTCGGGCGTGATGTTGCGCGCGAAGCGGTACATCAGGTCGCGCCAGGTCCAGAAGCTGTCATGGCTGTCACCGGCGAACTCGGTGCGGCCACCGAGCGCGCGCTGGAAACTGTGCGAATGCAGGTTGACCATGCCGGGCAGCGCGTATTCCACGCATTCGATGCCTGCTGCCGGTGCGCTGCCGGGCGTAACGGCAACCAGGTCGCCGGCCTGGTTCCATTCCAGCAGCACGTCAGCGCGCCAGCCATCGGGGAGCAAGGCGTGGCGGGCGAACAGCTGGTTCATGACTGCACCCAGTCGGCCGCCGCCTGCGTCATCGCGCGCAAGAGACCCTGCACCTGCGCCGCCAGGTCGGAGCGGTAGCCATAGGGCGCCTCCTCGTCCATGTACACCGACTGGCACATTTCAAGCTGGATCGCATGGACGCCCGTCTCGGGCCGGCCATAGAAACGCGTGATATGGCCGCCCTTGAAGCGGCCATTGACCGCCACGCTGTAGCGATCTTGCGCCAGTGCGCGCGACACCACGGCATGCGCCAGTCCCGGCGCGCAGGTGGCGCCGTCGGCGGTGCCGAAGTTCAGGTCGGGCAGCTTGCCGTCAAAAAAGCGCGGCACCCTGGACGCGATCGAATGCGCATCCCACAGCACCACCCGGCCGTGGATGGCCAGCAGGCGGTCGAGTTCCGCGCGCAGCCGCGCGTGATATGGCTGCCAGTAGTGTTGCAGGCGCCGCTCCACTTCGGCCTGGTCCGGCACGCGGCCCTCGACGTACAGCGGCTCGCGGTGAAACGTATCGACCGGGCACAGGCCGGTGGTGTCCTGGCCCGGGTACAGGTTGGTGTTCTCGGGCGGGCGATTGAGGTCGATCGCGTAGCGCGACCAGCGCGCCGCAATGGTCGATGCGCCCATCTCCTGCAAAAAGCCGTACAGGCGCGCCAGGTGCCAGTCGGTGTCCTGGCGGTCGGTGGCCGCTGCCGTCATGGTGGCCGCGATTTCGTCGGGGATGTCGGTGCCCACGTGGGGCATGGACACCAGCAACGGGATGGTGCCGGCCTGGAACTGGTAATCCATAGCGCCTCCGCAGGTTAAGGGTGCAAGGAAGTAAACAACTCGCGGCACGAGGCGCTCAGTTCACCGCGCATGACCATGCCCTTGGCGGCCTCGATATCGGGCGCGAAGAAGCGGTCGGCATCAAAAAACGGTACCGACTGGCGCAGTTGCGCGTGCACGTGCTCCAGGTGCGGCGCGGTGGTGAGCGGGCGGTGGAAGTCGATGCCCTGCGCCGCCGCCATCAGCTCGATGCCGATGATGACTGCCGTGTTCTGGGCCATGTCGTCGAGCCGGCGCGCCGCGTAGGTGGCCATGCTGACGTGGTCTTCCTGGTTGGCGGACGTCGGGATGGTATCCACGCTGCCCGGGTGCGCCAGCGATTTATTCTCCGACGCCAGCGCGGCGGCCGTGACGTGGGCGATCATGAAGCCGGAGTTCACGCCCGGCTCGGGCACCAGGAACGGCGGCAGGCCCGATAAGGTCGCATCGATCAGCAGGGCGATGCGGCGCTCGGCGATGCTGCCGATTTCGGCGATTGCCAGCGCCAGGGTGTCGGCCGCAAAGGCCACCGGCTCGGCATGGAAATTGCCGCCCGAGACCACCACCGACAGCTCGCCATCCTTGAACAGCAGCGGATTGTCGGTGACGGCGTTCGCTTCGATCAGCAGCGTGCGCGCGGCATTGTTGATGATGTCCCAGCACGCGCCCATCACCTGCGGCTGGCAGCGCAGGCAGTACGGGTCCTGCACCCGCTCGTCACCGACCAGGTGCGAGGCGCGGATCGCGCTATCGGCCACCAGTTGGCGGTAGATGGCGGCGGCGGCGATCTGGCCGGGCTGGCCACGCACTTCGTGCACGCGGGCGTCGAACGGCGCATCGCTGCCCTTGGCGGCGTCGAGCGACAGTGCGCCCGAGACGAAACCCGCCTCCAGCAAACGCTCGGCCATGAACAGGCCGTACAGCGCCAGCGCGGTCGAGACCTGGGTGCCGTTGATCAGCGCCAGGCCCTCCTTGGCAGCCAGCACCACCGGCGCGATGCCGGCGGCCTGCAAGGCCTCGGTGGCGTCCATCATCACCCCGTTCATGCGCACCTGGCCCACGCCCAGCATGGCCAGGGTCATGTGCGACAACGGCGCCAGGTCGCCCGAGGCGCCCACGGAACCCTTGGCGGGAATGGCGGGCATGATGCCGGCGTTGTACAGCGCGACCAGGGTGTCGATGATGAGCGGGCGCACGCCCGAGTAGCCGCGCGCCAGGCTGCCGATCTTCATCAGCATGATCAGGCGGCACACGGCGTCGGATACCAGCTCGCCGGTGCCCACCGAGTGCGACAGGATCAGGTTGCGTTGCAATTGTTCGAGCTTGTCGTCGGGGATGCGGGTTTTGGCCAGCAGGCCGAAGCCGGTGTTGATGCCGTAGGCGGCATCGCCCTTGGCGACGATGGCGCGCACGGCGGCAGCCGACGCTTCGATCACGGGATAGGCTTCCCTGGCGAGGGCCAGTGGGGCGGCCTCGTTCCAGACAGCGCGCAATTCGGCGAGCGTCAGCGCGCCCGGTTTCAAGGTGAGGGTCATGGTCATTTGATCATTGGAAGGTTGAGGCCATTGCGCTGGGCGCAGGCGATGGCGGTGTCGTAGCCGGCATCGGCGTGGCGCATCACGCCCGAGCCGCTGTCGTTGACCAGCACCCGCGCCAGCCGTTTGGCGGCAGCGTCGGTGCCGTCGGCAACGATCACCACGCCCGAGTGCTGCGAATAGCCCATGCCCACGCCACCGCCGTGGTGCAGCGACACCCAGGTGGCGCCGCCGGCAGTATTGAGCAAGGCGTTCAGGAGCGGCCAGTCGGAGACGGCGTCGGTGCCATCTTTCATGCTTTCCGTTTCACGATTCGGGCTGGCGACCGAGCCGGTATCGAGGTGGTCGCGACCGATCACGATCGGCGCTTTCAGCTCGCCGTTTTTCACCATCTCGTTGAAGGCCAGGCCGGCCAGGTGGCGCTCGCCAAGACCGAGCCAGCAGATGCGCGCCGGCAGGCCCTGGAAGGCGATGCGCTCGCGCGCCATGTCGAGCCAGCGGTGCACCTGCGCGTGGTGCGGGAACAGTTCCTTGATCTTGGCGTCGGTTTTATAGATGTCTTCCGGGTCGCCGGACAGCGCCACCCAGCGGAACGGTCCGCGCCCCTCGCAGAACTGCGGGCGGATGTACGCCGGTACGAAGCCGGGGAAATCGAAGGCATTCGCGACGCCGTGGTCGAACGCCACCTGGCGGATGTTGTTGCCGTAATCGACCACCTTGCAGCCGAGCGCCTGGAAGTCCAGCATCGCCTGCACGTGTACCGCGCACGAGCCGGCAGCGGCAGCTTGCAATTCCGCGTGGCGGGCCGGGTCGGCTTGCGCGGCCTTCCATTGTTCCACGGTCCAGCCCTGCGGCAGGTAGCCGTTGATCAGGTCATGGGCGGAGGTCTGGTCGGTTACCAGGTCGGGCGCCAGGCCACCCGCGCGCGCGCGGCGCACCAGTTCGGGCAGCACGTCGGCGGCGTTGCCGAGCAGGCCGATGGAAATCGCGTCGCCGTTGGCCTTGTGCGCGGAGATCATGGCAAGCGCCTCGTCGATGCTGGCGGCCTGTTTATCCAGGTAGCGGGTACGCAGGCGGAAGTCGATGCTGCTTTGCTGGCACTCGATGGTGAGCGACACGGCGCCGGCCATGGTGGCGGCCAGCGGCTGGGCGCCGCCCATGCCACCGAGGCCGGCGGTCAGTACCCAGCGCCCCTTCAAATCGCCGCCGAAGTGCTGGCGCCCTGCTTCGGCAAAGGTTTCGTACGTGCCCTGGACAATGCCCTGGGTGCCGATATAGATCCACGAACCGGCCGTCATCTGGCCGTACATGAACAGGCCTTTGCGGTCGAGTTCATTGAAGTGCTCCCAGTTGGCCCACTTGGGCACCAGGTTGGAGTTCGCAATCAGCACCCGTGGCGCGTCTTCGTGGGTCTGGAACACGCCGACCGGCTTGCCCGACTGGATCAACAGGGTCTGGTTGTCTTCCAGGTCGCGCAGCGAGGCCAGGATCTGGTCGTAGCAGGCCCAGTCGCGGGCGGCGCGGCCGATGCCGCCGTAGACCACCAGGTGCTGTGGATTTTCCGCCACTTCCTTGTCGAGGTTGTTCTGCAGCATGCGGTACGCGGCCTCGGCGCCCCAGTTCTTGCAGGTACGCTCGGGGCCGCGCGGGGCGCGGATATCGCGGGTGGCGTCGAAACGCGGATCGTTGTCGTGGCTCATGGTCGCTCCTGCTCATGGGGATAAGGTGCCCCTAGCATAGGTTGTCTATACAACCAAGTCAACCGCCTTTGCCTATTTTTTATAGACTCGTTTGCCGCCCATCCAGGTTTGCAGTACCACCGTCTTGCCCAGCTGCTCGGGCGGCGCCGTGAAGATATCGCGGTCGATCACAATGAAATCGGCCCACTTGCCCGGCTCCAGCGAACCGATGAGATTTTCCTGGCGCGCCGCATAGGCCGCATCGAGCGTGAAGCACCGCAGCGCCTCGGTCAGGGTCATGGCCTGGTTCTTGTACCAGCCGCCCGTCGGCGCACCTGCCGCGTTCTGCCGTGTGACCGCCGCGTGCAGGCCTTCGAACGGATCGGGCGGCTCCACCGGGAAGTCCGAGCCGCAGGCAATGCGCGAGCCCTGGTCGAGGAAGGTGCGCCAGGCGTAGGCGCCCTTGATGCGCTCAGGCCCCACCCTCTGCTCGGCCATGTTCTGGTCCGACGTGGCGTGCGTGGGCTGCATCGACGGGATGATGTCCAGCGCCTTGAAGCGCGGGATATCCTCGGGTGAGACCACCTGCGCGTGCTCGATGCGGTGACGCAGGCCGCCGGCCTGGTACTTGGGAATCAGTTGGGCGTAGGCGTCGAGGATCTGGTGGTTGCCGGCGTCGCCGATGGCGTGAACGTTGACCTGGTAGCCGGCCTTCATCGCTTTTTCCATCTTGGCCTGCATGGCGGCGTTCTGCTGGAACAGCAGTCCTTTCGTCGATGGCATGTCCGAGTACGGGGCGATCAAGGCGGCGCCCCGGCTGCCCAGCGCGCCGTCCGAGAACAGCTTGACGGCGGCCAGCGCATAGGTGTCGTTGGCGTAGGTTTTCAGCGGTCCTTCCTTCGATAACTCGTCGAAGGCGGCGCCGGTGTCGCCGATCATGGCGTACACGCGGGCGGTGAGCTTGCCGTGGTCGGCGTAGTCGCGGTAAATGCCATCCTCGGCCACCGAAATGCCGGCGTCGTGCACGCT
Organism: Duganella zoogloeoides; assembly: GCF_034479515.1. NCBI lineage: Bacteria > Pseudomonadati > Pseudomonadota > Betaproteobacteria > Burkholderiales > Oxalobacteraceae > Duganella > Duganella zoogloeoides. Next base: position 5,213,151 of record NZ_CP140152.1, read on the forward strand.
GGTCAGGCCCGACTTGGCCAGCAGCGCCAGCGCGTTGTCGAGCATGGCGCGCGCCTGCGCCGGCGTGGGCAGCGGCACCACCTTGTCGGCCAGCGCCATGGCGCTGTCCACCAGCACTCCGGTAGGGTTGCCCTTGGCGTCGCGTTCGATCTTGCCGCCGGCGGGGTCCGGCGTGTCCCTGGTGATGCCGGCCATGGCCAGCGCCGTACTGTTGAGCCAGGTGGCATGCACGTCCACCCGGCGCAGCAGCACCGGGCGGTCGCCCACCACCGCGTCGAGGTCGGCGGCGGTGGGGAAACGGCCCAGCTTCCAGGCTTCCTGGTTCCAGCCATGGCCGATGATCCAGGCGTTTTTCGGGTGGGCGCGGGCAAAGTCCGCCACTGCGCGCAGGGCCGCCGGCAGCGAGGTGGGCGTAAACAGGTCCACGCCCGAGGCGATCTCGCCCAGCCCGAACACGTGGCCGTGGGCGTCGATCAGCCCCGGCAGCAGGGTCTTGCCCTGGGCATCGACGTGCTTGGCGCCCGGCAGTGCGGCCGCTGTCTGCGCCTCGCTGCCGGCCACCACTACCTTGCCCTGGGCGTCGAACGCCAGCGACGTAAAGCGCTGCAAGGCGCCGGCCGCCGTCAGCGTGTAGCCGTTGGCGTGGTCGATGATGGTTTGGGCGTGAGCGGCCGGGGCCAGGGCGGTGAAGGCAAGCGCCAGGGCGGCGGCCAGCGGCAGGCGCCGCTTGAGGGTGGTGCGCATCGTTTTCTCCATTCGGTACCAGGCTGCCAGTGTAGCGAAGTTTGCAGATCGACAGGACGGGTACAATGGCGGTTTCGCCGAAATCACCACACCCCAGTGAACAGCCGCCAACTCTATCACCGCCTGCTCAACGAATTCCGCCCTTACCTGTGGATCGGGTTCTTTACCCTGTTCGCGGTGGGCCTGGCCGCCGCCACCGATGTGCTCCTGATCCGCCAGCTGCAAACCGTGATCGATGCGCTGGCGCCCTCGCACGTGGTCGGCGCCGTGCGCCCGCCTGCCACCGGCATGCTGGCCGTGGCGCAGCAATGGCTGACCGACATCCTGCCCAGGAATACTGCCGACGCGGCGATGTGGAGCATCCCCGCCGTGATTTTCGGACTGGCCGTGATGCGCATGGTGTCGAGTTTCATCGGCGAATACGGCGCTGCATGGCTCAGCAGCCGGGTGCAGGCCAACCTGCGCGAAGCCATGTTCGCCCGCATCATGCGCCTGCCCAACGGCTTTTTCGACCAGTCGTCCACCGGCACCACCCTTTCGCGCGTGGCGTTCGACGCCGCCCAGGTGGCGCAAGCCGGCCTCACGGTGGTCAACGTGGCGGTGCGCGATTCGGTGCTCACCATCGGCTACCTGATCACCATGTTCGTCTCGGACTGGCAACTGGCGCTGTTCTGCCTGATCCTGATGCCGCTGGTCGCCGCCGTGGTCACCTTTGCCGGGCGCCGCATGCGCCACCTGAGCAAGAGCGCGCAGGCGGCCATGGGCGAACTGACCAATGTGCTCGACGAGAGCATCAGCGGCCAGCGCGTGGTGAGAATTTTTGGCGGCCAGGAATACGAACAGACCCGCTTCGACCGCGTGGTCAAGCTCAATCGCCAACTGGCGGTCAAGCATGCGGCCACCTCCGCCCTGAACTCCGGCGTGATCATGCTGCTGATCGGGATTACGCTGTCGTCGGTGATCTATTTTTCGCTGCTGCGCCACCAGGCCGGCGCCCTCACGGCCGGCGACTTCGTCTCGTTCATCGTGGCGCTGATGGCGATGCAGTCGCCGATCAAGAACCTCACCAAGATCAACGAGCCGCTGCAACGGGGCCTGGCTGCCGCCGATTCGGTGTACAGCCTGATCGACACCGAAACGGAAGCCGACACCGGCCAACATACCACCACCCGCGCCCAGGGCCAGCTGTCGCTCAAGGACGTGAGTTTCCAGTACCTCGATGCCGACGGCAAGCCACTGGTGGCCGACGCCAGGCTGGCGCTCGATAATGTCTCGCTCGACATCCGCGCCGGCGAGACGGTGGCGCTGGTCGGCAGTTCGGGCAGCGGCAAGACCACGCTGGCGAGCCTGCTGCCGCGCTTTTACGATGTGAGCGGCGGATCCATCACGCTCGACGGCGTCGATCTGCGCGAGTATGCGCTCGCTTCGCTGCGCCGGCAGATCGCGCTGGTCAGCCAGGACGTGGTGCTGTTCAACGAAACGCTGGCCGCCAATATCGCCTACGGCGATCCGGCGCCGTCGCAGGAGCGCATCGAAGCGGCCGCGCGCGCGGCGCACGCGCACGAGTTCATCGTGCGCCAGCCGCAGGGTTATCAATCGCCGGTCGGAGAAAACGGCTTGCGCCTGTCGGGCGGCCAGCGCCAGCGCCTGGCGATCGCCCGCGCCATCTACAAGGATGCGCCGATCCTGATCCTGGACGAGGCCACCAGCGCGCTCGACACCGAATCGGAACGGCTGGTGCAGCAGGCGCTGGAGCGCCTGATGGAAGGCCGCACCACGGTGGTCATCGCCCACCGCCTGTCCACGATCGAGAACGCCGACCGCATCGTGGTGCTCGATGGCGGCAAAATCCGCGAAGCGGGCAGCCACGATGAACTACTGGCCAACGACGACATGTATGCGCGGCTGTACCACACGCAAAAAATCACTCAGGTCGCATCGTGAAAGATGATGCCCAGCGTATGGCGCGACCCGGCCCGTAGCCGGCTCACGCCGTGGCGCATGGCCACGCGATAGACATTGCCGCGTGCGCCCTGCACCGGCCGGTGGTTGACTGGGAAAATCACCAGGTCGCCGCGCTTGAGCGGCACCACCGCCACCCGCGACTGCATGCGCGGACGCTGCTCGGTCAGCACGAACTCGCCGCCGTCGAAATCGTCCCCGGGTTGACTGAGCAGCAGCGCCGCCTGCAACGGAAATACGTGTTCGCCATATAAATCCTGGTGCAGGCAGTTATAGTCGCCCGCGCCGTATTGCAGCAGCAATGGCGTGGGCCGCGTCTGCCCTGCCGCGTGGCAGCGCGCCAGGAAATCGGCATGGTCCTGAGGAAAGCGGGCGGCGATGTCGAGTACAGCGTGCCAGCGGTTGGCAATCGCCGCCAGCGGCCCGTAAAGCGACTGGCGCAGCGCAGCGACGACCGACGGCAGCGGATAACGAAAATACTGGTACTCGCCGGCGCCGAAGCCATGCTGCGCCATCACCACCCGGCTGCGAAACAGCTGCGGCTGCGCGTACTGGGCCGCCACGGCCGCGCATTCGGGCGCGGACAGCAGGCCGGGCACGATGGCGTAGCCATGCGCGGTGAGCTCGTCGGCGATGGCCTGCCAGTCCAGCGCCGCAACGTGCACCGCGATACCGGCCGCCGCGCCAACGCCCTGGCGACCGGCATCGAACGGTGCAGGCGCCACCTGGCGCGGCGCTCGCCCGGATTCACCTTCTTGAAAGTCGAATGTCCCGTTGGCCATGGCGCACTACTCCTGCCGTTCGCGGTCGAGCAGCGCCGCCTTGCGATCGACGCCCCAGCGGTAGCCGGAAATCGACCCGTCGTTGCGCACCACGCGGTGGCATGGAATCGCCACGGCCAGCGCATTGGCCGCGCACGCCCCGGCCACGGCGCGCGCGCCCTTGGGCAGGCCCACCAGGTCGGCCAGCTCGGCGTAGCTGACGGTGCGCCCGGCGGGAATCGCGCGCAGCGCCTGCCACACGCGCTGCTGGAACGCCGTGCCGCGCACATCGAGCGGCAGGTCCAGGCCCAGCTCCGGGCGCTCCACCATGCCCACCACGCGCGACACCACCTGCTCGTAGTCGGCCTCGGCGCCGATCAGCTCGGCGTTCGGAAAGCGGTCCTGCAGGTCGCGCACCAGGAAATCGGGATCGTCGTCGATCAGGATCGCGCAAATGCCGTGGTCCGTGCTGGCAACCAGGATCGCGCCCAGCGAGCACGCGGCAATCGCAAAGCGGATCTGCGCGCCCTGCCCGCCCGCGCGGAACGCCGACGGCGTCATGCCCAGCACCGCCGGCGCCTGCGCATAAAACCGGCCGCTGGAATTGAAGCCGGCCGCGTAGAGCGTGTCGGTGACGGAATCCTGCTGCGCCAGTCCCTGCTGCACCCGTCGTGCACGGCCGGCATTGGCGTAGGCCTTGGGCGTGATGCCGGTGGCCGCCTTGAAAATCCGATGAAAATGAAAACGGCTGACGCCGACCGCCGCCGCCAGCGCGTCGAGGTCGGGCAGGGCGTCGCCGGCCTGGGCGGCGGCATCGATCAGGGCGCAGGCACGCGCCGCGATGGCGGCCTGGCGCGCGGCCAGCGGCGGCTGGTCGGGCTTGCAGCGCATGCAGGGACGAAAGCCGGCCTGCTCCGCTTCTGCGCGGCTGGCGTGAAACGCGACGTTGCGGCGCAGCGCCGGGCGGGCCGCGCACGAGGGCCGGCAATACACGCCGGTGCTGCGCACCGAGTACCAGAACACGTCGTCGGCGCCGGCATCGCGCGCCTGCACGGCGGCCCAGCGCGCGGTATCGTCGGCATACGCCAGGTTGGACAAAGCTGAGTTACCCATCTCGACCTCCATGAATGAATGGCAATGCGGCCATGGTAGCCACCGGCGCCGGTACGCACACTCCGGCGCTTGCTTTCGAATTGTATGTCGATGCTAGAATGCCGGTCAGCCGCCTGCCCGGGGGCGCCTACGGAGACGCGGTTTGGACCAGCAAGCAAACAATCAACCATCTGACCATACCCCGATTTTCCAGCGGATCAAGGATTATTTACTGGCGCAGATCGGCGCCGGCGTGTGGAAAGAAGGCGACGTGATTCCGTCCGAGCAGGCGCTGGTCAAACAGTTTGGCGTCTCGCGCATGACCGTCAACCGCGCCGTGCGCGAACTGACCGCCGAACAGGTCCTCACGCGGCGCCAGGGTTCCGGCACCTACGTTGCTCAGCAAAAATACCAGTCCACGCTGCTGCAGATCAAGTCGATTGCCGAGGAAGTGCGCGCGCGCGGCCACGTCCACCGCAGCAGCCTGCAACACCTGGAACAGCTCAAGGCCAGCGACTTGATGGCCAAGCAGTTCGAACTGCCGTCCGGCCACCCGCTGTTCCACTCGGTGATCATCCATTTCGAGAACGGCGTGCCGATCCAGGTGGAAGACCGCTGGGTCAATCCCGACTGCGCGCCCGACTACATGGAACAGGACTTCGGCGCCATCACCCCCAACGAATACCTGATGCAGGCCGCGCCGCTGCAAGGCGCCAGCTACAGCATCGAAGCGCTGCCGGCGCCGCGCGAAATCGCCGACATGCTGGCCATCGAGGTGCGCCAGGCCTGCCTGGTGCTGCGCCGCCAGACCATGTCGGGCGGACGCATCGCCACCATTGCCACCATGTGGCACCCGGGACACCGCTACCAGTTCGCCGGCAGCTTTACCCAGTAGCCCAGCACAATAACTATCAAATAGTAAGTAACAGGTGCCCAAAAGCGCCTGGCGAATCTCACTCAATGTCACGAAAAACCGCAAAAATCCGGTCTTTCGCAACGGGCTTTTCACGTCCGCGCAACACATCTTGATCTGGATCATACGGCGGTAATTGCGGCCATTAAAGCTGATATAGTTGCCCGCAGACAGAATAATTCGCCCCCAGAAAGGCCTACCTTGTTCCGCACGCGCACCTGCATCGCTTCGCCATCGTGGCGCCAGATGGCGCGCCGGTGGGCCATATGCATGCTCATGGCGGCCGGCGCGCTCGCCGCCACCGGCGCGGTCGCAGCGGAAAAAGTGACAATCCAGCTCAAGTGGCAGCACCAGTTCCAGTTCGCCGGCTACTACGCGGCCCAGGACCAGGGCTACTACCGCGACGCCGGCCTCGAGGTGACGCTGCTCGAAGCGACCCCGGGCAACGACCCGGTGCAGGCCGTGGCCGAGGGCCGCGCCCAGTACGGCGTAGGCAACACCACGCTGCTGCTGGCGCGCGCGCTGGGCCAGCCCGTAGTGGTGCTGGCGTCGGTGTTCCAGCATTCCGGCGCGGCGCTGCTGGTGCGCCTGGGTCCCGACGGCAAGCCCCGCCCGTGGCCCGGCAGCCGCATCATGATGGCGCCCAACAACGAGGAACTGACCGCCTACCTGAAAAAGACCGGGGTGCGCTACGACAGCATGTACCAGCTGGCCCACACCTACAATTTCGACGACCTGATTGCCGGCCGGGTGGACGCGATGTCGTTCTACACCACCCAGGCGCCATTGGCGCTCGAACGCAGCGGGGTGCCGTTCGAGGTGCGCTCGCCGCGCAGCGCCGGCCTCGATTTCTACGGCGACGTGCTGTACACCACCGAGAGCGAGCTGCGCGAACATCCGGCGCGCGCCGAGGCGCTGCGCCAGGCCACCCTGCGCGGCTGGCATTACGCCATGGCCCATCCGGCCGAAATGGCCGACCTGATACGCGCGCGCTACCCCGCGCGCCACAGCCGCGAACAACTGATGTACGAAGCCGCGCAAATGGTGCCGCTGCTACAGCAGGACCTGGTGGAACTGGGCTACAGTAATCCGGAACGCTGGCAGGCCATTGCCCGGGCCTACCGGGAACAGGGCATGCTCCCGGCCGACTTCCGTCTCGACGGTTTCCTGTACCAGCCGCGCGTGGTGCACCCGCTGCTGCGCTACGGCTTGCCGATCGTCGGTGCGCTACTGCTGCTTGCGGCGGCCATCGCCGTGTGGCGCTTGCGCCGCCAGGCACAGGCGCTGCGGCGGGCGCGCCTGGAGCTGGCGCGCTCCGAGAGCATGGCCAGCCTGGCGCTGGAGGGCTCGGGTGAAGGCGTGTGGGAGTGGCAGATGGACACCGGCCAACTGGTCCTGTCGGCGCGCTCGCGCGAGCTGCTGGGACAGGACGAACATTACCCGGCCTCCATCGAACAATGGCGCGCCGACATCCATCCCGACGATATGGCGCGCGTGGACCGCAACGTGGCCGAATACCTGGCGGACAGCAGCGAGCACAACGCGCGTTTCATCGTCGAGCACCGCATGCGCTGCCGCGACGGCCGCTGGAAGTGGCTGCTGGCGCGCGGTACTGTCGTCGAGCGGGCAACGGACGGCCGCCCGCTGCGCGCCATGGGCACGTTTGCCGACATCACCGAGCGCGCCAACGACGAGGAGGCGCGCCTGTGCGCGGTGATCGCCGCCACACCCGGCGCCATGCTGATCGCCGACAAGGGTGGGCGCGTGCGCTACGCCAATCCGGCCTGCGCGCGCAGCTTCGGCGTCGAGGATAACCTGGCCGGGCGCAGTATGGACCAGCTGGCGCCCGACAGCATGCGCAGCACCGGTCGCGCGCGCGAGCTGTTCGCCCGTCCGGGGCTGCCGGGCCGGGTCATGAACGCCCACCGCGCCGACGGCAGCACCTTCCCCGCCATGGTGCATCTGGCGCCGCTGGACCTGGGCGGCCAGCAGCTGGTAGTGGTGACCCTGCGCGACATGACCCAGCGCCAGCGGGCCGAAGAAGCGATGCATGCCAGCTCCGAGCGCTACCGCCTGATCGTGCAGACCGCCGCCGAAGGCATCTGGATGACCGACGCCGACGACCGCACCACCTTCGTCAATCCCACCATGGCGGCCATGCTGGGCATGGACGTGGACCAGGTGATGGGCCACGGCATGACCGAGTTCATGGACGACGCCGGCCGCCTGCTGCTCAAGCAGCACCTGCAACGCCACCTGGCGGGCGAAGCGGTCCAGGGCGACATCCGCCTGCGCCGCGCCGACGGCAGCGCATTGTGGTGCCTGCTCTCGACCACCGTCATCAGCTCCGACGCGGGCCATTATGCGGGCACGCTGGCCATGCTCACCGATATCACGGCGCGGCGCGCCGCCGAGGATGCGCTGCGCCTGACGGGCCAGCGGCTCGCATCGATTTTCAACGCGGTCACCAACGGCCTGGTGATGGTCGATGGCGGCGGCGCCATCCTGGAGAGCAACGCCGCCGCCGCGCGCATGCTGGCACACGCGATGGAACTGGAGCGGCGCGGCGAATGCGACGGTTTGTGGTGCGGCGTGCGCGAGGACGGCAGCAGGTTTGACCGCGTCAGCCACCCGGTGCGCCTGGCCATCGTCACAGGCCTGCCGGTACGCGACGTGGTCATGGGCATCACCCAGCCCGACGGCGCCATGCGCTGGCTGTCGATCAACGCCGAACCGATTCTCGATCCTACCGGCGCCGTGCCGCTGGTGGTGGTCAGCCTGACCGACATCAGCGACCGCAAGCGCGGCGCCGACGAGCTGCGCGAGTGGAACGAGCATCTTGAAGAACGGGTGATGATGCGCACCCGCGAGCTGGAACAGGCGCGCCACCAGGCCGAGGAAGCGAGCCAGTACAAGGGCCAGTTCCTGGCCCACATGAGCCACGAGATCCGCACCCCGATGAACGGCGTGATCGGCATGGCGTACCTGGCGCTCAAGACCGACCTCGATCCGCGCCAGCGCGACTACCTGGAAAAGATCCGCTTCGCCGGCGAACACCTGCTGGGCATCATCGACGACATCCTCGACATTTCGAAGATCGAGGCCGGCAAGCTCGATATCGAGCAGGTCGATTTCGCGCTCGACCATGTGATCCAGACCCTGACCACGGTGGTGGCGCCCAGAGCGGTCAGCCGCGAACTGGAACTGGTGTTCGAACTCGACCCGGCGTTGCCGCGCGTGCTGCGCGGCGATCCGCTGCGCCTGGGCCAGGTACTGATCAACTACACCAACAACGCCATCAAGTTCAGCGAAAAGGGCCGCATCGACGTGCGCGTGCGCCAGGTGGTGGCCGACGCCAGCAGTTGCCTGCTGCGCTTCGAGGTGAGCGACTGCGGCATCGGCCTGTCGGAGCTGGAAATCGACCGCCTGTTCCAGTCGTTCCAGCAGGCCGACACCTCCACCACGCGCGAGCATGGCGGCACCGGCCTCGGCCTGGCCATCTGCAAGCAGCTGGCGCAGCTGATGGGCGGCGAGGTGGGCGTGCGCAGCGCGCCGGGGGTGGGCAGCACGTTCTGGTTCACCGCGCGGCTGGGCATTTCCGACGCCAGTGTGCCGCAGGTGATCGAGCGGGTGCAGGATGCCGCCGCCGAACTGCTGGCTTCCACCCAGACCGCCGCCGTCATCACCACGCTCAAGGACGCCCGCATCCTGCTGGTGGAAGACAACACCTTCAACCAGCAGATCGCGCTCGAGATGCTGGAAGACGTGGGCGCGTCGGTGTGCCTGGCGGCCAACGGCCAGGAAGCGCTCGACCTGCTGCGCCAGACCGCCTTCGATTGCGTGCTGATGGACGTGCAGATGCCGCTGATGGACGGCCTGGAGGCGACCCGCCGCATCCGCGCCGACCCGCGCCTGAACGGCCTGCGCGTGCTGGCCATGACCGCCACCGCCACCAGCGAGGACCGCGCCCGCTGCATCGCCGCCGGCATGGACGACTTCATCTCCAAGCCGATCCAGCCGGCGCTGATGTACCGCACCATCGCCAGCTGGCTGCCGGTGCACCGCCTGGGCCTCGCGCCCGAGCGCGAGCGGCCCGCCGTACGTCCCGCCTTCAAGCCCACCCTGGCCGGCGACCCGGCCGTGATCGACCTGTCGATCCTGGCCAAGCTGCTCGGCTACCACCCGGAAAAGGTGCGCAAGTTCGCCTTCAAGTTCCTGCACAATGCCCAGGAGGGACTGTCGGCGATGGAAGTGGCATTAAAGCGCGGCGACCTGGCCCAGGTGCGCGAACTGGGCCACCGCCTCAAGTCGCCGGCGCGCACGGTTGGAGCGCTGGGCATGGGTGAAATGTTCGCCAGCCTGGAACTGCTGCCGGCGAGCGCCAGCGACGCCGTCAACCTGGCCACCGCCCGCGCCAGCCTGGCCAGGCTATGGCCGCTGCTGGAGCAGATTACCGAGCAGATTATGAATAACACCACGTTTGCCGACGAAAATTGACGTCAAAACTCAATCTCCGCACATTTATAAAAAATGGGTTATGATTTGATCCATTCCCGCCTGCCGACCTTTGTTGCCTTCCCTATTCCAGACATTGAATTCGCGCACATAGTCGCCATGTATTCTCTGTAACTGGCTTAACGGCAACACTGGCATCATCCCCAGGCGTTATTGATCCCACACCTCGATTGAGGAAAATATGAGCGAAAATATCAAACACATCACCGATACTTCTTTTGATGCCGACGTACTGAAATCCGACCGCCCAGTGCTGGTCGACTTCTGGGCCGAATGGTGCGGTCCTTGCAAGAGCATCGCCCCGATCCTGGAAGAAGTCGCCAAGGAATACGACGGCAAGATCACCATCGCCAAGATGGACGTCGATTCGAACCAGGCAGTGCCTGCCAAATTCGGTATCCGTGGTATTCCTACCCTGATCCTGTTCAAGAACGGCGTGCCAGCGGCACAAAAAGTCGGCGCCATGGCCAAAGGTCAGTTGACTAGTTTCATCGACAGCAATATCTAAGTAAGATAGTATTGCGGACAGACGGCTGCTTCTGCGCCCGCAGAAACAGCCGCCTCAGATCCGGAAAACAGCGTACGGCCCGACCGCAACGCGTTTTATATAAATAAACAGACAACACCACGCAGTTCCCTCCCCTACCTTTACTTTCCCGTCACGGGACACTCAACACATATGCATCTATCTGAATTAAAGGCCTTACACGTCTCGGCGTTGCTGGAGATGGCCATCGGTCTTGATATCGACAACGCGGCCCGCTTGCGCAAGCAGGAGCTGATGTTCGCGATCCTGAAAAAGCGCGCCAAATCCGGCGAGCAGATTTTCGGCGACGGCGCCCTCGAAGTGCTGCCGGACGGCTTCGGCTTCCTGCGCTCGCCCGACGCCAGCTACATGGCTTCGACCGACGACATCTATATCTCGCCATCGCAGATCCGCCGCTTCAACCTGCACACCGGCGATTCGATCGAAGGCGAAGTGCGCACCCCGAAAGACGGCGAACGCTATTTCGCGCTGGTCAAGGTAGACAAGGTCAACGGCGAATCGCCGGAAGCCTCGAAACACCGCATACTGTTTGAGAACCTGACGCCGCTGCACCCGAACGAGCCGCTGCGCCTCGAGCGCGACATCAACGGCACCGAGAACATCACCGGCCGTATCGTCGACCTGATCGCGCCGATCGGCAAGGGCCAGCGCGGCCTGCTGGTCGCCTCGCCAAAGTCCGGCAAGTCCGTGATGCTGCAGCACATCGCCCACGCGATCACCTCGAACCACCCTGACGTTACCCTGATCGTGCTGCTGATCGACGAACGTCCGGAAGAAGTGACCGAGATGCAACGCTCGGTACGCGGCGAAGTGGTCGCATCGACCTTCGACGAACCGGCCACCCGCCACGTGCAGGTTGCCGAGATGGTGCTGGAAAAAGCCAAGCGCCTGGTCGAAATGAAAAAAGACGTGGTGATCCTGCTCGACTCGATCACCCGCCTGGCGCGCGCCTACAACACCGTGATCCCGGCGTCGGGCAAGGTGCTGACCGGTGGTGTGGACGCCAATGCGCTGCAACGCCCGAAACGCTTCTTCGGCGCCGCCCGTAACATCGAAGAAGGCGGTTCGCTGACCATCATCGCCACGGCGCTGATCGAAACCGGCTCGCGCATGGATGACGTGATCTACGAAGAATTCAAGGGTACCGGCAATATGGAGGTGCACCTGGAGCGCCGCCTGGCCGAGAAACGCGTGTACCCGGCGATCAACCTGAACAAATCGGGCACCCGCCGCGAAGAACTCCTGATCAAGCCGGACCAGCTGCAAAAAATCTGGATCCTGCGCAAGCTGCTGTACTCGATGGACGAGATCGAAGCGATGGAGTTCATCCTCGACAAGATGCGCGCCACGAAGACCAACACCGAGTTCTTCGACATGATGCGCCGCGGCGGTTAATTATCTCCGCCCCGACAGGCAACCCGAGTGGTTGCCTGTGTTCGTATACCGCTGTATAATCGGCGGTTGCACTATTTTTAATCACTGGCAAGTGATCAGCAATCGGGTCGAGAAGCAGTACAGACCGACGAAGTGCTGTTTGGCTACCAAACTCAACGAGGCTTCAAAATGAAAGCAAATACCCATCCAGATTACCGCGAAGTTGTTTTCCACGACCTGTCGTGCGACTTCAAATTCGTTACCCGTTCGACCATCGCCACCCGCGAAACGATCAACCACGACGGTAAAGACTACCCACTGGTCAAGATCGAGGTGTCGGCTGAATCGCACCCGTTCTACACCGGCAAACACAAAATCGTCGACACCGCTGGCCGCGTCGAGAAGTTCCGTCAGAAATTCGGTACCGTCGGTTCGAAAACCGCCGTTGCAGCTGGTTAATTCCCCCCGCTTCGATGCAAAAAGCAGCCTCTGGCTGCTTTTTTTATTTGTGGCTCCCTGCCGGGCGCCCGGTTTTCCTTCATACTCCCGTCTACCTCAATTTGCACTCTGATCGATGAAGCCAGTCCGTCTTCCCGCCGCCGCCACGCTGGCCCTGCCGCGCCTGGCCCTGTTTGCCCTGGGCCTGCTCTATATTCTGCCCGGACTGATCGGCCGCGAGCCGTGGAAGAATGACGACGCCGCCAGCTTCGGCATCATGTGGACCATGGCGCACGGCACCTGGCAAGACTGGCTGGTGCCGAATATCGCCGGCCTGGCAATTCCCGACGACGGCCCGCTGGCCTTCTGGATCGGTGCGCTCGGCATCAAGCTGTTCGGCTGGCTGCTGGGCGATGTGCTGGCCGCCAGGGTCGGCACGGTGGCCATCTTCCTGTTCGGCGTGCTGTCGCTGTGGTTTGCCACCTTCAACCTCGGCCGGCGCCAGGATGCGCAGCCGCTGCGCCTCGCCTTCGGCGGCCAGCCCGAACCCGACGATTTCGGCCGCACCCTGGCCGATGCCGCCGTCCTGATCTACCTCGGCTGCCTGGGCTTGCTGGTCCACAGCCACGAAACCACGGCCGACGCGCTGCGCGTCTCGCTCACGGCCTTCATGTTGTACCGCACCGTGCGCTACGTGGAAGCGCCGTCGCTGCGCAATGCCGCCCTCAGCGGCCTGGCCATCGGCCTGCTCACGCTCACCCATGGCTGGGTGACGCCGGTGTGCTTCATGCTGGCGGTGTTCGCCTGTACACGCTTGCTGGCCCAGCCCGTGGGGCGCGCGCTGCGCGACCTGGGCCTGGCGTTCCTGGTGGCCGCCGCCGTGACCGCGATCTGGATCGTGCCAGCGCACTTGCTGCAACCGTACAATCAGCACCCGGTGCAGGACTGGAGTGCGCTGCACCTGGCGCAGTTCGGCCTGCCGACGGTGGTGGCCTATAAATTCTTCTTCCGCGTGGGCGTGTGGTTCTTCTGGCCGGCCTGGCCGTTTGCCGGCTGGGCCATCTGGGCCTGGCGCCGCCAGCGCCTGGCGCTGCACATCGTGGTGCCGCTGGCGTTTGTCACCATGGGCGCCATCATGGCGCTGTGCGCCACCGCGCCCGAACAGGGACAACTATTGATCCTGCTGCCGCCGCTGGCGGTGATGGCCGCTTTTGGTTTGCTCACCATGAAGCGCGGCGCCATCAACGCCATCGACTGGTTCTCGGTGATGGCGCTGACCTTGTGCGCGGCCGTGATCTGGATCTTCTGGTTCGCCAAGCTGACCGGCTGGCCGGCGCAGGCGGCCAAGAACGCCCTGAAACTGGTACCGGGCTTTACGCCGGAAGTGGGCGCGGTCGCTTTCCCGGTGGCAGCGATTGCCACTGCCGGCTGGTTCGCGCTGGTGCACTGGCGCGTGGCGCGCCGGCCGACCGTGCTGTGGCGCGCAGTGGTGCTGTCGTCGGGTGGCCTGATCCTGATCTGGATTTTGCTGATGACGCTGTTCCTGCCCGATCTCAACTACAGCAAGAGCTACGCCGGCGTGGCGCGCCAGATCGCCGAGAAGCTGCCGCCAAACGCGGACTGCATCGAAACCAACGTGGGGCCGGCGCAGCGCGCCTCGTTCGCCTACTATGCGCAACTGCCGTTCACCGGCGTCGAAGGCGGGCGTTGCAGCCTGTTGCTGCTGCAGGAAAGCACGCGCGCGCGCGACAACCGCGACGTCGCGCCGCACCATCGTGGCAAGCAGTGGATACTGTTATGGGAAGGCCGGCGTCCGGCCGATCGGGATGAGCGTTTCCGCTTGTATCGGCGCGCTGACTGACAACTTACGCCAGGATCGGCGCGGCCGCCGATCCTGCGCGCCGCATCAACGGCGTGCCATGATGATGGTATTGGCCGGCAGGGCCTGCGCCATCGGCAGCTTTTCGAAATTGGTGATGCCCACTTCGTCGCCATAGTCGCGGAACACGATGCGGGCGCCTTCTTCGCTGATGAATTCTTTATTCGATACAGGTATGACCCGGACGCGACGGCCCTGGTCCACCTGGGTGTACAAGCGATCGCCGCTTAGGGTAAATCGCACGATCTGGCCATTGGTCAGCCGGTAAGCGTTGGCGTAATCGCCAAGCTCGCTCGGCGAAACATACAGATTGCTGCTCACTTTTACTTGCGGAATATTTTCCTGGATTTGCTGGGCGTGGGCGGCAGGCAGGGCGGAAAAAGCGAGGGCGGCGGCGAGGGCGATCAGGGTGGTTTTCATGGTGAGCTCCGTAAGTGGTTGAGGCAATCAAGGGATTTCGGCATCACCGCTGTGCTTCTTGTTTGCAGCGGCTGATGTAAGCACCTTAACAACCCCGGAGCATAAAATCCGGCGTTTGCGACCAGCCGCCAATCCGCCGGTATCAACTGCAAAATCGCGCGACGAATGGGAGCCTCCGGGAATTTCCAGGCAATGTCGACAAGTTGATAACACCGTCAACGCGCAACACGCCGAAATACTTGCAAGCCCTGCCACGAAAGGCGCCGTTGCTGTTGCGGGCGCCATTTTTTTTCGCCGCAGTGCGATACAAACGCCGGTAAGCCAGCTATAGTGCTGAACAGGACGAGTTGCCGCAGGGCATGTTATTTTCATAATATCCGTCCAGAAACGCACTTCCGGCAGCGCCACACCGCGCGCCGGCCCTTGGCGGCCTCGGCTGCTGCGCCCTACCCCCGCGCCCAGCCCGACACCAGCTGCCCACACTGGATAGCGCCCACATGTTTACACTGCATAAACTTCAAACTGCCTTACGCAACAACTACGTCCGTATTGCCCTGCTGATTGTCGCGATCGGGATCGCGGTGATCGTCGGCTGGCGCAAGGAAGTGCCGCAAGACACCAGCCCGCTGATGCGCACCCAGGACATATCGGTCATCACGGCGCTGGCCGGCCAGCGCAACAAGCTCGAGTACCTGCTGATCGCCGCACCGCTGTCCGAGGCGCCGCGCTACATCATCAAGCTCAAGGACGACCCGCTGCTGCGCGTGGTGAAAGTGCCCAGCACCTCGCACCTGAGCCTGGAGCGCGAAGTTCTGCTGCGTAATAACATCCCGTACGCCATCGCGCGCGAAGACTACCTGGCGTCGCACAAGGCCGTGCTGGTGGACGAGGAAGACAGCGCCATGGCGCGCGCCGGCGGCTTCCTCAAGCGCCACGCGATCGACATCCTGCTCGTCTGCGTGGTGCTGTTCCTGCTGCGCCACGGCTTGCCCGGCACCGGCGTCAACGCCACCGTACTCACCCCCGACCAGCTGACCGGCAGCATGGACGACCTGATCGGCATGGAAGACATCAAGCAGGAAGTGCTGCACCTGGAAGACATGATCCGCAACCGCGCCGTCTATCGCGAGCACGACATCGACAAGCCGTTCAACGTGATGCTGACCGGCCCGGCCGGCACCGGCAAGACCAAGCTGGCCGGCTACCTGGCCAAGCGGCTCGACATCCCGCTGATCCAGGCTTCGGGCTCGGCGCTGGAATCTGGCTATATCGGCGGCGGCTCCAAGGCGCTGCACGCGCTGCACCGCAAGGCATGCGCACGCGGCAGCTGCATCATCTTCCTCGACGAAGCACAGGGCCTGTTCATGCCACGCGGCCGCGGTGAAAAAAAATGGGAAGACGACACCGCCAACACGCTACTCGGTCTGCTCGACGGTGTGCGCAGCGACAAGGGCGCCGGCGTGATCTGGGTAGTGGCGTCCAATTTCGACGACGCTTCGACCAAGATGGACGAGGCGATGCTGCGCCGCTTCTCGGTCAAGATCAATTTCCGCCTGCCCAACAAGAACGAACGCAGCGAACTGCTGCGCTCGTTCCTGGCGCGCAAGGCCGACGGTTGCGTCGATTGGGACCACCTCAAGCTCGACCACGTGGCCGAGATCACTGCCAACCTCAGCCCGGCGTTGTTGCAAACGGTGGTCGAGCGCGCCAGCATGATCGCCATCCAGGAAAACAAGGTCATCGATACCGACCTGATGTTCCGCGCCTTCGAGCGCGCCACCATCGGCCTCACCGACCGCGCCACCACGGCCGAGAAGACCCGCCAGCGCGAGCGCGTGGCGCTGCACGAGCTCGGCCACTTCTTCATGCAGATCGACCCGTGGCTGCGCGAAGGCATGACCCTGGCCGAAGTGAAGGAACGCTCGCCGTTCCTCAAGATCAGCACCGAGTCGGTCTCCAAGCTGGGCGCGCTCGGCTATGTACTGTCGGCTTCGGACGACGTGGCGCTGCGTACGCTGGAAGAACTCGAGCGCGACGTGATCCAGCTATACGGCGGCGTGGCGGCGGAAGAACTGTTCTACGGCGCGCGCGGCATCTCGGTTGGTAGCCAGAATGACATCCAGAAGGCCACGTCGATGCTCGACATGATGGTGAACCAGCTCTCGATGTATTCTCGGTCCAAGCTCGATTACACCCAGTTCAAGCACAAGGACACCGACCTCGACCAGGTACAGGCCAAGTCGGACGAACTGTACACGTACACGCTGCAGGCAATCGCCGACTACCGCGAGCAGATCCTCGAACTGAAGGACGTGTTGATGGACCAGTACGTATTATCGAAAGACGCCATCTTCAGCCTGCTGGAAGAGCAGCAGCAGCGCCTGGCCCGCCAACCCGTCCTGGTTGCGCTAGCCTGATCGGTAAAATTTTCGAGCCACGAGCCTTGCGGCTAGGGGGGAAATGGGTGATAATATACATCGCATTGCATGCAGGCCTGCCTTGGTGGTGGAACTGGTAGACGCAGCGGACTCAAAATCCGCCGCCGAAAGGCGTGCCGGTTCGATTCCGGCCCGAGGCACCATTAGGTCGTAAGCAAGCGCAGCAGTAACAGTCAAAAACCCGCCCCTCTCCTCTGACGGCGGGTTTTTTTATGGCTCTGCTCGTCTCCCACTGCATCGCAGTCCCTTTGATTTTTGACGGTATATTTCGCGGTAGCAGGCGTTGTGCAAGACCAGCTTTCATTTGAAGGCGGCGTTCATGGCTAGCCATCAAAGCTACGGAAGTCGCCGACTGGTCACTGCGATGAAAAACCAAGGCTTTAAAATTGGTCGATACAAGGTGCGAACTGGACTAATGCAGGGCCTGCTTTAGTTCTTCGACGCGCTTGACAGTAGCGGCCATTTCAACGAGTGGAATGTCGACCGGGACGTTTCCATTTTCCTTTCCCGTCGTCAAAGTCAGGACGTCGTCGCTGCCCTCGACGTAGGTCGCCAGAATGGCTTTGAGCTGATCTTCAGGCAAGTCGAGTAGCAATTTCACAGTCGTGGCATCGTCCTCTTCACGCATGGTCGTGCTCTCCCTGGAGAGCCTGCGGCCAGTCAGGGTGATGAGGTTGCCGTTGAGTTGATAGGTCGCGTCGGCCGGTCGTACTGGTGCATGCCCTCCCAGTATCTGGCCAAGCGCACTGTCGATGGTTTTCAGTCTCCCCATCCGCTCATGGATTGTCGCGGTGGCGACAATCCTGTAGCTAGTGATACCCGTCTTGATGTCGGTGGTCGTGCTCATATAAGCGCGATTGGTGGTGACGTACTGTGGCGAGACATGCAGTAGCGGATACGCTGCATATGAGGTGAGGATCATTTTCTCGGCGGTTGATTCTTTGCTTTTGGAAAGCGCCGCAGCAACCTCTTCCACAGTTGACATACGAACGAAGCGGCCTAAGCGAGCTTTGCCATCGCGAACAAAAATGTGCAGCCCAACTAGCCCGTCCTTGGCCTCGCTTGAACCAATGCCCTTGCTCACTGCAAGCGGCAGGGAGCTTATATTCTCCATGCCCACCCGATCGATGCTGCCTTCTATCATTCGGAAGTGCTTGGTCTTGAAGGCAACCCCATAGGAAAGGGGGATCGTGAGAGGGCACTTACCAGCCGCATCCGTGATACAGCTGAAATTGATTTTGGTGTCTTTCTTTCCATCAAACAGGTAGAAGCCAAAAGTCGCGGCGGACCGGGTAAAGCTCGCTTCCAGTGGAATGTTCGGCACTGGTTGCATGTTTTCTCCGATCAGCACTAGCTCAATGGCTAACTGTTCCGGCATGGAGCTGGCAAAAGCTGGCCCGCTCAAGGACAGCGGAAGGAGTAAGGCGAGCGTGGCAAGGCAGGCGGAAACGCGCATGGGGTATTCCAAGAAAGAAACTCGCATTATATCAATGCAAGAAAATTAACTTCATTTTTTGCCCTGCCGAAGTGACTTATTTGGCATCGCCGATTTTCTGTTCCCTGGCCAGCATGCCTGTTGCCGCCGCCTTCCACAAGGCCAAACTCACGCAGCAAATCGGCCTCGGGGGCATTGCGTTTGGCGCGCAAAAATACGTGGTCTATCTTCATGAAACCTCCGTCCCTTTCTAGGAGGTGAGCGTCTGCCGCGCCGCCTGGCTGATCGCCTGCGTGGCCGGGTGGCTCAGTCGGCGCTCGGTCGTGATCGCATACACCTGCTCGCGCAGCGCCGGGATGGTGCCCACCAGCACCATGCCGGACTGGCCGTTGAACGCATCGGTCAAGGTCTCGGCAATGGCGACCGGGGCGAAGAACAGCCCCGCGCCCGACTCGCCGAAGGCCTTGATCATGGCGCTGTCGTCAAACTCGCCCACCACGTGCAGGCGCGGCACGTGGGTGTGCAGCCACTGCATCAGCTTGGCGCGTACGGCGAAGTCCTCGCCCGGCAGCAGCAGCGGCATATGGTTCAGGCAGGCGGGAAACTCGCCCGTCAGCGTGGCCGCCAGCGACGGCGCCGCGAACACCCCCAGTTCGCTCTCGCCCAGCAAGTGGTTGTAGCCGCGCACGCTCAGGTGGCTGGGCATGGGACGGTCGGCAATGATCATGTCGAGCCGGTGGATGGCCATGTCGGCCAGCAGCGCCGCCAGTCGCCCCTCGCGGCAAATCAGCCGGGTGGGTTCGGCCAGCGACAGCGCCGGCGCCACCAGCCGGCACGCCACGGCTTTCGAGACCGAATCGGACACCCCCACTCGGAAGCTGCCCACCTTGGTGGCGGACTGGTCGCGCACCACGTCGAGCAAGGCGTCGCCAGCGCTGAAGATGTCTTCGGCATGGCGCAGCACGCGGTTGCCGGTCTCGGTCAGTTCCAGCCGCCGGCCCACGCGGCGAAACAATTCCACCCCCAAGGTATCGGCAAATTCCGTCAACTGGCCCGAGATCGACTGCGGCGTCAGGTGCAGTTGTTCGGCCGCCTTGGCGATGCTGCCGCTGCGCGCCACCATCCAGAAATAGCGTAAATGCTTGTAGTTGAGTGCCGATACCGTCGCCATAGATTCCTCCGATTTTTCGATACATCGATATTTTCGATCAATTCATAAAGTATATTCGAATTGCACGAACAATCGTGCGCTCTTATGATGACTTCGGGTTAATCGAAAACATTCATCTATTTTCATGCAAGGAGGACCGTCAATGACAGGATTAGAAAATATTGCCACGGCGCCCATGTGGGCCGGGTTCGTGGCGTTCGTGCTGGTGATGCTGGCGCTGGACCTGTGGGTCTTCGGCGGCAACAAGGCGCACAAGGTGTCGATCAAGGAAGCGGGCGCGTGGTCGCTGGGCTGGTTCAGCCTGGCGCTGCTGTTCAATGCGGGCCTGTGGTACTACCTGAAAGGCACGGTCGGCCCGGAGATCGCCGAGCAAAAGTCGCTCGAGTTCCTGTCCGGCTACCTGATCGAGAAAGCGCTGTCGGTCGATAACGTGTTTATCTTCCTGCTGATCTTTACCGCGTTCGGCGTCAAGCCCGAATACCAGCGCCGCGTGCTGATCTACGGCGTGCTCGGTGCGATCGTGATGCGGGCCGTGATGATCCTGGCAGGCGCCTGGGTGGTCAACGAGTTCAAGTGGATACTGTACCTGTTCGGCGCGTTCCTGCTGTTCACCGGCCTGAAAATGCTCAAGGCGGTCGATGAAGAACCGGACGTCAAAAACAACCCGGTGCTCAAGTGGGCGCGCAAGCTGTTGCCGGTGTCGGAAGGCGACCACGGCGAGAAGTTCATCGTCAGCAAGGATGGCAAGCGCTACGTGACCACGCTGTTCCTGGTGCTGATCCTGATCGAAGTGACCGACCTGATCTTCGCAGTGGATTCGATCCCGGCGATCTTCGCGATCACCTCCGATCCGTTCATCGTGTTCACGTCGAACATGTTTGCGATCCTGGGCTTGCGGGCGCTGTACTTCCTGCTGGCAGACGTGGCTGACCGTTTCCACCTGCTCAAATATGGCCTCGCCCTGGTGCTCTGCTTCATCGGTCTGAAAATGCTGCTGCTGCCGTGGATCCACATTCCGGTGCACATTTCGCTGACCGTGGTGGCATCGCTGATCGCTGGTAGCGTCATCGCCAGCCTGTACGCCACTCGTAAGAAGTAACCATTGAAACATGCCGGGCAAGCCCGCTTGCCCGGCAAACCAAAAGGAAAAGACTATGCGACATTATGAAGAAAACACTGCCAGCGCCGCTGGCCGTATCGTGGCCCTGGCCATGGTGGTCGATGGCGCACTGGCGCCGTCCGAGCTGCGCGCCCTCACCCGCACCCGCCTGCTCGAGCACATCGACATCGATATCGACACCTTCCACGGCCTGCTGGAAGACCTGTGCAACGATTTGCTCACCAGCTCGGTCAAGCAGGGCCACGTGGAACTGGCACCGGCCACCATCGACAGCCTGCTCGGCGAAGTCACCGACCCGGACCTGCGCCGCCGCCTGTTGCGGGCCATGTGGGCGATCGCCGACGCCGACGGCGTGCTGGCCGACGCCGAAGCGACCCTGCTGGCCCGCGCCTGCGCCATGTGGTCGGCGGAGTCGCGGTTCATCAAGGAAAGCGTCGACGCCTGACGCTTACAGCTGGTCGTTACTGGACGTTGCCATCCGCATCGACTTTGCGCACTTCGCCCAGGTTGAGCTCGCGCACGCCGGCTTCGATCTTCTTCACATCGCCCACCACTACCCACACCAGCTTGCCCGGCTCGATCACGCGCTTGGCCAGTGCGTTGGCATCGGCTGGCGTCATGGCCGTGATCTTGTTGGTGAAAGTGTTGTAGTAGTCTTCCGGCAGCTGGTATTGCAGGATGGTGCTGTACGCGCCGCCCAGCTGGCCGGCGGTCTCGAACGAACCCGGCAGCGACAAGGTCGAGTTGTCCTGCGCTTCCTTCAATTCGGCTTCGGTGATCGGCTTGGCGCCGGCGATGTCGCCATACTCG
The DNA here is from genome assembly GCF_034479515.1 of Duganella zoogloeoides. Classification (NCBI taxonomy): domain Bacteria; kingdom Pseudomonadati; phylum Pseudomonadota; class Betaproteobacteria; order Burkholderiales; family Oxalobacteraceae; genus Duganella; species Duganella zoogloeoides. Next base: position 5,234,770 of record NZ_CP140152.1, read on the forward strand.
CGCACCAGCTCCTGCAACGCTTCCTTGGTCTTGTCGGCTTGCACCGGCGACGTGCTCAGGTACAGGCCCTGGCTGCGCGCCGGCAGCACGCTCGAACGCACGCCGTATGACCAGTGCTTGTCCTCGCGCAGGTTCATATTGATGCGCGAACCGAAATTGCCGCCAAAGATGTTGTTGACCACGCCCAGCTGCACCGCTTCCGGCGCGTTGCGCGGCGGCGCCAGTTGTACCGCGTAAATCGTGCTTTGCTGCGCGCCCGGCTTGTCCATCAGGTACACGCTGGTTTTCTCCGGTTGCGCCACTTGCGCGATGTTTTTCTTCGGCACGTCGCCGGCCTTCCAGCCGCCGAACGCTTTTTCCAGCTGCGGCACCACCTCGGCCAGGGTGGTGTCGCCCACCACCAGCAAGGTCGCGTTATTCGGTTTGAACCAGCTCTGGTGATACTTGACCAGGTCGTCGCGGGTGATACGCAGCACCGATTGTTCGTTGCCGCTGCCCGACAGCGGCAAGCCGTAGGCGTGCTGCTTGCCATAGATCAGGCCCGGAATCACGCGCAGCGCCATGGCCGACGGATTGGTCTTTTCACGCGCGATGGCGGCGAGCTGGTCCTTGCGCAGGCGGTCCAGTTCCTTCTGCTCGAAGGCCGGATGCAGCACCACGTCGGCGTACACGTTCAGCGCTTGCGGCAAGGTGGCCTTGAGCGCGTTGAGCTGCACGAACGAACCGTCAAGGTTGTTGTAGCTGGAAATCTGCGCGCCCAGCGATTCGACTTCCTCGCTGATTTTCGCGGCGTTGCGCTTTTGCGTGCCTTCGTCCAGCATCGCCAGGGTCAGGCTGGCCACGCCGGGCAGCTCGTGCGAGTCGGACGAATAGCCGGCATCGACGATCAGCGACAGGTTCACCACCGGCGCCGCATGGCGCTCGGCCAGCACCACTTTCAGGCCGTTCGACAAGGTCGCCTTTTGCATCGCCGGCAGGTTCAGGGACTCGGCCTTGCCCAGCGCTGGCGGCTTGCTGCGGTCAAACTTGGCGGTGGTGGCGTAGTTGGTCGGGAACGGCTGCACGTCGAGCACGAAGTCGCCGTCGGCCAGCCAGGCGTTCATGGCCTGCTTGACCGATGCCGGCGTGGCCGCCTTGACCGCCTTCAGGTAGTCCTTGTAGCAGTCGGGATTGCCGGTGAAGGTCTGGCAGCTGGCCAGCAGATCGCTCTTGCCGCCAAAGCCGCCCACGCGTTCGACGATGCGCGTGTATTGCGCCAGGATCTTGGTCTTGGCAATCTCCAGTTCGGCAGCGGTGGGGCCGTTTTTGAGCAGCCCCTGCAGTTCCTCGTCGGCCTGGCGTTCCATTTTTCCGGAGTCGGCGCCAGGACGGGCCGTGAGCACCATGTAGAACTGGCCGGCGATCTCGGAAGTCGAATTGCTGGTGGCCACGCTGGTGGCCAGTTGTTCCTTGTACACCAGGCGCTTGTACAGGCGCGAGGTCTTGCCTTCGCCCAGCACGTAGGCGCCCAGGTCCAGCAGCGGTTCCGTGGCGCTCTTGGCGCCGGGCACGTTCCACACGCGGTAAATGCGCGCCTGCGGCACGCGGTCCTGCACCGTGCTGCGGTGGGTGCCGGTGCGCTTGGCGATCCACTCGCTGTGCTTGGCCAGCGGCGGCCCGGCCGGGATATCGCCGTAGTACTGCTCGACTTTTTTCAGTGCCTCTTCCGGCGTGATGTCGCCCGACAGCACCAGCGTGGTGTTATTCGGACCGTAGTTGGTCTTGAACCAGTCGGTGACGTCGGCCATGGACGCCGCGTCGAGGTCGGCCATCGAGCCGATCGTGGTCCACGAGTACGGGTGGCCGACCGGCCAGGTATTCTCGGTGAGCAGCTGGCGCGTCACGCCGTACGGCTGGTTCTCGCCCTGGCGTTTTTCGTTTTGCACCACGCCGCGTTGCAGGTCGAGCTTCTTCTGGTCGAGCACGCCGAGCAGGTGGCCCATGCGGTCGCTCTCGGCAAACAGCGCGTAGTCGAGCATCGAAGTCGGCACGTTCTGGAAGTAATTGGTGCGGTCGGGATTGGTGGTGCCGTTGAGGTCGGTCGCGCCGATGCGCTGCAAGGCGTTCAGGTACGTCTGGTTAAAATTGTCGCTGCCGCTGAACATCAGGTGTTCGAACAGGTGGGCGAAGCCGGTCTTGCCCGGTTTTTCATTCTTGGAGCCGACGTGGTACCAGGTGTTGATCGCCACCACCGGCGTCTTGTGGTCTTCATGCACCAGCAAGGTCAGCCCGTTCTTGAGCACGAATTTTTTGTACGCGATATCGGGGATGGCGATATCGGCCTTGGCCACCGGCTTGACGTCGGCCGCATAGGCCGAGGCAGCGGAGAAAACGGCGATGGACGCCGCAAGGATGGTGCGGCGAAGCGAAATGGTCATGCACAAGCTCCTGAAAGAAAAAGCGCACCGGCATCAGTGCCGGCGCGCTTTTATTTTATTGCAAATCGGAAAAAGTTAGAAATAATATAAACGATAGAACGATTATTTTCTATCTGACGCGCTCTTATCGCGCGCCGCGCGGAACTCGGCATCGCTGGCCCAGTTGGGCCACGACTTGCCATCGGCCAGGTCGCGGCCCAGCGAATACAGCATGCCCAGGTCGTGCGCCATGCCGGTGAATTGCCACTTGGCGCTCCACTCGTCCGACGGCTGGTGGTAGTTGTCGGTAGTGTAGGCCTGCTCGCTTTTCTTGCCAGCTGCGATGCCGCCGTCCACCCAGTCGTTACCCGAACCGTAAGAGAACGCCGGCACGCCGCGCTTGGCGAACGGGAAATGGTCGGAACGGAAGAAGTAGCCGGCTTCCGGTTTCGGATCGGGCGAATACGCCAGGTTCCACTGCCTGGCCTTGGCCACCAGCTGGTCGAGCAAGTCGAGCTTGGCGCTGCCGGAGATGGTGAAGTTGCGCGAGACGCCGTATGGGCTGAGCGCATCCATATTGATCACGCCCACCGTGGTGGCCAGCGGATACAGCGGGTACGACGCGTAGTATTCGGAGCCGAGCAGGCCCTTCTCTTCTGCCGTTACCGCCAGGAACAGCACGCTGCGCGCCGGCTTCGGCGCCTTGCCGTAGGCGCGCGCCAGTTCCAGCATGGCGGCCAGTCCGGTACCGTTGTCCACCGCGCCGTTGTAGATCTTGTCGCCTTTCGCATCGGGCAAGCCGACGCCCAGGTGGTCCCAGTGGCCGCTATAGATCACGGTGTCGTCGGGACGGCTGGCGCCCACCACGCGCGCGGCCACGTTTTTCGAGGTGATCACTTGCGCGTCCACCGCGTACTTGCCCGACAGCGTGACGTCCTTCAGTTGCACCGGCTTGAAGTCGCGCGTTTGCGCCAGTTTTTTCAGCGCCTCGAAATCCTGGCCGCCGCGCTTGAACAGGTCCGCCGCCAGGTCGCGCTGTATCCAGGCTTCCACCGGTGCATGGGCTTCGGCCGGATTCTTGCGCACGATGTCGTACATGACGTTGGTATTCGAATTTTTCACCGTGGCCCAGCCGTACGAGGCCGGCGCGGTTTCGTGGACGATGATGGTGCCCAGCGCACCGCGGCGCGCCATTTCCTCGAACTTGTAGGTCCAGCGGCCGTAATAGGTCATGGCCTTGCCGCCGAATTCGCCCTGGCCGGTTTCGAAATCGGGATCGTTGATCAGCACCACGGCCAGCTTGCCCTTCAAGTCCACGCCTTTGAAGTCGTCCCACTTGCGTTCGGGCGCGGTCACGCCATAGCCCACGAACACCAGCGGCGCATCCTTGAAGTCCACCAGCTTGCTGCCGCTCATCGACGCGCGCACGGCCAGGTCGTCGCCCTGTCTGAGCGCATGGGTACCCTTGGCGTCGCGCACCGACAGCGCGACGGGTCCCTTGATCTCGAAGCGGCCCAGCGGCACGTCCTGCGTCCAGCTGCGCTCGCCCGGCTTGCCCTTGACGGGATCGCCGCCAGGCTGCAGGCCGGCCGCCTTGAACTGCTGCACCAGGTAGTCGACGGTGAGGGTCTCGCCAGCGGTATTGGGGCCACGTCCTTCGAACTTGTCGGACGAGAGTACCTTGACGTCCTGCGACAGGCGCTTGGCGTCGAACTCGGGACCGGTGGCGGCGTGCACCATGCCTGCCGACAGCAGTGCGGCGATAATCAGCGTGTGTTTCAAATCTGGCTCCTCGGTAGTTTGCAACGAACAACGAATATGACATGATTTACTTGTGGTCGCAATGGCGGGGCGAATCGGCCTAGGTGACCCAGCGTACAGCCCGCGTGGCGCGCGCGGTCCACACTCGACGGCATACCGCCAGTGGAGACCCCCCATGCCCGAAGGACCATCGATCGTCATCCTGCGCGAACAGGTCGCAGACTTTGAAGGCCGCACCATTGTGCGCGCGGAAGGCAGCAGCAAGGATGTCGCGATGGACGAGCTGGCCGGCCAGCCCATCCTGGCGCTACGTACCTTCGGCAAGCATTTCTTGATACGCCTGGCCGACCGCGCGCTGCGCATCCACCTGCTGATGTTCGGCACGTACCTGATCAACGAAACCAAGGAGGCCGGCCGCGCCAAGCCGCGCCTGAGCCTGTTCTTCGACGACGACAGCGCGCTGCATTTTTATACGTGCTCGATCAAGACCCTCTCCGACGACCTGGACAGCGAATACGACTGGCGCGGCGACGTCATGAGCGACGCCTGGTCGCCGGCGCTGGCGCTGAAAAAACTGCGCGCCCAGCCCGACCTGCTGGCCTGCGACGCTCTGCTCGATCAAGCCATCTTTGCCGGCGTGGGCAACATCATCAAGAACGAGGTGCTGTTCCGCGTGCGCCTCCACCCACTCTCCAGGATGGGCGATATCCCGGCAGCGAAGCTGCGCGCACTGGTGGCGCAGGCGCGCGCGTACAGCTTCGATTTTCTGGCATGGAAAAAAGAGGGAACGCTCAAGCAGCACTGGCTGGCGCACACCAAGAAAATCTGCCCGCGCTGCAATATCTCGTTCCTGCGCGGGCACCTGGGCAAGACCGCGCGGCGCAGCTTTTATTGCGCGCGCTGCCAGCTGCAATATCCGCTTACACCAGCCCGGTCAGGTAATACACAGCGATCACGAAAAACACCGCCAGCGTCTTGATCACGGTGATGCCGAAGATCTCGCCGTACGACTGCTTGTGCGTCAGGCCCGTCACCGCCAGCAGGGTGATGACGGCGCCGTTGTGCGGCAAGGTATCCATGCCGCCGCTGGCCATCGACACCACGCGGTGCAGCACTTCGAGCGGAATCTGCGCGCTTTCTGCTGCACGGATGAACTGGTCCGACATGGCAGCGAGCGCAATGCTCATGCCGCCCGAGGCCGATCCGGTGATGCCGGCCAGCGTGGTCACGGAAACGGCCGCGTTGATCAGCGGATCGGGCACGCTTTTGAGTGCGCTGCTCACCGCCAGGAAACCCGGCAACGCCGCGATCACGCCGCCGAAGCCGTACTCGGACGCGGTATTCATCGCCGCCAGCAAGGCGCCGCCGACCGCCGCCTTGGTGCCTTCGGCAAACGCGGCGCGCACGCGGCCGAACGCGGTCACCACCACGAACACGATGCCAAGCAGCAGCGCGCCTTCTACGGCCCAGATACCGATCACGCCCTTGATGGGCAGGTTGATGGCGCTGTGCAGGCCGGGCAAGGCGTCGGCCGTGAGCGCGTAGTTGTCGCCGTACCAGTGCGGGATCATCTTGGTCAGCGCGAAGTTGACCACGCCGACCAGCACCAGCGGCGCGATCGACAGCAGCGGGTGCGGCAGCCCGCTGCGGGCAGCCTTCGGCTGGTGATCCGCATTGGCTTCGGCGGCGCTGCCGCCATAGCCTTCGCCGGTGGCCATCACGGTGCGGCGGCGCCATTCGAGGTAAATCAGGCCGGCGGTCAGCATGGCGACACTGCCGATCACACCGAGCCACGGCGCGGCCCAGCCGGTGGTCTTGAAGAACGTGGTGGGGATGATGTTCTGGATTTGCGGGGTGCCGGGCAAGGTGTCCATGGTGAACGAAAACGCCCCGAGCGCAATTGCCCCGGGCATCAGCCGCTTGGGGATATTGCTTTGCCGGTAAAGCTCGGCTGCGAACGGGTACACCGCGAACACCACCACGAACAGCGACACGCCGCCGTAGGTGAGCAGCGCGCACACCAGCACGATCACGGCATTGGCGCGGGTGCGGCCGATGTAGCGGATCGCCGCCACCACGATCGATTCGGAAAAGCCGGAAATTTCGATCAGCTTGCCGAACACCGCGCCCAGTAAGAACACCGGGAAATACAGTTTGACGAAGCCGACCAGCTTTTCCATGAAGATCCCGGAAAACACCGGCGCCACCGCGCCCGGGTCGGTCAGCAATACCGCGCCGAGGGCGGCAATCGGCGCAAACAGGATCACGCTGTAGCCGCGATACGCAGCCAACATCAAAAAGGCCAACGCTGCAAGAACAATGACGAACGACATGCCGACTCCATTGGGTATTGATCTGGGGATATTGTAGTCGTAAAAGCAACGGCCTCATCGGTGCACGGCGCCAGCCATGCAATAATTGAACATCAGCCGACCACCAAACAACACCGGCGGCTACCAGCGAGCACCGATGCGCGTGCGCCAGTACCGCCAGCCGTAAAACCGCCATAGACCGCTACAGGAACCTCATGCGCCTGCCCCTCCTCCTCCTGCTCTCCAGCCTGAACGCCGCAGCCCAAAACCAGTCCCACGGCAAGCCCCAACCGCAAGTGCCGCAAGTGCGCATCGGCGTTGTCGCGCCCTTGTCCGGCGCCAGCGCCCATCTCGGCAAGGACATCGAAAACGGCGCCCGCATGGCAATCGACGACCTCAACGCCACCGGCCCGCAGATCGGCGGGCGCAACGTGCAGTTCGTGTTGCAGGTCGAGGATGACGCCGGCGATCCCAAGCAGGGCACGGCCGTGGCGCAAAAACTGGTCGATGCCGAGGTGGCCGGCGTGGTCGGCCACCTCAATTCCGGCACCAGCGTGCCGGCCTCGCGCATCTACGCGGCGGCCGGCATTGCGCAGATCACACCGGCCGCCACCACGCCGCTGTACACGCGCCAGGGTTTCCAGACCGCGTTCCGGCTGGTGGCCAACGACAACAAGATCGGTGAAGTGCTGGGCCGCTACGCGGTGCACACGCTCAAGGCGCGCCGCATCGCCGTGATCGACGACCGCACCGCGTTCGGCCAGGGCCTGGCCGATGCCTTCCTCAAGGGCGTGCGCGCGCAGGGCACGGCGGCGGACGCCGTCAGCCGCCAGTACACCACTGACCGCGCCACCGACTTCAACGCCATCCTCACCCAGATCAAGGCGCGCCAGCCCGACCTGATCTTCTTTGGCGGCATGGATGCGGTAGCCGGCCCCATGCTCAAGCAGATGAAGACGCTGGGCCTGGACGTGCGGCTGCTGAGCGGCGATGGCATCTGCGCCGAACGCCTGCCGCAGCTGGCCGGCGATGCCCTGGCCGACAACCAGGTCACCTGCGCCGTGGCCGGCGGCGTGACCGGCAACTACGACGCCGGCTACCGCGCCTTCGTGGACCGCTACCAGCAACGTTTCAAGCTGCCGCTGCAAACCTATGCGCCGTACGCCTACGATGCGGTGATGCTGCTGGCCAAGTCGATGCAGGCGGCCGGCACCGCCGTGCCGAAACAGTATCTGCCCGAACTGGCCAAGATCAAGTACCAGGGCGTGACCGGCGCCATCGGCTTCGACCGCTACGGCGACCTGGCCAACCCGGCCGTGACGCTGTACACCTATCGCGGCGGGCGCAAGACCCGCATCGACATCCTGCACTAGAACCGAAAACAGTACGGCTGATCGGCCCCGCTGCCGAGGCGCGCAGGCAGCGCCTCATTCCCGGCCGGGACAGATTCTAGGGAAGTTCTGCCAGCGCCTGCTCGATCTCGCCCGGATGGCGCGCGCGATAGGCGCCGTAGTATATGGCGCTGCCGCCGGCGCCCAGGTGGCCGCGATCGTTATGTGCATACAGGCCGGTACCGGCCATGCTGGCGTGGCAACGCTGCGCATCGCACGGCACGTCATAGGTATGCAGCGTGGCGGTGCGCGGAAAGCGCGCGCGCATGTCGGCAAGGATGGCGTCGATGTCGCGATAGCGCGCATCGGCCTCGGCGCGCGGAAAGCTGCACTCGTCGTGCGCGCGGCCGGGCAGGTACACCCGATTCGAGACGCAGTTTTCCAGTCTGGCAGGCAAGAGCGGCAGGTCTTCGAGGAATACCACGCGCTTGCCTGCCGCTTCCAGCTTGCCGATGGTGCGCGCCAGCGCGGTATTGATCTGGCCAGGCAGGAAACCGTGGCCGGTCGGTTGCACGCCAGCGCCGGTGCCGGTGTTCTGATACAGGTCCCACACTGCCGACATGAACACCACCGATATCTCCGGCCGCGACAATACCCAGGCAATGGTGTTGCGGCCATGCGCGCGGCACTCCTGCGCGTGCTGCTGGAAGCCGGGGTCGCCGGCGCGCTCGGGACTGTCCTCGATCGGCGCACACATGGTGAAGGTCATGTCGTGGATGGCCAGACCATGTTCCTTGCCGAGTTGATCGATAAAATCGATCAGGTGGTAAGCATGGCTATCTCCAAGCAACACCGCCTTGCGCGGCGACGCGGCATCGCCCACCGTGCACAGCGCGTTCGGAGTCACCTCGACCTGGCTCCAGCACTGTTTGGCGCGCGGCCGGTCGAACACGGTACTGCCGGCATCGGCATTGTCCTGCTGGTAGTGCGCCGGATACCAGGCCATGAAATTGTCGGTCTTGCGGGCCACCTGCAGCAGCGCCAGCACCGTCAGCACCGGCAGCAGGAACAGCAGCGCGGCGGTTTTTACCGGCGACCAGCACGCGCGACGCAACGGGTTTTCCACGAAGTAGTGGGTGGCCACGGCCAGCGCCAACGACAGCCCCAGCGCGGCGGACATCGCACCCGCCGATTGCCAGCCCATGCGACCGAACGCGAAAATCACCGGCCAGTGCCATAGGTACAGCACGTACGAGATCTTGCCCAGGAAGACAGCCACGCGGTTGCTCAGCAAAACCCTGCAGTAATGCGCCCCCTCGATGCCGACGATTACCAGCACGGCGCCAAGGCACGGCCATAAGGCATTTATGCCCGGCATCGGCGTACCCGCGTTGTAGCGCAATCCGCACACCACGATCACGGCCAGTCCCGCCAGCAACATGGCGTCGTACCACACCCGCCTGGCCGTGACGGGAAAACGGTGCAAGGCAAATACCAGCACCACGCCGCACAGCAATTCGAACAGCCGTCCTTGCAGGAAAAAGTATGCGCCGGGCGCAGCGCGGCTCACGTCGTACCACGACCAGGCCAGGGCAGCAGCCCACAGCCCCGCCACCAGGGCCAGCGTGTAACCGGCGCGCAGCCTGGCCACCATCAGCAACAGCAGCGGCACGACCAGGTAGAACTGCTCCTCGACCGACAGCGACCAGGTGTGTAACAACGGGTGCTTATCGGCCTGCAAGTCGAAGTAGCCGGTCTGCCTGGCCAGGAAGATATTCGCATTCAATAACAATACAGCGCGGATACTTTTGAGCAGCGTGAGGTTGCTACCCGGGAAGTTGTACACCAGGCAGAACGCCACGGTTGCCGCCATCACCAGCAGCAGCGCCGGCGCCAGCCGCTTGAGCCGCCGCGTATAAAATTGCTTGAGGCTGAAGGTGCCGGCCTGCTGGCCGGCCAGTATCGAACGGCAGACCACGTAGCCGGAAATGACGAAGAACACATCCACGCCGATGTACCCGCCAGCCACCGCACTGAACCTGGCGTGGCATAACAGCACCAGCAACACGGCCAGGGCACGCAGGCCATCGATTTCAGGGAGGTAACGATTCGGCGCTGGCGCTGTGGCGGTCATCTGATGAAGCGTGTGGGCCGTAGCGCCAATTGCTTATTAAAATAAAGGCAGCATTATAGACTTGCTAATAGAAAAATTGCCAACAACAGAAGACGTGCGCCACGCCCGCCCGGGTGGGCCTATCCTGTCTTCATGTCTTGGAGGAACCCGATGCCTGTCGTCCGTTGCCTGATCGCGTGCATGACCTGGTGCTGCCTCGCCACCCCTGCGTTGGCCGCCAGCGACGAGCCCGCGCGCGTCACCATCGCCACCACCCGCGACCCGGTGGACAAGTCCTACCGCAAGATGGTCGCAGGCATGGACCGCTTCGAACGCCTGCATGCGCTGGCGCCGCAGGCCACCTTGCGCTTCCAGCTGCTGCCGCGCCTGTCCACCACTGAACTCGACGGCATCACCTTGCGCGTGGCCGGCGACAGCGTCTCGCTGCCGGTCACGGTCGCGCCCGATCACACCTTCACGCTGCCGCGCGACGCCCGCGCGCTGGCGCAGGACGCCGCCCTCGTGGCCAGCCGCAAGACCAGCACCCTCACCTGGCGCGCCCAGGTGCGCAGTCCCGGCGTACCGGCCGGCATGCGCCGCCTGGGCGACCTGCGCCTGGAATGCCAGGTGGGTGTGGCTGCCGGCCTGCTGTCGAACAATTCCGAGATGTTCGCCTGGCTGGGCGACCTGCTGACCGATGCCGACAGCATCTGCGGCGCTCCCGACGGCAACTACGTGTTCTTTGCCGAGCGCCCGATTTTCGGCGTCACCGCGCGCCATGGTGCGCGCAGCACCGCCCTGCCGTTCGACCTGCTGTATGCGGGCGGCACGCAAACCCCGGAGTCGCTGCCCTACTGCGACTGCCAGGTCCTGCTCGACCGCAGCTTTTATGCGCCGCTGTGGGACAAGTCCTGGCCCGACGACACCCTGCTGGCCTTCGAATACATGGACGACCCGCCCACCACCCTGCTTGCGCCCGGCTACGACACCACGGCCGCCGTGCGCGCCAGGCTGGGGCCAGCCACCGCGCTGCAATTCGACACCGGCATGCAAGTGTGGCGCTACCGCTACCCGCAGGCGGCCGGCAAGGGCAGCGACGGCCAGCCGGCGTATGCCGAGTTCGTTATTTTGTTCGGCCCGGATGGCGCGGCCCGCAAGGCGCGCCTGACCGAGCCGCTGTAGTTCCCCTACCCGGAGCGCCACCATGAAACTGTCCTCGTCCCTGTTTCTCTCCACGCGCCTGGCTGCGGCCGGCCTGCTGTTGCTGGTGACCAGCGCCTGCGCCAGTCCACCTCCGTCTGCACCGCCTGCCGCTCCTGCCGCCGCCACAGCGCCAGCCGCAGCCAGCAGCCTGTGGCAGCAGATCCAGGCCGCCAGCGCCAACCCGGTGTGCGACAACGACAGCCAATGCCACACGGTCGGCGTGGGCGCCAAGGCGTGCGGCGGGCCGCAGAGCTACCTGCCGTGGTCCAGCAAGCAGGACGATGGCGCAACCCTTAAACAACTGGTGGAACGCCACGCCGCCGTTCTGCGCGCCCAGGATGCGCGCGAGGCGATGATGTCCACTTGCTCGGTGGTAGCGGACCCAGGCGCCAGTTGCCGCGCCAACCGCTGCGTGCTCAATCCGGCCAGCGCCGGCGGCCAGCCCAACGTGCGCTAAGCCCGCGTCGTCCCCCGCCTTGGCGTGCGGGGCACCAAACGAAAAAAGGCCTGCGGCGCCGAATGGCTGCCGCAGGCCTTTTAATGCAGTAATTACTGCTTAGTAGGGCTTAGTAAGGCTTAGTAAGCCAGTTTGCCCTTGTCCGACGAGCTCTTGAACAGCGGCAGTGGATCGGTGGTATCCACATCGATCACCGTGGTGCCCTGCCGGACGCCGCCCACCAGGTAGTCCACCGCACCGACGTAGCGTTTGCCCACGTCCAGGTTGCTCCAGCTCATGCCGACCGACGCCGTGCCGCCCAGGGTGGCCGAGCTTGGCGACATCACCTTGAAGTTACCAGCGGTCGAGGTTGGCTGTACCAGCCAGCTCGACAGCTTGTAGGTGGCCTGGCCGCCAGCCGGGGCGTAACCGATCACGCACAGGGTGTAATTGCCTGCCGCCGGTGACACCAGCTCGATGCGCTCGTTCGACGTCAGTTCGCCGCTCTGGCCCACCAGGGTGTTGCCGCGCAACAGGATCAGGTCGAGATCGGAGTCGCCGGCGCCCGTGCCGGTGTTGTCCGAGTCGAACAGTGCGAAGCGCGCCACCAGCGTGCCAGCCGGCACGGTGAAGTTGTGCACGTTCACGCCGGCCGAAGCGCCGTTCAGGCACAGCGTCGCATTGTCCGCGCCGCCGGCCTGGCCGATGGTGCGGGTGGTTTGCGTTGCCGGCAGCAAGCCCTTGGCGGTGCTGAAGGCGCCGGCAAAACCGGTGCCCACGGTAAGCACCTTGGCGCCTGACGTGTTTTCGCTGTACACGTTGGCAGCTGCGGCAATGCCGGTGCCGCGCGCGGTCAGCGGGCTGCGTACCGTGTGCACGCCGTCGCTCCAGACCAGCGAACCGTAGGACCAGGTATCGCGTGCCGCAGTGGTGCGGGTGAGGCGGGCCGTGAAGGTGGCCTTGGCGCCCGGCGCCAGCGTCAGCGTGGCCGGCGAGATCGCCACCGTGAAGCCCGGCAGTGTGGCCGTGGCGTTATAGGTGGCGGTGGTGTCGCCAACATTGGTGACGGTGCGGGTGAGCGTTTGCGCGCCCAGCACGTTGGAGGCGGTAAGCGACGCCAGGTTCAGGTTGTAGGCTGCGATGCCGCCGCCGAACGCGGTGCACTGCGCCGCGCTGTACACCAGGCCCTGGCCACACAGGAAGCGTGCGTACTCGACCGGAGCGATGTCGTACACCAGGCCGGGATCGGCCGCCGTCGTCGGCGCAATGTGGCCGGCGCCCTGGCCGAACGGACGCATGCCCGCGTAGGTGGCCGAGGTGTCCCATGGCACTTTGGCGCTCTGGCCGTCGTTGAAGGTGTTGTAGGCGGTGGTCATCAGCGCCGACTTGATGGCAGCCGGGCTCCAGGTCGGATGGCGCTGCTTGAGCAGCGCGGCCACGCCAGCCACGTGCGGCGACGCCATCGAGGTACCCGACAGGAAGCCGAACTCGACCGTTTGCGCCGGGTTGCCGGCGGCGATCGCGTCGCGCTGGGCCTGGGTCAGGTCGGGCGTGAGCGCGGCCAGGATGTCGGTGCCTGGCGCGGTCATGTCCGGTTTCAGGATGTTGGCGTTGGCCACGTTCGGGCCGCGCGAGGACGAGCCGCTCATCACCGGCGCGACCACGGTGGTATCGACGGTAGGCTTCAGATTGCCCAGCGCAGCCGTGGCGCCGGTATTGCCCGCCATATAGCTTTTCAGGATAGCGCCGTTTTCCTTGGTGATGTGCACGGTGGACAGCGAGTGCGCCTGGTTCAGGATGGTGACTGCACCGTTCTCGACGTTGGCGATGATCGCGCCGACCGCACCGGCGGTCTTGGCGTTGGCGCTCTTGTTAACCAATACGTTGTTGCCACGGTCGCAGACCAGGATCTTGCCGGTTACCTTGGCCGGGTCGAGCAGGGCTGCCACGCTGTCGGCCGGGCCGAAGCACTGGAGCAGCGACGCCTGCTGGGCCGGCGTGAGGCCGGCCAGGCCTGCATCCCTGGCCAGGATCAGCGGCGACGAAGGGGTGTTGGCGTTGCTCGAAGCGCCAGTCAGCTTGACGCCGGTAGGCAGGATTACGTCGCCGACGTACAGGCGGTTGTGGGTGGAGTTGCCGACCGTGGACAGCCACGGGCTGATGTGGCTTACTGGCGCCGGCGCGGTGGCGGTCGGGCCCGAGTTGCCGCCCGAGGCGGCAACGAACACGCCGGCTGCCGCCGCACCCAGGAAGGCCTGCTCGGTGGCCTCGTCGAAGGAGCCGCCGCCGGCCGACGGGCCGATCGAGAAGTTGATCACGTTGACGCCGTCCTTGACGGCCTGGTTGATCGCCGAGACGCTGTTGGATGTGGCGCAGCCGTTGCGGCGGGTGGGATCGGTCCAGCACACCTTGTACGAGGCAATGCGGGCGCGCGGCGCCATGCCGGAAATCTTGCCCAGGTTGACGCCGTTGATGATGGCGCTGGTGCCGCCATTGCCGGCAGCGGTGGTGGACGTGTGGCTGCCGTGGCCGCCCTCGCCGACCGAGCCGCCGATCGAGTCGCGCGGCGAGGCGAATTCGGTCCAGTGCAGTTGCTGGTTGGCGGTCTTGTAGGCACGCGCGCCGATCAGCTTGTTGTTGCAATTGGCGACGGTAAAACCTTCGCCGGTATCGCAGCCGCCCTTCCAGCTGGCAGGCGGCGCATCGTAGGCCAGCGTACCGCCGCTGTGGGTGGGATTGCCGTTCTCGTCCACGCGGTCGGCGTAGCTGGGATTTTCCGGCCAGATACCGCTATCGACGATGCCGACGATGATGTCTTCGCCCGCGAGCTTTTGGCCGCCCAGTTGCGACCACAGGCCGCCCGGCTGGTCGAGGCCCAGGAAGGTCGGCGTGTAGCTGGTGTCGAGGATCATTTCGGAGTCGGCCGTGATGGCGGCCACGCCGGCGTTTTTCTTCAGTGCGCGCACTTCGGCGTCGGTCAGCAGCGCCGCAAAGCCATTGAACACCACGTCGTATTTGTGGGTGATCTCGGCAGCGCTGACGGTTTTGATGACGTCGTTCTGTTTGGCGTCGAGGTAGCTGATATAAGCCTGCACATTGCCCGCATCGACATTGAGGCGCTGGCCTGCAGCCGGCTGGGTGGCAGCCAGGCCGGCGACTTGGCCGGTGTAGGTGGCGACCGGCTTGTCGACCAGTTGCACGATGTAGGAGCGGCGCAGCTGTTCGGCGTGGGCGGCGCCCGACAGTGCAGCCAGCAGGACGATGGCGGAGCAGATAGGACGAAGTTTCATGGACGGGTTCCTCGATCAGGCGGCGATGGTGTTGGCAACGATGTTGGTGCGGGCAGCGCTGGCGGCACGCGAACGGCGGCGCGACATCCAGCCCACCAGGCCCAGGCCCAGTCCCATCAGGGCGTAGGTTTCCGGCTCGGGCACGGGCGTCACTTGCAGGTTGTCGATGGCGAATTGCGACTGGTTCTCGGCGCCCGCCAGCGGGCTGGCGCAACCGCCGTTACCGTCGAACAGGCACGAACCGATGGTCACGCTGCTGAAATAGTTGCCACCGAACGCAGTCAACGACAAGGTTTCGAACGGCGAATAACCGAGGCTGTCGAGTACCGGGAAATCGTAGGCATATGACACCTTAGTACCGTTTGACAACTCGCCCACCAGGGTCAGCTGGCCGTAGGTGTAGCCCCCCAGTCCCCCCACCGGCGCCAGGAACGCGTAGTCGAGACCAGTAAGCTGGAACAGGTGGTTGTCGGTGCGGGTGACCCTCAGGCTGCCATCGTTGACGCCGAGGTAGAACTGGCTTGCATTGCCGGTGGGACAAGCGGCCACCGTGCACAGGAACGGATCGCTGCCATCGCCGATGGCGCCGGCAAAACCGGTGCCGCCAGGACCGGCGGCAGGAGTATCGATCACGGTCAGGCTGTAGCCGGATTGGGTGATGACTTCGGTGCCGCCATAGATGTTCGGCGCGACCGACTCGAAATCGATCACCCCCGCCAGCGCCGGCGTGGCGGACATCACGGCAAGCGCGCCCACGGTGGCGGCAGTCAGTTGGCGCAGTTTCGATTGGAAGAATGTCATTTTCTGTTGCCCTTGTGGTTAAGTGGTGAGCGCGGGTCGCCGGGCGGGTTGCCTGTCGGCCCCATGTTCTACTTTTTTGGAAAGTAACAATGAATATAAACAAACAACTCTCGGTGCAGTAACATATTATTACAATTTATTATTCTTTTTATATTGATAAAGACTGAACAATATACTGATTCCTCTATGAAAGTATCAGATTTTCCAGACGCCAGACTTCGCTCAGATGAGACTGCTTTGCGTTGTATGCAAACAAACTTCCCATTTAGAAATTTAACATTCTCGTCGAAAATATCGCACCATTTTCGGCCTTTACCCGGGCAATGCCATGCCATCGTCGCGGTTCATGACGGTTTGATGACATGCATAAAAAAAGCCGGCGCAAGCGCCGGCTTTAACCCTACTACCAACAGGGAATAGATTATTCTGTGATCGCTTTCTTGATAGCAACGCAGCGCTCATCTTCCTGGTGCGTGACCAGCAGCGCACGGCGGGTGCCGGCCGACAAGCCGGTCTGCGACGCCACCGCCGCTTGCAGGCGCGCCACGCTGGCCGGCGTGCACGCGGCCGGTATCAGGGCTGCCGCGTAAGCGCGCATGTAGACCGGGCCGGCCGCTTGATCCACCTGCGCCAGGCTGTCCAGGCGCGCACCGGCGCTCTGTTCGGCCAGCGCGCCCTGCTCGGCCGGATACAGTCCGAACATGGCGGTGCGGATGCGCGAGAACGGCAGCTTGGTCTGCAGGTCGCCGATGGTGGCCAGCCATTCGGCCTTGACCTTGGCGTCCGGACGGGCCACGGTGGCGGCCAGTGCGGCGGCCTGTCCGCTGTCGGACTTGTCGCGCGCCTGCTCGGCGGTCAGCAGCGCGGCGCTGCCACGGACGTCGTAACGGTTCAGGCGGGCAACGATGTCCCAGCGCGCGTCCTGGCTCACGTTCAGGCCCGGCACCACCAGCTTGCCATCGAGGATGTCGGCCAGGCGCTTGAGCGCGGCCGGGCTGCTGGCCAGGTTGACATAGGTGGTGAACCAGCGGCGCTGGAAGTTGCTGTCGCCGCCGGCCGCGACCGTGGCCTTGAACGCCATGTCTTCCAGCTGCACGCCCACCTTGCTGCGGTACTTGGCGGCGGACGGGCCCATCTTGTCGAGGTAATACTTCGATTGACCGATCTTGCCGACGATATCGCCCAGCAGCGTGTAATCCTTCTCGGCCGGCGCGTTGGCCAGCACGGTTTTCAGGAAACTGTTGAGCGGCAGTTTGCCGTCGCGCACGCTATCCCACAAGCTCTGCCACAGCATCGCGCGCAGCAGCGGATCGTCCACCTTGCCCAGCGACGCCTGCGCAGTGGCAAACGATTTCTGGTCCAGCGCCACCTTGGCAAAACCCCAGTCCTGGTAGTTCGGATAGACCAGGTCCGGGCAGGCCGCGCCCACCAGCTCCGGCACTGGCGTCTCGGCGCCCTTGTAGGTGACCGCGACGTTCTGGCTCAGCGCCATGCCATCCTTGCCCTGCTTGAACAGCGCCACTTGCACGCGCTGTTCGCGCAGGGTCGGCATGTCCTTGCTTGGCGCGCTTTGCAGCAGTTTAAAACTGTTGACCTTGCCGCCGGCACAGCTGAGCGACGCCTCGATGGTGTTGACGCCCGGCTCGTACAACCATTCCTTCGTCCAGCCGTTCAGGTCGCGGTTGGCGGCCTCGCCCAGGCTGCCGATGAAGTCTTTCAGTTCGGCATTCTGGTACGAATACTTGACCAGGTAGTTATGTACGCCCTTGCGGAACACTTCCGCACCCAGCAGGTGGCGCAGTTGCATCAGGGTGGAGGCGCCCTTCGAGTAGGTGATCGCGTCGATATTGTCGAAGGCGTTGGCAGTCGAAGGCACCGGCGTTTCGATCGGGTGCGTGGTCACGCGCTCGTCCATGACGTACGCAGCCTGCTTGCCGCTCGAATAAAAGCTCTGCCAGGCGTTCTTGAACTCGGTGGCTTCGGCCGTACCCAGCGTGCCCATGAAGGACGCGAAACTTTCGTTCAACCACAGGCCGTTCCACCACTTCATGGTGACCAGGTCGCCGAACCACTGGTGCGCCATCTCGTGCATGATCACCGACGCCAGGCTCTGGCGCTGGGCGGCGGTCATGGTTTCCTTGTGCAGGAAGCGCCCTTCGGCAAAGGTGATGGCGCCGGCGTTTTCCATGGCGCCGTACAGGAAGTCCGGCACCAGGAGCTGGTCGTACTTGGCAAACTGGTACGGCACACCGAAGTACTCGTCGAAGAATTTCAGGCCCTGCGACGTGTACGTGAACCAGTCCTTGGGCGACACTTGCGCTGCCACCGACTGCCGTGCGAACAGGCGCATCGGGTACGGACCGCTGTTGTCTTCCCATACCTTATACGGACCGGCGTGCATCGAGAAGTTGTACGGGCTCAGTTTCTTGGTGCGCGGGAAGGTCCATTCTTTCGCACCAGCCACATCCTTGACGCCGCTCTCGCGCATGGTGGACACCGCCACCCAGTCGGCCGGCGTGGTAACGGTGACCTGGTACGTGCCTTTCAGGTCGGGCTGGTCGAACAGCGCGAACATCTGGTGCGCGGCGGCCGGCTCGAAGTGCGAATACGTGTACACGCGGCCATCGACCGGATCGACCATGCGGTGCAAGCCCTCGCCGTTAGTGCTGTGCAGGCGCTCGTAGGCGATGGTGACGCTGTTGCGGCCCACTTTCAGGTCTTGCGGCGCAATGGTGATGAACCACTGGTTGTACTGGGGCGCGACGGCCTTGCCGTTGACGACGAGCTTGCCAATGGTCGCCTTGTCGAGGTCGATGGTCAGCGACTGCTCGGTGTCTTTCAGGTCGAATTCCAGCGTGGTGGTGCCGGAGAAGGTTTCCTTGCCGGTCAGCGTGAATTGCAGCGTGTAATCGACGTTGGAGACGCGGGCCGAGCGCGCCATGGCGTCTTCCTGCGACAGGTAGGCGTTTTCGGCGCGCGGGGCCGGGGTAGCAGCAAACGCGGGATGGGCGGCGCCAAAGGCCAGCACCAGGGCGGCGGCGATCAGATGTTGTTTCATGGTGGTCCTTGATGTGGAAACGCCCGCGCGGCGGCGGGCGAGGATAAAGCTGGCGCCGTCATCCTCGCGCACGCGGGGATCCATGGACCGTTGGTGTCGCCAACTCAGCATGGATTCCCGCCTTCGCGGGAACGACGGCGCTTCGGCTAACGATGCCTATTTCTTCAACTTATTTCTTCAAATACGTATCGAGCCAGCCGATCACCTCGTGATGCCACAGCACCGAGTTGGCAGGCTTCAGCACCCAGTGGTTCTCATCCGGGAACATCAGCAATTTGCTCGGGATGCCGCGCCGTTGCAGCGCGGTGAACGTACCGAGGCCTTGCGCGGTCGGGATGCGGAAGTCGAGGTCGCCCTGCACCACCAGCATCGGGGTTTTCCAGTTTTTCACGAACAGCGCCGGGTTGAATTTTTCGTGCGCCTCCGGGTTGTCGTAGTAGGTGCCGCCGCTTTCCCATTCGGTGAACCACAGTTCTTCGGTCGAATAGGCCATGCCGCGCGTGTCGAACACGCCGTCGTGGTTGACGATGCACTTGAAGCCGTCGGACCAGTGACCCTCGATCCAGTTCATCATGAAGCCGCCGTACGATGCGCCCAGCGCGCAGCTCTTCTCGCGGTCGAGCCACGGGAATTTCTGCACGGCTGCCGCCAGACCTTTTTGCAGGTCTTCCAGCGGCTTGCCGCCCCAGTCGCCGCTGATCGAGTCGGTGAACTTCTGGCCGTAGCCGGTCGAACCGTGGAAGTCGATGAACACGGTGGCGTAGCCGGCGCCGGCATACACCTGCGGATTCCAGCGGTAGCTCCACGAGTTGCCGAAGCTGCCTTGCGGGCCGCCGTGCACCAGGAACGCGATCGGATATTTCACGCCCGGTTTCGCATCCCAGGGTTTCATCACGTGGCCGTAGACGGTTTCGCCGTTGGCGCCGGCGAACGAGAACTGCTCGTACTCGCCGAATTTCACGTCGGCCAGTGCGGCTTCATTGACGTTGGTCAGTTGCGTGGCTTTCTCGCCCGAGCCACCCAGCTTGAACTGGTACAGCTGCGCGCCTGATGCCAGGTTGGCTTGGGCGATGACGACGGTGTCTTTCACCACGTCGAAGCCGCTGACGTAACCGTTGCCGGTCAGCTTGCGCACCTTGCCGCTGGCAGCGTCGATGGCAAACAGCGGGTGCTGGCCGATGTCGTCGGCAGTGGCCAGGAGCGTCTTGCTGTCCGGCGTCCAGCGGTAGTCGGCGATCGAGCGGTCCCAGTGGTCGGCCACCGTGCGTTTTTTACCGGTGGCCACATCGACCAGCACCAGGTGGAAGCGGTCCGCTTCGAACGTGGGCTTGTCCATCGCCAGGTAGGCCAGCGTGCGGCCGTCCGGCGAATAGATGGCCTTGGTGTCCCAGGCCAGGTTGTCGGCGGTCAGGTTCTTCGGCTCGCCGCCGGTGGCCGGCACCGTGTACACGTCGAAGTTGGTGGACCACGCTTCGGTCTTGCCGGCGATGCGGGCGGAGAACACCACGGTCTTGCCGTCCGGGCTGAAGTGGTACTCGCCGTTGTCGCCGAACGGTTTCGATGGCACGTCGCCATCGAGCGTGCCCGACAGGGCTACCGGTTCGGCGCTGACCTTGCCGGCGGTGTCGATCGGTGCCGCGTACAGCACGTTGGTGCGGCCGTCGGCCCAGGTATCCCAGTGGCGCACGAACAGCTTGTCGTAGACCTTGCCGCTGGCCTTGTTTTTACCCTGCTCGTCGAGACGCTTCTTGGTGCAAGCCAGGTCCACGCAGTCGCGGAACACCGCCACGCTCAGCGCCAGGCGGTCGCCCTGCGGCGACAGGCGGAAGTTCTCGACGTCGAGCGGCAGGCTGGTGACCTTGGCGGCTTCACCGCCGGCCAGCGGCAGGCGCCAGACCTGCGACGAACCGCTGCGCCCGGACAGGAAATAAATGGCGTCGCCCTTGGGCGACCAGGTGGGTTCGCTGCTGCTGGCGTCCGCTTGCGTCAGGCGCACCGGTGCGGCCTTGGGGCTGCGCAGGTCGAGCAGGTAGAGCTGGGTATTGCCCCGGTTCTTGTCCATGTCGGTGGTGCGCACGGTGTACACCACGCGGGTGGCGTCGGGCGACAACACGGGCGCGCCCACGCGCTCCATCTTGACCATGTCTTCTACGGTAAAGCCGCGCGGCGCGGCCATGGCGCTCGAGGCCGCAACCGCGGCGCCCAGCATCAGCACAGGTAATCTCATTCGGGGATCTCCGACTGTTAACAAAAAGTACCGGCTGGTGGCCGGTCGTCGAACATCATACCAAGATCAGATAGTGCAAAGGGCAAATGTTACTTTACGCTACTTAAGGATATGACTGAAGGACATGAGCTGACCGGGAAAATATATTTCGATGACAAGCGTTTTACCGGTTCCACAGCGCTAAAAATGGGCGCATAATTTCCCACTCACCAGTTCAACCTTCCATGACTACCACCGGCATGTCATGTGAACAACGCGCTTTCCTGGCCGGTAAATGAACAGCACACAACATTGCAGTCTGAACAGTTGTGAACAAGTGTAAATCGGCGTTGAACGAGGCCAACCCGGCGCTAAGGTTATCCGACCGCCGCGCTGGACGCCCCCTCTGAACGCCACCCGCGCAGCCTCGTCTTACGATCCAGTCAGAAACGGGAAACGCTATGCTTACTGCCACCTATGTCATTCTTTCGCTGTCGGTAGAACAAAAGAAAGAACGCCAGTTCATTTCGCGCCTGCTGCAAACCGTGCAATCGGTCCGGCGCCGCCCGCAGGAAATCGATCCTGCCACCATCGAATCGCAACTCAAGCAACTGACCTCGTTTGCCGAGGCCCGCCACCAGCGCAAGGTGGAAGCGTGCCTGATGCCGGCCGTTTGCGCGGCCGCGCGCGCCACCGACCGCAACTGCGATGCACTGATCAACGATCTCGAATCGTTGAGCCGCCACGGCAGCGTCACCCTCAACGCCGTCAACAAGTGCATGCGGCGGGCCATGCGGCGCAGCGCCAGCCAGTGCCAGTTCCTGTGCCGCACCATCGACCTGTACTGCTACAACCTGCTCAAGCGGCTCGACCGAGAAGAACAGGACTTGCTGCCGCTGGCGCAAAAAGTCATTTCCAGCGCCGAGTGGTTCGAGATCGGCCGCGAATTGCTGGCGCAGGAAGACAGCGGCGCCGCCAACCAGCCATCGCTGCGTCCGCGCCATGCCGCCACCTACGCCGGCCGCCCGGTGGATATCCGCATCTGACGTTGTTGTTTTCGGCAAGGTACCGCCGGGAATGCTTGCCTAAGAAATTAGGCAAGGCTAATATCGACTCATGCCCACCAAGCTTGCCACCTCACCATGAGTCAAGGCGCCACCCTTCTGCACCTGCGCGGCGCGGCCGGCATGGATGCGATTTATCGCAAGATCAGCTGGCGCCTGCTGCCACTGCTCATGCTGTGCTGCGCGGTCGCTTACCTCGATCGCGTCAACGTCGATTTTGTCGCGCGCCACATCGGCGCCAGCCTGGCCTTCCGCGACCATGTGCACAGCTGGGGCATGGCCGCATTTTTCATCGGCTACTGCATGTTCGCCGTGCCGAGCAACCTGCTGCTCGAACACCTGGGCACGCGCAAGATGCTGCTGCGGATGATGCTGGGCTGGGCGGCATGCTGCGCCGCCAGCGCGTTCGTGCGTGCGCCGATCGAGTTCTACCTGATCCGCTTTTTGCTGGGCGTGTTCGAAGCTGGCTTCTTCCCCGGCGTGATTCTTTACCTCACCTGGTGGTTCCCGTCCGGACGGCGCGCACGCGCCATCGCCGTGTTTGCCGCCAGCACGCTGGCGGCCGTCATGCTGGCCACGCCGCTGTCAAGCGCCATGCTGCAGGCGCTCACGACGCTGGACCTGTTCGATGGCTGGCAGTGGCTGCTGCTGGCCCAGGCCGCGCCGCCGCTGGTACTGGGCGTGTTCGCCTGGTGGTATCTCGACGACCGGCCGGGTGATGCCGAGTGGCTGTCCAGCTTCGAGCAGCAAATGGTGGCGCAAGACCTGGCCCGCGACGAGGCGCGCCGCCACGGCGGCAGCGACAAGGATGTCGATATGGGCGATGCCGATGCACCGTCGGCGCTGGCCGTGCTGTGGGGCCTGCTGCGCGACCGCACCATGGTGCTGCTGGGCGCGGCCAACCTGCTGCTCACCGGCGCCAGCTTTGCCATCGTCCACTGGTCGCCGGCGCTGCTGCAGCGCTGGACCGCCAGCGATCCTGCGCACCTGGCGCTGCTGTCGCTGGTGCCCGGACTGGCCGGCATCGTCGGCATGCTGGCCATCGGCTACGACTCCGACCGAAGGCGCGAGCGGCGCGGCCACTTTGTCGCCAGCACCGTGCTGGCGGCCGGCGGCCTGGGACTGGCCATCGCTGCCGACGGCATGCTGGCCTGGTCGCTGGCAGGACTGGCGCTGGCCACTGTCGGCATCGCCGCAGCCACGCCGTTGCTGCTGGCGATCGCCACCGACCTGCTCACGCGCGGGCAGATGGCGATCGGTATCGCTGTTGTGACCAGCATGGGCGTGCTGGGCGGCGCTTTCGGCCCCGCGCTGGGCGCCCGCCTGCTGGCCTGGGGCGATACCGCCGCCATGCTGGCGGCGCTGGTCGGCACGTATCTCGCGGCCGGCCTGGTCCTGCTGCTGGCGCTGCGCCTCGCCTCCCGGCGCGGCGGACCGGCCTCGCAAAGCGGCCAGAACGACAAGCTGGCGCGCAATTCGGACCAGCGTTAAATCCGTGAGTTGGATGGCAGGTTGGACGATCGGTCTAAACTGTTAGGCTAGAATACCGTGCGCCGGTTGGTTACCCCGCGACCGGCGCTTCCGTCCACCCAACTTCAAAGCGAACCATCCATGCGTTTTGTCTTGCCTACTTCAACGCTGGCCGCCATCCTGGCCACCGCGCTTGCCAGCGGCCACGCCGCCGCTGCTGCCACCTCCCCCACCCCGATCACGCTGGACCAGGCCATGGCCAATCCGGACTGGATCGGCACGCCCGTCGAATCGGCCTGGTGGGGCTGGGACAGCCGCCAGGTTTATTACAAGCAAAAGCGCGCCGGCTCGCCGCTGCGCGACACGTTCCTGGTCAACGGCGGCGCCGCCAAACAGGTCGATGACAAGCAACTGGCCAACCTCGACACCGCCAACCCGGTGTACAACCGCGAGCACACGCGCGCCATCGTGCTGCGCAACGGCGACCTGTTCGAGCGCGATCTGAAGTCCGGCGCGCTGACGCAAATCGTGCGCGGCACCGCTGCCGCTGCCGATCCGCAGTACGCGGCCGACGGCAAGCATGTGCAATTCCGCATCGGTAACGACTGGTTCAGCTGGAGCCGCAGCGAGCGCCTGGTGACGCCGGTGGCCGTGCTGCGCACCGCCAAGGACCCGGACGCCAAGCCCGAGACCGATGCGCTGCGCGACCTGCAACTGCGCCTGATCTCCACCCTGGCCCGCGTCAAGGAAGAGCGCGACGCCACCCGCGCCCAGCGCGATGCAGAGCGCAGCGCCGACGCCACCCGCGCGCCGAAACCGGTGTACCTGGGCGAGAAGGTCGTGATCGCGTCGAGCGCATTGTCACCAAGCGGGCGCTACCTGCTGGTGGTCACCAGCGCCAAGGATGCCGACAAGCGCCGCGTGGGCAAGATGCC
This sequence comes from Duganella zoogloeoides, assembly GCF_034479515.1. Lineage (NCBI taxonomy): Bacteria > Pseudomonadati > Pseudomonadota > Betaproteobacteria > Burkholderiales > Oxalobacteraceae > Duganella > Duganella zoogloeoides. Next base: position 5,259,146 of record NZ_CP140152.1, read on the forward strand.
GCGCTACGTGACCGAATCCGGGTACGAGGAAACCGACGACGAACGCCCGCGCGTGAGCGACGCCGGCCCCGTGCCGCACCAGTTGAAACTGCTGGAAATCGCCACCGGCAAGGTGACCGACCTGTCCTTCGATACCCTGCCCGGCATCGCCACCGATCCGCTGGCCGACCTGCGCGCAGCGCAAAAGCTGGCCGCGCTCAAGGGCAACCGCCCGGTACGTTTCGAACACAGCGCCGAATCGATCCGCTGGAGCGACGACGGTGCGCGCGTGGCAGTGATGGCGCAATCGATCGACAACAAGGACCGCTGGATCGCCACCGTCGACCTGGCCGGCGCCACCTTGCAACCGCTGCACCGCTTGAGCGACCAGGCCTGGGTGAACAATCGTGGCAACGACTTCGGCTGGCAGCCGGACAACAGCACGCTGTGGTTCCAGTCGGAGGAAAGCGGCTACGCCCACCTCTACCTGAAAAACGCCCGGACGCCCGATGCGGCGCCGCGCGCGATCACCTCGGGCAAATGGGAAGCGAGCGACGTCACCTGGTCGGCCGACGGCAAGATTGCCTACTTCCTGTGCAATCCGAAGCTGCCGGGCACCTATGAAGTCTGCGCCAGCAACACCACCGACGCCAAGGTAAAGGAACTGACCACGCTTGGCGGCGTGGAGAGTTTCACCGTGTCGCCGGACGGCCGCAAGCTGCTGGTGCGCTACTCGACCTCGTACATGCCGGCGCAAATCGCCACCGTGCCTGCCACCGGCGGCGCGGCCACCCAGCTGACCGACACCCGCAGCGCCGATTACAAGGCCCGCAACTGGGTCGCACCGCAAATCGTGGCCGTGCCATCGACGCATGGCGCCGACCCGGTATGGGCCAAGCTGTACCGCCCGGCCACCCTGGAACCCGGTAAAAAATACCCGGTCGTGATGTTCGTGCACGGCGCCGGCTACCTGCAAAACGTGACCCAGCGCTTCCCCGTGTACTTCCGCGAGCAAATGTTCCACAACCTGCTGGTACAGCAGGGCTACATCGTGCTGGACATGGACTACCGCGCTTCGCTCGGCTACGGCCGCAACTGGCGCACGGCTATCTACCGCCAGATGGGCCACCCGGAACTGGACGACTACATCGACGGCCTGAACTGGCTGGTGGCCAACCACCAGGGCGACGCTAAAAACGTTGGCATCTATGGCGGCAGCTACGGCGGCTTCATGACCTTCATGGCGCTGCTGCGCGCACCGGACCAGTTCAAGGCCGGCGCCGCGCTGCGTCCGGTCACCGACTGGACCACGTACAACCACGAGTACACGTCCAACATCCTCAACACGCCGGAGCTGGACCCGCGAGCGTACAAGGTCTCGTCGCCAATCGAATACGCCGACAAGCTCAAGGGCCACATCCTGATCGCCCACGGCATGGTGGACGACAACGTGTTCTACCAGGACTCGGTGCGCATGGCGCAGCGCTTCATCGAACTGAAAAAGGACAACTGGGAACTGGCCTCGTACCCGCTGGAACGCCACGCGTACGTGCATGCGGAAAGCTGGTACGACCAGTACCGCCGGATTTACCAGCTGTTCGAGCGCACACTCAAAACCAAGGAGTAAAAAATGGCGGAACCTCGGTTCCGCCATTTTTTTCACCACATCAAATCATCGGGAATCTGGAACGCCGCGTACGGATCGTCCTCGTCCACCACCGCAGCGGACTGCTTGACGCGCACGACCAGCGACGCATCGCGTTCTTCGATCTTGTCGGCGATTACGCGCGGCACCAGTTCCACCGTCGCGCCCAGCACCACGATCACCAGCCGCCCCGCCACCAGGTGCTCGCGCACCGCCGGCGACACGTAGATCCGTTCGATCCTGGTGCCGTGGGTGAAGTTGTAGGCGATATCATCCTTGCCGTTCTTGGTCTTGTCCTGGCGATTTTGCTGCACCATCTGCACGATCTGCGCCATGATGGCTTTTTGCTGGGCGGCCGCGTCGCGCAAGGCATTCGCTTCGCGCGCCTTGTCGGCGTTCTTGCGCTGGATTTCCTGCGCCGCCAGGCGCGCTTCATCGACCGATTGCTCGCCAGTGCGGCGCTCGATTTTCTTCTGCTTGCTCTTTTCCTGGTTGGCCAGTTTGGCCTTGGTCTTGTCGACCAGGCCTGCTTTTAAAAACTGCTCTTGTAAGGAAACCATGTCCTTTGCTCCGTGTGGGGGGATTGCCGGCCGCGCCAGCGTCAAGCCGGTAGCATAGCAAAGTCGAGCGATGGGCCGACAGGAAATCTGGCCACCGCCAGCAAACATTTGGCAATTTCAAATCGGGCTGCTATAATTGCGCGCCTTGGCCTGGTAGCTCAGTTGGTAGAGCAGAGGATTGAAAATCCTTGTGTCGGTGGTTCGATTCCGCCCCGGGCCACCAAGAACATCGCTCAGTACGTCTTGAGCAGTCTAAGAAACCGCATTCTTCCCAGGAGATTGCGGTTTTTTTACGTCCCGAGGAATCCCGCAGAGTCCGCCTTTAGCCCACCATGCAATTTTAGTTGCCCAAAAAACATATTGTGTATAGGATGAGTACGCTTTATTTCATCCACCTTCGGACTCTCACCCTAATGAAAATCTTTTCCTTCCTCGCCATCGCTACCGCTTTCCTCGTCACAGGTTGTGCTTCGGTGAACATGGCGCCAAAAGAAGACTCGGCCAAAGCCAAGCAATTCAGCCCACCGGCTACCGCCAGCAATGCCGGCCTCTACGTGTACCGCAACAGCTTCGTAGGCCAGGCGCTGAAAAAAGATATCTGGATCGACGGTAAATGTCTGGGCGAAAGCGCGCCTGATGTATTTTTCTACACTGAAGTCCCAGGCGGAAAAGACATCAAGGTATCGACCGAGTCCGAATTTTCGCCCAACGACCTGGTCGTAAAAGTCGATGCAGGGAAAAATTACTTCGTCCGTCAATACATCAAGGTCGGTGCGTTTGTCGGTGGCGCCGGCGTCGAGGCGGTGTCCGAGGCTGTCGGCAAGAACGATATCGCCAAACTTGAAATGGCCAAGCCGGGCAATTGCAGCGGCGCCAGATAAATACGCCTGATATTTTTGTATTCAGTCCTGCGCCCACTGCGGCAGGTACTCTTGCACCACTTCCTCAACGGCCTCCGCCGGCAACGCATCACGCCGACGTTTGAGCGGGTCCCGTCGAGGTAGTGTGCTCATCCAGCGCTTAAAGCGGACAAACGCCATCGGCTCGAGAGTGGTCATACGGGCCATATCGCCATTGGTAGCTACGATAACAGCTGAAAATTGGGGCGCGTCCAGCAACTCCCGCGCATGAGGCGCCTGCGCCCCAAAAAATCTTCTTCGTTATCAACTGGATGGAATGCGCCGATTCGTACGCGTAGAACGCATGCGTGCCAACCACGTGAAAGTGCGGACCGAGGTTGGTGGCAGCCAGCCGATTCAAAATCTCCACGATAATCGGTGCCACTCGTCCAACCCGAAGCGCTCGGTTCATCCACAGGATGCACTGGTGCGCACCAGGCAGGCATTTTCAGGAGCAGCAGCGGGTCCCTTGTGCCAATACATGCCGCCACGCACCTTGGAAGCCTCTGCGAGCGCTTCCTCATATGCCTCATCAGTGGCCACTGAGTCGATATACTGCCGCGTGGCATCGGCTTGGCGCTCCAGCATAAAAATCTCTTGGTATGTTTTAGTGGTTTTAAATTTTATACCGAAAAACGCAACTATTCCCCCACCCGCTGCAACCTGCACCAGGCAACACCCCAGCTTGCCTCTGCATGGTAGTGCAACGCCGATTCGTACATGCCCGGTTGCAGCCACAGCAACGCGCCACTGGCGCCGGTCGCCATATCGAGTAATTGCCCGGGAAGTGACGGCGTCGCATCGGCTGCACTGATCGGTGCCGAGAGATCGCGGATGCTGTTGGGCGACCAGGCCGCCACGACCGGACCGGCGGTCACCCGGTAACGCTGGCCCGGAGCGGCGCTGCGCCAGTCGGCCTCCAGCGCGTGCCGGTGCGCGCCAAGCGCGTCGGCCTCGTCGTTGGCAAACTCGACCTGTGAGAGCACCAGGAAATCGCGCTGGTCGTCGACGCTGATGCGCACCATTCCTGGCGCCGCACTCCACAAGTATCCCATCGCATCGCCCTGGAAACCGTGCAGCGCCTCTTCGCCCAGGCTGCGGATGGCGCGGTCGTATTCGCTGTCGGGCGCCAAGGCGGCGTTCAATATCCGTCCATCCGGGCGGATGGCGCGCCATGTCGCTTCACTGCGATCAATCGTGGCGCCGGGCCACAATTCGAGCACGACCGACATCAGCGCTGCGCGCGCCGCCGACGGGTTGGCGCTGGCCAGGTACTGATGGCCGGTGGGTCCGGCCGGGCGCCAGATCTCGGGCAACTCTGCAGCAAACGGCGACCAGTGATGCAGCTCGGTGGCTTGGGATGCATCGTACGGCTCGCTGCCATACCAGCGGCTGAAATCAGCGAGGTTGGCAACGATCACGGGACCGCCTTCACAACCGATGTCTGCGCTCCAGGCGATATTTTTTGTGTTCATGGGATCAGTGACAGGGACAAGGTGGTGGGTATGTTACCTGCCTAACGAACGCAATTCAAAACCCCCACTAAGATATATCCATAGGGAAATACAAATATCTTTAATTCACTATTATTTCATCCTCACCGTCGTCTACCCCAGGAGCTTCCATGCGTTTGTCCAATCTGAAAATCGGTGTGCGCCTCTACATGGCGTTCGGTTTAATCGTTGCCATGCTGGCGACGCTGGTCGTTGTGGCCGAGGTCAATTTCAGCCGACTCGGCACGGCCAACAGCTGGAACGTGCACACCTACGAGGTGCTGGCTGAAGCCAACGCGCTGCAGGAAAACCTGATCAACATGGAAACCGGCCAGCGCGGCTTTTCGCTGACCGGTAACGATGCCTCGCTCGAACCCTTCGTCGCCGGCAAGGCCGCTTTCACCAACAACCTAGCAAAGATTGCCGAACTCACCAGCGACAACCCGGTCCAGCAGCAGCGGCTGAAGGACCTGGCGGCGGCTGAACAACAGTGGCTGCGCGAGGCGGTGGAACCTGCCATCGCACTGCGCCGCAGCGGTGGCGACCAGCCCGAGACCATGGCGGCGGTGGTGCAGCTGGCGCAGTCGAACAAGGGCAAAGCGGCCATGGATGCCATGCGCGCCCAACTTGCCGTGATCCGGGACGGCGAGCAGGTACTGTTGACACAACGCTCGGCCGACCTCGCCGCCCAGCGCACCCGCACCGACATCCTCTTGATCGGCGGCGGCATCCTGGCGACGGTGATCGCGGCGGTACTGGCGCTGCTGCTGACCCGCAATATCACAGTGCCGCTGCAAGGCGCGGTGGCGCTGGCCCAGCGCGTTGCCAAGGGCGACCTGAGCAGCCATGTGGTCGTGGCCAGCAAGGATGAAACGGGCGAACTGATGCAGGCGCTCAGCGACATGAATGCGGCGCTCTACAACATCGTGCAGGAAGTACGCAGCGGTACCGACACCATCGCCACCGCCTCGGCCGAAATTTCTGCCGGCAATATGGACCTGTCCTCGCGCACCGAGCAGCAAGCCGGCTCGCTGGAAGAAACCGCGTCGTCGATGGAAGAACTGACCGCCACCGTCAAGCAGAATGCCGACAACGCCCGCGAAGCGCGCGATCTGGCCAGCTCGGCTTCCAGCGTGGCCGTGCGCGGCGGCGCCATGGTGGCGGAAGTGGTCACGACGATGGGTTCGATCAACGATTCCGCGCACAAGATCGTCGACATCATCGGCGTGATCGACAGCATCGCGTTCCAGACCAATATCCTGGCCTTGAATGCAGCAGTGGAAGCAGCGCGCGCCGGTGAACAGGGACGCGGCTTCGCGGTCGTCGCCACCGAGGTGCGCAACCTGGCGCAACGCTCGGCCAGCGCGGCCAAGGAAATCAAGGTGCTGATCGACGATTCGGTCAGCAAGGTGGACGCGGGCAGCAAACTGGTGGACCGCGCCGGTGCGACCATGCAGGAAGTGGTGGACAGCGTGCAGCGGGTCAATCACATCATCAGCGATATCGCCGCCGCCAGCGCCGAGCAGCGCCAGGGCATCGAGCAGGTCAACGACGCCATCACCCAGATGGACCAGGTCACGCAGCAAAACGCCGCGCTGGTGGAAGAAGCTGCAGCCGCGTCGAACGCGATGCAGGAACAGGCCGCAGCGCTGGCGCACGCGGTCAGCGTGTTCCAGCTCGAACCTGCCCACCCTGCGCCGGCGGTTCGTCAAGACCGCCATCCGGTGCGCGAGCCGCACGCCCGCCCTGCGCGGCCGGCGGGCGGCATGGCCATGCTCAGCGCTTGATGAAGTTGCTGGCCGACAGCGCGCCAAACGGCAGCTGGGTCAGCGGGCCGCCGACATCAAGCGCGCCCAGGTCCACCGCGAAGAAGCCGGCCGCCTCGAGCAGCTGGCGCACTTCGGCCTTGGCGGCGGCGTCGTCGCCCGAGTAGAACAGGGTGCGCTGGCCCCCCGCTTCTTTCGGTTCGAGCAGCAGCTTGACGTCGAGGTGGTTGAGCGCCTTGACCACCCGGGCGCCCGGCGCGAGCTGGCTGAAGATCGCGCTCGAATGCTGGCTGCCGAGGTCGATGGCCTTGATGCCGTAGGCGGCTAGCGGGTTGGTCGGGTCCTTGGCGTCATCCGAATCGGGATCGAGGAACAGGACCGGGTTGGTGCCATCGACCACGATGCGGTTGTTCCAGGCCGGCAGTTGCGGCATCAGTTCTTCCAGGGTTTCCCAGCGCACGGCAACGAACACGATGTCGGCGCTGGCAGCCTGCTCGACGGTGCCGGCAGTAATGCTGGGGCCGGTTTCGGCCAGCAGCGGCGCCAGCGCAGCCGGACCCGATCTGTTGGCGATGACCGCCGAAAAGCCGGCGCCAGCCAGAATGCGCGCGATATTGCCACCAAGGGCGCCCGAACCAATGATTCCGATAGACATACTATTCTCCTGAGTAGGAACTGCATTAAATACTGTGTGACATACACAGTTACATTTAAGATGTAAAAAAAGCCGCTACCACACCAGCGGAATTGAAAACTTGCCGATCCGCGCCACCTCGGCCGCCATGTCGGCAATCGTCACCTTGGCCAGTTCCGCTTCAAACGCGGACTGGGCGCTGGCCAACGATGGCGCGATCGCCGCCTGGATATTGCCGCCAACGGCACAGTTTTCACAAGGCGGCGTGCGGTGCAAAGTGAACATCTCGGTGTCTTCCACCGCCCGGTACACGTCGAGCAGGCGAATCTGCGCTGCCGGCTTGGCCAGCAAGGCCCCACCGCCCGCCCCCAGTTGCGACGTGGTCAGTCCGGCGTCGCTCAACATCGACAACAACCGCCGTATCACCGCTGCCCCCGTATTGGCCGAGTACGCCACATCTTCCGACCGCACCGGCTTGCCACCCATTACTTCGATGGAGACCAGGGTGTGGATGGCAACGGCGAATCGGGAGCTGGTGGGCATACATTTCTTTTTTAGTAGTGTGTTAGCAACACTATCACACACTATTGTCGGGTGCGTCAATCTTTTTTTCGTGGATGGCATTGAGGCGATCGCGCACCAGGTCGATCAAGGCGGCCACCACCGCCGGCAAATGCTGGCGCGTGGGATACATCGCATGCAGGCCGAAGCTGGCGCTGCTGTACTGCGGCAGCACCGGCGCCAGCCGCCCGGCGTGCAGGTCGAGCCGCACCAGCGCGCCCGGCAGCAGCGCCACACCGAGTCCGGCCAGGGCGGCTTTGCGCTGCGCCTGCGCAGTGTTGGCGGCAAAGCGGCACGGCACGTGGACTTCCTGTTCGACGTTATCGGGACCGGCCAGGCGCCAGGTGGCCAAGCCGCTCGGATGGGCTACGCCGATGGCGTCGTGGCCGGCCAGATCCTGCAAGGAATTCGGTGCGCCGCGCGCGGCCAGGTAGGCGGGGCTGGCAACCAGATGGTTGCTGCCGGGCGCGAGGATTTCGCGGCTGACAAATCCCAGTTCCTGCGGCTGGCCGCCGCGGAACGCCACGTCGATCTGCTCGGTGATCATGTCGGCGCGGGTGTCGCTGAGCACGAAGTCGAGCCGGATGCCAGGGTAGCGCGCCATGAACTGCGCCAGCCACTGGGCGCGGAAGAAATCGAAGAAGTCGGCCGGCACCGCCACCCGCATCACGCCGCTGGGCTGCTCGCTGCCGATCATGCTGGCCTGGCTGGCGGCAGCGAGATCGTCCACCGCGCTCGCACAGCGCTGGTGAAAGGCCTGGCCGGCGCTGGTAAGGGTGAGCTTGCGCGTGGAGCGCAGCAGCAACCGCGTATTGAGCCGGGCTTCCAGTTGCTGGATGCGGCGGCTCACGGTATTCGGTGGCAGGCCCAGGCGGCGCGCCGCGCCGGCAAAGCTGCCACTGCGCACCACCTGGACAAACAGCGCGATATCGTTAAGATCGAGCACGTAATTCCCATTAAATCTGGATGAGTCAAATCCAATTATAGCGGCTAGTAAAGTAATCACCGGGGTCCTATTCTTCTTCCATTGCGATCTGAACCTGCCAAGGACATCACCATGAATACCGCCGCCGCCATCGTCGCGCCCCGCGCCATCATCCACCGTACCCGCGGCCGCGTGCACGGCCCGATCACCCGGCTTGCCAGCCCCGGCGACCTCGGCCATCATCTGAAACCGTTCGTGTTTCTCGACCTGTTCAAGCTCGACGATATGGCGCGCTTACCGAAGTTCGGCATGCATCCCCACTCCGGCATTGCCACGCTCACTTACCTGATCACCGGCGCGACCAGCTACGAGGACTCGACCGGCGAGGCTGGCGTGCTGTCCGCTGGCAGCGTCGAGTGGATGCAAGCCGGCAATGGCGTCTGGCACACGGGCGGCCCCGTCGGCACCGACCCGATGCTGGGCTTCCAGCTGTGGATCGCACTGCCGCCCGCACTGGAAAATGCCGCGCCCTACAGCATGTACATCGAACCAGGTGATATCCCGCAGCAGGGACCGGTGCGCGTGCTGCTGGGCAGTTACGGCGATCTGCACAGCCCGTTCCCGGCGCCGTCCGACATGTCCTATATCGCGGTCCACCTGCGCGACGGCGAGCACTGGCGCTATGATCCGCCCGCTGGCCACGATGTCGCCTGGCTGGCGCTCAATGCCGGCCGGCTCAATGGCGGTGTGCAGGCTGCCGCTGGCGAACTGGTGGTGTTCGAGGAGTCGGCACAAGCACTCGAGATGGTGGCCCGGGGCGAGACATCGTTCGTGCTCGGCTCAGCGGTCAAGCATCCGCACGACCTGGTGATGGGCAACTACTCGGTCCATACGAGCCGCGCGGCGCTGGTCAAGGGCGAGGCGGAGATTGAGCGGATCGGGGCGAGGTTGCAGGCGGAGGAACGGTTGCGGTAGCACAAACTGCCTCGACTTCCTCAATCGGCGCGATCGCGCTGACTGCGCCGGTATCTTTGCAACCGGCTCTGCGGCTTCTCCGGAACGGTCATTTCGATCAAGCCAGCATCGAGCGCTGGCTGCAAGTAATTGGCCCGAAAATGTTTATGGTCCTTTAAACCGAGCGCGCCTTGAATGTCCGTACGTTTCATTTCACCGTGCATGACCTCAAGTAACCGGCCGACTTCGGGGGTGACTTGGGGGGTGACTTGGGGGGTGACTTGGGGGGCGACTTGGGGGGCGACTTGGGGGGCGACTTGGGGGGTGACTTGGGGGGTGACCTCTTCGACAAACTGCCGCCTGATACGCACCACGAACTGGTTCGCTTCCACGTCATTGATCAGGTCGATGGAAGGCCAGTCCTGCAAAGCGCGTGGGATTCCGGTTCCCAAACCCCGATAAGGCAGTATATGCACCGCATGTTCGGTCAGCATGGGATTGCGACGATTGGTCGCCCCCCGGCGGATTGCCTCCGTGCTGAGGCTATCGGGCAGGTGGCCCGGACTGATAATTTCGATCCGATCCAAAAACAGCATCAAGCGGATGGAAGCGCTGGTGAAGTAGTCTCGATGAATCAATGCATTGACCAGTAACTCTTCCAGTGCCTGCTCTGGAATTTCCAGCACGCCCAGGGTATTGAATCCGCGCTGGTCCTGAATGTGCCGCAGGTTGCGACGCAGAAAAGCAAAGCTGCGCTGATATTGCTCCAGTAAAGGACCATCGATATCTTCACTGTCCAAATAACGCGTATCGTGCAACTCCTTGCCAGGAAAGGCGACCGCCTTGACTTCAAACGCGGGACGAAAATGCTGTGGATATCTGCCGAATAACAGAAGTCCTGCCAGGTTCAACTCCCGGCCGTCGCCCAGTCCAAGATTATGGAACAGTTGTTCCGGTGCTTGCCCTGAAAACTCGCTGCTCTGTCCATAGCGGCGATTGAAATACGTATTGAATGCCTTGTCGTCGATATCGGACGTCGAGCTTCCTGCAACCGGCACCACGTCGGCATAGACCAGTCCCGCACGCTGAAACATGCGCTGCAATTCCTCCCGGGACGTCACATGCCGTTTGTCGGCGCCATTTTTTACCCATACACGTCCTTGCAAATCCGTGTACGGCTTGTTCAGGCCATCGGGCACCGTCACCACCATCACGATGCCTTGCCCTACCTGGATGTTTTCAGTCAGGGGGTGAACCGGGGGACGAACATGCTGATTGGCAGCGTTGCTGAGCAACTGGTTGAGCCGCCTGATGGTTGTCGGATAAAGGGGTGCGAGACTGCCGTCATCTTCCACGCCGATAAACACCTGGCCGCCGCCGCTATTGGCAAACGCCGACAACTCGGCCGCTACGCCATCGGCGTTGGTCATATCGCGCTTGAACTGGTGACGGCTGTCCTCGCCGCGTGACAGCACATGCATTAGCTCATCCGGTGTCATGGGGTTCATACGATCTCCGTGTCCCGGATGATCATGCCATAGCCTCGAAACCATGTCGCCACCGTTCCCTGCCGCATCGCCTCCGCATACTACCCGTGCATCAGCCCCGCTTATAGATCACCCAAAGAAATCCTGAATATCCTTCCCGCGCATCGCGCCCTACTATTTCTCCATCGGAGTGCCTGCCGAAATTTACCGCCCGTGCAGCCGCTCCTGTGTTGAACCGCTGTCCGTCCCGAACAGCGGAAACTCTTCAAGGAGAATTAGTATGACCGACCTCAATCGTCGCGGAATCCTGGCCGGTGCGGCCGCCGGTGCGGTGGCGCTGGGCGCTGCTGCCGCTGCCAAGGCTGCCGAGTTCGGCAATCCCAACCGGCCGCTGCAAGGCGCCATCAATTCGTCGGCGCTCGCCAATGCCGATCCCGGTCCGCAAAATCCGGCGTTGCGCGATGTGCTGCCGTCGTTTGCCAATCCACCGGCGACCGACGTGGGCGGCATGCAGATCCCGTGGAACTCGTTCAACATGGCGCACAAGCGCATCCAGGATGGCGGCTGGGCGCGCGAGGTGACCACCAAGGCGTTCCCGATTTCGAAGGACATCGCCGGCGTCAACATGCGCCTGGGACCGGGCGGCGTGCGCGAACTGCACTGGCACCAGCAGGCCGAGTGGGCCATCGTCACCGTGGGCGGCATCCGCATCACCACCATCGACAGCCAGGGCCGCTCCGAGGTGGCCGACGTCGAGATGGGCGACATCTGGTACTTCCCGCCCGGCCTGCCGCACTCACTGCAAGGCATCGGCGCCAACGGCGGCGAGTTCGTGATCGCCTTCGACGACGGCGCCTCCGGCGAATTCAACACACTCATGCTCAGCGACTGGCTGGCCCACACGCCGCCCGACATCCTGGCGCAAAACTTCGGCGTGCCGGCCGCTCAATTCAAGAACATCCCGCTCGAGCAGCTGTGGATTTACCAGGGCGCGCAGGCCGGTCCGCTCAAGGCCGACCAGCTGTACGCGGCCTCCAGCCTCGGCCGCCCCGACCACCCGTTCATCTTCCGCATGGGTTCCATGAAACCCACGCTGACGCAGCCCGGGGGCGAAGTGCGCATTGTCGACAGCAACAATTTTCCGATGTCGAAAACCGTGGCGGCGGCGCTGGTGACCTTGCGCCCGGGCGGGCTGCGCGAAATGCACTGGCATCCGGACGCCGACGAATGGCAGTACTTCATCAAGGGCTCCGGACGCATGACGGTATTCAATACCGGGCCGGTGGCGCAAACGGTGGACTTCAACCCCGGCGACGTCGGCTACGTGCAGAAAAGCCTGGGCCACTACATCAAGAATACCGGCACCTCGGACCTGATTTTCCTCGAACTGTTCAAGTCCGACCACTTCGCGGAAGTCTCGCTGTCGCAGTGGCTGGCCAACACGCCGCGCCAGCTGGTCAAGGAGCACCTGCGGGTGGACGACGCCACGCTCGACGTCATCCACAAACTCAAGAACCGCCGCGACGTGATCGCGTGAAGTAGGGAGACCTTTCATGACAATCGCCGCCAATACCACCGCCACCGTCGCCACCATGCGCGACGCCCTCGACCACCAGCGGCGCGGCCTGCGCTCGGTGTTGGCGTTTGCCGGACCGGCGGTGGTGGCGTCGGTGGCGTACATGGACCCCGGTAACTTCGCCACCAACCTGCAGGCGGGCTCCACCTACGGCTACCAGCTGCTGTGGGTGGTGCTGCTCGCGAGCCTGGTGGCGATGCTGTTCCAGGCCATGTCGGCCAAGCTGGGCATCGTCACCGGCCGCAGCCTGGCCGAGGTGTGCCGCGACGAGTTTTCGCGGCCGCTGGTGGTGGCGATGTGGATTGCCGCCGAAATCGGCGCCATCGCCACCGACCTGGCCGAATTCATGGGCGGCGCCATCGGCATCTCGCTGCTGTTCGACGTGCCGCTGGGCTGGGCGCTGGTGGTCACCGGCGTGGTGATATTCGCCATCCTGTCGCTGGACGCGCAGGGTTTCCGGCCGCTGGAAATCGTGATCGCCGCGCTGGTGGCGGTGATCGGCCTCAGTTACCTGGCCGAGCTGGTGATCGTGCCGCCCGACTGGCACGCGGCGCTGTTCCACACCTTTGTGCCGCAACTGCACGGCAAGGATGCGCTGATGCTGGCCGTGGGCATCGTCGGCGCGACCATCATGCCGCATTCGATCTACCTGCGTTCGGGCCTGACGCAGCACCGCGCGCCGGCCCGCAACGACGCCCAGCGCCGCCAGCTCGTGTCGTTCTCCAACCGCGAGGTGGCGGTCGCACTAGGCGCTGCCGCGCTGGTCAACATGGCGATGGTGGCGATGGCTGCCGCCGCCTTCAGCGAAACCGCACCCGGCCTGGCCGATATCGCCACCGCCTACCACACGCTGGTGCCGGCGCTGGGCACGGGTGCCGGCGTGCTGTTCCTGATTTCGCTGCTGGCGTCGGGCATATCGAGTTCGGTGGTGGGCACCATGGCCGGCCAGAACATCATGCAGGGCTTCGTTGGCTTTAAAATTCCGCTGATGGCGCGCCGCCTGGTCACCATGGTGCCGGCGTTTATCGTATGCGCCACCATGAATCCGATGACGGCCATGATCGACAGCCAGATCGTGTTAAGCCTGGTGCTGCCGGTGCCGCTGATCGCGCTGGTGGTGCTGTCGTCGCGCCACTCGGTGATGCAGGGTTTTACGGCCGGCCGCAGGCTGACCGTGATGGCGGCGGTGGCTGCCGCCGCCATCGTGCTGCTCAATGTGGCGCTGCTGTGGCAGGCATTGGCTGGGTGAGTGATAAATGATCGAGCCGCGCCGCGCCCTCGTCGAGCAGGAACCGGTAAAAGTCGCGCGCCGCGCCCGGCAGCCCATGTTCGCCACGGTGCACTGCATGCCACTGCTGCATCACAGGAAAACCCTGCACATCGAGCACGCACAACTGGCCACTGCGCACATCGGCCTGCACTTCGCGCGCGGACAGCAGGCCGATGCCCATGCCGGCAATGACCGACTGGCGGATCGCCTCGCTGCAACCGAGTTCCATGAAGCGCGGTTCGGTGTCAAAACCGATGGCGGCGCGGCCCAGCAGGGTGTCGTCCGCTACCTGGCGCGTATCGGTACCATGCTCGCGCACGATCAGGCATTCGTGCGCCAGGTGCGCGACCGGCACCTGCGGCGCGCCGGCCAGCGGGTGATCGGGCGGCGCCACCAGCACGAACGGATTGTCGGCAAACGGCGTGGCATCGACCCCGCGCAGTTCGGGCGGATGCAGCATCACCGCCAGGTCGAGCGTATCGCAGCGCAGCATGGCAACCAGCTGGTCGCGGCTGCGCACGGTCATGTCGAGGTCGATGTGGTCATGGTCCTGCAAGAAGGCGCGGATCAGGTGCGGGAAGCAGCAACTGCCCGACGTGATCAGGCCCACGCGCAGTCGCTGGCGCGGCTGTTCGGCAGCAACGGTCAGCAGGCTGGCCAGCGATTGCTCGGCGGCGCGCAGGTCGGCCAGGATCACCTGGCAGTGGCGCAGCACTACGCGGCCGCCGTCGGTGAGCGCGATGCGCTTGCCGGTCTGGCGAAACAGCGGCAGTCCGGCCAGGCCTTCCATCTGCTTGATCTGCATCGAGACGGCGGGCTGGGTCAGGTGCAGGTCTTCGGCCGCGCGCGAAAAGCTCAGGTTGCGCGCCACGCTCTCAAAGATGCGGAACTGGCGCAGGGTGATGTTTTTCATCGGGTGGACTCTCCGTCACGTGGAAAACGTACCACCCGAGTCTAGCCTATGTGCTTCACCGCCAAGCTTACCGTTTGGCAGGGAAAGCACCGCGCCGCACGGTCAGGCCGGCAGCGCTACCCGCGACGATGCGGCCACGCGGCCCGCGCTCCTGGCGCCACCTACCCCACCCGTGCCAGCCGGCCGGCCAGCATCGTCGAGCTGGAACTGGCTGACGATCTGCGCCAGCTCGCGCGCCTGTTCCTGCATCGATTCGGCCGCGGCTGCCGCTTCTTCCACCAGCGCGGCGTTTTGCTGGGTGACGGTGTCCATCTCGGTGACGGCCTGGTTGATCTGTTCGATGCCCTGGCCCTGCTCGGCGCTGGCGGCCGCAATGTCGGCCATGATGACGGTGACATCGCGAATGCTGTCCACCACCTCGGTCATGGTCTGGCCGGCCTTTTCCACCAGCGCGCTGCCCTCACCCACCTGCTGCACCGAGGCGTTGATCAGCGTGGTGATTTCCTTGGCGGCGGCGGCCGAGCGGTGCGCCAGGTTGCGCACTTCCGTGGCCACCACGGCAAAGCCGCGGCCCTGCTCGCCGGCGCGCGCCGCTTCCACGGCCGCGTTCAGGGCCAGGATGTTGGTCTGGAAGGCGATGCCGTCGATCACGCTGATGATGTCGGCCACCTTGCCCGACGACGTGCGGATCGATTGCATGGTATCGACCACGCTGGCGACCACGGCGCCGCCCTTCACCGCCACGTCGGACGCGGTCTGCGCCTTGCTGCGCGCCTCCTGGGCATTGTCGGCATTGTGGCGCACGGTGGACGTGAGTTCTTCCATCGACGACGCGGTTTCTTCCAGCACGCTGGCCTGCTGCTCGGTGCGGGCCGACAGGTCCTGGTTGCCGCTGGCGATCTGCGACGACGCCGAGGCGATGGTTTCAGTGCCGCCGCGCACGCGGCCGACAATCTGCTGCAGGCTGCCGCTCATGGTGTGCAGCGCGTGCAGCAGCTGGCCGGTTTCGTCGCGCGTGGGCTGGTAGTGGCGCGTGCGCAGGTCACCGGCAGCCACCGCCTCGGCCAGGGTCACGGCCGCGCCGATGGGGCGGGTGACCGAACGCGTGATCAGCCAGGCGCCGGCGCTGCCGCATACCAGTGCCAGCACGGACAACAGGATGGTGGTCAGGCGGGTGGACGCGATGCGCGCAGCGATGTCGTCCATGGCGCTGGCCGCAATCGCCTTTTGCAGCTTGGCCAAACCGCCAATGGTCGCTTGGAGGGCGTCGAGTGCGGGCAGCGTAGTGCCCAGCAGCGCGGCGGTTGCCTCGTCGCGCTTGCCCTCGGCCAGCAAGGCGCTCACTTTGGAAAACGCCTGTACATAGGTGGCGCGGTCGGTCTTGAACTGCGCCAGCAGGGCCTTGCCTTCCGGGCGCGTGATCATGGCGTCGAGCACGGCCACGGCATCGGTGATGGTCTTCTTGTTGGCGTCGATCCGGCCGCGCACGCGGTCGGCGTAAGCCTGGTCCGGCGCCATGAACAGTTCCATCGTGTAGCGCGCGTTGGCGCGGGTGGTGGCGTCGATCAGCGCCACGGCATCGGCCTTGGCCATGTCTTCGTGGACGATCTGCTCGCTGCGCGCGCCGATCCCGTTGATCTGGGCGATCGACACCACCGACTGCACGGCCATCATCAACAGTACTGCCGCGAAGCACAAACCCAGCCGCGTGCCGATTTTTAGATCCTGGATACGCATACCTTCTCCCTGCACGATCTGGTTTTATGGTGAATCTCCGGCGATTTTTGGGACAGAGACTAGCAGTGACAGCACACGACAACCAGTGGTGTCACGCAAACGATGTTAACCATTTAATTTACCTGGCGCAATGAATGCGGAGTCAATCCCGGTGATTATTTTGCATCGCAACAACGCTATCGCGTTCCCGGAATTCTGCCATCCATGCCGCGCCGTCTGCCGTCCATCGCATGGATTCCCCGAAACGGGCGATTGCCGCTACCATCATCGGGCACATGCAAACCTGGCATGTTTGACCGTTTCATCACTTCGACGAGGTATCCATGAATCGTATCGCCCTGAAAGTCCTGCCTGCGCTGCTCCCGGTTCTGCTTCCTACCATGCTGCTGGCCAGCGCCCTGCCCGCCCATGCCCAATCCGCCCCCGCTGCCACCGCAGTCAACGACGTGCCGCTGATCGAACGCGCCAAGATCTTCGGCAACGCCAGCAAATCCGGCGCCAACATCAGCCCGGACGGCAAGTGGCTGTCGTGGATCGCGCCGCGCGACGGCGTGCTCAATGTGTGGGTGGCGCCGAGCAGTGATTTAACGAAGGCGAAGCCGCTCACCGACGAAAAATCGCGGCCGATTCGCAGCAGCTTCTGGGCGCCGGACTCGAACACGGTGCTGTTCATCCAGGATAAGGGCGGCGATGAAAACTTCCTGCTGTACGGCGTCGATGTCGTCTCGGGCAAGCAGACCAACTACACGCCGTTCGAGAAAACCCGGGTGCAGATCGTCAATATCAGCAGCAAGGTCAAGGACCGCATCCTGATCGGCGTCAACAACCGCGATCCGAAATGGCACGACGTCCACAGCCTCGACCTGAAGACCGGCAAACTGACGCTGGTGCAGCAGAACGACGGCTACGCCGGCTTCCTGGCCGACGAACAGCTCAAACTGCGCCTCACCATCAAGGCGCGCGCCGACGGCGGCGCCACCTATTACCGCATCGTCGATGGCAAGATCGAGACCACGCCGGTGACCGAGGTGGGACTCGACGATTCGCAGACCACGGCGCCGCTGGGCTTCACCACCGATGGCAAGACCTTGTACTGGACCGACTCGCGCAACCGCAATACGTCGGCGCTGCTGGCCCAGGACGTTGCCAGCGGCAAGACCACCGTGGTGGCCGAAGATCCGCGCGCCGACATCTCCAACGCCCTGCTCGACAAGCGCACCGGCCGCGTGCTGGCCTACGGCGTCGATTACCTGAAGCAGGAATACGTGCCGCTCACCGATGCACTGAAGGCCGACCTGGCGTACCTGAAGAAAAACATCGAGGGCCAGTTCTTCGTCAGCTCCCGCAACGAGGCCGACGACAAGTGGCTGATCACGGTCGATCCGGTCACCGCCCCCTCGTCCACCTGGCTGTACGACCGCAAGGCCAAAAAGCTCAGCAAATTGTATGTGAGCCGGCCCGAACTCGAAGGCGCGCCGCTGGCCGCCATGCATCCGCAGGAAATCAAGGCGCGCGACGGCCTCACGCTGGTCTCGTACCTGACCCTGCCCAAGTCGGTCGATGCCAGCGGCACCGGCCGCGCCGGCAAACCGGTGCCGCTGGTACTGATGGTGCATGGCGGCCCGTGGGCCCGCGACCGCTACGGCTACAACAGCTACCACCAGTGGCTGGCCAATCGCGGCTACGCGGTGCTGTCGGTGAACTACCGCGGCTCGACCGGCTTCGGCAAGAATTTCATCTCGGCGGCCGACCTGCAGTGGGGCCGCAAGATGCACGATGACTTGCTCGACGCGGTGGACTGGGCGGTCAAGAGCGGCATCACCACCAGCGACAAGGTGGCCATCATGGGCGGCTCGTACGGCGGCTATGCCACCCTCGCCGGACTGGCGTTCACGCCCACCACGTTTGCCTGCGGCGTCGATATCGTGGGGCCGTCGAACCTGTTTACGCTGCTGCAAACCATCCCGCCGTACTGGGAAGCGGGCAAGCAGCAGTTCTACAAGCGCATGGGAGATCCCACCACCGAGGAAGGCAAAGCACTGCTCAAGGAACGCTCGCCGCTCAACTTCGCCGCCGACATCGTGCGTCCGCTGCTGATCGGCCAGGGCGCCAACGACCCGCGCGTGAACGTACGCGAGTCGGTGCAGATCGTCGATGCGATGAAGGCGAAAAATATCCCGGTGACGTACGTGGAGTTCCCGGACGAAGGCCACGGCTTTGCACGCCCGGTCAACAACATCGCCTTCAACGCGGTGACCGAAAACTTCCTCGGCAAGTGCCTGGGCGGACGCGCCGAACCGATTGGCGGCACCATCAAGGCGTCCACCGCGCAGGTGAAATATGGCGCCGAGTTTGCGCCGGGGCTGGTGGAGGCGCTGAAATAAATAGTTACGAAACAGTTAATTCATGCGGAAAAGCAAGGGAAATTTGTTGCATGTAGAATAACTGGAGAGGCATCCGCGTGGATGCCGGTGCTCCACGGAGAAACGCATGCAAACCTTGTTTTCCGCAGGATTTATCCTGTGCGTGGTGCTGTGGGGCGTGCTCGCCCCCGACCACATGGCGGCGGTGTTCGACACCCTGCTCGCTGCCGTCACCCGCAACTTCGGCTGGCTGTATTTATGGGTGGTGCTGGGCCTGGTGATTTTCGCCGTGTGCACCGCCTTCAGCCGCTATGGCAACCTCAAACTCGGCGGCGAAGATGAAGAGCCCGAGTTTTCCGTGGTCAGCTGGTTCTCGATGCTGTTTGCCGCCGGCATGGGCATCGGCCTGGTGTTCTGGGGCGTGGCCGAGCCGATCTCGCATTACAGCTCGGCGCCGCCGGGCGTGGTATCCGGCACCCCGGAAGCGGCCAACGCCGCCATGCGCTACGTGTTCTTCCACTGGGGCGTGCACCCGTGGGCGGTGTACGCCATCGTCGCGCTGTCGATCGCCTTTTTCCAGTACCGCCGCAACGGCACCGCGTTGATCAGCACCGTCACCGAGGCGCTGCCGTGGCGCTTCGTCAAGCGTCTGTCACCATTGGTCAACGGCATCGCCGTGGTGGCCACGGCATTTGGCGTGGCCGCGTCGCTGGGCGTGGGCGCGCTGCAGATCAACAGCGGCATGCACGCGGTGTTCGGCTTCGACATCAGCGACCGCAACCAGGTGCTGATCATCATCGTCACCTCGTGCATGTTCATCGCCTCGGCCGTGAGCGGCGTCGAAAAAGGCGTCAAGCTGCTCTCGAACGCCAACATGATCATGGCTGGCGTACTGGCGCTGGCCGTGTTCATCCTCGGTCCCACCGTGGCCATCATCGACACGCTCACCAACTCGCTGGGCAGCTATGTCAACGATATCGTGCGCATGAGCTTGCGCGCCACGCCGTTCCGCGACAGCAGCTGGGTGGGCACCTGGACCATCTTTTACTGGGCCTGGTGGATTTCATGGTCCCCGTTCGTCGGCCTGTTCATCGCGCGCGTGTCGCGCGGGCGCACCATCCGCGAATTCATCCTTGGCACCGTGCTGGCGCCGTCGCTCGCTGCGTTCATCTGGTTCTCGATCTTCGGCGGCACCGCGCTGTACATGGAAATCTGGCAGCACGTGCCGCTGGCGCAGGCGGTCAAGGACGATATGTCCACCGCGCTGTTTACCATGTTTAACGCCATGCCGTTCGGCGCCATCATGTCGGTGGTGGCCACCGCGCTGGTGGTGATTTTCTTCGTCACGTCCGGCGACTCGGCGGTGCTGGTCCTGGGCATGATGAGCGCCGGGGGCGATCCGAATCCCACCGCCCGCAGCAAGGTGATGTGGGGCGTGCTGGTGGCGGGCATCGCCATCAGCCTGCTGCTCGCCGGCGGCCTGAAGGCGGTGCAAACGGCCACCATCCTGTTCGCGCTGCCGTTCTCGCTGGTGATCGTCATGATGGCGGTATCACTGTACCGCGCCATGCGCGAGGACTGGATCGCCGAAGACCGGCGCGAGAAGGAATTGCGGCGCAAGGTGCGGCAGATGGTGTCCAAATAATTATTTGGTACCTGCTTTGCGGTTGTAGTAATCAGCCAGCACGCCAAACGCCTGCTTGCGCACGCCGGTTTCCGACATCAGGCCCTTGCGGTTCCAGCCGTTCTGGAACACCGGGTGTTCGCGCCGTGGCGACTGGAAGTCTTTCAGGATCCACGGCGACAGCCCGCGCAGGGTTGGCAGCTTTTCGGCCAGCGCCAGCGTCTGGCGGTAGTACTCGGCCTGGTACTCTTCGGTGAATTTCTTCATACCGTCGTTGCGGTAGCCGGCCAGCGCATCGGCGCCGAATTCGGACAGGATCAGCGGCCGGTCGGTGGGCAGCTTCCATTTCAGGTTGGGCAGCGCATCGAGCGTGTCGCCGCCGTACCAGCCGGCGTAGGTGTTTACGGCCAGCACGTCGAGCTTGTCGGCCAGCGGGTCCTGGATTTCGGTCACTTCTTCGCCGTTGACCTTGTGGCGCTCCACCAGCAGCGCGGCGCTGACCAGGCGCGTTGGATCGAGTGCGCGCACGTTATCGGCCATGGCGCTATGGAAGGCGGTGCGCGCCGGCGACACTGGGGTCTCGTTACCCACGCTCCACATCACGACAGCGGCGCGGTTGCGGTCGCGATAAATCGTTTCGGCCTGCATCACCAGGGCCTTGTGCAGCACGGCCGGGTTTTCCCAATCGACGGTCCAGTACACGGGAATTTCGCTCCAGACCAGCAAGCCGATTTCGTCGGCCAGGCGCAGCGTGGTTTCCGAGTGCGGGTAGTGCGACAGGCGCACGTAGTTGCCATTCAAGCCGTGCTTGATTTCGCTGAGCAGCGCGCGCGACGCCTGTTCGGTCATGTTGCGCGCCGGGTTAGATCCGAACTCCTCTTCGTGCAGCGAGATACCGCGCAGGAAGATCGGTTTGCCGTTGAGCAGAATCTCGTTGCCCTTGACGGCGATGGTCCGGAAACCGATGCGGTCGCGGATGGCATCGGTCGCGGTGGAAAAGCGCACGTCGTACAGTTTCGGGCTGTCGGGCGACCAGCGTTGCAGCTTGCCCGGTGCGGCCAGCGCAAACACGGCGCGGCCGTTGGCATCGGTGGTGGCGCTGGCGGTGGCCAGGTCGCCAATCGCCACTTTGACCAGTTGCCCGGCCGCTTGCGCACCTTGCAGCTGCACGGCGCCGGTGATGCGGCCGTCCTGGCCCAGGCTCACGGTGGCGTCGTCGATAAAGGTGGCGGGCGTGGTAATCAGGCGCACCGGGCGCGTGATGCCGCCGTACAGGTCCCAGTCGGTGATCGGGGTGGGAATGGTTTGCGCGTCGTGGGTGGAATCGACGCCGACCGTCAGGCGGTTGTCGCCGGCGCGCAGGGCGTCGGTCACTTCCAGCACGAACGGCGTGAAGCCGCCTTCGTGGCGGCCGATTTCCTTGCCGTTCAAGTACACGTAGGCGCGGTAGTTGACCGCCTCGAAGCGCAGGAAGGCGCGCTTGCCCTGCTCCTTGCGCGCATTGAACTTGCGCTGGAACCAGACCAGGCCATCATAGTAGCGCAAGGTGGGCGTGGCCGCGTTCCAGGCGCCGGGAATGTTCATCTGCGCGCTGCGATCAAGGTCGAATTCGAAGAACTCGACGCCGCCCTTGGCTTCCTGGGCGGCGATGTCGATGTCGCGGTAGCGCTGCATGCGCGACTTGGCCACCCAGCCGTTGATGTCGTTCAGACCGGTGCGATACAGGTCTTTCGAATAGGTCCACTGGCCCGATAAATCGACGCTGTCGCGCGACTGCGAGGCGGTCAGCAGTACGGCCGGGCGCAGGTCGGCGTGGGTGGTGGGCGGCGTTACGGTGGCAGCAGCATCGGCCGGTCCGAAGTGGAGTACCAGGCACAGGGCGATAAAGATTTTTTTCATGGTCGTCAAATAAATCTGGTTAATCGTTAGCGTAACAGGCCGGCCGCGCGCGCCGCTTCGTCGAGGCTGTCGCCGACCAGCGCCATGTTCTGGATCGCGGCCAGTCCCCATTGCGCCGAGCCGTTGGTGCTGATGTTGGGCTGCTCGTTGAGCGGGCGCAGGGTGGCAGTGCCGTCGATGCGGCGCGGCGCGTCGCGGGCGGCGTTCCTGGCGAAGTCGTTGCCGAAGAATTCGCGCCAGGTGCGCAGCGCCAGCGCGCGGTCGCGCTCGTGGTAGGCGGCGTAGGCGGTCATGCGCGAATTGGTGTTGGTCATGCCGCGCCCGCCCGGATCGCGGCCCAGCAGCGCCACCAGGTCTTCCTTCGGCGCGTTGTAGGCGCGGCAGTAAGCGAGCCAGGTCTTGCGGTAGGCCGGCACGTCCACCAGCGCCAGCAGTTCCGAATTCATTTCCACCACGCCGAACACGCCGTTCAGGTTCGAGAACTGGAAGTAGTCGCCGGCGCCGCCGAACTTGCCGGTTTTCGCGTCGTAGGGGGCGGCCGACGCGAACCAGCCGCGTTTGAGGCCGCCGATGGTCTGCATGCCGTTGACGATCTTGTCGCGCCAGCGCGTATCGCCGGTGCGCTCCCACTCGGCCAGCCAGGCCGCGATCAGCGAACCCCACACGGTGCCGAACGACGCATTGATCATGCCGTCCGGTGCGGCGCGCGCGGCATTGGGCGCCAGCTTGCGCGAGATATCGACCTTGTGCAGGTCGGCGTCGGAATCGAGCAGTTCGCGCATCAGGTCACCGGCGCGTTCGTCGGCGGTGAGGAAATAATAGATGCGGCGGTAAGCGGCATTCGACACCCTCGGCTGCTTCGACGAATCGGACCAGTGCTGCACGCCGTGGCGCGTGCCGAAGCCCTTGAAGGGGCCCAGGTGATACACATCGACCTCGCCGGTGTGGCGCGTCATCGCCTCGGCCATGCGGAACAGGTCGGCGCGGCCGGTGCGCAGGTAGCTGTACCACAGCCACAGGTCGGTGGACAGTTCCGAGTTGTCCCAGGCGTAGCCGCCGATATCATAGCGCCACATGTGGCGGTCGTTGTCGTAGGCGTGCATCACGTCGCCGTAATTCCAGAAGCCGTACCAGCGGTGCTGTTCCACTTCGCGCAGGTACTGGTCCAGCTGCGCGGACAGTTTGTCTTCGAGCAGGCGCCGGCCCGGCGTGCCGGTATCAACCACGTCCCAGTCGCCGAACACGGCGCACTGGTGGATGCGTTCGGGCGCCAGCACCAGGCGCGCCGGATTGGCCACCTGCTCGGCCATGTGCGAAAACGCATCGTGCGATGGCGTGGCGCTCAAGGCCCACAGTTGCAGCTCGCTGGTGCGGGCCACGCCGGTGGCCGAGTCCCAGCCTTCTTCGTAATCCTCGTAGATGATGTTCAGGCCGGCGATCTGCTTGTCGTGCGTGTCCATGCCGTTGACGGCGCGGTACGGGCGCATGTCGAGCGCCGGCGCCGACGGCGAATACAGCCAGGCGGTGATGTCGGCCATGTCGCCGGCAGCGTTGCGTACATCGAGGCGGGTGGTGGCGCGCTGCCAGAAGTCGCGCAGGCCCAGCGCCACGCCGCCTGCGGCGCCGCCCACGTAGGCCAGGCCCTTGCTGCACGTGCCGCCATTGACATCGATCCAGGCCTGGCCGGCAGCCGTGCGCTTGCGCAGGATAAAACCGTCGGCGCTGAGCTGCGTGAGCGAAAAATCGTTCCATTGCGGGATCCACTGCATGCCATCCTGCACCGGCTTGGCCATGCCGGCCAGCGGCGGCAGCGCCTGGCCGGCCACCTGCGCGGCGCGGTACGCCTCGCCGGGATCGCGGCGCAGGCCGGTGACGGGCCGCACGGCCTCGCCCCATACGCCGATGCCCTCGCCGGCGTAGCGGATGTGGCGGTCGTAGGCGGGGTCCGTCATCGGCACCCTGGCGGTCATGGCCAGGCCGGCGATGAAGTCCTGCTTGGCGTTGCCGTCGAAGATGAAGGTGTGGACGATGCGCACGTTCTCGGCGCCGGCATAAAAATACAGGCGGACCGAGAATGGCAGCCAGTCGCGCCCGTTACCGCTGTGCTTGCCGTCGAGCTTGAGCGTGGCGCGCACCGGGCCGCTCTGCTCGACCGTCACCTGCTCCACCCGGCTGGTATAGCGCTGGCGGGTCACTGTTCCGGTTTCGTCGGGTTCCGGCCCGTCCTGGCGCAGCGCCAGCAGTTTGACGTCCTGCACGATAGTGCGCCCGCCCCGGGTGGCGGAGGCGATCAGGTGTTCGCCGCTGGTGGGAATGGTCCAGACGGTGGGGCCGACGGTGACGGTGATCAGCGCGGTGGTCTGCCTGACCGCTACCGCGCCGGACACCGCTGCCGGTGCGCCGGCTTCCAGGCGCCAGGCCTCGGCAGCACTGCCGGCCGCCACCGCGTGCGCGGTCCATTTCAGCGAACCATCGGGCCAGTAAGCCAGTGGCCACGATTGCACGGCCGGTGCGTTCGCGCCAGCCAGGCGCAGTTGCAACGCCCCCTTGGCGGGCACGCGCAGGGCGCCGCGCGGCCACGGCACGCCCAGCGTTGCGCCGTCGAACCGGGCCGGCGCCGCGCCGTCCAGCCAGCGCAGCACGGTGTCGGCCACCGGCTGCGGCTTGCCGCCATCGTTGGCGGTGGCAGCCAGCGCCAGCGACGGCAAGGTGGACAACACGGCGGCACTGGCGGCCGACTGCATGAACTGCCGGCGCGACGTAATGAAGGTCGTCATGGAACGTGTCTCGCTGAAATATTAGTATTAAAGCGAGTATAGGGCTGTGGTGCCGACGGTGATCATGACACCGCCAAATAATCACAAGCTTGCACACTTTTAGTCACCCGGCAGATGTAGGACGTTAAAGCGTTGCTGGAGTGCTACCTCCAAGAGGAGATTTGTAGCAAAAGATTTCTCACGGAGATTTGATATTGCCGATGAAATATTTTCATGGCCTAATGTTCCGCTGCACATGCGAAGGCGGCGATCCTGCCGGCGCATCGAGGCAGTTCGACGATTCAGTTCGTTAAATAAGTTCGATAAAAAATGGAGAAACACCATGCAGGGTAAATACTTGTTGCGCGGCCTCGTGAGCACCACGCTCGCAGTCGGCATGACCTCGGGCGCGCTGGCAGCGCCCACCACCGCCACGCCAGCCAGCGCTGCCACCGCGTCGGCTTACAACCAGCCGCCGAAGGAAATCCTCGATGTCATGCGCGCGCCGCCACCGCCGGTGCCATCGCTGAGCCCCACCCGCGACAAGCTGATGCTCGTCACCATGCAGGACTTCCCGTCGATCGCCAAGGTGGCCACACCGTTCCTGCGCCTGGCCGGCGTGCGTATCGAGCCGGGCAACCACAGCCAGCACGATACCCCGGGCGGCTACGGGATTCCACCGTGCGTGAGCGCGATCGATCTGGTGCAGGTTGCCGACGGCAAGCAAACCGCCGTCAAACTGCCGGCCGACGCCTGCCCGCGCCGCCCTGTCTGGAGCGCCGACGGCCAGCGCTTTGCCTTTGAAAACATCACCACCGCAGCGGTCGAGCTGTGGGTGGGCGACGCCAAAACCGGCGCCGTGCGCCGCCTGCCCGGCGTACGCCTGAACCAGATGTTCGGCGACCAGATGCAATGGATGCCCGACCAGAAAACCCTGCTGGTCAAACTGGTCACCGGCAACAAGGCCCCACCGGTGGAAGCTCCCGGCTCGGCCGGCCCCGGCATCCAGGAATCGATCGGCGGCACCGGTCAAAGCAGCACCTATGAAAACCGCGACACGCTGCGCAACCGCTACGACGAATCGCTGTTCAACTACTACGGCACCTCGCAACTGGCGCTGGTCGATGCCGCCTCCGGCAAGATCACCAATGTCGGCAAACCGGGCCTGTATGAAGAGCTGAGCGTGGCTCCGGACAGCCGCCACGTGGTGGTGACCGAAATCCGTCCGCCGTACTCGTACGTGACCACCTTCGACCGCTTCCCCAAGCAGATCGACCTGTGGGACCTGCGTGGCGTAAAACCAGGCGCCAACCCGGTCGTGCGTGAAATCGCCGCGCTGCCGCTGGCCGACCGCGTACCGAATCGCGGTGTGCCGACCGGCCCGCGCAGCTTCACCTGGCGTCCGACCGACGCGGCCACGCTGGTGTGGGCCGAGGCGCTCGATGGCGGCGATCCGAAAGTGAAAGCGGCCGAGCGCGACAAGCTGGTCATGCTGAAGGCGCCGTTCACCGGCGCGCCAGTGGAAATCACCCGCACCGAGCAGCGTTACGCCGGCCTGTCCTGGAGCGAAAACGCCGGCACCGCGCTGCTGAGCGACTACGACGTCAACCGCAAATGGCGCCGCACCTGGCAGCTCAATGTCGATGACGCGAAAAACTCGCGCCGCCTGGTGTGGGATATGTCGGCCGACGAAAAATATGCCAACCCGGGCAACCCGGTGCGCCGCCAACTGGCCAACGGTTCGTGGGTCATCCGCCAGGACGGCGACACCATCTACCTGTCGGGCATGGGTTCGTCGCCCGATGGCGACCGCCCGTTCCTCGACAAATTCAGCCTGGGCACGCAGCAGTCGGAGCGCCTGTTCCGCAGCGGCAAAACCTCGTATGAACAGTTCATCGGCTTTGCCGGCAACGACACCCGTCGCCTGCTGACCTGGTACCAGTCCACCACCGACACCCCGAACGCGCTGCTGCGCACCGTGGGCGCACCGGCGGCCGGCGCGGTCAAGGGCGAAGCGGCGTTCGATTCGTCGAGCGCACCACTGACGCACCTGAAGGACACCGCGCCGCAAGTGCGCGAGATCCAGAAGCGCCTGGTGAAGTACAAGCGCGCCGATGGCGTGGACCTGTCGTTCACGCTGTACACGCCGCCCGGCTACAAGGAAGGCACGCGCCTGCCGACCATCCTCAATGCCTACCCGCTCGACTACGCGGACGCGTCGCAGGCCGGCCAGACCACCGGTTCGCAAGCGACGTTCACCCGCCTGCGCCAGTACCGCCTGCTGCTGCTCTCGGGCTACGCCATCATCGACAGCGCCGCCTTCCCGATCGTGGGCGACCCGCGCAAGGCGTACGACACGTACACCGAGCAGCTGGTAGCCAACGCCAAGGCGGCGGTGGACGAAGCAGTGCGCCTGGGCGTGACCGATCCGGCGCGCGTGGGCGTAACCGGCCATAGCCACGGCGCCCTGATGACGGCCAACCTGCTGGCGCACTCGGACCTGTTCCGCGCCGGCGCGGCCACCAGCGGTTCGTACAACAAGTCGCTCACGCCATTCGGTTTCCAGAACGAGCGCCGCTCGGTATGGGAGGCGCCGGA
This sequence comes from Duganella zoogloeoides, assembly GCF_034479515.1. Lineage (NCBI taxonomy): Bacteria > Pseudomonadati > Pseudomonadota > Betaproteobacteria > Burkholderiales > Oxalobacteraceae > Duganella > Duganella zoogloeoides. The sequence goes on from NZ_CP140152.1 coordinate 5,286,785, forward strand.
CGTGTACACCAAGGTCTCGACCTTCTTCTACGCCGACAAGCTCAAAACGCCACTGTTGATCGTGCACGGCGGCGACGACGCCAACCCGGGTACCACCCCGCTGCAATCGACCAAGCTGTACGAGGCGATCCGCGGCAACGGCGGCGTCACCCGCCTGGTGATGCTGCCACACGAGCCGCACTGGTACGCGGCGCGCGAGTCGAACGAACAGCTGGTGTATGAAATGCTGCGCTGGTTCGACAAGTACGTGAAGAACGCACCGGCGCCTGCACCTGCCAGCGTCGCAGCCAACTAAGGTTTGCGGCAAATCCCGTCCCGGTTCATCCGGGGCGGGAAACGGTATATACTCTTCCCATGTTCACCCCGCGCCTCCCTGTCCACTGCAACCGCACGTCTCCGTCCCGGAGTGCGTTGCCTGCGGCCGCACGCTTTGCCGTGCCGGCCAGGGACCTCGCCCGCCTTTTCGTCGCTCGGTAAGCAAGAACCTTCCGGTTCACCTGCCTGCCGAGCCACCTCACCGCCCACGCTCGACCGCAAGACCGCCCGTGGACACAGGTCCGCCGGATTACCCACGCACGCCCCTTAATACACTGGAGCCATCATGCATCCTCAGATTACCGTCTCGTCGCTCGACATCGAACGCCTGGAAGCGTTGTTCGACGCCCTGCCCATCGCCACCGCCAATGCCAACGCCCGCCTGCTGGCGGAACTGGGCCGCGCCAGGGTCGTGGAACCGGAGCAGATGCCACCGAACGTGGTCACCATGCGCTCGCAGGTGCGGTTCGACATCGAACAGCCACCGCAGCAACTGTGCCTGACCCTGGCGTACCCGAAGGACATGGCCGAACTCGACGACGGCATCTCGATCCTGACCCCGATCGGTACCGCGCTGCTGGGCCTGTCCGTGGGCGATCGCATCGACTGGCCCCTGGCCGACGGTCAAACCACCAGCCTGCGCATCGTCGACATCCCCTACCAGCCGGAGCGCGCCGGCGAAATCTTCCGCTGAAGTGCGCCAAAAAAATACTAGACGACTGGTCTAATTGTGCTAGACTCCGTTTCATGAAAGCCGAATACACCGACATCCGCCAGCACATCCTCGACCAGGGCAAGGCCATCATTACCCGCAAGGGTTTTGCCGGCGTGGGTCTCAACGAGATCCTGACGGCGGCCGCTGTGCCCAAGGGCTCCTTCTACCATTACTTCAAGTCGAAGGAATTATTTGGCGAGGCGCTGCTGGCCGATTACGTGGCGCAGTACCTGGTGCACATGGATGGCCTGCTCGGGCAAGCCGGCAAGCCGGCGGCGCAGTGCCTGATGGCCTACTGGGACAGCTGGTTCAGCGACGCCACCGAGAGTGCCCATAGCTGTAACTGCCGCTGCCTGGTGGTCAAGCTCAGCAGCGAAGTGGCCGATATGTCCGAGCCGATGCGGGTCGCCCTGCGCGACGGCACCGACCACATCATCGCCCGCCTGGCGGTTGCCATCGAGCATGGCGTGGCGGACGGTTCGCTGCCAGTCGTGCAAAACGCAGCGCAGACGGCGCAAACGCTGTACCAGCTGTGGCTGGGCGCGGCCATGCTCACCAAGCTGCGGCGCGAGCCGAGTGCATTGAATTCGGCCTGGCACGCCACGCTGGACCTGCTGCACCTGGCGCCAGCATCGTATCCCCTGCGCGGATGATGTCATCCGCGTTTTTTTGACACAGATTCTAGACGACCAGTCTAATAAAAAGGAGCTATTCCATGAAAAATTTTGAATTCCAGAACCCGACCAAGATCGTCTTCGGCGCCGACACCGTCGGCAAGCTCGCCACCCTGGTCCCCGCTGATGCCCGCGTGCTGATCCTGTTCGGCGGCGCCAGCGCCGAAAAAACCGGCACCCTGGCCGAAGTGCGCACCGCCCTGGGCGAACGCACCGTGCGCGAGTTCGGCGGCATCGAACCGAACCCCAGCTACGAAACCCTGATGCGCGCAGTCCACGTGGTGCGCGAGGAAAAGATCGACTTCCTGCTGGCAGTCGGTGGCGGTTCCGTCATCGACGGCACCAAGTTCGTGGCCGCCGCTGCCTTGTTCGACGGCGAGCCATGGGATATCGCCCGGCAAGGCGGCGCCAACGTGCAACGCGCCCTGCCTTTCGGTTCGGTATTGACCTTGCCGGCCACCGGTTCCGAGATGAACAACGGCGGCGTGGTCACCCACAAGGCCACCCAGTCCAAGCTGGCCTTCCGCCATGCGCTGCTGTTCCCGGCGTTTTCCATCCTCGACCCGCGCAAGACGTTCACGCTGCCAACGAGCCAGGTCGCCAACGGCCTGGTCGATGCGTTCGTCCACACCACCGAGCAATACCTGACCTACCCGGTCAATGCCAAAGTGCAGGATCGCTTTGCCGAAGGCTTGCTGCAAACCCTGGTGGAAATCGCCCCGCAGGCGGTGGCCACCCCGGACGACTACGAAACCCGCGCCAACCTGATGTGGACCGCCACCCTGGCGCTGAACGGCTTGATCGGGGCCGGCGTACCGCAGGACTGGGCCACCCACATGATCGGCCACGAATTGACCGCCCTGTACGACATCGACCACGCCCGCACCCTGGCCCTGGTGCTGCCCGCCCTGCTCGATGTACAGCGCGAGCAAAAGCGCGGCAAGCTGCTACAGTTTGGCGAACGCGTGTGGGGCATTACCGACGGCACCGACGACCAGCGCATCGACGCCGCCATCGCCCGCACCCGCGCCTTCTTCGAGGGCCTGGGCATTCCTACCCGCCTGTCCGCCTACCAGCTGGGCGACGACGCCGTGGAAGCGGTCCTGAAACAATTGCAGGCGCACGGCATGACCGCGCTGGGCGAGCACCGCGATATCGACCTGGCGCGCAGCCGCCAGATTTTGCAAGCAGCACTCTGAACCACCCCACCAACCCATTCACGACCAAGGACACACAATGAACATTCTGATGGTACTGACCTCGCACGACCAACTGGGCAACACCGGCAAAAAAACCGGTTTCTGGCTGGAAGAATTCGCCGCACCTTATTACACGCTGAAACACGCCGGCGCCAGGCTGACGGTAGTGTCACCAGCCGGCGGCCAGCCGCCGCTCGATCCGAAAAGCGACGAACCCGATGCGCAAACGGCAGCGACCAAGCGCTTCAAGGCCGACCCGGAGGCGCAAGCCGTACTCGCCAACACCGGCAAGCTGGCTGACGTGAAAGCGGAAGATTTCGACGCCGTGTTCTACCCGGGCGGCCACGGCCCGCTGTGGGACCTGGCCGAAAGCCGCGATTCGATCGCGCTGATCGAAGCCATGATCGCCGCCGGCAAACCGGTCGCCACCGTGTGCCATGCACCGGGCGTGCTGCGCCACGTGAAGGCAGCCGACGGCTCGCCGCTGGTCAAGGGCAAGAAAGTCACCGGCTTTACCAACACCGAGGAAGAAGCGGTGGGCCTGACCCATATCGTGCCGTTCCTGGTGGAAGACATGCTCAAACAAAACGGCGGCGAATACTCGAAGCTGGGCGACTGGCAGCCGTACGCGATCACCGATGGCCTGTTGATCACCGGCCAGAATCCGGCTTCGTCGGAAGCGGCCGCCGAGGCGCTGCTCAAGCTGCTGGCCTGATCACCCTTGCCTGGCCTGAGCCGAAGCCTGCGGCTTGCACGCCGCTGTCGGATTGGCGGCGGGGCCGGCGGTGGTTTGCGCAATGAACGGAATCGTGCCGTCGGCGTTATACGTAAATTCTTCGACCGCGACCGAGCGGCGGTACTCGCCGCCGCTCGGCAATTCGGCGTTGTGATAGACGATGTAGGACTTGCCGTTGAACTCCACGAACGCGTGGTGCACGGTGCCGGTCTTGAGATTCTTGTCCATGATCTTGCCGCGATAGCGCCACGGTCCGGTGATCTTGTCGCTGGTGGAATACACGGTATATTCGGGCCAGTCGCGCGAGTATGACAGATAGTAGATGCCGTTGCGCTTGTGGACATACGGCGCCTCGGTGAACTGCGGCAGGCCATCGGTGTAAATCTGGCTGTCGAGTTCGATCATATTGCGCTTGATCTTCGCGTATTTCAGCACCTGGTTACCCCAGAACATCCACGCCTGGCCATCGTCGTCGATGAACACGCCGGGGTCGATGTCATCCCAGCCGATATCGGTCTGCAAGGTCATGCTGTTGGTAATCAACGGCTTGCCGATGGCGTCGCGGAACGGCCCCAGCGGGCTGTCGGCCACGGCCACGCCGATCGCCTTGGCCTTGGCGCTGCGCTCGGTCACGGTGGCAAAGAACCAGTACTTGCCGTCGCGCTTGATGATGTCGCTGGCCCAGGCCGACCCGCCCGCCCACGCGAACACGTCGTAGCGCAGCGCGGTGCCGTGCGCGGTCCAGTTCTGCATGTCGCAGGTGGAATACACGAGCCACTCGTTCATCACGTACTTGGTGCCCTCGGGCGGCGGCAGCGCCTCGTCGCGGCCCGCGTACAGGTACACGCGGCCGTTATCGACCAGCGTGGCCGGATCGGCCGTGAACTTGTCGGTCACCAGCGGGTTGCCCGCCTGCGCGGCGGCACTGCCCAGGACCATCAGTACGGCCAGCATGCATTTCTTCATCAATTTACGTCTCCCGTGTGTGGATATCAGCGCAACCGCAAGTTACCACGTGCACAGCACCGGAAATACTCATCCGGCTGAGCGTTGTCCGGACACGCATAATGTTTTGCCACGCATAAACAACCGGCGTATAGTGATCTGGCTGCATCCTCCCGTTGCTTCCCTTTTTGAGCGAGGTCACCCATGAAAAAGCTGTTCGTTGCCGGCATGCTGCTGGCGTTTGGCGGCGCGGCGTTTGCCGCCGAGCCTACCGCCCAGCAAAACAAGATGAAAACCTGTAACGCCGAAGCCACGGGCAAGAAAGGCGATGAGCGCAAGGCTTTCATGAAGCAGTGCCTGAGCGCCAAGCCGGCGCCGGTCGTCGCGGCCGAACCGGAAATCCCGCTCACCCAGCAAAACAAGATGAAAAAGTGCAATAACGACGCCGTCGGCAAAAAAGGCGACGAACGCAAGGTGTTCATGAAAGCCTGTTTGAGCGCCAAGTAAGCGCGCATTTTCCCATGAGGTTCGAGACGCCACCCGGTGCAACCAGCACCGGGTGGCGTTTTTTTGCACTTGAAATTGCCTTGCTGGCACGAAAATTGCTCAGGATATACTTTTTGTGATCAGCCAAAAGTAATGAACGCAAATCCTTTACCGCGTTCGGACATGTTTTTACCCTACATGCCGGACGTTGCGCGCTGCGAGCTGTCGCTGCGCGAACTCAATCAGATGTGGCAACTTATCGAGTCGTCCGCCAAGATGAACTGCCCGGCCGAGGCGCGCCTGCTGCTGCCCGCCATGGTGGCCACGCGCACCGGTTTTGCGCACCTGGAACAGGCGCTGATCGCCAACCTGGTGCAGGAGAAGGTCAACCAGGTGCTGGCCAACCTTGGCACCCAGGCCCGGTACGCCATCGACATCCTGGTGCGCAACCTGTTCGAGCGCACCGCCGATGTCGGCTTCCTGGCCACCGACGCCGACCTGTGCACCTTTGTCGCGGACTTTGCCGACGACAGCGACCATGACCACCATCGCGCCAGCCTCGACGCCGCGCGCCGGCGCCTGGCCGCCTACCGCGACAAGTACACGGTGTACGATGAAATCCTGCTGCTCGATACCGGCGGCCGGGTGCTGGTGCAGGCCGACATGACCACGCCGGTAGCGCACAGCCTCGATCCGCTGCTGGCCGCCACCCTGGCCGCCGACGGCTACGTGGAAACCTTCCGCGCCACCGACCTGCGGCCGGCCAAATCGCGCGCGCTGGTGTACTCGCACCGCATGCGCGATCCGCGCAGCGGCGCGGTGGTCGGCGTGCTGTGCCTGTGCTTCAATTTCGAGCAGGAGATGGACGCCATCTTCAGCGCCTACCGCGATCCGTCGCACCGCGCCAACATGCTGCTGCTCGACGCCGACAACCGCGTGGTCAGCAGCGCCGATCCGCTGTGGATACCGGCCGGCGTGCAGGTCCCGGTCAACACGCAAGGCGCCGGCGGCGCGGCCCGGCCATTGCTGTTCGGCGGCCGCGAATACCTGGTGCAAACCTTCGGCTGCAACGACTACCAGGGCTACCCCGGCCCCACCGGCTGGAAGGCGCAATTGATGGTGCCGCTGGACCTGGCCTTCCGCGACAGCGGCGCCGACGTGATCGAAGGCGCCGATGCGCAACTGGTGCAGGGACTGCTGTCGCATGCACAAGCCTTCAGTCCGCCGCTGCACGAGTTGATGACCGCCGTCACACGCACCACCCGCACCATCGGCCGCATCGTCTGGAACGGCAAGGTGACCAGCCACGGCGACGGCAATGGCAATCGCCTCAACACCATCCTCGACCAGATCAGCGGCACCGGCGCGCGCAGCGATGCGCTGTTCTCGCGCTCGATCCGCGACCTGTACCAGACCGTGCTGGCGGCCAGCATCAGCCAGGCCGAACTGACCGCGCAATTGCTGGTCGATATGCTGGACCGCAACCTGTACGAGCGCGCCAACGACTGCCGCTGGTGGGCGCTCACCGCCCAATTGCGGCGCGGCCTAGCCGAAGGTGGCGACGACGACGCCATCAAAACGGTGCTGGCCCACATCAACCGCCTGTACACCGTGTATGCGCGGCTGTTCGTGTACGACCGCCAGGGCCGCATTGTCGCAGCCACCGGCGCCGGGCCGCTGCCATGCACCCACGTCGATGCCGACACCCTGGGCCGCGTCTGCGCACTGCGCAGCGAACTCGATCACCACGTGGAACGGTTCGCACCGTCGGCGTTGTACGGCGGCGCGCCCACCTTCATCTATCACGCCGCCATCCGCCACCCGGAGCAGGCGGCCAACGTGGTGGGCGGCATCGGCGTGGTCTTCGATGCGGGGCCGGAGCTGGCCAATATGCTGCACAGCGGCGTGGCGGGACGAAGCAATATGCACGCATACTTCATCACGCCGGAACGGCAGGTGCTGGCCAGCACCAACGCTGCCCACCCTCCGGGCGCCACGCTGGCGCTGCCGGCCACGCAACTGGCTGCACTGCTGGCGGCGGCCGACCGCAATGGCCGCAGCAGCGGCGCGCTGATGATGGAGCACGACGGCCAGTACGTGATCGCGGCCTGCTCGCGCGCGGCCGGCTACCGGGAATTCCGCCTTGGTGCAGGCGTGGAGCAGCCGGTGCTGGCACTGCTGCTCGAGTCGTTCGGGCCGGTGCGCGATGCGCGCGAACTGGCGGCGCTGGGCGCGCAGGCGGTGCAGGTGGAACCAATGGACGGCGCAGAAGCAGCAGGCACCGGGACCGGGACCGATTACGCCATCTTCCACGCCGGCGGCGCGCTGATGGCGCTCCCGGCGCGGACGGTCCAGGAAGCAGTGCCGTTTGCGCGCGTGCAGCGGGCGCCCGGCAACCACCGGGCGCGGGTGGGCATGCTCGACGTGGCGCCGGGCGGCGGCAGCAAGCAGTTCGTGTGGGTATTCGACCTGGCGCTGCTGGCCACCGGCCGCGCCGCCGTCATCACCGACAACAGCCAGGTGATGCTGGTCACATTCGGCGCGGGCGCCATCGGCCTGCTGGTGGACGACCTGCACTCGGTGCAGCAGTTTTCCGACGATGCCCTGACCGCCTCGCCCATGGGCGCCGGCGCCCAGGCGCTGGCGCCGCGCCTGATCATGGCTAACGGCGGCCACCTGCTGATCGAGGAGATCGACCTGGAGCGGCTAGCTTTGCGGCTGCGAACCTGACGCGCGGCGGCGGTACAGCATCAGCGTCGCCAGCAGGCCGCACACGGCGGCAAAGGTGAGCCACCAGCCGGGTGCACTCTTGTCGCCGGTCGCCTCGATCAGGCCGGTGGCTACCGCCGGCGTGAAGCCGCCGAAGATCGCGGTGGCCAGGCTGTAGGCCAGCGAGAAGCCGACGGTGCGCACCTCGACGGGCATGACCTCGGTGAGCGCCACCACCATGGCGCCGTTGTAGCTGGCGTACAGGAACGACAGCCACAGCTCCACTTCCAGCATGCGCGTAAAGCTCGGCGCCTGCACCAGCCAGTGCAGCGCCGGCCAGGCGGTGAGGATGGCCAGCACGGTGCAGCCGACCAGCAACGGACGACGGCCCACGCGGTCGGACAGCGCCCCCATCACCGGCAGCCAGATAAAGTTCGATACGCCCACGCACAGCGTGACCAGCAGCGCCGCGCTGGTACTCAGGTGCAGCACCGATTTACCGAACGTGGGCGTGTACACGGTGATCAGGTAGAACGACACGCTGGTCATCGACACCAGCATCATGCCCGAGACGATCAGGCCCCAGTTGGCCACCATCGAGCGGAAGATTTCGCGCAGCTCGGGGCGGTGCTTGCGGTTCCTGAATTCCTCGGTTTCCTGTAGCGAGCGGCGGATCATGAACAGCACCGGCACGATCATGCAGCCGACAAAGAACGGCAAACGCCAGCCCCACTCGGCGACCTGGGCGGGCGCCAGCAGTTGATTGAGGCCGAAGCCCAGCGCAGCGGCGACCACGATCGCCACCTGCTGGCTGGCCGACTGCCAGCTCACATAAAAGCCCTTGCGCCCCGGCGTGGCCATCTCCGCCAGGTACACCGATACCCCGCCAAGTTCCACGCCGGCCGAGAAGCCCTGCAACAGGCGGCCCGTGAGCACCAGCAGCGGCGCGGCATAGCCGATGGTGGCGTAGCCGGGCACGCAGGCGATCAGCAGCGTGCCGGCTGCCATCAGCGCCAGCGTGACGATCAGGCCCTTGCGGCGGCCCACGCGGTCGACGTAGGCGCCAAGGATGATGGCGCCCAGGGGCCGCATCAAAAAGCCGGCGCCGAAGGTCATGAAGGTCATCATCAGCGACGCCACCTCGTCGCCGGCCGGGAAGAAGGCGGCGGCAATGGCATTGGCATAAAAGCCGAACAGGAAAAAGTCGAACATCTCCATGAAGTTGCCGCTGACAACGCGGAACACGGTGCCCGCGCGCGATGGCACGGCAGGCGCCGGCGGAATGGGGAGACTGGAAGGAATGGCTGGCATGGCTACCTCGGGTTGACAATATATTGACGAACTTTGTCAGCCCATTATTAGGTATTTCATTAGTAAAGTAAATCGGTAGTTTCCCTGGCTTTTGCCAGGGTCGCTGGCCTATTTCGTATCCCCACTGCAACACATCGGGCCATTTACAACGATTTGTCGCCGCCGGTGCAGCGCGCCGGTAAAATCGACCATGTTAAAAAATGCAATCTGATCGAGGAACCCATGCGCCGCGTCCCGCTCGTCCCCTTATTTGCCACCTTATTTGCCGCCACCCTGCCCTGGTCGGCCAGCGCCGCCGAATCGATACGCACGGTAGCGCCGTTCATCGCAGTCGATGCCAGGGGCGCGTTTGCCATGACGGTCGAAGCGGGCAAGACGCAGACGGTCAAAATCTCCGGCGACGATGCATTCGTGGCCGCGCTGGAAACCCGCGTGGTGGACAACGAGCTGCAGATCACGGTCAACGGCAAGCAATACAAGAACAGCAAGGGCGATCCGCGCGTGACCATCACCCTGCCTTCGCTCAGCCGGGTCAAGGTGGAAGGCGCGGGCGAAACCATCATCACCGGCGTGACCAGCGACCGCCTCGACGTGGGCTACCGGGGCGCGGGCCGGCTCACCGCCAGCGGCAAGGTCAAATACCTGCGCCTGAATGCGAAAGGCGTGGGCGAAGTCGATACGAAAGGCCTGCATGCCGAGCGCGTGGACGTCAACTTCAGCGGCGTGGGCGATGTCAGCGTGTACGCCACCGACACCGTCAACGCGGTGGCCAAGGGCATGGGTTCGCTGACCTACTACGGCAAGCCGAAAACCATCAACAAGTCGGTCTCGGGCATCGGCAACGTCAGCGCCGGCGACTGACTTCCGCCAACCACCACACCGGGGGCAGCGTGGCTGAACCGAACGACATCGCCCATTGGCGCGCACGGATCTTCGAGCGGCTGCTGCAGATGGTATTCGTGCTCGGGCTGTTGACGGCGGTGCCCAGTTCCCTGCTGTCGATCAAGCTGGGACTGTGGTCGATCGTCGTCATGGACTGCGTTGCGATGACCTGGATCGGCGCCATCCTGCTGCTGCGGCGCGTGTCGTACACCATCCGCGTGGTCAACTTCCTGGTGGTGGCGTTCCTGGTGGGCGTGGGCCTGATGCTCACCGTGGGACCGGTCAGCCAGACCTACCTGATGGCCGTGCCAGTGCTGGCGGCGCTGCTGCTCGGCCTGTGGCCCGCGATCTGCTTCCTGCTGCTGGCCGGGCTGGCGGTGCTGCTGCTCAGTCTTGAAAAAACCTCGCCGATGAATATCGCCGCGCTGTCCGACTACGGTTTGCCCACGGCGACCGTCCTGGCGGTCAATTTCATGTTCATGACGGCCGTGCTCACGCTGTGCTGCGCGGTGCTGCTGCAACGGCTGGCGCGCTCGTTCAACGAGCTGCACCTGCATTCGCAGGACAACCACCGGCTGGCATTCTACGACGTGCTCACCGGCCTGCCCAACCGCCGCCTGCTGATGGACCGCATCGAACAGCTGCTGGCCAGCTCGCAGCGCGGCGCCACCTTCAGCGCCGTGATGTTCGTCGATCTCGACCGCTTCAAGACCATCAACGACGCCCGTGGCCACGCCATCGGCGACGCCGTGCTATGCAAGGTGGCCGCGCGGCTGGAACAGGCCGTGCGCAAGGCCGACACGGTGGCGCGCATCGGCGGCGACGAATTCGTGGTGCTGCTCGGCCACCTGGCGGATGACCTGGCCGGCGCCTCGCAGGCGGCGCTGGCCGTGGCCGATAAAATCCGCGCAGCCATCGGCCAGGATGTCGAGATCGACGGCCAGTTATACCGCTGCACGGCCAGCATCGGCGTCACCATGCTGCCGCGTGTCGGTGGCGCCGACCACAGCGCCCTCGACCTGCTGCGCGAAGCCGATACCGCGATGTACCGCGCCAAGTCCGGGGGCCGCAACGGCGTGGCCTTTTTCGAGGCGGCGATGCAGGCGGCGGTGCAACAGCGGCTGTCGATGGAACGCGAACTGGCGGCGGCGCTGGCCGGCGGCGCGCTGCGCATGCTGGTGCAGCCGCAGGTGGACCGCCACGGGCGCGTAATGGGCGCCGAAATGCTGATGTGCTGGCCGCAGCCCGACGGCGCCATGGTGCCGCCCAGCGTGTTCATCCCGGTGGCCGAAGAATCGGGCCTGATCCTGGCGCTGGGCGCGTGGGCCATGCGCCAGGCGTGCGAAAGCTTGTTGCTGCTGGAGCGCACCGGCGTGCCGCTGACGCTGTCGGTCAATGTCAGTCCCAGCCAGTTCAGCCAGCCCGATTTTGTGGAGCAGGTACGCGGCGTGCTGGCCGACACCGGCGCGCCGGCGTCGATGCTGGTGCTGGAGGTGACCGAAGGCGTGCTGGTTGACCGCATGGCCGACACCATCGACCGCATGACGCAACTGGCCGCGCTGGGCCTGCGTTTTTCGATCGACGATTTCGGCACCGGCTATTCGAGCCTGGCCTACCTGCGCCAGATGCCGCTGTACGAACTGAAAATCGACCGCAGCTTCATCGTCGATACGCCCGCGGATGCAGGCAGCGTGGCGCTGGTGCAGGCCATCCTGGCCATGGCCGGCCACCTGGGGCTGAAGGTGGTGGCCGAGGGCGTGGAAACCCGCGCGCAGGCGGATTTTTTGATCAGCCACGATTGCGCCTGCATGCAAGGCTACCTGTTCGGCCGCCCGATGCCGCTTGCCGAGCTGATCGCGCAGTTGCCGTCCGCTGCGGTGAAAGTCACTGTTACTGCACCACTGTAACGCGCTTGCCGCTGACGCTGCGCTGCGCCGGATTGCCGTAGACGGTGATGCTGCCCGAGCCATTGCTGCCGGCGACCAGCGCACCGCTGGCCCTGGCCGTGACGCTGCCCGAACCGTTGGTCGAAATGTCGGCATCGCGGCTCGACAGGCCGGCCAGGTCGGCATTACCCGAACCGCTCAGGCGCACCCGCAGCCGCTCGACGCTGCCGCTGGCGGTGGCGCGGCCGGAGCCGCGCAATTCGAGGCCCAGCGACTGGCCTTGCAAGCGGCCCAGTTGCAGCCGCCCGGAGCCGTTCAGGGTGGCGTCGGTGGTGGCGCTGTCGAGCGCCGTGGCATTCATGCTGCCCGAGCCATTGAGGCGCACGTCGAAACGCCCCACGCGGCCCGCGATCTCCACCTCGCGCGAACCGTTCAAGCGCAGGTCGAAGTCGCCGCCGTTCAAGCCCGTCACCTGCAGACGCCCGGAGCCATTGGCCTCGGCCTGGCGCAGCTGTGGCACGGTGAGCGTCACGCGCAGCGGATTGGACGTGCGCACGCCGCCCTCGGTCCACACCCGCAGGGTGCCGCCGCTGGCGTCGGTGCGCAGCAGCGGCAGCAGGTTGCTGTCGCCCTCCACCGTCAACGACGGCGCCTGCCCCACCCGCACCGTCACCAGCATCGAACCGTTGATGTCGATGCCATCGACACTGGCGCTGACCGCGCGCTGCTCGGTCACCACCTGGCCATTACCCTGCACCGCATTGCTGCTGAAGGCGGACTTGATCTGGGCATTGCCGTCTTCCGGCACCACGATCACGGCGCAGCCGGCGATCAGGGCAAGGACAAGGGCGGAAGAAGAAAAGGCGAGACGGCGCATGGTGAAATTCCTGGTCAGTGGTGATGTTGCCACTGTAGCCAGAACGGCGGCCGCCGGTGCGGTCGATGCGACGAACGGTGGAATTCGGGGCGTGAAACGCGTTTTACCGCCCTGCCGCAGTGCTACCATGACGGCCATGAACATTCCTCCCGACAGCCTGGCGCACCTGCGCACCCTCACCCGCCAGTTCGCGCAAGCGCGCGACTGGGCGCCGTTCCACACGCCGAAGAACCTGGCCATGGCCTTGTCGGTCGAGGTGGCCGAGCTGGTCGAGCATTTCCAGTGGCTGCCCACCGGCGCGGACGCCGAACTCGATGATGCCGCGCGCCTCGGCATTCGCCACGAACTGGCCGATGTGCTGCTCTACCTGGTGCAGCTGGCTGACAAGACAGGCGTGGACCTGCACGCGGCGGCGCTGGAAAAGATCGCGCTCAACGCGGCCAAGTACCCCGCAACTCGCTGACCGGTCGGACAGGGCGCCGGGCGGCCGTACGGCGGCGCGGTGCAGCTGTCCGACCGCGCCGCCCCCTTATTGCGCCGGCATGCCGAGCGCCTTGCGGATCTCGGCGCCGACGATGTGCCACGCGTGCGAGGTGCTTGAGACTTCGTCGTAGTGACTGGCCCCCGGCAGCACGATCACCTCCGCCTGGTCGCCGGCAGCACGCGCACGCCGCGCATAATCCTCGCCCGCGCGCAGCGGCGCGATGGTATCGAGCTCACCGTGGATCAGCACCGTGCGCACGCCGGCCGGCAGCAGTTCGGCCGGCGAGGTGTCCACATACACGTCGGGCCGGTCGGCACTCGGCAGGCCGGCCAGTTGCGCGGTGCTGCGGTCGCAACTGGTCTGGATCAGCGCAGCCTCGTTGCGCAGATCAGCCAGGCCGCCCAGGCTGATCACCACCGGCACCGGGAGCGGATTGGCCACGTACACGGGGCTCGATTTCGGCAGCCGCGCGCGCGAGCCGGCCCACTGCGCCAGGTGGCCGCCAGCCGAATGCCCGACCAGCACCACGCGCGCCAGGTCCAGCTGGTACTGCGGCGCCAGCGTGCGCAGGCGGTCCATCGCGGTGCCAATGTCCTGGTACATGCCGGGATAGCCGCCACCTTCCTCGTCGTAGCGGCGGTACTCGATATTCCACACCGCGATGCCCTGCGCGGCCAGCGCGCCGGCCATGTTGCGCATCTGGGTGATGCCGCCGAACTGTCTGGTCCAGCAACCGCCGTGGACGATGGCGGCCACCGGGTGCGGTCCCGGCCCGGCCGGTGCAAAAAACTCGGCAAACTGCGAGGGCGCGGCGCCATAGGCGACATGCGCGGTGGGCGCCGGGCCGTTCAAGGCCAGGTAGTTATCGAGCGACATCGGCGTGGTGACGATGGCGGCGGCCAGCAAGGTGGTAACGATGGTGCTCATGGGGGACATGCTCCGGATGGGAAGCGGCCATGCTACACGAAAAAAAGGCCGCCCCGGGCAAGCGGGCGGCCAACGAACTACTCCAAGGACAAACGACCGGAAAAACTAGAACTTGTAGTTGGCGCGCACGTAGTAGTAGCCGCCATTGATACCGAACGGCGAGAACGATGGCAGCACCGTGACGGCGGCGTTGTCGAGCGCCGCACGCTGGTCGGCCAGCAGCGCCGGGTTGATGCCGTTCGGGTAGACGTTGAACAGGTTGTTCGCGCCGATCGCCACCGACCACGCATTGTCGATCTTGTAGCCCACTTCCAGATCGGTGATGGCACGCATCTTGATCTCGTTCTTGTGGTACACGGCGCCGTCTTCACTGTCGTAGTTGTTCGACTTGCCGTAGATCGCTTCGCGCAGGTTGACGGTCCAGTTACCGATTTTCCACAGCGCGCCCAGGTTCACGCGCATTTTCGGCGAGGCCGTCTCCAGGTTGGAAATGGCGGTCTTGTCGAGCAGCGTTTGCGGCAGCAGCTGGGTTGGCGCCTGGTTAACCTGGGTCACTTCCACCTTGTTGTAGTTGGCGGCGATCGACCAGTCCACGCGGCCGTAGGTGCCATAGCTTTCGTTGAGGGTGGCCACGAACTCCATGCCCCGGCTGCGGGTGTTGACGGCGTTGGAGAAGATGTTGATACCGGTCTGGCTGACTTTGTTGTCGAGGACATTGCCGTTGGCCAGGATCGCCGACACCACGGCCGGCGAGTTGATCGCGCCGCCCGAACCGTACAAGGCGCCGGAACCGACGATACGGTCGCGGATCTTGATCTGGTACACGTCCACCGTGACATTGAGGTTGCTGGCGGGGTTGAACACCAGGCCGAAACTGAGGTTGTTCGACTTTTCCGGTTTCAGGCCGTTGACGCCCACCAGGCGGGCGCCCGGCGAATTGGGCGCCAGTTGCACGAAGGCGCTGGTCGGGCCGACGTTGGTGGCCGAGTAGTACGATTCGGCCAGGGTCGGCGCGCGGAAGCCGTTACTGATGGTGCCGCGCACGGCTGCCGTCGGCGTCATCTCGTAGCGCGACGTCAGCTTGCCCACGCGGGCGCTGCCGAAGTCGCTGAAATGCTCGTAACGGCCGGCCAGATCGATCGTCAGGTCCGGGATCGGATTACCGGCGAAGTTGATGTAGGCTGCCTTGTTGGTGCGGCGGTGCTTGCCGGCGTCGGTGAGCGAGAAGCCCGGATACGACTGCGATCCTTCCTTGTAGCGCGAGGCCGGATCGCCCGCCTGGATTTCGTACTGGTCCACGCGATATTCGAGGCCGGTGGCCAACGTCAGCGGTTTGCTCCAGCCCACATTGATCTCCCGGCTCGCTTCGAGCGTGGTGGTGGTCTGGGTGGCGACGAAGGCGCCAGCGGAGAACTCGGTCGGCGAGGCGCCGGTGTCCGCGTACAGCGAGGCATTGACCGAATCGGCCACGCCGATGCGCGACTTGTCGCGGCCATAGGTGGTGCTGATGTCGGTGTTCCAGTCGGCGATCTTGCCCTTGACGCCGATGGTCAGCGCCACGTCATCCTGCTTGATTTCTTCCTTCGGCGAGAAGCCTTGCGGGTACAGGCCCGGCACGCGGTTTGGCAGACGGTAGTTTTCGTAGGCGCTCGCTTCCTTGCGGCCGGCGGTCAGGATCGAATACAGCTGGCTGTTGGCGTCGATGTCCCAGCCGAAGTTGGCGGCCAGGACGTTGAGGTGATACGCAGCGTCGCCCTGGATCTTGTTCAGGTACGGGTAGCCGGAGATTTGCGTCATGCCGGGAATGTTGGCGACGTTGCGCGGATCGACCAGGCGCGGGTCGATGCCGCCACGGTCGCTGTGGCCGTGGTATTTCGAGTCCACGGTCACGCTCAGGAAGGCATTCTCGAACGGTTCCACGCCGAAGTTGACGGCGCCGCTGGCCGAGCGTCCGCCGCCGTCCCAGTAGCCGCCGCCGGAGACGGTCGCGTTGCCGCCGCGGTTGTTCGACTTGAGAATGATGTTGATCACGCCGGCAATGGCGTCGGAGCCGTACTGGGCCGCAGCGCCGTCCTGCAGCACTTCGATATGGTCGATGGCGGAGACAGGGATGTAGTTCAGGTCGGCCGCTGCGCCGCCCTGGTATGGGCCGCCCAGCACGGCCAGGTTGGCGGTGCCGTGGCGGCGTTTGCCGTTGATGAGCACCAGCGTGTTGTTCGGGGACAGGCCACGCAGGCGTGCCGACAGCGTCAGGTTGGCGGTGTCGCCGCCGAAGGCCTGGGCCGTGAACGACGGCAGGTTTTGCGCCAGCGCCTGGATCAGGTCCGGCTGGCCGGTGCGCTGCAGCGAGGCCGCATCCAGTACCTGGATCGGCGAGGCGCTGTTCTCGGCCTTCATGCCGCTCGAGCGGGTACCGGTAACGATGACCGAGGCGGTCGATGCGACTTCGGTCGGTGCGGCCGCCGCTGCCGCGACTTGTGCATCAGCGGCATCGGCTGCTTCCGCAGCCGGCGCCGCATAGGCCGAGGAGGCGCCGAACGCCAGGGTGGACAGGACGGCGGCAACGCCGATCTTGAGTGTGGTCTTGTGCATATTTTTACATCCCCATTTTTGGAAAAATTACAAAGTAAGACCTGCGATGACTATTATTTTTTTGCGGCGACTACTTCGATCTCGACCAGCCAGCCCGGGTTGCTCAGCCCCGCCACCTGGACCACGGCGCGAGCCGGCAGGTTCGGCTGGGCGCCGCCGAAGTACTGGGTATAACCTTCCATGAAGCCCTTGGTATCGGCCTTGCCGCCCTTGGCCGGATCGCCCACCAGGAACACCTGCATCTTGACCACGTCGGACATTTGCAGCTTCATGCCTTCGAGGATTTCCTTGATCTTCTTGAGCACCGTTTCGGTCTGGGTCTTGGTGTCGCCGAAGGCGGCCAGCGAGTCGCCGGCGGCTTCCTTGTTCACCACCGCCGGCACCTGGCCGCTGATGAAGTGGATGGTGGCGGTCGGCGGAATGGTCACGGCCAGCGCGATCGGAAAGTCCGAGTTCGGAATCTTGTGGCGAACGATGTCTGCCGCCTGGGCAGCGCCGCACAGCAGGCCGAAGGCAATCGGGGTCAACACGGTGGCAACGATTTTTTTCATGGTTCTCTCTCTCCAGGGTTTAATGTTTGTTCGACATTTCGGCCGTGCCGAATTGCGCCACGCCCAGCGCGGTGCGCAGCTTGTGAATTTCGTCTTCGGTCAGCGCATCGGCCTTGTTGCCCCATTCGCCGCGCACGTAGGTCAGGATGGCGGCCATGTCGCGGTCGTTGATGTTCTCGCTGAAGTCCGGCATGCCGCCACGTCCCTTGAGCAGCACGCCGGCCAGTTCGCCGTGGTCGCCGGTGACGAATTTGCTGCCGGCCAGCGCCGGGAATGCGCCCGGGATGCCCTTGCCGCTGGCCTGGTGGCAGGCCGCGCAGTTTTTCAGGAACAGCGCCTTGCCGTCCGGGCTTTGGGCCCGGGCCGGTGCGGCGGCCAGCAGCGCGGTGGCGGCCAGCGCGGCGGCGCTCATCAGGGCGGTGGTCAGGATTTGCTTCATGCGCTGGCCCTCGCGTGGATGCGGGCGATCTGCTGCCATGCCGATTCGATGGCGCCGGCCTGCCAGCCGGTCAGATAGCTCAGGTGTTCGCCGGCCAGCATGATGCGGCCCTCGCCTTCCACCAGCGTGGGATAGGCGGCGGCGCGGGTCTTGTCGGTCCACTCGGCCCAGCCGCCGAGGTTGTACTGCACCCGGTGCCACGCCACGGAGAATGCGTTCTCGTATTCCTTGCGGTATTGCGGGAAAATCTTCTCGCCGGCGGCCACCGCAAACTCGGCGCGTTCGGCCGGCGTCAGGGCGCTGACCTCGATGGCGGCGGTCTGGTACTGGTAGTAGCCGAGCACCACGCCTTTCTGCTTTTGCCAGTTCGACGACGGCAGCGAGATGGTGTTAATCCCGCGCAGGTCGGTCAGCACGTGGCCCCCGTAGATCTGGTCGTCCTCTTCCCAGAAGCGGCGTTTCATCTGCAGGCCGATCTTGCCCACCGGCGCGTAAGCCACGGTGGCCACGGCCTTCTTGAACTTGTCCGAGAAATCGGTATCGATCTGGCGCAGCACGGACAAGGGAATGGTGCACAGGCAGTAGTCGGCGGTGACGGTGCCGGCCTTGCCGCTGGCGGTGTCCTTGAAGGCGATGGTCACGCCCTTGTCGTTCTGGCGGATGGTCTGCACTTCGGCGCGGTAGCGGATCACTTTACCGAGGCGCTTTTCAAACGCTTTCGGAATCGCGTCCATGCCGCCCACCGGCTGGAACATGGTGGCCTGCATCGGGAAGTCGTGCACGGCGCTGTACACATTGCCCAGCTTCGATTCGAGCAGGTCCTTGAAACCGAGCGGATCGGACGCCTTGCCTGGTCCCGGCTCCATGCCGGCGCCGGGGTACACGGCATAACCGCGGCCCGGGCGGCCACGGTAAGCCAGGTCGGAGGCCGACAACTGGCCCTCGTGCACCAGGTAGTCGAGCAGCAGGCGCTGGTCGTCTGCGCTCAGGGATTGGTCGAGCTGCTTGTTCTTGATCGACTTGGCCAGCAATTCGTCGACGTGGCCGCGCATGTCGGCCTTGACCTCCTTGATGCGCATGCGCTTGCCTGCGAACGGACCGGCGTTTTCGGAGTATACATACGAGTGGTCGTTTTCATTGACCATCACTTCCAGCGGCACCTCGAACAGGCGCGTGTAGTGCAGCGTGGACTGGTGGTGCAGCGGAATGCGCCATGGGCCATGGTTGATGTACTGGCCGGCGTCGAAAGCGCAGGTCTGCTTTTCGCCACCGAGTTCGGTCAGCGAGAAACCCTTGCGGGCGGTCTGGCAGCGGCCACCGGCAAAGTCGCGCGCTTCGAGGATCTGGCATTGGTAACCCAGTTTGCCCAGTTCGTAGGCGGCGGTCAGGCCGGCCAGGCCGGCGCCCAGGATCACCACCTTCTTGCCCTTGCCGCTGCCGGTCAGTGCCGGCGGCGCCGACACGGTGGAGTTGATGCCCATGCCCCATGCGTTCATGGTGGTCAACAGCAAGCTGGTGCCGCCCACCGCTGCGGCCCGATACAGGAAGTCTCTGCGGGTAAAAGAGCTAAACGATTTAAACGGTTTTACTGTTTTGCTTTCCATCTGCTTTCCTCGACTTTTTGCTGAAAAAACCTTGAGGTGACTTGCTTCCCCATAGTCCCCTCCATAGCAAGCAACGTGCCATATTGGAAAGACGAATAAACATCGTTCATCATCGAAGCAGCCCTTTATCTGCAAGGCCTGCTTCAACGAACAAAGTTTTTTCGGCAGCGCGCTGCAGGTGCTTCCGGCACGCCGCAGAACGCCTCCAGCGATAAACTTTATTTACCTGAAACAGACTTTATTCATGGCGGCGCCGGACACCGCAACCACAGCGGCGCACAAGCGCACGCACCACCATATGGCGGTGGTGCATGGCGGTGCAGTGTGTGAAAATCGGGAGAGGAGGAATCAGCCGGCGAAGCTGACCAGGGCGGGAGTATTGGTGCGCACGGTGGCAAGCGCCGGCGCGGTCACAGCAACGGCGGCCGGCAGATACGCCATTTCCACCGCGCTCAGGTGGCGGCGCACGCCGCTGGCGTCGGCCAGGTGGCAGGCGTGGAACTGCATCGGCGCGGCCGCGTCGAGCAGGTAGATCGTGTCGAGGTTGGACGGGTCGTGCGCCACCTTCACTTGCCAGCCGCCGCGCTGGCGCGCCCGCTCGTACCAGCGCTCCTGGACCGCGCGCGCGCAGGTATAAATACTGTCGGCGAAATGGATGCCGTCGCAGCCCACGATGGCGGTGGCCACCGGCATCAGGCTGCAGCGCACCAGGTGCTCAGGATAGGTCTTGAGCGCGCCGCCCCGGTGCTCCACGCCCCAGTCCCACAATGCCGCCGGCGTGGCGGCGTCGGGCGCCGGCTGGCGGCTGTTGTAGTACAAAACGCAGTCGATGACGATGCGGGTGAACTGCGCCACATCGAGCACGCCGTCGAGCCGGCACGGTGCGCCGGCCGCATTGGCTGTCGCATTGACTACCGCGTTGACTGCATTACCCGCGCTGCCGGCGACGTCAGGCGCCAGCAGCCGGAAGCGCCGCGCCAGTACCTCCTGCCAGTCGCCGGCCCCCTGCTCGGCGGCGATGCAGCGCAGGTTGAAGTTGGTGCGCAGGGTGCCGCCATCGCCCCACTCGGCGCCGGCCAGCGCGGCCAGTGGCGCCGCCACGAACAGGAGGTCGGGCAAATGGCAGCCCGGCCACTGGGCCGCCTCGATGCGGCGGCCGTAATGCTGGCTGTAGCGTTGCTTGTCGGCGCCGCAATTGGCCAGCGCCAGCATCGCCTGCGACCAGCTGGCCGGTCCCAGTCCCACGTGGATCCCGGTAATCATGCGGCTGTAGGTATCCTGCACCACGTAGATGTGCGGGCGGCCGATGGCTTGCTCGCGGTCGGCGCGCGACACCAGTTGCACCTCGGCGCGCACGACGTCGAGCTGGTAGCTGGCGCCGGGACGGCCGGGGGCGGACGGCCATGGCGATGCCGGCACCGCACCGGCGCCGGCCGCTGCGGTGTTTGCTGCCGCGGGCATGTGCGTGGCCGAGACCGGGACCGGAACCGGGACCGCCGATGCGGCGCGCAGCGCCTGCGCCGCGCCGGCAATGGCGCCGGTCGCGGAGCCGGAACCGGAGCCGCTACTGCGGCGTGCCACTTCCGGCGGGCGGTCGTCGTCATGATCGAGCCAGTAATTGAACTGGCCAAAGGTGGGCAGCATGACCGCGCGGCGCTGCGGCGCCGCCTGTACCCGGCCGCTGGCGGGATCGATGCGGCGCTCGATGAAGAATTCATCGAGCATCTGCTGGTAGGCGCCCAGGCGCGAAAACTTGTCGTGGCTGGCCGCGTAGCGGGCGATCGCCACCCGGAAGATGCGGCGGATGTCTTCGTCCGCGTTCAGGCCGGGGCCGTCGTCGGCGCCGTTCTTGCGCGGCCGGCCGCGCTTGATGCCTTCCGACGATTGCCGCACCTTGCCCTTGCCGCCGGAATTGCAGTAGTCGGGCAGCAGCGCGTTGGGGGTTTGACCGCGCTGCCAGTAGCGGCGCAGGTAGCGATAAATGGTGGGGTGCGACACCTGGTGTTCGGCGGTGGCGCGGGCGATCATCTGGCCGCGCCGGCGCGCATCGTAGATGTCGGGTTCCTGCGCCACCAGCGCCGCGATGATTTCCCAGGCGCGCGCGCGCAGTTGCAGGTATTTGGGCGGCAGCATTTCCTGGCTGACCACCATCAGGTAGGGATCGGCCGGCAGCACGCTGGCGCGGCCATCCCGCAGGTCGGCAAGCAGCGCCGGTAACTGGACCAGTTCCACCTCGGCCGAGCGCGCCGCCACGTCATAGACGTAGGCATGGCGCTGGCCGGGGTCGATCCACAAAACACGGACGGTGCGCGCCGATGGCTGCGGGTAGTGCAGCAGATCGTTGCGCAGTAACATCAGCGCCCCTTCACCGAGAGGTGGAACGGCCGGGTGTCAACCACGATGGCGTGCCGCCCTGTATCGGCATTTTCACGCAACAGCGGCGGCTTGATCGCATCGACAAAAGTATTCCACAGCTTCCTGAATGGCGTCATGTCTAAGCTCCGGTTCAACGACTTGTCTCCAGGTTGAGGCGCGTCAAGCGCGCCATTTATCAGGTTTGTGCCAAGTCATAATGCAAAAACCGGGCCACCCCTCGTTCACCTATGAGAACACTTTGCCAACATCGGTCCAGGCACCACGTTTGCACTTTCACAAGCTTTTTCTTGGTGCAGCGCAGCACCGACTGTGTGCGAGACATGCGGAACATGCGGAAATAGAAAAAGGGCCTTGCGGCCCTTTTCATGGTGTTACTTGCTACGCAAACAATCAGTATTTCTTGCCCGGCGCCGGTTTCTTCTTCGGCGCAGCCGATTTCGGCGGCGTCGATTTGCCCGATTCCGGCGGCATGCGGTCCACCTGGCTGATCTTCAGCTGCGAACCACCGACCCAGACCTTGCCCAGGCTTTTGAACAGTTCGTTCGGCATGCCGTCCGGCAGTTCCAGCATCGAATACGTGTCGAATATCTCGATGCGGCCGATCAGGCGCGCTTCCAGGCCGGTTTCGTTGGCGATGGCGCCCACGATGTTGGCCGGGGTGACGGCGTTGACGCTGCCCACTTCCACGCGGAAGGCGCTCATCGGCAAGGTAGCCTTGGCCGGCTTGTCCTTTTTCTTTTTCGGTGCGTCGTCGTCGAACTCGTTGGCGGCAGCGGCCACGGTGCGCGACAGCGGCGAGGCAGCCGGACCGGCAGCGGCGGCCGGCGCAGGCTTGGCGGCGCGGACCGGGGTGGCACGCGCGGCCGCTGGTGCCGGTGCCGCTGGCGCCGCAGCAGGCGCAGGCGAAGCAGACGATGGTGCACCGCCGTTGTCACGGGTGATGCGCAGTTGCTGGCCGGCTACCTTGATGCCGGCCAGGTGCTCGAGCACGTCGCCGGCGAGGTCGTTCGGCATGTCCAGCACGCTGTAGTCGTCGTAGATTTCGATGCGGCCGATGTTCTTCGAGTCGATGCCGCCTTCGTTGGCGATGGCGCCCACGATATTGCCCGGCTTGACGCCGTGCTGGTAGCCGACTTCGATGCGGAAGGTTTCCATGCCGGCGTCCGGCGCGCGCACGATGCGTTCCTTTTTAGGGAAACGCTCGCTGCGGTCCGGGCGCTCGCCACGCTCGGGGCGGTCAAAGCGATCACCACGATCGCCACGGTCGAAGCGGTCGCCGCGCTCCGGGCGGTCGAAGGACGCACCGGCACGGGCCGGGCGCTCTTCCCACTGGGTGACCTGCTTCTTGTCGAGCAGCAGCGGCACGTCGCCACGGGCCATCTTGGCCAGGGCGGCGGCGATTTCGATCGCCGGCACGTTCTGTTCGCGCTCGAAGTCTTCGATCAGCGACTGGAACTGTTCCAGCTCGCCCTGGGCCAGGGTTTCCGAGATCTGCTGCTTGAATTTGGCGATACGCACGTCGTTGACCGCCTGGATGGTCGGCAGTTCGAGCATGCCGATCGGCTGGCGCGTGGCGCGCTCGATCATTTTCAGCAGGCCTTTTTCGCGCGGCGTGATGAACAGGATCGCCTCGCCGCTGCGGCCGGCGCGGCCGGTACGGCCGATACGGTGGGTATAGCTTTCCGGATCGTGCGGCACGTCGTAGTTGACCACGTGGCTGATGCGTTCCACGTCCAGGCCGCGTGCGGCGACGTCGGTGGCGACCAGGATGTCGATCTTGCCTTCCTTGAGCTGGGCAATGGTGCGCTCGCGCTGCGCCTGCTGGATGTCGCCGTTGATGGCGGCGGCCGAGAAGCCGCGCGCCTGCAGCTTCTGCGCCAGTTCCTCGGTACCGAGCTTGGTGCGCGAGAAGATGATCATGCCGTCGAAGTCTTCAGCTTCCAGGATGCGGGTCAGCGCGTCGAGCTTGTGCATGCCCGACACCAGCCAGTAACGCTGGCGGATGTTTTCGTTGGTGCCGGTCTTGGCGGCGACGGTCACTTCCTTCGGATTGCGCAGGTACGTGTTGGCGATGCGGCGGATGGCCGACGGCATGGTGGCCGAGAACAGCGCGGTCTGGCGCGTGGCCGGGGTCTCCTGCAGGATGCGTTCGACGTCGTCGATAAAGCCCATGCGCAGCATTTCGTCGGCTTCGTCGAGCACCAGGGTTTTGAGCTTGGAGATATCGAGCGAACCCTTGTCCAGGTGGTCGATCACGCGGCCGGGAGTACCGACCACCACGTGCACGCCGCGACGCAGCGCCGACAGTTGCGGGCCGTAACTCTGGCCGCCGTAAATCGGCAGCACGTGGAAGCCGGGAATGTGCGCGGCGTAGGTCTGGAACGCTTCGGCGACCTGGATCGCCAGTTCGCGGGTTGGGGCCAGCACCAGCGCCTGCGGCGACGTCTGGCGGATATCGATGCGCGACAAAATCGGCAGCGCGAAAGCGGCGGTCTTGCCGGTTCCGGTCTGGGCCTGGCCCAGCACGTCCTGGTTATCGAGCAGCAGCGGGATGGTGGCGGCCTGGATCGGCGACGGGGTTTCGTAGCCGACGTCCTTGAGCGACTGGATCAGCGGTTCGCTCAGGTTAAGGTCGGTAAAAAGGGTAATGGGGGTGTCAGACATGGCGTCACTCACAAGTATGTTCGAATCGCCTAATTGCGAAAGAAATTTGTGCGTAGTTTACTCTGTCTCAGCCATTCGAGCGTCAATTTGCTTGAAATCCACGCATTTAAGCGCTGTTTAAGGGTGAAAAACACCCTATCCGCCTATATTGTCCGCTGCCCACAATAGGAGATTGCCAACATGATCAATTCATCCACGCGCCGTGCACTGGCTTTTGCGGCCTTCAGCCTGCCATTGCTGGCCACTGCCCAAAACTACAGCTACGGCCCGCGCCTGGAGGGCTTTACCTATCCCCACCAGCTGCAGCAGTTCGATTTCACCTCGCAGGGCGTCAAGCTGCAAATGGCGTACATGGACGTGGCGCCCACCGCGCGTGGTCAGGGCGACGGCAAGACCGCCGTGCTCCTGCACGGTAAAAACTTTTGCGGCGCCACCTGGGAAGCGACCATCAAGTCCCTGACCGGCGCCGGCTACCGCGTGGTGGCGCCCGACCAGATCGGGTTTTGCGCGTCCAGCAAGCCGGAACACTACCAGTACAGCTTCCAGCAATTGGCGGCCAATACCGAGGCCCTGCTCAAGCACCTGGGCATCAAGCAGGCGATCATGATCGGCCACTCGACCGGCGGCATGCTGGCCACGCGCTATGCGCTGATGTACCCGCAGGCGACGGCAAAACTGGTGATGGTCAACCCGATCGGGCTGGAAGACTGGAAGGCGCTGGGCGTGCCGCCGCGCAGCGTGGACCAATGGCACGAACGCGAATTGAACACCACGGCCGACAGCATCCGCGCGTACGAAAGCAAGACTTATTACGGCGGCAAGTGGAAGCCCGAGTACGAACGCTGGGTGGACATGCTGGCCGGCCTGTCGAACGGCCCCGGCAAGCAGGTGGTGGCGTGGAACTCGGCGCTGATCTACGACATGATTTATACCCAGCCGGTGGTATACGAGTTCCCGCTGCTGAAAGTGCCCACGGTGCTCTTGATCGGCGACGCCGACACCACGGCCATCGGCGCCGACATCGCGCCGCCGGACATCAAGGCAAAGATCGGCAACTACAAGCTGCTGGGCAAGCAGGCTGCCAAAACGATCCCGGACAGCCGGCTGGTCGAGTTCCCGGGCAAGGGGCATGCGCCGCAGATGGAAGATCCGGCGATGTTCCACAAGGCGTTGCTGGAGGAATTGAACCGCTAATAGCCACTAACAGCCACTGAACACTTCTAAAACGGAAACGCCGCCCAGGCCGTAAGGTCCGGGGCGGCGCGTGCTGCTCTTGCTCGTTGTGCTTACTTGACTGGTGCTGCTGGTGCTGCCGGAGCGGCGGCTGGATGAGCCGGTGGTGCCGGTGGTGCCGGCGGCACTGGTGCGCCATCTTTTTCAACCGGGGCCTTGGCTGGTTTTACTTTCTTGGCATGCGCTTTCTTGACATGCTTGTCGGCGTGCCTGGCTTCAGGCGCCGGGGTGGCTGCCGGTGCGGCAGGAGCTGCCATCGGTGCTGGCGCAGGTGCAGCCGGTGCTGGCGGCGGGGTTTGGGCAAAAGCGGCGCCGGCGAACAGGGAGGCGATCAGGGTAGCGGTGATTTTCTTCATGATGTGAAATCCTTGAAAACGTAATATTGTTTATATAGTTTAGATAACTGACCCTGCTTTTTTCATGGCCGCTTGTTATGTCGGTCATGAGCAAAAAACGCCGCCGCCCTGCCCCGCGTTGACCACCATTACACTCGCTTACGCACACTTACACTTGCTTACAAGCGCCGCCGATTTACAGTAAGATGGTCCGCTTTCACGTTACGGAGTCTCCATGCGCCTTACCATGTTCGCCCTCGTCGCCGCCCTTGCTTGTCAATCAGCCGCACAAGCCCAGGCCGGGCTGCCGGTCGTCACCGAAGCGCCGCTGCGCGCCCACCTGTCCTTCCTGGCCGACGACCTGTTCGAAGGACGCGGTACCGGCCAGCGCGGCGGCTTGCTGGCGGTGCGCTACCTGGAAACGCAGGCGGCCGCCATCGGCCTGAAACCGCTGGCCGACGGCACCTACCGCCAGTCCGTGAAAATCGAAGGCACCAAGCTGCAACCGGGCAGCGCCCTCAATTTCGACATCGCCGGTAAAACCGTCACGCCCAAGGTCGGCGAAGAAATCCTGATCGGCACCATGAGCGGCAAACAGGAAGTGGCGATCGATGCGCCGCTGGTCTTCGTGGGCTACGGCGCCGAGGCGCCCGAGGAAAAATGGGACGACTACAAGGGTGTCGATGTCAAGGGCAAGGTCCTGGTCATGATGGTCAACGACCCGCAGCCGACGCTTGACGAACCGAACCGCTTTGCCGGCAAGGCCTACACGTATTACGGCCGCTGGCTGTACAAGTTCGAGGAAGCCGTGCGCCGGGGCGCTGCCGGCGTGCTGCTGATCCACACCACGCCATCGGCGTCATACCCGTGGAGCGTGCCGGCCAACGGTTTCGGCCACGAGCGCTTCCACTTGAAGGGCAAGGGCAATCCGGTGGAAGGCTGGCTGCAGGAAGAAACGGCGCGGTCGCTGTTTGCCGCCGCCGGCTTCGACCTCGACCAGCTGCGCGCTGCCGCCGAGCGCCGCGACTTCAAGCCGGTGGACCTGAAGACCCGTGTCCATGGCCAGATCCGCAGCACCGTGCGCCAGATCGAGGAATTCAACGTGGCCGGCATCGTGCCCGGCACCGACGCCAAGCTCAAGGAGCAGGCGGTGATTTATTCGGCGCACTGGGACCACATGGGCATGGACGAAGCCACCGCCGGCAAGACCGACAACGGCCAGCACGACCACATTTACAACGGCGCCATCGACAATGCCTCGGGCACCGCCGCCCTCTTGGTGATGGCCGCCGAAGCGGTCAAGCACCCGGCCAAGCGCACGCAAGTGTTCCTGTGGCCGGCCGCCGAAGAGCAAGGCTTGCTGGGCGCTGCCGCCTACGTGCAAAACCCGGCCTGGCCGCTCGATAAAACCACGGCCGATCTCAACCTCGACAGCATGAACTTCGTCGGCAAGACGTCCGACATCGGCGTCGCCGGCGCCGAGCGCAGCAGCCTGTACGAAGCATCGGGCGCGGTGGCCAAGAAAATGGGCCTGACCCTGGCGCCGGCCATTCCCGACCTGTCGGGCGCGTTCTTCCGGGCCGACCACTTCGTGTTTGCCAAGGCGGGCATCCCGGCCTTCAACGTCGGCTCGGCCGTGTTCTCGGGCGACGGCCACTTCACTTTCGTGAAAGACCTGGAGGCGTCGCGCGCCAAGCTGGTGGCCTTTAAAAAGGACTACCACCAGGTGACCGACGAGTACCGCCCGCAGTGGGACCTGTCGGGCATGGTGCAACAGGCGCAGTTCACGCTCAACCTCGGCTACTACGTCGCCAATGCGCCGGCAATGCAGACGTGGAAGGCGGGCGAGGCGTTCGGCAAGGTAAAACGCGGCAAGTAAACGTGTGTTATATGCCACACGGCAATTTCTCGAAGGTAAAGCGCCTATAATTCAGGCAGGCGTTTTACCTGAGAGAAATAATGTTGCGATACCTGTGGCTGGTTCTGACTACCCTGTTGCTGACCGGTCTGGCGCAGGCGGCGAACATCAATTTCAATGGCAATGTCGGCGGCTGCACCCGCGACGGCGACACTTATACCTGCGACCCCTCGTTCCTCGGCGCCAACGATACCGCCGTCATCGGCAATGGCAAAACGGTCATCGTCACCGGCGCCTTCCAGCTCGGCTACTTCCAGGGCCTGAAAATGTCCGGCACTGCGCGCCTGGAAACCACGGGCAGCAATGACATCAACCTCTCGGGCGCCCAGGTCGCCAATATCGACGTGAGCGGCGGCACCATACAGGCCGGCAATTTCGTGCGCGATGCCAACAACAACCTCGGTGGCGGCGGCAATTTCCTAATCAGTAACGGCCAGAGCGTGACCGCCAACGTGCTTGGCAATACAGTCAGTACCGACGGCTCGTCGGCCACCATCCGCGGCAATGTCACGGCGGTCACGGTGAATATGCGCTCGAGCGCCACTGTCACCGGCGCCCTGTACTGCTATAGCCTCACGACCGGGTCGAGCAATGTGATCGGCGGCGGCGCCACCGTGCGCGACCAGGCCAACCTCGGTTCCGGCATCAAGCTCAGCGGCGGTCTCAGCGCCGGCACCATCACGACCGGCTCTCCGGCCGAACTCAATGGTCCCGTGGTTTCCAAGGGCACGATCGCACTAGGCTCGGGCACGGTCGTCAACGGCAACCTCAGCGGCACCGAGATCACCACTACCTCGTCGGTCACCCTGACCGGCACGATTACGGCCACCAAGTCATTCAATCTTGCTTCGGGCAGCACCGTCAACGGCAATATCACCGCGCCCACGGTCGTGCTGGCGTCGTCCAGCTCAACCATCAAGGGCGATATCAGCGCCAGCACCAGCCTCGACATCGGCAGCAGCGTCGTGGTAACCGGCAAGGTGGACGCGGGCACCCTGGCCATGCGCGCCGAGGGCGCCAAGGTCAATGGCAATGTCACGCTGAAGGGCGACTTTTTGATGGAGTCCGGCACGACCATCAATGGCGACCTGGTGGCAGCAAGGGTCACCACAAAGTCCGGTAACGCCATCATCAACGGCAACGCAGCTGTCAACTACATTTACATTGACGGCAACAACGCCGTCAACAAGGTCATCACTTGCACCGGCCCCGGCGCGGTGGCCTGCAGTTGCGTGGAAAAGCCTTCCTGGTACAACTACAACCCCACCTGCGCGGCGGCCCCCGCCGCCGGAGCCCACCACTTCCAGATCACCCACACCGGCAGCGCCCTCACCTGCCAGCCGCAAACGGTCAAGGTCACCGCTTGCGCCAATGCGGCCTGCACCGCGCCGCATTTCACGGGCAGCAGCAGCGTTACCCTGCTCCCGGGCGGCAAGTCGTTCACGTTCACGGGTGAGACCAGCAGCGCCACCGTGGAGCAAACCACGGTCGGCGTCGCCACGCTGGCGGCCAGCGGCACGACTGGCACCACGTGCGTCAACAGCGCCAACACCTCGGCCAGCAACCAGTGCGCGATGTCGTTCGAAGACACCGGCCTGCAGGTGACCGTCGACAACCATATCGCCGCGACCACCGCCAACGTGCGCATCCAGGCGCTGGCAGCTTCCGCCAACAAGCAAAGCTGCGTGCCGCTGGTGGCCGGCAAATCCGAATACATCAACCTGTCCTGCGGCTTCGTCAACCCGGTGTCGGGCAAAGCCAGGGCCGGCGCCCAGGTCAACGTCAATGGCAACGGCCTCACGTGCGGCAACAGCCCCACCAGGTTGCAGCTGGCGTTCGACAGCGCCGGCATCGCCAACACCACGCTGACCTATCCGGAAGTGGGCGAGGTGGCGCTGGATGCCGCCTACGCCGGCAGCGCCGGCTACACGGCCAGGGGAAGCGGTAAATTCATTGCCGCTCCGGCCCGCTTCAACATCGAAGCCACCAGTGCCGGCAACAATAAAGTGGCCGCCGGCGCGGTGCCGGACGCCAACAGCGCCATCTTCGCCAAAGCCGGCGAAACGTTTACGGTCAAGATCAGCGCCGTCAACAACAAGGGCGAGGTGACCACCAATTTTGGCAAGGAAACGACGCCCGAAAACATGAAGCTCGCCGTACCAGCCGTCGATAACCCTGCCGACGCCGGCAACGCCGGCGACATCACGGCGGGCGCCATGAATGCGATCACCGATGGCGTCTCCAGCAGCAAGACCGACAGTACCGGCGCCTGGAGCTTTAGCGACGTCGGCATCATCCGCCTCGACGTGGGCCTCAATAGTGGCGCCGGTTATCTCGGCGCGGCCGGCGATCAATTCAAGACCGCCGGCACGCAAAAGATCGGCCGCTTCATCCCCGACCACTTCGATACGTCGCTGCCCATCTTTGCCACGCTGACCGGCTCGCGCACGCGCGAGATGGTGGCCCCAGGCCAGCTCGCCGGCATGACCATGCCGTGCAAGGCGACCTCCAACAGCTCGCCGCTGCTGGCGCCGTGCGACCCGGTGTTCATCTATTCGCACCAGCCGTTTTATGTGATCGTCAAAGCCTATAACAGCGCCAACGGCCTCACCATCAATTACCAGGGTGCGCTGGCCAAGCCCATCACCCTGTCGCCCGCAGCCACCCTGGGCGGGGCCACCCTGGTCGATACCAACGTGGGCGCCATGGGCGGCAGCATTGCCGGTACCGCGCCATCGTTCGCCTTCTTCAAAGGGCTGGGGAGAGTGGAGGACCCGAATTTCGACCTCCCATCCACGATCAGCATGCCGATGTTCCGCTTCAAGGCGCTGCCGTCGGCAGCCACCGGCAGCAACCCGGTCAGGTTTTTCGTGCGGGCGGTCGATACCGACGGCGCCACGTCCCGGCGCGCCACCGCCAGTGCCTCCGCCGAGACAGCGATCACCGCCGTCTCGGGCCGGCTGGTAGTGCCCAATATCGACGGTTCGCCGACGTCACCGATGCCGGTCACCGTGCAAGCCCAGTTTTATGACGCCAATCGCGGCTTCATGTTCAATCCCATGTACAACGCGCCGGCCAAGAGTGTGGCCGGTTACCTGCGCTTCGATCGTTGCGAAAAAGGCCTGGCCAGCGTGTGCGCCACGGCGGCGCAACTGCAGCCGGTCGCGCCCGGAACGGCCGCTTTCCAGTCCGGCAAGGCGGGGTTCCGGCTGACGCCGCCGTCCGGCCAGAACGGTCTCGGCTCCGTGGATTTCACGATGCAAAAGCCGTGCACGCCAACGCCGGCCTGCAACGCCGATGCGCAGTGGATTTATTACCTGCCCAGCACCACCGGCAAGCTGACCTTTGGTGTCTATCGCTCCGGCCCGGTGATCTATACCCGCGAAATTTATTGATTCAAGGGACATCAAGCAACCTACTGCGCGTCCCGCTATCGCCTATCCGTTGCCCAGCGTACCTCCGCGCGCTTCCGCTACTCAAGACGATATCGAGCCGCTCGCTACGGTTACTCGATGTCCGCCATATCCAAAGGTGTACGGCGATCAGGGCAAAAACACGGTACGATGGTTGTTTTCCCGATCACGGTACAAGGAGCACCATGGAAACGAATTCGCAATGGATCGATATCACCACCGAGGACGGCACGTTCGGCGCCTACCTGTCGCTGCCGCGCGGCGGCAAGGGTCCCGGCATCGTCTTGCTGCAAGAGATCTTCGGCGTCAACCAGCACATCCGTAACGTAGCCGACCAGTACGCCGCCGACGGCTACGTGGTGATTGCGCCCGACCTGTTCTGGCGCGACGGCGCCCGCATCGAGCTGACCTACGACGAAGCCGGCTGGAAGCGCGCAGTGGAACTGATGAACTCGCTCGATTTCGACAAGGCCCAGACCGACATCGCCGCCACCGTCAAGGCGCTGCGCGCGCACGAGAGTACCGCCGGCCAGAAGATCGCCTCGATCGGCTACTGCATGGGCGGCCTGCTGTCGTACCGCACCGCTGCCGACGGCCTGGTCGATACCGCCGTGGCCTACTACGGCGGCGGCATCCAGAACGGCCTCGATCGCGCAGACGAGATCAAGGTGCCGGTGCTGATGCACTTCGGCAGCGCCGACAGCCACATCCCGAACGAGGCAGTGAAAGCCATCGCCGAGCGCTTCGAGGGCGTGGAGTCGGTCGAGATCCACGTGTACCAGGGCGCCGAACACGGCTTCAACTGCAACCACCGCGATTCATACAACCAGCGCGCTGCCGCCGAAGCACACGGCCACACGCTGGTCTTCCTGAGCGAACAACTGTAAGGACCGCCATGGCCCGCCTCAAACTCGATTTTCCGGACGACCAGTACTATTTTTCGACGCAGCTCACCGTGCGCCACACCGACATCAATGCCGCCAATCACCTGGGCAACGATTCGATGGTGTCGATGATTTCGGAAGCGCGCGCGCAATTCCTGGCGGAATTCGGCGTGCAGGAAATGGATAGCAGCGGCGCCGGCATCATCGTCACCGACCTGGCAACGGCGTACCGCGCGGAAGCGCATGCACGCGACCATTTGCTGTTCGAGGTGGGGGTCATGGACTTCAACCGCTATGGCGGCGACATCACGTTCCGCGTCACGCGCCCGCGCGACTCGACCCTGGTGGCCATGGCCAAGTACGGCTTCGTGTTCTTCAATTACCGCACCGGCGAAGTCGCACCGATGCCGGCCACGTTTGCTGCCAAGTTCCCGCGCGTTAACCGGATTGGCTAGCCGTTCGGCTAGCCGTTCGGCTAGCCGTTCGGCTGCCTAGGCTGGTTCAAAAAGCCCGCAGCTTCGTTGCAGCGCCTTGCCGTGCCGACGCACCGTCTTCGGCGCTGCGCCTCGCTGCGGACATATTGAACCAGCCTAGTTGGCGGCGACTTTGGAGGTAATGGTCTTCTCGAACCAGTCATCGATCATCTGCTTTTCATAACGCATTGGATCGCTGTCGGACAGCCGCGTGGCGCGCTGCTGGTACATCATGTTCGACAGGTCGCTCTCGCCGCTGCGCAGTACCGCGCCGTTTTCTTCCAGCGTATAGCGCAGCTTCATGTGCGGCCAGTCGGCGCCGCCATTCATGACGCGGATATCGTCGCCACCGGACCGGCGCGGCCACAGCCGCCCCGCCAGGTCGATATCGAGCACCTCGATCTTGAGCTGCTGGCCGGCCGGCAGCTTCTTGTCGAAGGTCGAAAAATACTGGGTGAAATCCTTGAGCATGCGCTCGCGGTCAATCGGGCTGCGCGGCACATCAATGAACTCGTCGGGTTTGTCATAGCTGACGCTGACCTGGGCCCAGGCCGCGCCGGTGGTTGCGGCCAGCAATACCAGGGCCGCCAGGGAAGATTTGATCATCGGGCGCATGGCGCACTCCTCGTAACTCACTGCGAATGTAAACAATATAGCCCGTTTGCCGGCGCACGGCGCGGTTTGATGCGATTTGTTACCAATCGTCGCCGCATGTCATGGTGGCGTCATACAGGATCGCTACCATCTCGCCCGTCGGGATGCGCCACCATCCCGGATGATGCCGCGCCGCCGCCGGCACAAGTACATGGCTTATTTCCAGGAATGATTATGACCGAGTCGCCCGATCTGTCCCGCCGTCGCATTGTCCAACTGTTTGCCGGCATGCCGCTGCTGCCGCTGGCCGGCGGCGCCACCGCCGCGCTGCTGACCGCCTGTGGTGGCGGCAACGACAGCGCCGCGCCTGCTACCAAGCTGATGTCCGTCACCTTCACCGGCATGGCTGCGCCGTCCCTGGCCGATCCCGCCAAGATGGCCACCACCACCGTCGCCTCCGGCATGAACGCCACCTATTCGGACGGCAAGACCCAGGCCTATTCGCTCGCTTACCAGACCTTCTTCATCACCGGCGCCCTGGTGCCCAACGGCAGCGGCGGCACCACGCTCTCCGGTGGCTACTACGACATCAACAACCGTCCGATCATGGACACCAGCGGAACCACGCCGCGCCAGTTCTTCTCCGACTGCCCGGACGGCACCTCGCTGCTCAAGCTCGACGCGCCCACCGTGGCCGGCGTCAAGGGCAATACCGTGTTCGCGGTGGTGCAGTTCGAATACGCCACCAGCAATCTGGCCGGCAGCTCGATGTACGGCATGCTGCCGTCGCCGATCGCCGTGCTCACGCTGGACCAGGACAAGACCACCGGCGCGCTGACCCTGGTGAAGTACCACAACGTCGATACCAGCCCGGCCAACGGCCTGTGGATCACCTGCGGCGCCAGCCGCTCGCCGTGGAACACCCACCTGTCGAGCGAAGAGTACGAGCCGGACGCGACCACCATCGCCACCGACACCCAGTTCGCCGGTTTTTCGCGCAGCCTGTACGGCGACGCCACCCGCGCCAATCCTTACCACTACGGCCACATGCCGGAAATCACGGTCAACCCGGACGGCACCGGCAGCTGCAAGAAGCACTACTGCATGGGCCGCATCTCGCACGAGCTGGTGCAGGTAATGCCCGACGAGCGCACCGCGCTGATGGGCGACGACGCCACCAACGGCGGCCTGTTCATGTTCGTGGCCGACAAGGCGCGCGATCTGTCGAGCGGCACCCTGTACGTGGCCAAGTGGCAGCAGACGTCGGTGGACAACGGCGGCTCGGCCACGCTGCAATGGATCAAACTGGGCAAGGCCACCAGCGCTGAAATCAAGGCCCTGGCCGACACCCTGAAAGCGGCCGACATCATGGACGTGCGCACCGCCGATCCAAGCGACGCCTCGTTCACCAAGATCGCCTTCAACGGCCGCAGCAACTGGATCAAGATCAAGCCGGGCATGGAAAAGGCCGCCGCCTTCCTGGAAACCCACCGCTACGCCGGCTTCGCCGGCGGCAGCATGGGCTTTACCAAGATGGAAGGCACGACCGTCAATGCCAGGGACAAGATCGCCTACTCGGCCATCGCGGCCATCGGTTCGGCCATGACCAACGGCTCGGGCGGCATCTCGATCAAGGGCCCGAGCGCCGGCGCGGTCTACGCGCTGAACATGAAGGGCGCGCAGAAAGACAGCAGCGGCGCGGCCATCGACAGCGAATGGGTGCCGGTGGACATGGCTGCCGTGCCAGGCCTGCTGAGCGAAGACCTGGCCACGCCGGATGCGCTGGGCAACACCGCCAACGCCGAGAAAGTCGCCAACCCGGACAACATCAAATTCTCGGAAAAACTGCGCACCTTGTTCGTCGGTGAGGACAGCGGCACCCACGTGAATAACTTCCTGTGGGCGTATAACGTCGATACCAAGGTGCTCACGCGCCTGCTGTCCACGCCATCGGGCGCCGAATCGACCGGCCTGCACGCGGTCGACGACATGAATGGCTTCGCGTACATCATGAGTAACTTCCAACATGCTGGTGACTGGTCGAGCTCGCTGCACGGCAAAGTGCGCACCACGCTCGATCCGCTGATCCGCGCCAATTACCGCGACCGCTATGGCGCGGCAGTCGGCTATCTGACCGGTTTCCCTCTGCTCGGCTGACGCTTCCCCTCCTTCAGTTGTACTTTTACCCGCAGTGCGCAAGCCCTGCGGGTTTTTTTGTTACAGAAGTGTTGCGCGTTTTAACGCGTTCTTTTGTTGCCTGTTGTTAATAGCAATGAGTGGGACTACAATCGAAATCTTGTATGCGCCACCTTTTTGCGGAACGCCCATGTCTTTTCTGTCCTCTGCATCGCCAAAGTTAGCACCATGGAAAGTCTTGTTGGTCGATGACGAACCCGACATCCACGACATCACCAAGCTGACCCTGACCCGTTTCCGCCTCGACGGCCGCGCGCTGACATTTTTGCATGCGTACAGCGGCGCCGAAGCCAAGGAAGTGCTGGCGCGCGAGACCGATATCGCGCTGGTGTTCCTGGACGTGGTGATGGAAAAAGAGGACAGCGGCCTGGAAGTGGCGCGCTGGATGCGCGAAGACCTGGACAACCAGTTTACCCGCATCGTGCTGCGCACCGGCCAGCCGGGCCAGGCCCCCGAGGAGCGCGTGATCGTCAACTACGACATCAACGACTACAAGGAAAAGACCGAGCTCGATCGGACCAAACTGTTTACCACCACGTTTGCCGCGCTGCGCGCCTACCGCGACATCATGAAGGTGGAAGAAGCGCGCCTGCAGCAGCTGAATTACCGCGAAGGCCTCGAGCGCGTGATCGCCGCCTCGGCCCATATTTTCCAGCAACGCAATCTCAAAGATTTCGCCAACGGCCTGCTGCAGCAGGTGGTGGCCCTGCTGCGGCTCGAGCACAGCATGCTGCTGCGCCTGCGCGCGGCCACCGCCATCGGCGACGTCAACGATTACGAAATCCTGGCCCGGATCGGCGACGAGGACGGCACCCTGCTCAGTCCGGCAGTGCTGGCCCAGCTCGACGTGGCCAAGAGTAACAAGATCTCGCGGGTGGAGGGCGATACCTATATCGGCTACTTCCCCAACAGCAGCGGCAAGGCGTCGCTCTTGATCCTCAAGGGCGTGGACGAAATTTCCGAGATCGACACCAAGCTGCTGGAAGTGTTCTGTTCGGGCGTGGCGATCGCCTTCGACAATATCCTGCTGACCCAGGAAATCACCGACACCCAGGCCGAGCTGATCCTGCGCCTGGGCGACGTGGTGGAATCGCGCTCGCACGAGGCCGGCAACCACGTGCGCCGCATGGCCGAGGTATGCCACCTGCTGGCCACCGCCGCCGGCCTGCCCGACGACGAAACAGCGGTGCTGCGCCACGCCGCGCCGATGCACGACATCGGCAAGATCGCCACGCCGGACTCGGTGCTATTGAAACCGGGCAAGCTCGATCCGGCCGAGTGGGAAATCATGAAGCAGCACCCGACCATCGGCCTGTCGATCCTGGACGGTTCGCAGCGGCCGATCCTCAAAGCGGCCGCCGTGATCGCCCACCAGCACCACGAAAAATACGACGGCAGCGGCTACCCGCAGGGCCTCAAGGGCGAGAACATCCACCTGTACGCGCGCATCGTTGCCGTGGCCGACGTGTTCGACGCACTGATGCACAAGCGCTGCTACAAGGATGCCTGGCCGGTGGCGCAAGTGGTGCAACACCTGCGCGACGTGGCCGGCCATCACCTCGATCCCCATTATGTCGATCTGCTGGTGGCCAACATGGATCAGGCCCTGGCAATTAACGAACGCTTCCCTGACTAGAGCGCCTGACAACACCTCCATAGCGGCGTTGCAGCGCCTCGCCGTACTAGCGGTACTGTCTTCGTCGCTGCGCCTTGCTCTGAAGGTCTTGTCAGGCGCTCTGGATGGATAAGCATATAGACAATCGGTTGTTGGTGACACAATTCCTTGCAAGTAAGATTGTGGTTCAGATCATGCAAGGAAGCCACCATGTCCCACCACGCCCTCCCCTATCGCCTGCCTGCACTGCCGCTGCGCCGCAGCGTGCTGGCCTGCGCCCTGCTGCTGGCCGCGCTGCCTGCCGCGCAGGCACAATCCGCCGCCGACACGGAAGCCGGCGTTGCCGCCATCGACCAGGTCACCGTGGTCGGTTCGCGCGCGCGCAACCGCACCGTGTTCGATTCCGCCGTGCCGATCGACCGTTTCGGTACGCGCGAGGTCGAAAATGCGCTGGCTGGCGGCGACCTCGGCGCCGCCCTGCAAAACCTGTCGCCGTCGATTAACTTCCCGCGCATCGAATCGAGCGGCGCGGCCGACTCGGTACGCGGCATCCAGCTGCGCGGCCTGGCGCCCGACCAGGTGCTGGTGCTCATCAACGGCAAGCGCCGCCACGCCAGCGCCGTGCTCGACACGGAAAGCAGCTTTGCCGGCATCGTGCCGGTCGATGTCAATGCGATCCCGCCGGGCGCGATCGACCACATCGAAATCCTGCGCGACGGCGCTGGCGCCCAGTACGGCAGCGACGCCGTCGCCGGCGTGATCAACATCGTGCTGAAAAAGGCGCGCACCGGCGGCTCGGCCTCGGTCAGCTACGGCGCCAACCACACCGACTTCAAACCGACCGACGACCGCAAGACCGACGGCCAGACCACCATCGTCAACGCCGACTACGGCGTGCCGGTGGGCGACGTGGGCTACTTCCGCTTCGGCCTGGAAAGCCGCGACCGCAATCCGACCAACCGCGCCGGCGCCAGCGATGCCGGCTGGACCTCGTGGAATTCCACGCCAGCCGACCTGGCGCTCGACGGCAAGGTCGTGTTCAAGTCCGGCGACTCGCAGCAGCGCAACCACTACGCGTTCTACAACATGCTGGCGCCGATTGCCGACGGCGTCGATGCGTACTCGTTCGCCACCGTCAACCAGCGCAAGTCGGACGGCAGCGCCTACTTCCGCTACCCGGGCGATCCGTCCAACGTGCCGGCGCTGTACCCGAACGGCTACCGCCCCACCACCCGGGGCGATGCCACCGATGTCAGCGTGGTGGCCGGCCTGCGCATCACCCAGGGCGCCTGGAACTGGGACGTCAGCGCTCGCCACGGCGGCAACAAGTTCCGCTACGATCTTGCCAATTCGGCCAACGCGTCGCTGGGCGCGGCCAGCCCGACCAGCTTCCACCTGTCCACGTTCGACTTCGACCAGGATGCCGTCAACGCCGATGTCACGCGCGCGCTCGATCTCGGCATCGGCGCGCCGGGCAACCTGGCGCTGGGCGCTGAATACATGCGCGAGACCTATACCAGTTCGCCCGGTGATCCTGCTTCCTATTCAGCTGGAACTGCGGCGGCCGGCACGGTCCCCGATGCGCCGCCGGGCGCGCAGGCGGGCCCCGGACTGCGGCCGCAGGATACCTTCGATGGCCGCCGCTCGGTACGCTCGGTGTATCTCGATGTCGAGAGCGAGCTGACGGCGCGCCTGCTGCTGGGCGTGGCAGCGCGCTATTCCGACTACAGCGACTTTGGCAACGCCAGCACCGGCAAGCTGTCGGCGCGCTACAAGGTGGCCGACGGTTTCCTGTTGCGCGGTTCGCTGTCGAACAGCTTCCGCGCGCCGGCGCTGGTGCAGACCGGCTTCCGCTTCTCCACGCTGAACTTCAACAGCGACGGCACCGGCCTGCAGACGGCGTCGCTGCTGCCGGCGTCCGACAGCCTGGCCCGCGCGTTCGGCGCACAGAACCTGAAACCCGAAAAATCGACCAACCTGTCGCTGGGCGCCGCCTGGAAACCGCAGCGCAATACCAGCGTCACGGTGGACGCCTACCGCATCAAGCTGCGCGACCGCATCACCCGCACCAGCGACCTGCAAAGCGATGCCGCCACCGCCTACCTGGCGTCCATCGGCCGCACCGACATCGAGTCGGTGGCTTACCTGGCCAACCTGCTCGACACCACCACCACTGGCCTCGACCTGGTGGTCAACCACGACCTGCCGCTCGCTGGCGGCAAGCTGGACCTGAACGCCGCGCTCAACCTGAACAAGACGCGCATCGACAACGTCCATCAGAGCTCGGCCGCGCTGGCGCAAATCGATCCCGAGCTGACGCTGCTCACCGAGAACAACCTGTTCCGCATCCGCCATGCCTCGCCCAAGACCAAGCTGGTGCTGAGCGCCGACTGGCAGGCGGCGCAATGGGGCTGGCAGGCCCGCGCCACCCGCTTCGGCGCGCTGAAAGATTTTTCGTATGACGACGACGCCGAATTGATCGACGGCGTGCACGCCCAGCGCTTTGGCGCCGTGTGGTCCGTGGACCTCGAAGCGCAATACAAGCTGACCACGAAACTGACCGTCTCGGCCGGCGGCAACAACATCTTCGACCGCTACCCGGACCGCGTGCGTCAGACCAATAACGCCAGCTACGGCGGCGCGCTGCCGTACAATTTCATCAATCCGATCGGGCTGAACGGCGCATATTTTTATGGCCGCGTACGCTACACCTTCTAGAAAGAACCCATGAAACCGTCCAAACTGTTGATCTCCCTGTGCCTGGCGGCGGCGCTGGCCGGCCCGGCCCTGGCGGCGGAAACGCCCGCAAACAAGCATGCGCTGGTGCTGATGACCGACTTCGGCACGTCCGACGGCGCCGTCTCGGCCATGCGCGGCGTGGCGTTCGGCGTCGATCCGAACCTGTCGGTCTCGGACCTGACCCACAATATTCCCGACTACGACATCTGGCTCGGCGCCTACCGCCTGTACCAGACCGCCAACTACTGGCCGACCGGCAGCGTGTTCGTCAACGTGATCGATCCGGGCGTGGGCACGCAGCGCAAATCGGTGGTGCTCAAGACCCGCGAGGGCCGTTATTTCGTCGGCCCCGACAACGGCCTGTTCACCCTGATCGCCGAGCGCGACGGCGTGGCCGAATTGCGCGAGATCGATGAAAAGGTCAACCGCCTGGCGGGATCAAGCGAGTCGTACACCTTCCATGGCCGCGATGTGTATGCCTACGTGGGCGCGCGCCTGGCCTCGGGCGCGATCACCTTCGAGCAGGTGGGCCCGG
This sequence comes from Duganella zoogloeoides, assembly GCF_034479515.1. NCBI lineage: Bacteria > Pseudomonadati > Pseudomonadota > Betaproteobacteria > Burkholderiales > Oxalobacteraceae > Duganella > Duganella zoogloeoides. The sequence continues at coordinate 5,327,092 of NZ_CP140152.1, forward strand.
TGCTGCCGAGCGAATCGGTGGTCAAGATTCCGTACCAGAAGGCAGTTCGCAATGGCGACGTGATCAAGGGCATCATCCCGGTGCTGGACGTCAAGTACGGCAACGTCTGGACCAATATTCCGAAATCGCTGTTCGACGAGCTGAACATCGGCCTGCACGACAAGGTGCAGGTGCGCATCCTGCACAAGGGCAAGCTGATCAACAAGGTGGTGGCGCCGTTCGAGCACACGTTTGGCGGCGTGGAAAAGGGCAAGCCGCTGGTTTATCTGAACAGCTTGCTGGACGTGGCGGTGGCGATCAGCCAGGGCAATTATGCGGCCAAGCACAAGATCGACTCGGGCGTCGATTGGGAAGTGGAAATCACCAAGGTAACGAAATAAACCTTAACCGCTGGCCGGCGCAGCACTGGCCAGCACAACCGCCACCTGGTCCGGCGAGGCCGGCTTGAGCAGGTGGTGGTCGAACCCCGCGGCCCCGGTGCGGGCGCGGTCGTCTTGCGCGCCCCAGCCGGTCAGCGCCACCAGTTTTACCCCTGCCAATGCCGGCAGCGCCCGCAGCGCGCGGGCCGCGCCATAGCCGTCCAGGCGCGGCATGCCGATATCGAGGAACACCAGGTCGGGATTGAACGCCGTGGCCGCCTTTACCGCCTGTTCGCCATCGTAAGTCACCTGCACCTGGCAGCCCATGGCCTGCAACAGGTCGCCGAGGGTGTCGGCAGCATCGACATTGTCGTCCGCGACCAGCACCCGCAGCGCCGGGTGCGCGGGCGCGGTGTGCGCCTGGTGCTCGTCGCCCTGCGCCTGCCCGGCCGCCGGCGCCGCCAGCGGCAGGCGGACGGTAAACGTGCTGCCCAGGCCGGGGCCGGGGCTGGCTGCCGTTACGCTGCCGCCGTGCAGCGTGACCAGGTGGCGCACCAGGCACAGGCCGATGCCCAGGCCGCCCTTGGAAATGCCGATGCTGTGCGGCGCCTGGGCGAACATCTCGAACACCTGTTCCAACGCCTCGGGCGCGATGCCGATGCCGGTGTCCGTCACCGCGATCACCGCCATGCCGTCGATGGTGGTGGCCGTGACGTGGATGCGGCCCGGCTGCGGCGTGTACTTGGCGGCGTTGGTCAGCAGGTTGCTCAGCACCTGGCTCAGGCGCACGGCGTCGCCGTCGAGCCAGACCGGCTCGCGCGGCAGGTCGAGCGCCAGTTCGTGCCCGGCCGCTTCCACCAGCGGCAGGCTGGTTTCCACCGCGCTGGCAGCCACCGACTGCAGCGAGACGCGCGCGCTTTGCAGCACCACCTTGCCGCTGCTGATCCTGGCAATGTCGAGCAGGTCGTCGATCAGGTGGACCATGTGGCCGACCTGTCGCTCCATGGTACCCAGCATGCGCTCCTTGAGGCCCGGCCGGTCGGCGCCGATGCGCAACAGCTCGAGCGCATTGCGGATCGGCGCCAGCGGGTTGCGCAGCTCGTGCGCCAGCGTGGCCAGGAATTCGGACTTGCGGCGGTCGGCCTCGCGCAGCGCCTCGGTCGAACGCACCCGCTCGATGTGGGCCCAGCAGCGGTCCACCACGGCTTCGACCAGCGCCACTTCGTCGCGGGTCCAGGTGCGCGGTTGCTGCTGGTGCACGGCCATCATCGCCACCAGCTTGCCCTGCTTGACCAGCGGGCAGCAGATGATGGCCTGGATGCCGATCTGGTTGAACATTTCGACACCGTCGCCGTGCGCCAGTTCGCGGTCCACGTCGTTGATCAAGAGCGTGCGCCCCACCCGCAGGTTGGACGTGGCGCGCGAGCCGAACAGGTCGAGCGAATATACGCCCGCCGTGCTGATCGCGCCCGGCACGCGCCAGTCGTGGCGGATGGTAAAACGGTCGTTGTCGGGTTCGAGGTCGGCATAGGCCACCCGGGTAACATCGAGATACTGCCCCAGCAGGCGGGTACTGTGTTCCATGATGGTGGCCGGCTCGGCGGCCAGGCGGGTGGCTTCGCCGATCTCGTCGAGCAGGCGCAGGCGCTCCTCGACCTGGCGCACCTTGCCGGTGGTTTCGCTGCACACGCACAGCACGCCGGCAATCGCGCCCGACTCGTCGCGGATCGGGCTGGTGGAAAAGCTGGCGTAGATGTGTTCGACAAAGCCGTTGCGGGTGAGCGTAAACGGCTGGTCTTCGTACCACAGCGATTCACCGGCCATGGTGGCGGCCAGCATGGGGCCGACCTGGTCCCACACCTCGGCCCAGACCTGGCTGAACGGCTGCCCCAGGATCTGCTGCGGCTGGTCGGCCTTGGCGCCCAGCACCTCGCGGTAACTGTCGTTGTAGAGCAGCGCCAGCTGCGGCCCCCACGCCACGTACATCGGGTGGCGCGCCGCCAGCATCATGCCGGCGGCGGTGCGCAGCGACTGCGGCCAGGTTGCCAGGGGACCGAGCGGCGTACCGGTCCAGTCGAACCCGCGCACCACGGCCCCCATCTCGCCGCCGCCGGCAGCAAAACCGAGGTCGGGGTTGTAACCGGCGGAGCAAGGTGCAGTGGGCATGGCGGAACGAGAGTGCTCGAAAAAGTGGACAAGCCGCACCATAGCATTTTTGCGCTAAAGCAGCCGCGCTCTTATTTGCGTTTGACCTTGGGGAACCGCAGCTTGTAGTGGAGGCCCATGCCGGGCGCGCTGGCCACCTTGACGGTGCCGCCCAGCGCGCCCGTGACCAGGTTGAACAGGATGTGCGCGCCCAGGCCGCTGCCGCCGGTGCCGCGCTTGGTGGTGTAGAACGGATCGAACAGCTGGCCCAGGGTGGACGTATCCATGCCCACGCCGTCGTCGCTGTAGTCGAAGTTGACGAAATCACCATCGACCTTGCCGGTGATCTTGATGCGGCCCGGCTGCCCTTCGTCGAACCCGTGGACCAGCGAGTTGACCACCATGTTGGTCAGTACCTGCGACACGGCCCCTGGAAAACTGGCCATGTTGATGTTGTCGTCGCAATCGATGTCGATCGTGACCGGCTTGCCCTTGAGCTTGGGCTGCAGCGACAGCAGCACTTCGTCGAGGTACTTGCGCAAATTGAAACTGCGGATGTCGTCCGACGACTGATCGACCGCCACCTGCTTGAAGCTGCGCACCAGCGCCGCCGCCCGCTGCGTGTTGGTGGTCATGATGCGCAGCGACTGGTGGACGATGTCGAAGAACTGGTTCAAGCCGTCTTCGTCGAGGATGCCGGCCGCCATGTCGGCGCGCGTGAGCTTCAGTTCTTCCACCAGGTGGCTGGTGGCGGTGACGCAGATGCCCAGCGGGGTATTGATTTCGTGCGCCACGCCGGCGACCAGCCGGCCCAGCGACGCCAGTTTTTCCTGCCGTACCAGCTCGCCCTGGGCGTCCTTGAGCGAGGTCAGGGCGTTTTCCAGCGCGGCGTTCTGTTCTTCGAGCGCATCGTTGGCGTGGCGGATCTCGTCTTCGGCGCGGCGCCGTTCGGCCACCTCGTGCGCCAGCAGCGCGGTGCGGTCCTGCACCGCGCGCTCGAGCCGGTCAACACTCTGCAAGCCGCGCAGCGCGGCCGAGACGAAGTCCGCGATCAGCGCGAACAGGGCCTGGTCTTCGCCGCTGAACGTATGCTGGCGGTCGTAGCTCTGGATCACCATCGCGCCCAGCGCCTGGTGCTCCTGGTCCAGCAGCGGGCAGCCCATCCAGTGCTCGGCAATGGTGCCGATGCCGAAGGCGGCGTTGTCGAGCCTTTTGGAGACGTGCTCGGCGGCCGTCATCGCCATCGGCCGGCCGCTGGCGATCACGGCAGCGGTAGGCGATTCGCCGTCCGCCAGTTCGAACAGCTCGTCCCTGGCCGGGGCCGCATCGACCTCGTCAACGAAATACACGAAGCGCACGTGGTTGGCCGGTCCCTCGTGGTCGCTGAGCGCGACAAAAAAGTTGGCGGCGTACATGATGCGTCCCAGCGCCGCGTGCACCGATTGCAAAAATTCGCTGATATCGGTGCAACTGCCCGATTTACGGCCGATTTCAAGCAAGATGGCCTGGACGGCTTCAAGACGGGCGAGACGGTCTTCCATAGTATTTCCTGTAATTAGTACGCACAGGAAATACTATCAGTCAGCCCCGGCAAGGGCCAGTGATCATTGCGGTTTGCGATACTCGTTGTCTATCCATGTGGTGGCGCTGGTCACACTGAGCTTGAAAGTCGGCACAACGCGCACTTTGGCGATTTCTTCGCCATACACGTCGAAGGCGGAGAGCATGGCGTACGGGTCGTCCTCGTCGGGCACGATATCGAGCGTGACCTTGATCTGGCCGCCGTCGTCGGTGTTGACGAAGACGTTCTTGTGCAGTTGCGCGTGCAGCTGCTGTTCGTGGCGGCGGATCACTTCGTTGGCGGTCTTGACCAGCGTGTTGAAGGCGTTGACGTCGAGTGGCTTGGGGTTTTTCTTGTCGCGGCCCATGGTCCAGGGACCGACCAGCGCCGGTTCCGGCTCGCCGTCCTTGATCATCGCCACCGCCCAGCCTTCGTCATCGTCGTTCTTGATCACGCGCGCGGTCCAGCCATTGCCCTGCCACAGGCGCGGTTCCTGGATCGGGGCGTCGTTGTCCGGGGTATCCGGTACATCGGGGAAGTCGTTACTCATACTTTAGGCTCGGGTGTCTTGGCATCGGGGGTGAAATAATAAGCGCCTTATACCGGAACAACAATAGAAAGTCACCACGGATGCATAAACTTGGCCTCGCCCTCCTCCTCACCGCCACCACTGGCGCCGCTTGCGCGCAAAGCAACGTCACCGTGTACGGCCGCCTCAACACCGGCCTCGAATCGTTGCGCAGCTCGGGCGCCGGCTCCAGCGTCGCGCGCATGAGCAATTACCGTTCGGTACTGGGCTTTCGCGGCACCGAGGACCTGGGCGGTGGGCTGAAGGCAATCTTCCAGATCGAGGGCACGCTGGCGCTCGACACCGGCGCTGGCGGCCTGGCCTCGCGCGACACCCGGGTGGGCCTGGAAGGCTCTGCCGGCACCGTATTCATGGGGAACTGGAACTTGCCCTATAACACCGCCACTGCCAGCCTCGATCCGTTCTATCCCACCACGGCCGGCTACATGAGCATCATGGGCAACGGCGCGGGCGCCACCGTCAACAATACCAGCGACACGTCCTCGTTCGACCGCCGCCAGCAAAACAGCCTGCATTACTGGTCGCCCGTGTGGCACGGCGTGCAATTACGGGTGGCGCGGTCGGCTGCCGAAGAACGCCCGGCTAGCGGCGCCAAGCCCTATCTGAACTCGGGAGCGCTGGTGTTTGAACAGGGCAGCTGGTACGCCACCGGCGCCATCGAGCGCCACCACGAATACCAGGGGCCGGGCAGCAGCGACACCGGCGCCAAGCTGGGCGCCGCCTACACCGCTGGCGCCACGCGGGTGGCGCTCGTCGGCGAACAGTTGAAGTACGAGCTACCGGGCGGCACGCTCAAGCGCCGCGCAGCCTATGTGTCGGTCACGCACCAGGCCGGGCGCCATGCGTTCAAGCTCGGGATCGCGCGAGCGGGCGATGGCAAGGGCAGCGCCCCCGACGGCGTCCAGGTGGGCAAGGTGCGCAAAGGGGCCGATACGGGCGCCACCCATTACACGGCCGGCTACGACTACCTGCTCAGCAAGCGCACGACCGTGTTCGCGTTTTACACGCACCTGAAAAACCAGCGCAATGCCAGCGTGGATTTTGCCATCAACGGTTTGGGCGCCGCTGCGGGCGCCAGCCCGGGCGCCACGCTCAAGGGCGTGTCGCTGGGCTTGCGCCACAACTTCTAAATGACAGTCAGCACACCACGCTGGGCCGGCGCTGCACCAGCGGCGGCTTCGGTGGCTTGTAGCGCGGATCGATCGCCGGTTCGGGCGTGTGATAGCTGAACGGCGTGATGATGATCGGCGGGATTGCCGGCGGCGCCGACGGCGGGCCCTTTGGGCCACCGCCCGAAGAACGCGTGGCGCCGCGTTGGCGCCCGGTTGTGTGTGGACACGCGGCGGGGATAGTTTGCCCCTCGCTCCATACTAGCCATGCCATGTTGTGGTCCTCCCTCAACTGCGTAGAGATTCAGTATAGGACGGCATAACTTTAAATCAAGGAACAATCGGGCTACCTGGCAACTCCGGCCTGCCGCGCGGCTGGTCGCCGCCTGCCGGCGTTCCAACCCGCCATTTCTACGTTTTGTCGCAATCCGGTGGCTGGCAAGGCCCCTGGCCGGTACAGTTCAACCATGCCAAACGGCACCTGAACAACACACACAACAACGGGGAACCACCATGACCAGCACCGCCAAAAAACTGTTAGCCGCCGCCATCGTCTTCGTGCTTGCCCTGTCCCTGTGGGACTCGGTGCTGGGCAATAACATGCACATCAATATCGACGGCGATGAATTCGACGGCCCGCTCGGCGCCCTGTTCGGCCTGGTGCTGGCCGGCGGCGGCATCCTGATCGCGGCAGTGGCCGTGACCTGCGCCGCCGTCTTCGTGGGCGTGCTGTGCGCCGGTATCGGCATGGTGCTGGTCAGCGCGCTGGTACTCGCTGCGGTGATCGTGCTGGCGGCCATGTCGCCGCTGCTGCTGCCGCTGCTCATTCCCGTGGGCCTCTACTGGATTTTCACCGCCCGCGCCCGCCGCCAGCGCCGCGCCTACCAGCAGACCGCTTAAACCCTTTCAATCGGAAGCGGTCGGGGTTTGCAGCCCCGGCCGATCCGACCCAATACCGTCCTGTAGCTCCACCCGATTGCGCCCTGCGCGCTTGGCGCGGTACAAGGCCTGGTCCGCGCGGATCAGGGCTGCGTCGCCACCGGGCAGTTTGCCCCCCATGACCGAAATGCCGATGCTGACCGTGACGTGCAAGCTCACGCCGCTGCCCAGTTGCAAGGGACTCAGCGCCACCCGCTGGCGCAGCCGCTCGGCAAACACGGCGGCCGCCGGCAAGGTGGTCCCCGGCAGCAGCATGGCAAATTCCTCGCCGCCCATGCGGCCCACCATGTCGATCTTGCGCTGCTCATCGAGCATCAGCACGCCGAGCTGGCGCAGCACCGCGTCGCCGGCCGCATGGCCATGTTCATCGTTGATGCGCTTGAAATGGTCGATATCGAGTTGCAGCACCGCCGTGCAGGCGCCGATGTCGCGCCGCAGCCGCGCCTCCTCGTCGGCAAGGCGGTGCATGAATTCGCGCCGGTTGGCCAGCCCGGTGAGGAAGTCGGTGGTGGCCAGCACGCGCAGCTCGTCGTGCATGCGGCGCTTCTCGGTCGTGTCCACGGTGGAGACGATGACGAAGTCCAGGCTGTCGGTGTGGCCGGGCATGATCATCAGGGTCAGCTCGTTGTGGCGCATCACGCCGTCGAGACGGCGGAAACTGCCCTCGCACACGAAGAAATGCTCGCCGCGCGCCAGCGCCGCCAGCGCCTGGGCAAACGCCGGCATGGCGGCGGCTTCGAAGTTTTGCGCCAGCGTGATGGCGGCCAGGTCCTGCGGACCGGCGCCGACCTGGCGCCGCGCCGCCGCATTCAAATCGACGATGCGCACCAGCGCCGCCAGCCGCGCCACCTGGCTCGGATTGGCTTCGAGGTAGCGGCCCATGTCGTCGATGCCGGACGCGGTGAGCTCGGCCAGCGCGGTGTGCAGCGCCGACCAGTCCTGCTGCCACAGCGCCACCGGCGCGTGGTCGTACAGGCGGCGGAAGCGGGCCTCGCCGGCGCGCACGGCCTGCGCCGCCTGCGCCTGTTCGATGGCGATGCCGGCCAGCCGCGCGGCCTGTTCGATCAGGGCGATATTGGCCATGCTGGGCTGGCGCGCTTCGCGCTGGTACACCGAGAAGGTGCCGATCACCGCGCCGCCGGCGCCGAAGATCGGATCGGACCAGCCGGAAGCGATGCCAGCGCGCAGTGCGATGTCGCGGTGTTCCATCCATGCCGGCGCGTTATGCAGGTCTTCCACCACCACCCGGCGCCCGGACAGCACGGCTTCCACGCATGGTCCGCCGTTGCCGTGCAGCGCGGTGCCGTGGATGGCGGCGTTGAAGAACGGCGGCAACCTTGGCGCAGCCGCCACCAGCAGGTGCTCGCCCTGCTCGTCGAGCAGCAGCACGCTGCACAGCAATTCCTCGTTGTCCGTCTCCACCCCGGCCACCACGCTCTCGAGGATGGTCTTGAGCGGCGCGCCGGTGGCCAGCAGCTCCAGTACGCGGCGGCGGGTCTGTTCGCGCCGTTCGCCGTGCACCCTCTCGGTGACGTCGCGGAACGACCAGATGCGCGCCGGCTCGCGGCCCAGTTGCAGGCCGCGCGTGTGCTGCTCGATCACGCGGCCGTCCTTCAACCGCAGCAGCGCCTGCTGCGGCGCTTCCCAGTCGCCATCCTGGTCGGACGGTGATGCTCCGGGTTCGAACTGACCCTCCTCGGGGCGCGAGAGCTGGGCGCGCAGGTGCGCCATCAGCACCGCGCCGTCGCTGTCCCAGTCAAAATATTCGGGCACGTTCCACAGTTCGCGGAAGCGCCGGTTGGCGTTCAGGATCGAACCCTTGAAATCATCCGCCAGGATGCCATCGACGGTGGAATCGAGAATGCTGCGCAACATGGCCTGGCTGCGCCGGGCGCTGTCGGCCATGGCCAGCAGCGCGCCCTGCCCGTCCTTGAGTTCGGCCGCCAGCGCGGTGCTGCGTGCCAGCGCCTGGTGGGCGCGCACGCGGCCGCGCGCCAGGGCCCAGGTCAGGCAGGCGGCCAGCACGCTGAGCAAGGCGCCGCACAGCGCGATCAGGCGCATGCGGTCAGTGGCGGCCACGTGGGCCGCATGCGGCATGGCGATGCGCAGGGTCCAGCGGTGGCCGCCCAGCGACAGTTGCTGGATGCTCGACCGCATGCGCACCGGCGCGGCATTGACGGCGCCAGTGGCGCCAGCGCTGCGGTAAACCAGGTTGTCGCTGGTTGCGCTCTCGCCGTCGTGGACCTCCACCACCAGCCCGGCCGTGCGCGGGGTGCCCAGGCGGACCATCAAATCGCCCACCCGGAACGGCGCGAACACCCAGCCCGTGAGCGCCGCGCGCCGTTCGGCCACGGTGGTTGCCGGCTTGCCGCGGCCGTACAGCGGCAGCAGCATCAGGAAAGCCGAGCGCGGCGCTTCGGCCAGGTCGTCGAGCAGGCGCACGGCGCCGGTCATGGCCGGCAGCCCGGTGTCGCGCGCGCGGTCAAGCGCGGCTCGGCGCAGCGGCTCGCTGGCAGCGTCGAAGCCGAGCGCGCGCAGGCTCAGGGGATTGGGCGGCTCGCTATAGACGGTGGGGGCATACCAGGCGCGTTCGCCGGCCGGGTAGATATGGTAGTCGGGATTGGCGCCCGGCTCGCGGCGCACCGCCGCCTCGTGCGCCGCGCGGGCGCCGCCGGGCACCAGCTGCATGTAGCCGATCGACTGCACGCCGGGCGAATGGCGCGCCAGTCCCTGGCCCTCGAGATACGTGCGGAACTCGCGGCGGGTGACATCCTCGGAGCTGTAGAACAGCCCCTGCACGCCGTACAGCACCTGGACATAGGTTTGCATGCGCTGGTCGAGCTGGTTGACCAGTTCGCGCACGCGTACTTCGAAATCGGCTTGCAGCTCCTGGTCGGCATCGTTGCGGGCATCGCGCCACAGCAGGCCGGTGAGGCCCAGGCTCACGGCTAGTACCAGCGCAGACAGCACGCGTGGCGATTGTGCCAACGCCAGCGCCGGCGCCAGTGCCGACGCCAGGTAGCGACGCTGGCGGGATGGCACGGGCGCGGCCGGATCCACTTAGTTCCCGGCGCCCGTGAACTGGCGGTAGCCCCGCGCGCGCAATTCGCACGCCGGACAGGTGCCGCAGCCATAGCCCCAGTCGTGCAGCGCGCCGCGCTCGCCCAGGTAGCAGGTGTGGGTGCCGGAGCGGATCAGGTCCACCAGCGGCGTGCCGCCCAGGTCCTGCGCCAGTTCCCAGGTCTGGCGCTTGTCGCGCCACATGAGCGGGGTTTCGAGCTTGGTGCGGGTGTCCATGCCCAGGTTGAGCGCCACTTGCAGCGCCTTCATGGTGTCGTCGCGGCAGTCCGGGTAGCCGGAAAAATCGGTTTCGCACATGCCGCCGACGAGCACCGTCAGGCCGCGCCGGTAAGCCACGGTGGCGGCCACCGTCATGAACAGCAGGTTGCGGCCAGGGACGAAGGTGTTGGGCAGGCCGTTGGCCTGGGTTTCGATGGCGATATCGTGGGTCATCGCGGTTTGCGAGATCTTCGAGATCAGCGACAGGTCGATCATGTGGTCTTCGCCCAGCTTGGCGTCCCACGCGGGATTGAGCGCGCGCAGGCTGGCAATCAGTTGCGGGCGCACGGTGAGTTCGACGGCATGGCGCTGGCCGTAATCGAAACCGATGGTTTCGACGCGCGCGTAATTCTTGAGCGCCCACGCCAGGCAGGTGGTGGAATCTTGTCCACCGCTAAACAGGACCAGGGCGGAATCGGTTGGCAGCATTGCTTTTCTTTCCAGATGTATCAACTATTATTAGTACGCCATGATTCGGGGCATTCCGGTACCATGCGGTGAACGCACCACCCCTGATGGAGTCTCATGTTACCGGCATCGCCCGCAAATAAATCGGCAAGACCACGAATTTTGGCACATCTTGTGACAAAAGTATCCGTGCTGCTTGCAACAACCGCAGTGACGGCCGTGGTTCCCTCGTTGGCAATCGCCCAGGAGGAGCAAACCACCGCGCCGGCGCCGGTTTCCGAACCCGCTACTGCGCCTGTCGCCACGCCCGCCCCCGTCGCGGCCAGCGAGGCCACTGTCGCCGCCAATGCCGCACCGGTCATCATCAAGTACACGGTGCGCATCGACGCGCCCGGGGACTTGAAGGAGTTACTGGAAGACAACCTCGACCTGCAACGCTTCCGCGACAGCCCGCGCATGACGCGCGAACAGCTGTTCCGGCTGGTGCGCGCCGCGCCCGAGCAAATCCGCACGCTGATCTCCACCAGCGGCTATTACACGCCCGAGGTGTCGGTGACGTTCGACCGCAACGCCACGCCGGCGGTGGTCGATGTCAAGGTGGTGCCGGGCGAACCGGTACGCGTGGGCGAGACTGACCTGGTACTCGAAGGCTTCGCGCCCAATCCCGAGCAGCCAGCCGACAAGCAGTTCGACGCCAACGCGCTCAAGGCCAGCTGGCCGCTCAAGAAGGGCACCGTGTTCCGCCAGGACGAGTGGGAAGGCGCCAAGCGCGCCATCCTGCGCCAGGTGGTGCAAACCCGCTACCCGCGCGCGCAACTGACCGACAGCCGCGCCACCGTCGATCCCGAAGCACACACCGCCAACCTGCGCGTGGTGCTCGACAGCGGCCCCGAGATGCGCTTCGGCGAACTGCGCATCGAAGGCCTCAAGCGCTACCCGGACACCGTGGTGCGCAACCTCAATGCGATCAAGCCCGGCGACTACTACAGCGAGGCGGCCCTGCAGGCCTACCAGTCCAAGCTGCAGGACACCGGCTATTTCGCCAGCGTGGAAGTGAGCGCGGACCTGAGCGCGGTGCTCGACCAGCAGCTGGCCACCGCCGAAGGCGAGCCTGGCGCCCCGGCCACCACTGCCGCCTCCATGGAGCCGCTGCCGCTGCTGGTGCGCGTGACCGAAAACAAGCGCAAGAACGTCAGCGCCGGTGTCGGTATCAGCACCAACACCGGTAACCGGGCCTCGGTCACCTACGACGACTTGCAGGTGTTCGGGCTGCGCATGAAAAGCGCGCTCACGCTCGAGACCAAGAAGCAGACCGCCAAGGCCGACCTGTACTTCCCGATCACCCCCGAGGGCTACAACCACAGCATCGGCGTGACTTACGAGCGCAGCGACATCGCCGGCGAAGTGACGGCCGTGTCGAGCATCGCCGGCAAGCGCGCCTGGGGCACGCCGCTGCTCGAGCGCAGCTTCACGCTGGAGCTGCTGTCCGAGACCAAGTCGGTCGGCGCCCTGCCCAAGGTCACCAGCAAAAGCTTGCCGCTCACGTACGCCGTCACCTGGCGCCGGCTCGACAACCTGCTGCTGCCCACCAAGGGCTACGCCATCAACGCTCAGATCGGCGGCGCCGTGCTGCCGGTGCTCACCGATGAAAAATTCGTTCGTGGCTACCTGCGCGGCGTGTACTACAAGCCGTTCGGCGCCAGCTCCAACATCATCCTGCGCGCCGAAGCCGGCGCGCTTGGTTCCGGCAGCAAGAACGGCGTGCCGTCCGTGTTCCTGTTCCGCGCCGGCGGCGACCAGTCGGTGCGCGGTTACGCGTACCAGGAGCTGGGGGTGAAGGAAGGCGACGCCACCATCGGCGGGCGCTACCTGGCCACCGCCAGCGCCGAATACCAGTACTGGTTCAAGCCCACTTGGGGCGCGGCCGTGTTCTACGACGCCGGTAACGCCGGCGACCGGGTCAAGGACCTGCATCCCAAGTCCGGCTACGGCGTGGGCGCGCGCTGGAAAAGCCCGGTCGGTCCGCTCAATGTCGACGTGGCGTACGGCCACGCGGTTCAAAAATATCGTTTGCACTTCTCGCTGGGATTCACTTTCTGATGTCCGACCAACTTAACCACGATCCCCAAGAGAGCGCGCCGGAGTCTGCCAAGAAGCCGCGCCGCTGGCCGCGCCGCGCATTCATCTCGCTGATGGTGCTGGTGCTGCTGCTGGGCGGCGCCTTCTGGCTGCTGGGCCGCGAATCGACCTTGCAGCAGCTGGTGCAGCGCGTGGCCAGCGCCAGCGGCGGCAGTATTTCCGTCACCGGCGTGACCGGCTCGCTGTACCACCGCATGCATATCGGCCAGCTGGTCTATAAAACCAAGGACAGCACCGTCACTGCGCAAAGCATCGACATCAACTGGTCGCCGTTGCAGTATTTTTCGGAAGGCCTGCAAATCAGCGAGCTGCACGTGGCGGCGCTCACCGTGCGCAGCACCGGCAAGTCCGACGAACCGACCACCATGCCCGCTTCGCTGGCCTCGCCGTTCCGCCTGAGCCTGTCCGATGCGCGGCTCGACAAATTGATCATCGCCAGCGATACCGGCACCACCGTCATCGACAACCTGCGCTTCGCGCTGTACGGCGACAAGACCAGCTGGCACTTGCAGGACGCTTCGGCCGGAACCCCGTTCGGCCAGGCCAAAGCCGATCTGACGATTGCCGGCGCGCGCCCGTTCGCGCTCAAGGGCACGGCCTCGCTCACGCAGGCGCTGGTGGCCACGCCGGCCGCACCGGGCACCGCCGCCACGCCGGTGGGCCAGGCGCCTACTCCGGCCACATTGACACTGCAGGCCGGCGGCAGCCTGGCGCTGCTCGAACTCAAGGCCAAGGGCGACGCGGGCGCTGCCACCGGCACTGCCTCGCTGGCGCTGGCGCCGTTCGATCCGGTGATCCTGCGCGCCATCGACCTGGTGGCCCGCGACGTCGATCCGCACGGCTTCAGCGCCGGCCTGCCGCCCGCCAAATTCAACCTCAAGGTGAATGCAAGCATTGCGCCCGACCAGAAGCTGGCCGGCGAGTTCGAGCTGATCAACCAGGGCAAGGCCGGTCCGCTCGACCAGGACCTGCTGCCACTGGAAGTTTTCCGGGGCCGCCTGGGCGGCACGCTGACCGTGTCCACGCTCGACAACGTGCTGCTCGACCTGGGTCCCGCCGGCCGCTTCAACGGCGGCGGCAACGTTGCCCGCACGGCCATTGACGGCGGCATCGACACGGCCAGCTTCAAGCTGCACACCGACCGCCTCGACCTGTCCTTGCTGCACACGGCCGCCAACAAGACGGCCATCGGCGGCGACATCGTCCTGGCCAGCACCGCCACCAAGCAGACCTTGAACGCCAGGCTGGCCGACAAGGGCCTGCGCCTGGACGCCGACGCCACCCTGGCCGACGCCCTGCTGCAATTGCAGCAACTGCGCCTGGTCGCCAGCAACGGTAAAAACAGCGGCAGCATCAACGCCACCGGCCAGTTGAGCCTCAAGGACCAGCAAGCGTTCAGCGCCAAGGTGCGCACCCAGAAGTTCGATCCGTCGGCACTGGTCCCAAGCTATCCGGCCGGCGACCTCAATATCGACGTCAATGCCGCCGGACATATCGCGGGCAAACCCGCCCCCGCATGGAAAGTGGCGGCCGACTTCCAGGTCAAGCCAAGCAAGCTGTATGGCCAGCCGCTCACCGGCGCCGGCAAGCTCAATGCCGATCCCACCCATATCAGCGGCGTCGATGCGCGCCTGGCCATGGGCCAGAACACCGCCACCGTTACCGGCAACTTCGGTGCGCCCGGCGAGCAACTGCGCTGGAAGGTCGATGCGCGCCAGCTGGCAGCCGTGAGCCCCGACCTGATCGGCGCCATCAATGCCAGCGGCGTCGTCACCGGCACCATGGACCTGCCACGCACCAGCTTTGAAGCCGACGCGCGCGGCCTGGGACTGGCCTCGGCCAAGCGCCCCGCCAACGACAGCGTGATCCACGCCAGCGGCGACGTCGCCATGGCCGGCGCCGCCAAGACGCCGGAACTGAAAATGACCGGCACCGTGCAGCGCCTCAATCCTGCCGCCTTTGGCGCCGCCCAGGCCGGCGCCATCAACGCCGCCTTTACGGCGGACGCGCGCCTGTCCGCCGACTGGCGCGCGGGCCTGAACCTGACCTTGCAACCATCGACGCTGTCGAACGCCCCGTTGTCGGGCTACGCCAGGTTGTCGGCCAATGCAAAAGACATCAGCAATGCCGACATCGACCTGCGCCTGGGCGCCAACAGCCTGGTCGCCAAGGGCAGCTTCGGCAGCGCCATGGATAAACTGGACTGGAAGCTCGATGCGCCGCAACTGGCCGCATTGGGGCCGCAGTTTGCCGGCATCCTGCACGCCAACGGTACCCTGTCCGGCACCACTGCCCGCCCCGCGATTTCCCTGAACCTGGACGGCAGCAAGCTGCGCGCGCCGGGCCAGCAGCAGGTCGAGAGCATTCGTGGCAGCGCCACCCTGGGCAGCACGGCCGCCGCGCCGGCAGCGCGCAATGGCAATCGCGCAGCGGCAGCAACGGCGGATGTGCCCCTGATCAGCGATATCGAGATTACCGGTTACGAATCGCCGTCGATCAAGATCGCCAAGGCACGCCTGCAAACGGCAGGTACCCGCAGCGCCAACACCATCACGCTGGCCGCCAACAACAGCGACTTCGACGCCACTGTACGTATAAAAGGCGGCTGGGCCAACGACACCTGGACCGGCGCCATCGACGCGCTGCAAAACAAGGGCCGCTTCGCGCTGGCGCTGGTGGCGCCCGCGCCGCTGCGCCTGGTCGCACCCAAGGACAGCGGCGTGGCCGGACTGGCGCGTCCCGAGCAGATCGCGCTCGGCACCACCACCATCAAGATCCGCGACGGCAGCGTGCGCATCGACAACCTGGAAAAAAATGGCGGCGCCTGGCGCAGCAAGGGCCAGGCTTCGGCGTTGCCGGTCTGGTACCTGGGCCAGTTGTCGGACGCGTGGCGTGACAGCGTGCGCGGCAACATGACCATCGGCGCCGACTGGGGCCTGAACCTGCAAGCCGGGGCGAAAAACGCAGCACCAGTGCTGGCCGGGTCGTTCCACGTGTTCCGCGAACAGGGCGACATCACCATCATCGGCGCCGACCTGTCGCAGCCCCTGGGCCTGAAAACCCTGGACGCGCGCGCCACCGTCAACGACGGCGCACTGCGGGTGGAACTCAATGTCGATGGCACCCGCGTGGGCCAGGCGCGCCTGGACGGCACCGCCCAGCTGCGCGACGGCCGCCTGGCCAACGACAGCCCGTTCACCGTGACCGGCAGCGCCAATATGGGTTCGCTGGCGTGGCTGGCGCCCCTGGCCGGCCAGCCGGGACTGGAAATCGACGGCATCCTCAAGCTGGCGCTCGATGGCAGCGGCACCATCGGCGCGCCGCAACTGACGGGCGACATCAACGGCCAGAAGCTGGTGGTCAACTTGCCCGACCAGGGCATCAAGCTGCGCAACGGCGTGCTGCAGGCGCGCCTGACAGGCGACCAGTTGCAGCTGCAAACGCTGAGCTTTGAAGGCCAGCAAGGCCGCGCCCAGGCTGACGGCTGGATCCGTTACGCCGGCAACGAAGCGACCATGCAGCTGAAGCTGACCGCCGACAAGCTCGAAGTGCTGTCGCGCCCCGATCGCCTGCTGGTGCTGAGCGGCCAGAGCACGCTGGTGCGCGACGCCAAACACTTCCAGCTCGACGGCAAATTCCGCGCCGACCGCGCGAATATCGAACTGGGCGACGAAAATGCGCCCACGCTGTCGAACGACGTGGTCGTTCTCGGCAAGGGCGCGCCAGCGCCGGCCACCAAGCCAGCGCAGGGCCTGCCCCTGAATATCGACGTCGAGGCCGACCTGGGCGATTCGTTCAAACTGAAGGGCATGGGCATCGAGACCGAGCTGGCTGGCGCGGTGCGGGTACGCATCACCGACCGCCGTCCGCCGCGCGTCAATGGGTCGATCCGGGTGGTGGGCGGCACGTACGCGGCGTATGGCCAGAAGCTGGCGATCGACCGTGGCGTGATCAACTTCACCGGCGCCTACGACAACCCGGGCCTGAACATCGTGGCCGTGCGCCGCCGTCCCGAGGGCGAGCAGCTGAGCGAGACCAACGTGGAAGCCGGCGTAGAAGTACGCGGCACAGCGCTGGCGCCATCGGCCAAGCTGATCTCCACCCCGACGGTACCGGACAGCGACAAGCTCTCCTGGCTGGTGCTGGGCCACGGCATCGAAAACACCGAGGGCAACGACATGGCGCTCCTGAGCACCGCCGCCGGCGCGCTGTTCGGCGGCAAGGGCCAGGGCAAGCTGGCCAGTTCGCTGGGGCTCGACGAACTGGGCGTGGGACAGGCGTCGGGCACCGCAGCCGGTGCGGCCACCGGCTTGCAGAACACCGTGGTCACCGTGGGCAAGCGCATTTCGTCGCGCGCCTACCTGAGTTTTGAACAGGGTGCGGGCACGGCGACCAGCCTGGTCAAACTCAAGTACAAGCTCAATCCGCGCATCTCGCTGCAGTTCCAGACCGGGACCAATAATGCGCTCGATGTGTTGTACAGCTGGGCGTTCGACTGATCCTGTATAAAACCGCTAAACCCCGCCCTGGCGGGGGTTGGCGTTCTTGACGTACTTCTCCAGCCACGCGTTGGTCTCATACAGCATGTGCATGATCGATTCCCGCGCCCGATAGGCGTGGGATTCGTTCGGCAGCATCACCAGCCGCGCCGTCCCGCCCAATCCCTTGATCGCCTGGAACATCCGTTCGCTTTGCAACGGGAACGTGCCGGAGTTGCTGTCTTCCGCGCCGTGGATCAGCAGCATCGCATCCTTGATGCGGTCGGCGTGGTTGAACGGCGACATGGCCTGGTACACGTCCGGCGCCTGCCAGTATGGCCGCTCTTCCGACTGGAAGCCGAACGGCGTCAAGGTGCGGTTGTACGCGCCGCTGCGGGCGATACCCGCGCGGAACAGCCGCGTGTGGGCCAGCAGGTTGCCGGTCATGAATGCGCCGTACGAGTGGCCGCCAATGGCCAGCCGTTCGCGGTCTCCCACGCCGCGCCGCACCACCTCTCCCACCGCCGCCTCGGCATCGGCCACCAGTTGCGCCAGGTACGTGTCGTTCGGCTCTTCCTCGCCATTGCCGATGATCGGGAACGACGGGTTGTCCAGCACCGCGTAACCCATGGCGAGGTACGCCGCCGGCCCCCAATAGCTGACCGCATTGAAACGGTACGGTGACCCGGTGGTCTGGCTGGCCGCACCGGCCGACTTGAACTCCTGCGGGTATGCCCACATCAGGAGCGGCAGCGGGCCGTCGCGCGCGCTATCGTAACCGGGCGGCAGCATCAGGGTCGCCGTCAGCTCCACGCCGTCGTGGCGCGGGTAGCGGATTTGTTCTTTATGGATGTCGCGCAGCTGCGGCGTGGGATGGGGATAATGCGTGAGCGCGCGCAGTTGGCGGTCGTCCGGTTTGGTCAGATCGCGCAAATAATAATTGGGGCGCTCGAGCGGCGACTCGCGCGTGGTGAGCAGCAGCGTGCCGTCGTCGTTCAATACCGCCGCGACGTTTTCAAAGTATGGCGCCTGGCTCTGGAACAGCCGGGTCTTTTCGCGCGTGGTCAGGCTCAGGCGGTCGAGGAACGGCCGGTCGCCTTCGGGCGTGGCGCCCGCGCCGTCGAGCAGGATGGTGGTATTGGGGCCGATCAGCAGGCGCGGGAAGCCGCTGGCGTCGGCGCGCATCACCGGCGAGCCGGGGCTGTTGTAGCGGTCTTCGTACGAGCCGGTGTGAATCAGTTCCGGTGGCGTGGACAGGTGACCGGGAGCGATCATCCACTGCCTGTACTGGCGCGTCTTGTGCCAGCGCTCGTTGACCAGCGCCACGTCTTCGCGGCCCCACGCCACGCCGCCGTAGCGCATCGACAGGCGCGCCAGCACCAGCGGCGGTGCATGGAACGGCGCCGCGTGCAGGTACACCAGGTCGCGCACGCCGTCCGGTACGTCGCGCGCGGGGTCGCCGCCGTCCTGCGCCTCGGCCCAGACCAGCGACGCCGGCGCGTCGGCCCGCCATGACACGTGGCGTACGCCGCTTGATACGGCATCGTTCCCCGGCGGCAGGCCTTCTTCGAGCGGCAGGTTGGCCACCGTGTGCAGCAGCATGCCGTGCAAATCGCGCACTTCCACCCGCTCGCCAAAGCTCGATGCGGTGACAATATACGAGTATGGGCGCGTCACACTTTGCGTGAGCAGGTACTCGCCGCCCGGCGCCACCGAGGTGCGCGAAAACTGCCCTGGCTCGCCGATCGGACGCGCCTTGCCATCAAGGCTCAACAACACCATCTGCACGGTGATGTAGTACTCGAACAGGCGCGCGTCGTCCTCGTTGCGCAGCAAGTCCTGGTAGGTGCGCAGCTGGCGCACCGCGCCATCGGCTTCGCTGTCCTGCAGGATCGGACCGGCCGGCACGCCGCTCGCCTGCGGCGGCTTGCCGATGCCCACCGGGCGCCAGTGCACCAGCAGGCCGCTGCTGTCGGGCAGCCAGTTGAAGCCGCGCGTGAGTACGGCCGACAGAGGCTGCGGCGACAGCTTGCGCGCACGGCGCGCGGCGATATCGACCAGCCACAGTTCCACTGCGCCCGTGTCCACGCCCACGCCGCCCACGCCATCATTGAGCGCCACGTGGGTAAAGGCGAGATGGCGCTGGTCGGGCGACCAGCTCAGGTCCGACAACCGCAGATCCGGCGGCAAGCCGGCAATCGTACTTTCCTCGTGGCTGGCGATATCGAGCAGCGACAGGCCGGTGCCGAACGAAAAGCGCGAACCGGCATACGTGCGCGGGTTGATGCGCAGGCCGGCCAGTTTCAGTTCGGGTTGCGCCACTTCGGCGATGCCGGGCAGCGCGGGCGTTTGCACCACGGCGGCGGTGTCGCGGCGCGGGCTCAGGCTCAGTGCCGGCGCGCGCGGCGCATCGACAATCGCCTGCAAAGGTTCGGGCGGCAGGCGGTAGCCGGTGTCGGACGCGCCCTGTTGCGGCGAGGCGGCCATCAGGCCGGGGGTTGCGGACGGCACGGTGCGTTGTTGTTTCATGGAGATCCTTTCCAGTGGCCGGCGACGCGGGCGCTGCTCGAACCCAGTGCCTGGGTCGAGTGTGCCGGGTTGAGTGTGCTTATGCTAACCGTGAATGTCAATCGCCGGGCACACTACTCTGGCGTACAATCGCTGTTCTCGAAAAATCGCTGTGGGCAGATTATGGAAATGACTACTATTGTGCTGTTGCTGCTGGTGCCGGTGGCCGTGTGGCGCATCTACTCGCGCCTGAAAGCCATGCTGGTGCGCACCCAGTCCGAATTATGGAAGCACTACACCATGGCTGGCATCATGGCCGCCGCGCTGCTGGTGCTGCTGGTGCTCTCGATCGGCAAATGGCCGGCACTGGGCGCGCTGGTGGCCGGCGCCGCGCTGGGCGCCTGGCTGGGCCGGCGCCAGTTCGGCCTGACGCGCCTGCGCAACCTGCCGGAAGGCTTTTTCTATACGCCCGACCGCCGCCTGCCACTGCTCATCATCATGCTGTTTGTCAGCCGCCTGATTTACCGCCTGTTCGAGGCCTACCTGCATATGCACGACGGTATCGCGCTCGACCCGGACTTCCTCGGCAGTCCGGTCACCACCGTCGTCTTCGGCCTGCTGGCGGGCTTTTATCTGACCTACAGCGTGCTGCTGGTACGCTGGCACAAGGGCCAGACGCCGTTACCGAAGCCGATCAACATCTTCGATATCAAGTAAAAAAAGGGGCAAGGAGTGAAGACTCCCTGCCCCTTTTACCATCCAGCCTTCTAGCCGTCAGGCGGCTTTGGCGGCTGCCTTGCCAGCTTCCACATCCGCCGCCCGCCGTTGCAGCACGAAAATCGGCTGCGCCCACTGGGTGTCCTTCTTCTTTTTGCTGGTGATCAGCGTCAGCTCCGAAGGGTCATAGACGTCGGTGTTGTGCGTGAGCGGCGTCGTCATCAGGTACTGGGCGTCGGTGTTCTTCAGGAACTCGCCCACCAGCTGGATGTTGCGGATGTCGAGGTGGGCAAACGGTTCGTCGATGAACACGAAGCCGCCGGAACCCTCTTCCGATTTCAGCAGCGCGATCAGCAGCACCAGCGACTTCATCACCTGCTGGCCGCCCGACGCTTCGCCGTCGTTCATGCCGATAATGCCCTTGCCGTCGAACTTGAAGCGCACGTGCAGGCCGGCCTGCGACAGCAGGACGTCGTCGTTTTCCAGCTTGACCGGATCGGCGTGCACCTCGATGCCGGCCAGTTCGCCGAGCTCCTTGATGTTCTTCGAATAGGTCTTGATGGTGTAGCGCAGCCGCTCCATGTAGGCCCCGCGCGCGTTGCCGGTGGCTTCGATGGCGCGGTTGTTCTGGTAGCGGCGCTCTTCGGTTTCCGACTGGCGCCCGCTCAGTTGCTCGTTCAGGCGCGTGTACTGGTCGATCACGGTGGCGTCCAGTTCCCAGTCGCTGCGGGCGAGGCTCGCTTCGAGCGTGTGCAGGCGCAGCGTGACCTGGTGCGTGTTCTGGTGCTCGGCCACCAGCGCCAGGCGGCGCTCAAGGCGGCGCCAGGCCTTGGGCAGGTGGCGCCAGTTCTTGCGCAGCGTGAGCAAGGCGCGCGCGTGGTCGGCGCGCTGCTCGATCTGGCGCTTGAGGTTCAGGCGCGTGCCCGCTTCCGCTTCCGACAGGGCAAAGCGCGCGTTCTGGCACGTGGTGTCGGCACGGGTGCGCGCCACCACGGCGGTCTTGATCAGGTTTTGCAGCTCGCCCAGGCGGCTGCCCACTTCCGTGCGCTCGGCGCGCAGCGGCACCGCGTTGCGCGCCGCTTCCTCGAACTCGTCGTGGCGCGCCGCCATTTCCTTGGCCGCGTCCACACCCGCCAGGCGGGTTTTGAGTGCGCTGATTTCGGACGCCAGCTTCGATACCGCCAGCGTCAGCGTATCTTCCTGCGCTTCCAGCGCCGGCAGCGCTTTCTGGATCGCTTCCATGCGCTGGGTGCGGCCGGCCGTGCCGAAGCGGTAGCGCGAGGCTTCCACGAACAATGAACGGCCGCCGCGGCGTTCGCGGTGATAGGCCTCGGGCGTGATCCACTCGTCGTTGTTACCGAGCCTGGCGCCGGCATCGACACTGTCCACGCGGGTGATGCGCGAGAGCTGTTCGACCAGCCACGCTGGCACCTTGGCGGCGAACTTCACCACCGACATCAGGCTGTCGTCACGGGTACTTTGAGCGTTGACCAGGTCGGTGACGATGAAGTGGCGATACCGCTCTTTTTCCGCCAGGCGGTACGCCGAGGTGGCGTCGCCGGCTTTATCGAGCAGCACCACCGACGCGTAACCACCGAGCACACCTTCCACCGCACCTTGCCAGCGCGGGTCGGTCACTTCGACGATGTCGGACAGCATGGCATGGCTGATGCCGGCGTCGTTGAGCGCGCGGCGCATGCTGCGCTGCGCTTCCGGCTCCGGCATCGCGGTCTTGCCCTGCAACGCCGAGATGGTGGCCATTTCGCCGGCGATTTTCGCCGCAACGGCGTCGCGCGCATTGCGCTGGCGCGCCAGCTCGATTTCCTTCTCTTGCAGCTGCTGCGCCACTTCGGCCAGGTCGGCGCCGGAGTCGGCCGCCAGCTTTTGCAGGCGCGCCTTTTGCTCTAACAGGCTGTCGAGCGGTTTGAGTTTGCCGTTGATCAGGTTCAGGCGCGATTGCAGCGACGTCGATTCCTGCTCGAGCACCGTCTCGTGCTGCTGGGCCTCGGTCAGCGCCTTGGCAAAACTGGTCACCGCGTTGCGCTTGTCGGCCAGCTGGGCATCGGCCTGCTGCAATGGCTTGCGCGCTTCGCGCAGCTGGCGGCTGACATTGCCCTGCTTTTCGCGCGCCTCGTGGTATTCCAGCGTTGGCAGCGCTTCCTCTTGCAGGTTGCGGCGCTCCTTGTTCAGGTCTTCCCATTGATGGTAGTTGGCCACGCGCAGGCGCAGGCCTTCCAGGTTGGTCTTGGACGCGTCGAGTTCCGCTTCGAAGCGTTTCAGTTCTTCCTCGGTGTCGCGCTGGTGGCGCTTGGCTTCGTCGTAGGCGTCGAGCACCTCCTTGTCGCCGAAGACCTGGAACACCAGGTCGAGCAGCTGGCGCGGCGCGTATTCGCACAGCTTGTCGGTCTCGCCCTGCTCCAGGGCCAGGACCTTGGCCATGGCCGGCGACAGGCCGGCGTTGGCCAGGCGCTTGCGGTAGTTTTCCACGCCGAGCCAGTCGTTGCCGACGTCGCCGATGTCTTCGATCTGCACGTTACCGGGCCGCATCAGGTACTGGCGCTTCCAGTCGCCGCCGTTCTTCTGGATCTGGCAGAACAGCGTGACTTCGTCGTCGCTGAAAAAGCCGGAGCTGCGGAAGGGGCGGTTGGACAGCTGCCGGCCGACCGCCTTGTTATCGACCACGGCGCGCAGCCAGGCCGTCTGCTGGCCGCTGTGGCGCGCATAGTGCTTATAGGTGCGGCCCATCGAGCAATCGAGGCCGAACAGGGTGCGCAGCGCGTCGAGCAGCGTGGTTTTACCGGAACCGTTCTGGCCGGCGATGGTGATGATCTTGGCGTCGAGCGGGATGTTCTTGATGCGCTGCCAGTAATCCCAGTGGACCAGCTCCAGCGATTTGATATGAAACATGGCTTAATCCTTGGGTGGTTCTTGGGTGTCTTCAAAGGGCACGTCGAAGACCGGCACGGCATTGCCATCGGCGTCGTAGTCGGGATTTTCCATCTCCGGCTCGATCGTTTCCACGGCATTCGGCGCATCGTCCTCGTACGCGCGCGGCTTCGGAATCCGGCGCGGCACGGCCATCTCCTGCGGCGGCGTGCGTTTGAAGACGTCGGCCAGCGCGCCGTTGATGATGCGTTCTTTCAGCAGGTCGGTATCCATCAATAAATCAAGCAGCGGGCCTTCGAGCACCACGTCGCCGCGGCGTTCGATGAAACCGAGCTTGGCCAGGATGGACAGGTTCATGTCCAGCCGGGTCTTTTTACCGAGCTTGTCGCCGAAGTCGGCCAGCAGCGCCTTGTAGGCGATGCCGATCGAGGTGTCTTCGGCGCGCGGCAGCGGGCGTTCGGTGCCGAACATGTCGTTCTGCTTGTCGTCCGCGTGCTGGTGGTTTTCCTGGCGCTCGCGCTTGGGCAGAATGATCTGCGCCCACAGCACGACCAGCAGGGCCACGCCGTCGCGCGACAGGCCGAAGTTATTGTTCTGCCAGACGTCCTTGGCGCCGAAAATCTTCGGTTCGATATTGCGCGTCAGGGCCACGGTCACATGGTCGGCATACACGTTGTCGAGCAGTTTCAGGCCCACGGCCAGCAGGCGCGCATCGACTTCGATGCGGAACTGCTCGTCCGCCAGTGCGCGCTTGACCAGGCGGTCGTCGCGGCGCAGGGTCTGATGCGCGAGCAGGCGCGCGATCAGGATTTGTGCATCATCATTCATCGGACTTGTCGCCTTCCGGGTTCAAAGACAGGGTAAGCGAAGCGAGGGACATCGCCGCGACGTGCAGGTCGGGCAGTTGTACCATTTCGTCGCTCGGAGTAAACGTGACGGGCAGGCGCGCCAGGTCGCCGGTGGCGCCTTGCAGGCGCGCTTCGTCGGCGTCGCCCAGCAGCGGCAGCATCGAGGCGCGGTACGACGCCACGGCAAACGACGCCGGCAACAGCGATTCGTGCACCTGGATCGTCGGCGCCGCACCGTCCACGCTGGCGGGGAATTTGCCGGGCGCGGTAAAGTCGGCCAGGCGGGCCAGCCATTCGTCGAGTTCTTTTTGCATCGGTGGTCCGTCGCTGATGGTGGTGGGCGCATCTTCGCCGCTGGGCAGGCCGCCCTGCACGGCGCTGGCGGCGCGGTCGGACAGCAGTTCGGCCTCGGCCACGTCGATCATCTCCGCCGGCGTAATAAACTGCGGCACCACCGGCAGGTCGATGGCGCCCACGGCCAGCGAGGCCAGGTCGTCATGCAGCAGCAGCCAGCGCTTGATGTCGGTGGTGGACAGGCCGGACTGGCCCAGGTGCACGCGCTGGCGCTCGATCTGGTTCAGTGCGCGCGAGAACATGCCCTGCATATTCAACAGCGACGACTGTGCGCGGCCAATCGCTTGCGCAGCGCGGTGCGTGGCGTGATCGGCGTTTTCGTCGCTGGTGATCGCGCGCAGGATCTCGGAGCCCTTCTCCACCCAATCGCACGCCACGTGCCACTTCGCCTGCGATTCCCGCAGGCGGAACTCGGAGCCGGATGCAATGGCGTCGGCAAATTCCTCGGTCAGTTCCACCAGGCGGCCCAGCAGGTGGTGCAACTGCTCCACCGTGACGCCCCCCATCATTTGCGAGCCGGCCACCTGCGACAGCAGGTAGCCCATGTCGGCCGGGTCTTCCTCTTTGCCCATGGCCAGCAGCGCGTCAATGGCCGACAGCACGTTGCGCGCCATCGGCGTGACGCGATAGACGGCCTGCTGCGGATCCCACGCCAGCAGCTGGTTGGTACGCAGGCGCATCAGCACCGTTTCCAGGCTTTCCGGCAGCAGGTAGGCCAGGCGGGTGTTGATGTCCGGGCGCGTAAAGCTGGCCGACGCCGTGTCGGACGCCAGCTCGCGCAGCACCAGCAGGCGCACCAATACGCCGTCGAAACCGCCGTGGAACAGCGCCGTGAACACTTGCAGCAGCGGCTGCGCGCGTTTCAGGTGGTAGACCTGCTCGATTTCATCGGCCGAGATGTTGGGCTTGAAGTGGGCCTGCAGGCCGTCCTGTTGCGGGTCCAGCGCCGGGTCGGGCGCGGACTCGGTTGTCATAGTTTCTATCATTCTTTGCCATGTTGGTCGCAACAATCACCGCATTAAGCACCCTGCCGGACTTGGGATCGTCAGCTGCAAAAATACCTGGTCGGTTCATATTTCGCCGCCTTCTCGGCCCATAGTCCACTATGGGCACTGCGAAATCGGCAAAATCTGTCCTCGACCAGCTATTTTTTCGCTCTGACTCCCCAAGCCCGACAGGCTGCTCACGGGGGCGACAGTATAGCAGTTGCGATCTTGCGCTTACTTTTTGGTGAATTTATCAAGTGTCTGGTCCACGTAGTCGCCATCGGCATCCTTGAACACCACGCGCACCGGGTACCAGTCCATGGACGGCGCCAGCCACAGGTCCACCTGCGAATCCTTGTCGTCGGTCTGCTGGCGCACCAGGTGCAGCGCGCTGATCTCGCTGCCGCCCACGGTGATGGTCTCGGTCTTGACGACCCTAAACACCCACTGCTCGGCGTTGCGGCGCGCGGCGACGAAATACGCCCACTCGCTGCCGGGCTTGAATTTATCGGGCGTGGCGCGGGCGTTGGCGGCCAGTTGCCACTGGATGCTCACCCGATCCTGCTCGCCGCCCCTGATCGGATAGGTTTCGTCGCCCACGCTGAAGCTGATGGTTTTCGTGTCGCGCTTGAACGTGGCGGTGGTGGCTTCCTTGCGGAAGCGCTTTTCCATGAACGACGCCGGCGCCAGGCCGTAGTCGTCGATGGCGCCCTCGCTGCGGGTTTCCAGGATCTTGCCGAAGATCGGCGCGCGGCTTTCGGCCGCCACCGAGTACTTGCCGTCGCCGGCGCGCCACTGCACGGTGGCCGTGCCGTTGATGGTGAGACCGTGCTGCTTGGCCTTGATGGCGTAGGTCAGGTCCGCCGATGGCGGCGCGCTGAAGGGACGCTTGACGGCCGGGTGCTCGCTGTCGGCAGCATGGGCGCCGGTGGTCACGGTGCCCAGCGCCAGCATGGCAGCCACGCTCACCGCGTGAAAAGTATGGTTGATTTTCATATCATTGTCCGGTAGTTGTTATTCTGGAGACGGTCTGCGTGGTGAGCGCGCCGCTCGCTTCGGTATTGCGTATCTGGACCGGGTACCACTGCATGCCCGGCGCCAGCCAGATGTCGAGCCGCGACGAATAAGTGCCCGGCTTGGGTGGCCGCGTCAGGTGCCAGGTGACCAGCTTGCCCATCTTCGTGTTCAGTTCATCTTCGCCCACCAGCTGGAAGCGGAACAGGGCGGCTTCCTTGTCCTCGCCCACCTGGATGTCGATGTCGCCGCCGAACTGGTTGACGTCGGCGCGGCCGATACCGGCCAGCTGGAACGGCACCGTGGCCTTGTCCTGCGCGCCGGCCAGCAGCGGGTAGCTGCGGTCGGAGGCCGAGAACGAGATCGTGTTCGCACCGGCCGCATTGCCGCCGCCATTACGGTTGAAGTGGGTGGCGGTCTCGGACCGGCGCGCGCGCTTTTCGGTGACCCGCTCGGGCGCGATGCCATGGTCGTCGATGGCGCCCTCGCTGCGCAGTACCAGCAGGTTCAGGCGCGTGACCAGCAGGCTCACGCCCGCCTCCACCGACGCCCGGTAGCGGCTGCCGTCAGTATGCCATGTCATCACGGCAGACCCTGTCCATTTGGTGCCGTCGGCGTCCACCCGCGCCACGTCCATATCGAACGTGGCCGACGGCGGCAACTCCACCTTGTAGCGGCGCCCGCCCTGCGGAACCGGTTCGGCGGCCGCCGGCGCGGGTACGCCGGTGGCCGTGTCAGGCATTGCTGCCGATCCCTGGGCCGCCGCCGGCTCGGGCGCGAGCGCCAGTTCGAGGTCGGCGGTGTCGATGGCTGGCGCGGGCGCTGCGCTGTCCACCGGCGTGATGGCGGCTCCCGCCTGCGCCTGCGCTGGTACCGGCGCCGGCGCAGGCGGCCTGGCAAAGGCCGGGCTGGCGACGGGCGGCTTGGCGGGCGGTGTAGCGGCAGGCGGCTTGGCAGCATCAAGCGGTGCAATCTCCTGCAACGGCGCGCTGGCCACGCGCGGCGGCAAGGCCAGGCGCACTTGCGCAGTCACCACCGACGGCGACGCGTTGACGGTGGCCGATGCCGCCAGGTGGCTGGCGGCCCAGTCGATCGCCAGTCCGTGCAGCACCACCGTGGCCGCGCAGAACAGTACCATGCGGCGGCGTTGGGAAAGGAAGGAGGCGATCGTCATGGCGCTAGTTTAACGTGTTCGGCCGAATGCTTCCGGCGCAGCCTTTGCATGGCGGTTGCCGGCGGCAAGCAACGTTGCCAGAAAACTTTGATCGGTACCGCGTTATCTGCTACGCTGAACCAACTACTACAGGAGACTTTCATGGCCCAACCGCAGATGCCGCACATTCCCGGCGCAGCAGTGATGAACGACACGCTCGATTTCGTGAAGAACCTGTGGGGTAGCATGGGCGTGCCCGGCCTGACCACGCCCACCCTGTCGGTCGATGAACTGGACAAGAAGATCAACGACCTGAAGGCGGTCGAGGCGTGGCTCAACCTGAATATGAGCATGCTGCGCGGTAGCATCCAGGCGCTGGAAGTGCAGCGCAATACCATCGCCACGCTCAAGTCGGTGGGCGCCAGCCTGGCCGCCGCCGTCAATCAGGGCGCCGCGCCAGGGCAGGCGCCAACCGCCGACCACAAATCGATTTTTGACGCCAACCCGTACACCTCGGCCTTCTTCCAGCATGCGCGCGAGGCGGACAAGCAAAAGCCGGCCGCCGAGCAGCCACCGCCGCCACCGGCCCCGGAACCCAAGGCAGCTGCACCGGCAGAAGACGCGCCGAAACAGGCCGACGCCACCGCCGGTGCAGCCGCGCTGTGGTGGAATCTGCTGCAGGATCAGTTCAAGCAGGCGGTATCGACCGCTGCTGCATCGGAATCGATGATGGCCGAGACGGCAGCGAAATTCGCTGCCGCGGCGACGGCCAAGCCGCCAACCGAAGCTGTGCCACCAGCCGCCGAGGCGCCGGAGCCGGCACCGGACAAAAAACCCGCCGCCAAACGCGCCGAAGCCAAACCTTCGGCCAAATCAGTCAAACCGGCAGCAGGAAAATAAAGCCAAGAGCGCCTGAGAAACCTTCAGAGCGAGGCGCAGCGACGAAGACAGTACGACTGTACGGCAAGGCGCTGCAACGAAGCTATGGAGGCTTTATCAGGCGCTCGACAAGCCAAGAGCGCCTGAGAAACCTCCAGAGCGAGGCGCAGCGACGAAGACAGTACGACTGTACGGCAAGGCGCTGCAACGAAGCTATGGAGGCTTTATCAGGCGCTCGACAAGCCAAGAGCGCCTGAGAAACCTTCAGAGCGAGGCGCAGCGACGAAGACAGTACGACTGTACGGCAAGGCGCTGCAACGAAGCTATGGAGGCTTTATCAGGCGCTACGCCAGGCGCAGTATGCGGATGGCGTCGATCAGCCCATCTGCCTGGCGCGTGACTTTCTGGACATCGATCAAACCTTCTTCTTCGAGCAGCTTGGCGTTGTCGAGTGCGCCCTGGAAGCTCTCGATGGTGTCACCCTTGGCGGCGACCGGTTTTACCCAGGCTACGCTGCCGACCTTCATTTTTGTATAGACTTCTTTTGCGATATCGCGCATAAATTTACATCCTCTCTCTTGGTGGTGCGTACTTGATTGCCGCACCTGTTTTAATTCATCTAAACGGTTTAGCGGTCCGGGACCGCGCCGTTGGCCGCCTCGTATTCGCTGGCGGCGGCTGCCGCCACCACGCCTGACACCGGCGCCAGCAGCGCCAGTTGTTCCATCAGCTGGGCAAAGCGCGGCTGGCCGGGGGCGATGGCATCGACATGCATCAGCACCTCGATCGCCTCGTCGGCCAGCTCGCGCACGTAACCGGTTTGCTGCAGGCGCGAGACCAGGATCTGCGCCGAATTGAACAGGATGCGCATATTGTGCGGCAGCGCGTGGCGCGCCACGCGCATCCAGTCTATGGCCTCTTGCAGCCGCTCGGACTTCCACAGCAGCACGCCCTTGTTCATCATGTCAGCCGCTTCCTTGCGCGAGGAGCGGATCAGCTCCGTGCCCTCGTCGCCCATGCGCGCCTTGTCGAAAATCTTCTGCAACTCGTCCATCAACGGCACGTTATCATGGTTGTTGCGCGCAATGTAGCACAGCAGTCCCACCGGCGCCTCCTTCACGCCCACCGCGAACAGCAGGGTCGCCATGTCCAGGCACGTGGCGGTGTCGGGCCGGTGGCGGCTTTCATCGGCCAGCATGCTTTCCAGCTCGTCGCCCGATTTGCGCGCGCGCCGGAAGTCGCCCGTCTCGTGGTACACCAGGCCCTCGGTGATCTTGGCGCGCAAGGTGACCTGATCGCCGCCGAACTGGTGGACCGCCGCGTTGAGCAGGCGGATTGCTTCCTTGGTGTCGTTCTTGCGGCCGCACACGCGCGCCATGCCGAAGTACGCATCGACCGTTTTGGCCACCGAGTACTCGCCGATGTCGATACACTTGCGGAACGCCCGCTCCGCCACCGGGATGTTCTCGAGCTTGAGCGCGGTCTGGCCTAGCGTGCGCTGGCGCGGCACCGAATTGGGCGACAGCTTGGCCGCCTTTTGCAGCACGTCGAACGCTTCCTCGTGCTTGCCCTGCAGCTGGAACGCCTGCGCCAGCTGATCGAACGCGTCGATATAGAAGCGGTTGTCGGCGATCACCGCCTGGAACATCTTCTGCGCCTCTTCCACGTCGCCGTCGTGCATCATGATCTTGGCCAGGCCGCAGCGCGCCCAGTTGTAGTCGCGCTCTTCGAGCACCTGTTCGTACACCTTGCGCGCGCCCAGCGGGTCGCCGGCCTTGAGCTGCAAGGTGGCCTTCATGCGCAGCAGGTCGATCGCGTGCAGCGGGTTGACGGGAATCTGCTCCTCGCACAGGCGGGCTGCGCGCAGGTAGTCCTTGTCGGCGTAGGCCTGGTCGATCTCGCTGAAGATCTGCTTCTTGATCCACACCCGGTTGAGGCGCGTGAGCAGCACGCCCTCGGTGATCGGCTTGATGATGTAGGCGTCGGGCTGATGCTCGGCCGCGCCCATCACCGACTCCACGCTTTTTTCGGCGGAGACCATCAGCCACACGCTGCTGGGCAGGATCAGGTTGCGGATGCGCGCTTCTTCGAGCACTTGCTGACCGTTCTTGCCGTCGCCCAGGTTGTAATCGCACAGCACCACGTCGTAGCGGGTTTTGGCCAGCAACATCATGCCCTCGCCGCCGCTGGCCGCCTGGTCGATATGCTTGGCGCCCAGGTTGCGCAGCGACTCGCGCAGCAGCTGGCGGATGCCCACGAAATCGTCGACGATCAGGTAGCGCTTCGCGCCCCAGTCGATCTCGCCGTCGCTCTGTACCATGGCCGTCATGGCAGCCGCAGGACGAAGCAGCCGCCACCCAGGTCACCGCCATTTTCCAGGGCGATGGCGCCGGTGCGCTGGCGGTGGCGGTGCATGCGCGCCACCTCGCTGGAAAAGTACAGACCCAGGCCGCTGCTGTTGCTGGAGAACCGCACCTGCACGTCACGCACGTCCATGGCTTGCGCGCCGGCTGCCAGCATCGCCGGCGGGAAACCGTCACCATTGTCTTCCACCCGCAGTTCCAGGTAGTCGCCGTCCGCCCGCACCGACAGCCGGATGCGGTCGCGCGTATAGCGGATGGCGTTGTTGATGGCATGGACCAGCACCCCGATCACCAGTTCTTCGTCGAAGGTCCAGATGGCGTCCGGCGCAAAGTCGGTGTCGAAGGCGATGCCGCGCGATTGCAGCAGGATGCGCGCCTGCCCTTCCACCTGCTCGACCAGTTCGCGCACGCTGCGCGGGCTGGGATCGAACGGGTAGCCGGGCTTGCCCACTTCCTTGTACAAGGCAAGCAACTGGATCAGGCTGTCGTTCAGGCGGCGCGTCTGGTACAGCATCTGGCCCAGTTGCTGGTACTGCACCGGCTCGGCGGCGGCAGGGACAGGTGCCGCTGCGGTCGCAGGGACGTTGGTCAGCAGGTGTTCGAGCGTGCCACTCAGGACGCTGATCGAATTTTTCATGTCGTGCACGGTCGACGCCAGGAACATCAGCAGTTCCGGCGAGCCTTGATAGTGCTGGGACAAGTCGTCATCCATCGCGTCGCTCTCCGTGGATTCAAACCGGGATTATATATTACCGCCTGTGGCCGAATGTGCGGCATTCGCCATACACTATGCCCATGAACCGAAAATCCACTTTGCGCCAGGGCTGGCGTTCACTCTGGGAGTTGCGTCCGCACCACGACACCTCCGCCGCCATGCGCCTGCTGGTCGCGTCGCTGCTGGCCGTGGCACTGGCCCTGGGCCTGATGTCGTTCGTGGCGATTTTCGGCCGGGTGTCGCGGGCCGGCTGGTGGTGGGCCTCGCTGCTGCCCAATATCGGCATCTGCCTGTGTATCGTGCACAGCATGTTCGGCGTGCTGCGCGTGGCCGAACGCGTACTGCCGGCGTCCCTGGTGGCACGCATGGCCGATGTGCGCGACATCCGCGCGGGCATGGCGCTGAGCAGCCTGGCCCTGGCATACAGCGACTGACAAC
This sequence comes from Duganella zoogloeoides, assembly GCF_034479515.1. NCBI lineage: Bacteria > Pseudomonadati > Pseudomonadota > Betaproteobacteria > Burkholderiales > Oxalobacteraceae > Duganella > Duganella zoogloeoides. The sequence continues at coordinate 5,359,019 of NZ_CP140152.1, forward strand.
TGACAACTGGCTGTTGGCTACTGGTTGCTGGACAATGGCTGATGGCTGATGGCTGATGGCTGATGGCTAATGGCTGATGGCTGATGGCTGATGGCTGATGGTTGCTGGTTGTTGGCTGCCGGTTATTAGCTACTGGCTGCGGCGCCGCTGCTTGAGCAGGAAGCGGCCGGGGTCGAGCGCCTCCACCAGCGCTGCCTCGACCGGTGCCGGCGCGCCTTCCAGTTGCGACACCAGCAGTTCGGCCATCAGCGGCGCCCAGATCAGGCCGCGCGACGCATAGCCGAGCAGGCCGTACAGACCCGGGTGGCGTGGCACGTCACGCAAGTGCTCCAGGCGACCGGCCGATTCGACATCCGGCAGCGCGCCGGCCAGCGGCAGGCGGTCCGGCGCGGCGCTGCGAAAGCCCACCCGGCCGGCCAGCGGCGCGGTATCGATCAGGGCCGCCACGTGCGCACCGGGCACGATCTCCGCCAGCCGCGCCAGGTTTTCCCGCTGGCTGCTTGCGCGCAGTACACGGTCGTCGTCATTGTCGTAGGTGGCGCCAGCGCAAACGATGCCGTCGGCAGCCGGCGTCACGTACGCTTCGCGGCATACCACGAGCGGCAGTTGCGGAGCACTGGTCCCCACAGCCAGGTGGGTCACCTGGCCGCGCAGCGACTGCAACGGCAACTGGGCCGCCTGGGCAATCTGCACGGCGCCAGCGCCGTTGGCCAGGATTACCGTGGGCGCTTGCGCCAGCAAGGTAGCGCCGGCTCCCTCCACCAGCCATTCGCCGTCACCGGTGCGGCGCAAAGTGATCGCCTCGCTGCAAAACACGCGCTGCAGGCGGTCACCGCAGGCGTCCAGCATGGCCGCGCACAACGATGACGGGCGCGCCCAGCCGCCTTGCGCGAACAGCCAGCCACCGTGCGGCGTGGCGCCGCCCAGCAGCGCGCCCGCTTCCGTTGCGTCGGCCCAGCGCGCGAACGCCGGCGGATAGTTCCAATGGTCGAGCACCGCGCGCTGGACGGCGGCGTGGCCTGCATCGCGGGCCAGTTGCAGCACGCCGCAATCGGCGCCGATGAAGGCCGTGCCCACGCCACCCAGCCGGCGCCACTCGCGCAGCGCAAACAGGTAGGCGGCACGCGCCAGGCGGGTGGGAATGTTGTCGTCTTTCGACAGCAGCGGCATGAAGATGCCCGCCAGGTTGCCGGACGCCTCCTGCGCCGGCTGCGCGTGGCGCTCGATCAACGTCACCTCCCAACCGCTGGCGCACAGGCGGCGACAGGCGCTGGCCCCCGCCAGGCCGGCGCCGATGACCACCGCGCGTTTATCGCGCAACGGTGGCGCGGCCAGGGCAGCGGATAATCCTGCGCCAGCGACAGGAGGTGTGGCGGTAGCGGCGATCGGTGCTGCACGATCAGCAGGCGGTGCGGCGGGAGCGGCAGTCGGTGCTGCACGAGCGACAGATGACACGCGGCGGCCCCGGTACTCGGCAACGATATCGTCGCCGCCATCTACCCGGCAGCAGGCGAAACCGGCAGCAGCCAGGGCCCACACCAGCAAGTCATCGGGCGCGCGCGCGTCAAGCGTGGCGCCGGGAGATGCCAGCCGCGCCAGCGTGCGCGCCTGCCCGGGCGCCAGCGCGCCGATATGAAAGGTATCGACACGGGCCAGCACCTGCGGCAGCACGGCAGTCATTTCGCCCGCCAGCAGATCGAGCGTGACGCGGCCGTCGTCGAGGATGATGCGGTGAAAACCCGGCACGTCGAGCGGCCACAGGGCGCGCAGCTGCGGATCGGCGATGGTCGCCGCATCGGCCACGCGCGCGGTCAGCGCAAGGTAATGGAGCTGCCGGTCATGCCGCGCGCGCGCCTGCGCAAAGCGCGCACCGTCGCCAAATTCGGTGTCGAGAACGACATGCGACACGGTCATCGGTGGCGGCAGAAACAGTCGGCATCATGGTCGTCCACCATGCCGATGCCCTGCATGTATGCATAAACGATGGTCGAACCGACAAACTTGAAGCCCAGCTTGGCCAGGTCCTTCGACAGCCGGTCCGACAGCGCGGTCTTGATGATGCGTTCACCGGTGTTGTTGACGATGGGCTGGCCATCGACGTAAGACCACAGCAATTGATCGAGGCTGCCGCCACTGGCGCGCAGGCGCAGGTAGGCCTGGGCGTTGGAAATGGCCGCTGCTACTTTGAGGCGGTTGCGCACGATGCCGGGGTTGGCCAGCAGTTCGGCCACCTTGTCCGGGCCGTAGGTGGCGATCTTTTCGGCGTCCCAGCCATCGAAAGCGGCGCGGTAGGTTGCGCGCTTGTTGAGCACCGTTTCCCACGACAGGCCGGCCTGGGCGCCTTCGAGATTGAGCATCTCGAACAGGCGCAGTTCGTCGTGGCACGGCACGCCCCACTCGGTATCATGGTATTCCAGGTACAGCGGGTTGGTGGGCTTGGCCCAGGCGCAGCGGATGATGGTCATGATGGATTTTTGTCGGGAAGCGAACCCGCAGTATACAACTCTGCAACCCCGCAACCGCGCTACAGCTCCAGGTCGATCGACAACCCGGTGCGGCGCCGTTCGCCATCGAGTTCCAGCGGTCCCGCCAGGTTGCTCACCACGCGCACTTCGCCGTCTTCCAGCGCTTGCGGCAGCGCGTGCATCAGGCGCGGGAAGAGGTCCACCGCATCGCCCTCCCCGGTAGCGTGCAGCGCGGCCCAGGCATTGCGGCCGGAGCGCTTGGCGATATACAGCCCCTGGTCGGCCAGTTCCACCACCTGCGGCCACGACAGCAGGCGCGGTTGCTCCGGCAGGAACGGAAAACAGGCAAAGCCGATCGAGCAGGTCTTGTGCAGTTTTTCGCCGTCGGGCAGCACGAAGTCGCGTTCGGCCACGGCGCGGCGCATGCGCTCGGCCAGGGCGCCGGCGTCGTCGCGGTGGGTGGCGCGCGCCAGCACCAGGAATTCCTCGCCGCCCCAGCGGATCACGTAATCCGATTCGCGGAATACTTCGCGTAGGCGGGCCTGCATCTGCACCAGGATCGAGTCGCCGGCGGCATGGCCGTAACGGTCGTTGACGTGCTTGAAGTGGTCCAGATCGACCATGTAGAACACCAGGTCGTTGGGCGCCTGGCGGTCGCAGTCGTTGGCGGGCCGGGGCTGGCCGCGCTGCTGCGCACGCTCCTGCATATTGTCGTAGCCGCGCAAGCTCATGGCGACGTCGGCATCGACGTTGCGCAGGAAGAAGCGGCGGTTGCGCAGGCCGGTCAGCTGGTCGGTCAGGCTCACTTCTTCGAGCGCCTGGTAGGCGCGCTCGAGTTCCAGGTTCTTGTCGAGCAGCTGCTGCTGGGTGGCAGCCACCTGGCGGTAGGCGCTGGCGTTGTCGAGGGCGATGGCGCCGTACGCGCACAGGGTGCGGAAGATCAGCCGTTCGCGTTCGCCATAGGCGTCGGCGCGCATCGACTGCACCGTCATCACGCCCAGCACGCGCTCGCCCACGGCCAGCGGCGCGAACAGCATGCTCAGCGTGGGCAGGGTGCCGGAGATGTGGTTGACATTGGCCTCGCCCTCTTGCAGCGCGACCAGCAGTTCGCGGCGCTCGCGCACGCAGCGCGCGGAATTGGCGTCGGGGTCGTCCAGCGCCACCCGCAGCGGCGGCAGCGGCCGGCCCGCTTCCACGCCAAAGGCGCTGGCCAGCCACTCGCCCCCCGGCTCGATCAGGAAAATGGAGAACAGGGTGGCGTCGAGCAGACCGTGGACGTGGCGGTCCAGCGCGCGGAACACGGCCGCCGATTCCAGGTGGGCGGTAATCTCCTGCCCCACCGCGCCCAGGTTCGCCAGCGTGGCGCTGGTGCGCTGCAGGATTTCGGCGCGGCGCGCCTCGGCCGCCGCCAGCTGGCGGTGGTGCTCGCCCTCGGTCTGGGCGCGCTCGGTCTGGTATTGCACCTGCATGGCGATGGCGCGGTTGGTCGCTTCGCGGCTATGGGTAAGATCGCGCGCGGCGCCGGCCCGCAGCGCGATGGCGTAGGCGCGCTCGAAGTCGCCCACCGCCGCGTATTCGCGCGCGGTGGCGTCGAGCAGCGCGCCGGGCACGGTGTAGCCGTCGATGGTGGCGGCGATGTCCAGCGCCAGCAACAGGTAATGCAGCGGCGCGCTGGGAGCGCTCATGCCGGGCGGCGGCGCCAGCGCCGGATCGTCCGCGCTGCCCGGGCGGGCATGGATGTTGGCCAGCACCTGCAGGGCGGCAATCTGCGCCAGCGTGTCGCCCTTGGTGCGGGCCAGCGCCAGCGCGCCCTGCGCCACGGTCAAGGCCTCGCCGGCCCGGCCCAGATGCGCCAGCGCGTGCGCCTGGCCGCGCCGCGCGCTGCTCTGGAAATCGCCCTGGCCCAGCGCGTCGCCGCGCGCGGCCAGCCGGGTGAAGCTGTCGAGCGCCGCCGCGTGGTTGCCCAGGTCGAGCGCCAGGTCGCCCTCGTATTCGAGCGCCACCGCGTAGGCGCGCGAACCGGCCAGTGGCGCGAGCACCACCAGCGATTCGCGCAGCAGGGTTTGCGCGGCCTCGCGCTGGCCCAGCTGGCGCAGGGTTTCGGCGGTCTGCATCAGGCACATGCCGATCGACAGCGGCCAGCCGGTGGGGCGCGCCAGGTCCTGGGCGCGCTGCATCCAGTCCAGCGCCGCCTCGTTGGCGTTCAGGCAGGTAAAACCGTTACCGATATTGGTGGCGATGATGATGGCGCGGCGCAGCTGGCCGCTGGTCAGCGCCGTGTCGAAACTGCGCATCAGGTGGCCGATGGCGCGGCCGTATTCGCTGTGCTGGAAGGCGCGGGTGCCGAGAAAATCGCTGATCCAGCCGGCAGCGATGGCCGGCATGGCATCGAGGTCGGTGTCCAGGGTGGCTGCCGGGGGGCGCCACGACGCCTGCACGCCCACGCCGGCGCCGTCGGTGAAGGCGGCGCAGATGCCGGCAGCGGCGCCGATGATATCGCCGCGCACCGGATCGGATGCGGCGCGGGCAGCTTCAGCCGCCTGCGCCAGCCAGCCGCTGGCGGCGATGCTGTCGCCGCGGTCGTTGGCGATCCAGGCCTGCACCCAGCAGGCGTCGGCGCGGCCGCGCGCGGCGGCAACCTGCAGCGGCGCGGGCGCTGCGGCGTCGTGGGCGAGCAGTTGCAGCGCCTGGTCGGCATGGTACTGGGCGGTATCGAGCTCGCCGCGCACCCACGCGCCCTCGGCCGCCACCAGCAGCAGCCGCGCGCGCAGCACCGGCGCGTCCTGCGGCGCCACGGCCGGCAGCATCGCCTGGGCCTCGCCGGACAGCTCGCGGGCGCGCACGGGATCGCGCTGGCGCAGGTGCCAGGCCAGCGCCGCCAGGTGCGGCAGGCGCGCCAAGCCGGTCAAGTCAGGCAAGGTGTTTTCCCATTGCGCCAGGTCTGCGTCGCGCACGAACATGTCCACTCGGTGATTCCTCCTGCTATAGGTGGCGGTCGATGCCGGCCAGTTGCTGCATTATTCCACAGTTTCCAGACAACACAGTTTCCTATTTGCAATTATTTTTTTTCTTCGGTTCAAACCCGGTACACGGTGGCGCAATCACAGCGAGACGGCAAAAAAAACGCCGGCCATTGCTGGCCGGCGCGTGGTCGCAGCGAGGGAACGGGTCAGGAAGCGTGCTTGCTGATCTCGTTGAGGCGGATGCGCATGCTGTCGGTGGCAGCCGGGCCCGGCGCGAACATATAGTCCTCGTCGTTGATGGCCAGGCCGCTGTTGGCATCCACCAGCACCTGGTCGGCTGGTTTGCCGGTCTCGCGGCTGACCACCAGCAGGCTGGCGCCTTCGGGGGCCAGGTGGTCGTTGCCCCAGGCGATGAAGGCCAGCAGCACCGGCTTGAAGTCGCGGCCGGACTTGGTCAGCACGTATTCGTAGCGCGGCGGTCGGGCGCTGTACTGGCGCCGTTCCATCAGGCCGCCCTCGACCAGGCCGTTCAGGCGCCGGGTAAGCATATTGGGGGCGATCTTGAGGCTCTTCTCGAATTCATCGAAGCGGCTCAGGCCATAGAAGGCGTCGCGCAGGATCAGGATGCTCCACCATTCGCCTACTTTGCCCAGGCTGCGGGCGATCGGGCAAGGCATGCGGCCAAAGTCGGTATGTTTCATTGTTTACTCCTCGGTTCCAGGTTTTAAATCGGAAAAAACTGCCAGACAGTCACTAAGTCGAGTTCGGTGAGATTCAGTGACTTGCATGTTTGAGGTGAAAATTTGTGAACTTTGCCGGCGGTGGATGCTGCGTGACATTGTGTGTATTTTGGTCTCTCAATTTTCTTCTCCTGTTGTGATACATGACCCGGATGTTTCTCTATGAAAACTTCGTTTTGTAGACGATCGTGACACCCCTCAAAAATAGGCTAAAAAGAGGGGTTACAAACTATCCAAATTCCACTATTTGAAGAGAAGTTGATCTCGCCTGAATTGTGTAGATTGGATAGAATGTTTATGTAGGGTAAAATTCGTTTCGTGGTTGCACGTAGAGACAAGCACTTCCGACTGATGCACACCTTACCCCTCTGACAAAAATGAAACTTCTTGTTAAAGCACTCGGCCTGGCCCTGATGACGTTGCCACTGCTGGCTTCGGCCGGCACCAAGTCCGCTTCGATGCAAGTAAGTTTCACCGTCACCGACGCCTGCACCGTGCAAGCCGGCGCCACCGCCGCCAAGGCCCCGACCGTGGCCTGCCAGCTCAACGCGCCGCACCTGATGACCCAGACCCCACCAGCGCCAGTCACCTCCGCCGAGGCCGCAGCCGTGCGCCCCGCCGCCAGCGCGCAAGACTGGACCGTCTACTTCTAAGCCCTGAACCGCCAACGTCTCGGAGCGCCCGAGAAAGCCTCCACAGCAAGGCGCAGTGCCGAAGGCAGTACGACAGTACGGCGAGGCGCTGCAACGCCGCTCTGGCGGCTTGATCAACTGCCAGGCGCGACTAGAACGACACAGTGGCGGTCACCGTATCCTTGTAGTCCCCCGGCGACGGCGTGTTCTGCGCCGGCACCATTCCATAGACCGTCATCGCCTGCGCCACCCCGGTGCCGGTCCCGGTGACCGCTACGGTGCCCCCGGTGCCATCGCCCCAACTGGCGCCGTCTAGCCCGCTGGACACCATGTAATCGACCGTCTCCGCCGTGCCGGTATTGCGCATGCGCCGCGCGGTGGTGCTGGCGCCATACGTGCCGGCGCCGAGCGTGATGCGGTAGGCGGTATTCTTGCTGCACGTGACGGACAGGCTGGACGTGGTGCGCACGGCGGCAGTCAACAGCCGCGATTGCGGAAACGCCAGGTTGCCGATATTGATATTGCAATCGTTGATCACCGGCGCGCTCACCGTGAACGGAATCGCCACCGTCTGCGGGACCAGGCAGCCGAGCAGGCCCAGCAACGCGAACTGGTAATTCATGACCGCGCTGCCGGCGCCAAAATTGGACGCAAAATTGAGGTTGTCCGGCCCCACCGACAGGCTCGACAGAGTGGAATCCGCCTCGAGCTTGCCGTAGATCGTGACGAACCGGTCCAGGCTACCCGGTCCGCCGCTCTTGGTCATGGTAAACACGATGCCGTTGCCCGAAGTCGTAGTCCCGGTCCAGCCGCCCCAGATCTTGGCCGGCGCGTAGGTGGCGTCGGTGTACAGGTTGTAGTTGACCCGCAGCGACCCGCTCGACAACTGCCGCGACGTGGTCGCGGTAGTTGACGCGTTGCCGCTGCCGGCGCCCAGGTTCAGGCAGATGGTCGCGTTGGGCGTGAGCAGGCCGGTCAGCACGTCGGTCGCGGTCCAGGTGCAGGTGATCTTGAAGGTCGACGATGCATATACGGGCCCGGGGCTGATCGAGCTGACGCTGGGGAACACGACATTGGCCGGCGTGATGCCGCAACTGTCGGCGCGCGCCTGACCGCCGCACAGCATCAGCAACAGCAGCAACGCCGAAGACACCAGGCGCGCCATCACTGCACGCTCCGGCACACGACCGGTCCGATGGTGGGCATGGCATTGCCCTGCTCTTTCACGTAGGCGAATTCGGCAATACAGCGCCGCCCTTCCACCACGGCCTGCACATGGTTGAGCGGGGCCAGGTTGTCGATGAAGGCCAGGCCGTCGAAGCCGGTGACGGTGGTGGCGCCGCTTTCCAGGTGCACCACTTCGAGGCCGGTCGCCAGTGGCTGGCCGGCAGCGTCGTGCAGGATCACGGTGGCGGCGGCATAGGTTTCGACCGGGAACTGCGCCACCACGCCCGAGCGCCGCGCCGGGACCACGGTCAGCGTGGTGCGGGCGATGCGCGCGTCCAGCGGCAGGCTGCTGGTGTCGATCGAGATCTGGTTCGACAGGTACGGCGTGAGATTGGGCACCAGCAAATAGCCGCTGCTGCTGGTGGTGCCGATCGGCCGGTTTTCCTGCAGCACCGGCAAGCCGCCCACGCCGGCCGACACCAGCGCGAAGCCGGCCCCCACCTGGCGCGCCGCGTGCACGCTGCCATCCATCACCACCACCGAGCCGGACGCGCTGAACGCGGTTTCGCGCTTGCCGCCGCTTTCCTGCAGGAAGGCGCCGACCTGGCCGTAATTGCCGAGGTAGGTGCCCTGGGCCTGGCGCAGGGTGGCGCCGTTGTTTTCCAGCGACTGCAAGCCCCAGCCGAAGCCGCCCGCGTAATCGACCGTGCGGCCCAGCGTGAGGTTTTTCGATTGCACGCCGTTCTGGCGGCCTCTGCTGGCATTGGCCGAGAGCCGGTCGCCAAAAGTGCCGCTGAGGCTGAAGAACACGCCGCGCGTGTTGGCGTCGCGAAAATCGCGGTAGGCGCTCACGCTCAGGTACAGACCGGCGCCCAGCGTGGCCGCGTACGAGAGCGCCGCCACCCGCGCCGGCGGCGATACCGGCACCCGCTGGCTGATGAACGATAGGCCCAGGGTCTGGCCGCCGAACAGGCCCATGTTGACATTCACGCGGTTGCTGGCGCGCACGCCGGGGCCGCCTTCGGCAGTACCTAGGTCGCTGTAGTGGCGGCTGGCGCGCAGCGATTCCATGTCCACCGAAAAGCCCGGGCTCAGGTACTGGTACCCGATGCTGGCCTGGGCCCCCTTGCCGGTGCCGGCGCTGGCTGCGACCGAGCCGGTCAGTACACCGATCTGGCCCATGCGCCACATGCCGCCCACGCCGCCGTTGACCACGCCGTTGCCGGCCTCGCCGTGCGCTTCCACGGTCACGCGGTCGGTCACGCCGCGCCGCATCGAGCCGCTCAGCGCCGGCGAGTGATCGTAATGAAAGGACTTGCTGGTGTAGTCGCGCCGCAGCACACCCAGCTCTACCGAGTAGTCGGTCAGCCCCTCGGCCAGCAGGCGGGTATCGACATACAGCGGCACCACCGTGGTGACGGCGCGCCCGGCGGTATCGCGCGTGACCAGGGTGGCCTGGCCGGCGCCGCTCAGGCCCGACACCTGGTTGATGACGAACGGGCCGGACGGCACCGCCGTCTCCATCTGGCGCACGCCGTTGACGTACAGGCTGACCGCGCTCGGCACCACCGACGATCCGGCCAGCGACGCCACCGGAAAGGTCAGCAAATCGGGCCGCAAATCGAAGCTCTTGCGCCACTGCACGCCGCCCATGCGCAGCGACCGGCTCCAGGTCAGCGACGAGGAAATCAGGTCGCCCACCTGCCAGGTTTCCAGCGTGTGCGGGTCGGAATGGACCCAGGAAGAATCGAGACGCACGTACTGGGTCAGCAGGCTGCTGGTGTTGAACACGCCAGTCGTGCTGAACACGCCATTGTTATTGAAATACCGCAGCTCGTTGGCCACCGACAGGTAGCGCTCGTCGCCGCGGCGGGCAAAGGCGTCGTAGCTGAACACGGCGCCGGGCGTGACGCTGGCCTCGCCCGGCTGGCGCAGGCTGCGCGCGTTCAGCGCCACCGGCGTGCGCAACGCGTCGTCGAGGCGCAGCGCAAGGCGCTGGCTGGCGGCGTCGTAGGTGTAGCGCAGCCCGGGCACATCGTCGAGGTTGACGGACTCGCGGTCGGCCACGCCCAACCGTTGCGGATCGAGCTCGAGGTCGCGCAGGTTTTGCACTGTCGTGTTCAGTCCGGTACTACCGAGCACGGTGCCGGGCTGGCGCGTGAAGCGCAAGATCAATCCGGTCTCTTGGCCGTTCAAAGTCACCTCCAGAAATAGTTCTTCCTCGGACGCCGCCGAGGTGGTTGCCGACGCCGGTGCCGAGGCAGGCACCGGCATCGGCGCCGGCGCGGCAGGCATCTGCGCGCGCACGCCGTCCATCGCGCCCCCGGCCAGCAGGGCCAGCACTGCCATCGTCACCTTCAGGCAAGGCAGCCGCCGCCACATGGCGCGGCTACTCGAGTGCCGCCACGGTGCTGGCAGTTGCGGGCTTGGCATTGATATTGGCTTTGACCGCCAGCGTGCCGGACAGGTCGGCGTCGGCTGGTACCGGCAGGCGCCATTCGCGCTCGCGGCCGGCCAGCACATAGCCGAACAGGCCTTCGGCGATCGTAAAATTCTTGCCACGGGCATTGCTCAATTCGAACGAACCGATCTGCGCGCGCAGGGTGCCGCTGTTGCGCACCTTGAGCCGCCAGTGATCGTCCTTGCGGTAAACGGACCAGGCCAACGCCGGAGCGATACGCTCGTCGGCGGGCTGGACAAACATGGGAACGGAATAGCGCAGGCGGATATCGACGCCACTGGCGGGGCCTTCGCCCTCGCGCGGGATTTCGTCGATGAGGATCCGGTAGCTCAACTCGCGGCTGGGGAGTTGACTGCTGCGTCGCACGAGGCGAATGATCTGGCTGCTTTTAGGCCCGATCTGCAATATGGGGGGACTGGCTACTACTTCTTGTGTCGGGGTCAACACATCTTCCGTGTTGTTCTGGTCCCACAAAAACACCCTGACCTGGCCATACACGGGAGTGTCTCCCATGTTCTGCATGGTGATGCCGGTGGCACCCTGGCCTGCACGCAAAATAATCATGACTGGCGATATCTGCAAATTAGCAGCGCTCGCTTCCAACCCCAGCATCCCGCTCAGCACGAGCATACCGAGTTTCATCCAGCACACCAGGCGCACGGATAAGGTCATCGTTTAGAAATACACCGTGGCCGTGATGGTCGATTTATAGGTGTCCGGCTGCGGCGTGGCCTGCGCGGGAATGGCGCCATAGACGGTGAGCGTTTGCGCGGTGCCCGAACCGGTGCCGGAGCGGGTGTCGGTGCCCTGGGTATTGCCCCAGTTGGTGGCGCCGGCGGCCTGGAACAGGTTGTAGGCGACGGTGCTGGTGTTGGCGCCAGTGCCGCTCATCACTCTTGCAGCCGTGGTGGAGCCGGTGCCGGTGCCCGCGTTCAGGCCCACGTTGTACGGCGTGGTGTTGGTGCAGGTGACGCTCAGCGTGGTGTTGACGTTGACCGTGTTGGCCAGCACGCCCTGGCTCTGGCCGAAGTCCAGCGGCTGGGTGGCGATGGTGCAGTCGGCGATGATCTTGAGCGTGACGTCGAAGTTCGCCGTCTTGCTGCCATTGGAATACGTCACGGCGTCGGCCATCGGTGCGGCGGCAAGCAGGGTGGTGGCCATGGCAGCAGCGAGCGCGGCGCGGCTGGTTTTACGGGTGATCATATAACCTCCTTCAGAAATGAATGACAAAAGTTGAGGTCCGGAGCCTTAAAAATTGCCCAATCCCAACACATGATTCAATTATTGATGATCTAAAAAAACTCTGCTTCTGCTGGAGGAGACGAAGGTTTTGCGTGCGTAGAAATCCGCCAAAAAAATTTCCAAACATGGGCATAATGGCGACAGGTGCGCAACACTTCGTATCAAAAGATGACCAACCTTCAAGGTGAGCCATGCAGACTGCCGATAGCACCATGAGCAAGATTCTCATCGTCGACGACTCGGCGTTCGAGCAGCGTTTGCTGGTCGATCTGCTGAGCGAAATGCCGTACAAGGTCTCGGTGGCGCATAACGGCCTGCAGGGTTACCACCTGGCGCTGGCCAACCACCCAGACCTGATCCTGCTCGACGTGCGCATGCCCGACATGGACGGCTACACCGCCTGCCGGCTGCTCAAGGCCAATCCGGCCACCCAGGACATCCCGGTGATTTTCCTCAGCGGCGCCGACGCCGACGAGGAGCGCATCATGGGCTTGTCGATCGGCGGCGTCGATTACGTGTCAAAACCGTTTTCGCCGGGAGAATTGGCGGCGCGCATCCAGGTTCACCTGGCGCTGGCCCAGCGCGCCCATGGCGCTTCGGCCGCGGCAGCGCCGGCGCCGGCCAGCGATCCGGCAGAAAGTCACCTGCCCGCCTCGCCCTACGGCGTCGATCCCGATGCCGTGACCGTGGCGGCCGTCAAACGCCTGATCGCCGGCAACCTGGCCTCGCTGCCGGGCCTGGCCGAAATCGCCCGCAGTGTTGGCACTTACCGCGAAAAGCTGTCGCAGGTGTTCCGCGAACAAACCGGCATGACGGTGTTTTCGTTTATCAGGGAGGCGCGCATCCGGCGCGGCGAGGAACTGCTCAAGGATACAGATATCGATGTCCAGGACATCGCGCTGTTAATCGGTTTTAACAACGCCGGCAACTTTGCCACCGCGTTCCGCGAAAAACTGGGGGTGACGCCCACGGCGTACCGGCAGGCAATCCAGCAGCGGCGCTCGCCGTTGAACTGACATCAAGCTGGCAGCTGCACCGCCGCTTGCTGCATCTTGCGCCGCCAGAAGAACCACGACGCCAGCGCATTGATCCAGTACACGCCGTACAGTACCGAGGTCAGGTACAGGCCGCGGCTGGCGTACAGCGGTACGGCGATGGTATTGACCAACAGCCAAAATTGCCAGGTTTGCAGGCGGCGTCCCATCAGCAGCAGCTGGGCGATCACGCTGAACATCAGCACGCCCGAATCGATGTACGGCGCATAGGCGTTGGTGTAGGCTTGCAGCAGCAGGCCGTAGATGGCGGTGGCAACCAGGCCGAGCGCCCCCATCCAGATCAGCGCCTGCGGCCGGGCGCGCGTGATCGGCAGCGCTGCGCCGGTGCCGCCGCGCAGCCAGCGCCACCAGCCGACCACGCAGGTGACGATGAAGAACAGTTGCAGGGTGACGTCGGCGTACAGGCGGGTGTCGTAGAACAGCACGGCGAACAGGCCGCAGCCGATGATGCCCAGCCACCACGAATGCACATTGTTGCGCCCCGCGAGAATGATCGAAACCGTCATGACGGCATTGGCGGCGATTTCCAGCAGAGAAGTCAAAAGTATCCTTGGGAGGCGAAAGCGGTCAGTCGCGGCAATCGGGTGGCAGCACGGCGGCGGGAAGGTCTTCCCCGCTGCAACGCCAGAGCACGCGCCTATTCTCGTCCACGCGGGGCGTGAACGCAAGCGCGCCGCCGCGGTACCGCATATCGGACGGGTACACCCGGACCACGCCGTTGCCGGCATCGACTTCCAAGGCTTGCACCACGTGGCCAGGGTCGATCAGCGCGTAGCCGGCCTGCTCCAGGGTGGCCGGGCTTTGGCCGTTGGCATAGTAATAGCGCTCCACCGCCGCCGCTGCCTCGCGGCCCACGGCAACCGCTTGCGTCATGCGGGTGCGCGCTTCCAGGTTCTGCCAGGCGGGCCAGGCAACGGTGGCCAGCACGGCCGCCAGCGTCAGCAGGGTCAGCAGCGCACCGGGTGCGCCCAGCCCCAGGCTCACGCGCGGCACGCACAGTGCCAGCACATACGCGAGCCCGTGCCGTGGCGCCCCAGGTTCGACCGGCGCGCCCTGCGCCAGATCGCGCACCACCGCCATGCGCTTGACCAGCCACGGACGGTCGCTGATCAGTTCGTGGAACGACATCCAGAAGCCGCCCGCCTGGCGCGCCTGGGCCGCGTAGCCGGTGCGGTCCAGGTGGCGCCAGCGCTTGCCGCCGGCCGCCAGCGCCGCCAGCCCGGCCTGGGCGCTGGCCAGCTCGGCGCAGGCGTGGAAGCCATGGCGGTCGCACGAGTATTCACGGGCGCGGGCATACGCCGCGCCCAGCAGCGGCAGCAGCGCGGCCGGCGCCAGCAGCAGCGCCCGGTGCAGGTGGCGCCGATCGAGGCCGCCGATGGCGTGGCCGATGTGGAAATTGATGGCGTCCGGGCGATCGTCGAGCGCATCGACCAGGTCGCTGTCGAGGACGATGTTGTTATTGCCGGGAAAACGCCTGGCCAGCGCATGAAAACCGCCACCCGCTTGCAGCAGGTAGGCTTCGGGCACGGACGTGCGCTCAAGTCGTGCGCAGCACGCAAGCACCCGTTGGTGCAGGTCGGGAAACTGTTGCGCCGTGATGCGTACGCCGGTGCCGGTCAGCCAGGCCACCAGCGCCGATTGCGCGACGTAGCAGGCCAAATACCAGGCCAGGTAAAACGCCGCCGCGTACAGCAGCGCCTGGCCCAAGGTGCCGATCAGCAGCGCGCCCCACGCCAGCATGGACACCGCCAGCATCACGCCGAACAGCAGTTTTTCGTTCTTGTACACCAAGTTCATGCGGTTCCCGGACCAAAAGTTTCCGGGAGGCATTTTATAGATATTTTGAGAAAAAGTTAACGCTTTATGACAACAATCTCATCTCAAGGCAAGGCGGTTTGCAGGTCGCCGAGATTAACCGGTTTGACCAGGTGGGCGTTGAAGCCGGCCGCGCTGCTGCGCGCCTTGTCGTCGGCCCTGCCATAGCCCGACAGCGCGATCAGGGTCACTTGCGCGCCATGCGGCATGGCGCGCAGGCGGCCGGCCAGTTCGAAACCGTCCATGCCGGGCAAGCCGATGTCGAGAATCGCCACCTGCGGCATCGATACGCTGGCGGCGGCGATGGCCTGGGCCGGATCGTAGGCGACACTGGCCTCGTATCCGAGCGCGCCCAGCAGTTCGGCCAGCGAATCGGCTGCATCCTGGTTGTCGTCCACCACCAGCACGCGCACGCTGCCGCTCGCTGCCGGCCCGGGGTTGGCCGGCGCTGGGGCCGCGATCGGCACCAATACGGGCGCGGGAACAGCCTCGGCCATCACCGAGTCGGGCAGGTTGATGGTAAACGTGCTGCCCCGCCCCTCGCCGCCGCTGTAGGCCTGGATGGTGCCGCCGTGCATGCGCACCAGGTTGTGCGCCAGCGCCAGCCCGATGCCGAGGCCGCCCTTGGCGCGGTCGAGCTTGCGGCTGCCCTGGACGAACAGATCAAAAATGTGCGGCATCAGGCTGGCCGGGATGCCGTTGCCGTCGTCGGTGACCAGGATTTGCAGGTCGGCCCCGCGCACCCGCGTGGCCAGCGTGATGTGGCCGGCATGCGGCGTGTAGCGCGCGGCGTTGTTGAGCAGGTTGGCGACCACTTGCGCCAGCCGCGCCGGATCGCCGTGCCAGCGCACGGTGGGCACGTCCACCAGCAGGCGGTGCTGCTTTTGTTCGATCAGCGGCGCGGCCATCTCGATGGCGCGGTTGAGGATGTCTGCCAGCGGCGTGGTCTCCTTGCGCAGCTCGACCTTGCCCCGCGCCAGGCGCGAGACGTCGAGTAAATCGTCGACCAGCCGTACCAGGTGATCGACCTGGCGCTGGATCACTTCCTGCTCGTGGCCGGTATCGGCGCCATCGTGCGCGCCCGCGCCGCGCAGCTTCATCAGCTTGAGCGCGGTGACGATGGGCGCCAGCGGATTGCGCAGCTCGTGGCCCAGCATGGCCAGGAATTCATCCTTGATGCGCGCCGTGGAATCGAGGTCGCCGTGCAGGCGCTCGCTCTCGGCCATGGCCAGCGCCAGTGCACGGTCGGCCTCGAGGCGGCTCAGCGTGGCGCACACGCTGGCGGTGAATTGCGCGAGGAACTGGCGGCAGGCGGCGTCCACCGGCAAATGCGGCGAGACGTGGAAGGCCAGCGCCAGCTCGGCGCACAATTGCAATTCGGCGCCCTGGATCACGACCAGGCCGGCATCGGGGGCCGAGACGGCAGTGCCGGACGCTTCGCCACGCAGCAGTTCCACGCTGCGCAAGTCGCGCGGATGGTCGGCCGCGCAACGGTCGATGGCGGCAGCCACGTCGGCCTCGCTGCGGCAGGCCAGCAAGGCCCGGCCCAGCAGGTCGAGCGCATGGCGGCGCCGTTCGGCCAGCACCTGCACGGTGGTCTCGGTGCACACCAGCAGCACCCCTGCCACGCAGTCGTGGTCGTCGAACACTGGCGTAAAACTGTAATTCCAGTAGACGTCTTGCAGGCGGCCGTGGCGCAGCATCGGCAGCAGCTGGTTGGCATACACCTGCGGCTCGCCGCTGCGCCGCACATGGGCGATCTGCGGGCCGACCGTGGACCAGGCCTCGGCCCAGCAGGCGGGTCCGCTTTGACCGAGCGCCTCGGGATGTTTGCCGGCGCCGAAGCATGGCGCGAAGGCGTCGTTGTAGATCTGCACCAGGTCGTCGCCCCAGTACAAGAACATCGGCTGGGCGGCGTGCAGCACGACACCGACGCAGGTGCGCAGCGAAGCCGGCCAGCCGTCGATGGCGCCCAGTGCCGTGGTGTGCCACGGAAAGGCACGCACCAGGTCGCGCATCGGCGTGCCGGCGCCGATGAAGCGGTGCGCGGGCGTTGCCGGCAGGGAGGAAACGGGTAAGGCCGCCATGATCTATTTGTCTGAGGAAAGCAGAAGTGTAGCAACTGGGCAGCGACGCGGCGCACGATAGACGGCAAGTTATCGCTGGAGAATCGCCTGTTCGGCTGCATGATTTTATATTGTCTTTATGATATTTTTCCTGCGGTTGATCCGCCATGGCGATCCGAACGGCCCCGGTCTGCCGCACTGGCCGGCGGCGGCCGACCGTGACGGGTCGCTGTCGCTCACGCTGGCCGGCGCCATGGCCGTGCATGGCTCCCGCGCGGCCGTGTGCGACTTGCTGTTTGCGCGGCGCGATCATCGGCCGTCGAGCATCGTGCCGCCCGCACCGTAGCGGTTCGCTTGCCAAACTGTAGTTATAGCGCAACGACCCGGCGGGCCCGACGGCCCGGTCGTACCAAAAGAAGTATCAATAAAATCAACTGCGTGACTGTTTCCGGCAGCCCCGGTTTTTGGTCCGGATGCCTCGCATATGATCGATTCACCCGCAAGGGGGAGACGAATCAATACTATAAGAGGATACGCATGAAGAACCGGAACCATAGCAGTCCGCTCAAGCCGTCCGTGCTGGCAGTCATCGGCGTACTTGCCGCCATGAGCGCCCAGGCACAGGAAACCACCGCACCCGCCAGCGCCAGCGAAGCCAAGAGCGCCGAAGAACAGGTCGTTGTCGTGACCGGCTTCCGCGCCAGCCTGAACAGCGCGCTGAACACCAAGCGCGCCAGCGACGGCATCGTCGATGTGATCAAGGCCGAAGACATCGCCAAGTTCCCCGATGCCAATCTGGCCGAATCGCTGCAACGCGTGCCGGGCGTGTCGCTCACGCGCGGCGACGGCGGCGAAGGCAAGCAAATCACCGTGCGCGGCCTGAACGCGGGCTTTACCCGCGTGCGCATCAACGGCATCGAAGGCGTGACCGCCACCGGCGCGTCCGACATCAACGGCAGTACCAACCGCGGCCGTGGCTTCGACTTCTCGGTGTTCGCCTCGGAACTGTTCAACAGCCTGGAAGTGCGCAAGACATCGGAAGCGGCCGTGGAAGAAGGCTCGCTCGGCGCCACCGTCGATCTGCGCACGGGCCGGCCGTTCGACTTCAAGGGCCGCACCTTCAGCATCGGCGCCCAGGGCATGCACAACTCGGTGTCCAAGACCAACGACCCGCGCGTGACCGCGCTGTACTCGGACCGCTGGAAAACCTCGTACGGCCAGTTCGGCGCGCTGATCTCGGGCGCGTACTCCAAGCGCACCGCGCAGGAAGAAGGCTACGAGGCGGTCGAACTGCTCAGCGCCAGCAACGACGGCGGCTTCTGCTCGCCACTAGGTGCGGCCGTGCAAAATCCGGCCAACAACGCGGTCAAGGGCGTCACCGCCACCAATTGCGGTTTCGGCGTGCCGCGCACGTCCAATACCGCCGCCTACAACGACGTGATGGGCCGCACCGACAATTACGGCGGCACGGTCGCCAACCCGCTGCCGGGCTCGGGCGCGTTCGCGCCGCGCATTCCGCGCTTCCGCCGCTCGCTCACCGAGTACGAGCGCACCGGCCTGACCGGCGCGCTGCAATGGCGCCCGAGCAGCGCCACCGAGTTGAACCTCGACCTGATGGGCGGCAAGTTCAACAACAAGCGCTACGACAACTACATCTCGGCCATCTCGTTCGGGCGCAGCATGGCGCAATCGAACGGCAAGCCGCAGACATCGATCGTCGATGCGCACTTCAACGACAACGGCAGCTGGGACTACGGCAAGTTCAACGCGGTGGACATCCGCACCGAGGGCCTGCTCGACGTGTATTCGACCACCTTTAAACAATACGTGCTGTCGGGCCGCCACGACGTCACCGACCGCCTCAAGCTGGAATTCCTGAGCGGGCGTTC
Organism: Duganella zoogloeoides; assembly: GCF_034479515.1. Taxonomy (NCBI): domain Bacteria; kingdom Pseudomonadati; phylum Pseudomonadota; class Betaproteobacteria; order Burkholderiales; family Oxalobacteraceae; genus Duganella; species Duganella zoogloeoides. The sequence continues at coordinate 5,377,514 of NZ_CP140152.1, forward strand.
GCGCTCGGACCTGGACGAGCCGCAGCGCACCACGGTCCAGTTCGACTCGCCCAACGCCAACGGCTTCTCTTACGACTTCCGTAACAATCGTAATGTGCCGACGATTAACTTCGGCGTCGACGTGACCAACCCCAACAATTTCAGCTTCGCGCCGCAGGAAGCGGACGGCACCTTCCACGGCCAGTTCGTGGGCCGCTACCTGCACACCCGCAACACGCTGAAAACCAACCAGGTGACCGCCGCATTCGAAGCGAACGACAACCTGACCCTGCGCACCGGCCTCTCGCGCCGCAATAACCAGTGGACCAACGTGGAAATCGGTTCGGGCGGTAACGGCCTGCGCCTGCCGGCCGGCGTCACCATGGACTCGATCTCGCGCCAGATCAGCGGCTTCGGCAAGGGGCTCGGCGGCTCCGGCGTCCCGAGCTCGTGGGCGGCGGTGGACTTGAACAAGTTCCTCGCGGTGTACAACATCGAGTGCCATTGCGCGGCCGTGCCCGGTTCCGAATATAACTACCTGAACCAGGCCAACCGGGGCGTCGAGGAAAAGATCGACGCCGCCTTCCTCATGGCGGACTTCAACTACGACCTGTTCAACATCCCGCTGCGCGGCAACGTCGGTGTGCGCCACGCACGCACCGAGATGAACTCGTTCGCGCTGGTCAACGCCAACGGCACGCTGGAACCGGTGCGTGGCCGCAACCGCTACAACGACTACCTGCCAGCGCTGAACGTGTCGGCCACCTTGCACCGCGACGTGATGCTGCGCTTCTCGGCCGGCAAAACCCTGGCGCGTCCCGAGTACACCGACCTGGCGCCATCGAGCACGCTCAACGCACAGGTGCAGACTGTCAATATCGGCAACCCGAACCTGTCGCCGATCCGCGCCAAGACCTTCGACCTGCAAGCCGAGTGGTACTACGACAAGAACGCCATGGTGTCGGTGGGCGCCTTCCACAAGAAGATCGGCACCTTCATCCAGGGCGTGTCGGACCGCGCCGTGTTCTCGAGCCTGGGCCTGCCCGACTCGGTGCTGCTGGGCGGCGGTTGCAGCATCACTGGCGGCACGCCAGCTTGCGCAACGTTACCTAGCACCACGGTGGTGGTGAACCGCCAGGTGAACACCCCGGGCGGTCCGCTGACCGGGTACGAGTTCAACCTGCAAGCACCGTTCAGCTTCCTGCCCGGCATCTGGAGCAACTTCGGCCTGCTGGCGAACTACACTTACGTCGATTCGAAGATCACCTACATCACGCGGGTGGACAATCCGAACACGCCGGCCAACGAGCAGCTGACCCAGCGCGCCAACTTCACCGGCTTGTCGCCGAAGGCGCACAACCTGACCTTGTTCTACGAGGACCCGAAGTTCAGCGCCCGGGTTTCGGCCGCGCACCGTTCGTCGTACCTGCTCAACGTGCTCGGCAACGTGCAGGGACACGACTTCACCATCGTCGATGGCTCGACCAACGTCGACTTCAGCATGTCGTACAACCTCACGCCGCAACTGCGCCTGAGCTTTGAGGGCCAGAACCTCAACGACACGCCGCTGCGCTACGGCCGCGACAACCAGCGCAACGACACGCTGTTGTACGTGCATTCAGGCCGCACCTTCGTGGTGGGGATGAATTACAAGTACTAAGTTAGCTTGCACCAATGAAGAGGGGCGCCACTGCGGCGCCCCTTTTTTTATTAAAAAACGGTCAGAGCGAGGCGCCAGCGCCGCAGACAGTGCATGAGCACGGCAAGGCGCTGCAACGACGCTCAGAGCGAGGCGCCAGCGCCGCAGACAGTGCATGAGCACAGCAAGGCGCTGCAACGACGCTCAGAGCGAGGCGCCAGCGCCGCAGACAGTGCATGAGCACAGCAAGGCGCTGCAACGACGCTCAGAGCGAGGCGCCAGCGCCGCAGACAGTGCATGAGCACGGCAAGGCGCTGCAACGACGCTCTGGCCGTTTTTAGTGTTCTTGCCAGTGGTCGAGGTTGTGGGGTTCGGCTAATGGCGTGCCATTGCGTTCGGCGCGGAATCGCGCCGACGCTGCGTACACGGCGCGCCGCACCCGCATGATCGAGCCGAGCGGGCGGTGCGCGGCGAGGCAATGCCACGGGCTGAACTGCATGCCCTTGTCCACCAGCACCGACAGGCCGTGCGTCCAGCCCGCCTGGGCCGGGGCCGCGATGCGCGCCACGGCCACCCACGGCGTGGTCCACTCCACGGTCGGGTCTTCGATCGGCGTCTCGTCGAGGTCGGTGCACAGTTGTACTCGCAGTTCCCACTCGGCCGCGTGCTCGGTCATGAAATCGACTACCGCGCCGCGCAAGCCGTTGGGCTTGTGGTCGAGATCGACCGGCTGGTCCTTGAGCATGGCCAGCTCGGGCGACACCGGCACCAGTTGCAGCTTGGCCATGTAACGACCGAACAGCACCGGCACCTGGGTGAAGAAAGTTTCGCCGAGGATGTGGGTTTCCGGATGGCCGCCCATGCTGATCAGGGTGGCGCTTTCGCCGCCGACCGCTTCGATCACTTTTTCGGCGCCCTGCAAGGCGGCCGACAGCGCTTTCTTCAAGCCTGGCGCCTTGTCGGTGGTGGCGGCCAGCAGCTTGACGCCGCCGAGGAATTTTTTGGCGGTCGGGGTCTGGAACGTCGGGCCATTGACCATGACGAAGTCCTGGGTGACATCGCCCTGGCCGTCGGCCAGGCGCTCGCCCGGCACGCCGATCACCTTGATGGCCATGCCGCGCGGCGTGGACACTTTATCGTCGAGCAGATCGCCGGGCGTGGTGGACAGGCGCATCACCACCGGGTATTCACCGCTGGCGGCAAACAGCCCCTGCGAGTAATCGGGCGGCAGGTTGTCGAGCACGCGCAGGGTGCCGCGCAGCAAGCCGTGGCTCTTGGCATGCACGCCGCGCGGGGCGTGGCCGCTGTCCTTGTGGACAGTGCCGGCGATATCGCGCATCTGCTCCTGCAGACCGGCGATGGTTTCCGCTTCGTCCTCCTCCAGTACTTCATAGGAAGGATCGTAGGGCAATGGCTGTTTCAGGTGACGGGTGGGAAAATCCATGAGGGTATCCTGCTGGCTGGTTGGCTGACATTGCCATCATGGCGTGGTTGCGAGCTGGCGTCTGTGGTGACACGCACGCACGGCCCGAGCCTTCCTTACGCTCGCGCCGGTTCCGCACCAAAGGCGCGCACGATTGCGCACCAAATTAAAGCATTTCAGCGCGAACGTTAATTTATATATATAATATTGCGCTCACGAAATATCAATTAAACCACTTCGTGAATTGACCCATTTAAAGAGAGAAATATGAAAAACACCATCTTGTTCGCCATGCTGGCAGCACTGGCCGGCACCGCCGCCGCTCAATCGCAAGGCGCTTACGTCGGCGGCAGCGTTGGCCGTGCAGAACAAAAACTGTCGATCGGTTCGACCAAGGACCACGACACCGGCTTCAAGCTGTTCGGTGGCTACAACTTCAACCAGAACTTCGGCCTGGAAGGCGGCTACACCGACCTGGGCAAGCTGGAACGCTCGGGCTTTGGCGCACGTGCTTCCTTCGAACCAACTGCAGTGTATTTCGCTGCGACCGGCACCCTGCCGCTGGACGCGCAATTCTCGCTGATCGGTAAAGCCGGCGTGGTCCGTTCCGAAGTGAAGGCCAACGCTTCGCTCAATGGCTTCAACGTGAACGACAAAGCAAACCGCAGCTCCGCTTACGTCTCCGTTGGCGCTGCCTACGCCATCAACACCAACTTCAGCATTGTTGCCGAATACGAATACTTCGGCAAAATCGCCAAGTTCGAAGACAGCAACGACAACCTGAAAGCCAACATGGTGTCGGTCGGCGTACGCTACAAGTTCTAAGCAATACCCGTTCAGTATCGATCAGCGGCAGGCGTGCACAGCGCCTGCCGTTTTTTTTGCCGATTGTGCCGGCATGCGGGTTTGCGTATAATCAAATGAGAACCATTTGCATTTACATCCACTTCACCCATGTCCGCCACCGATCACGCCCTCGCGCACGAAATCACCATGCTGTACAGCGACCACCACGGTTGGCTGCGCGGCTGGTTGCGCAAGCGGCTCGGTGACGCCCACCAGGCTGCCGACCTGGCGCACGACACCTTTATGCAACTGCTCACCCGCTCGCAACCGGTGGCCGTGCGCGAGCCGCGCGCCTTTCTGACCACGGTGGCGCAGCGGGTACTGGCCAACCATTACCGCCGCCAGCAGCTCGAGCGCGCCTATCTCGACGCCCTGGCCGTCCTGCCCGAGGCGGTGGCGGTGTCGCCCGAGGACCGCGCGATCGTGATGGAAACGCTGGTCGAGATCGACCGCATGCTGGGCAACCTGGCGCCGGTGGTCAAGCGCGCCTTCCTGATGAGCCAGCTGGACGGCATGAGCCACGGTGAAATCGCCAGCGCGCTCGAGATCTCGGTCACCAGCGTCAAACGCTACCTGGTCAAGGCAGGCGAGCAGTGCTATTTCGGCGCGCACGGGGTGGTGCTCTGATGGCGGCCGCAGCCGTCCCGCAGGATATCGCGCGGCGCGCGGTCGAGTGGATGGTGGAATTGCAATCGCCGCCGGTGCCCGACGAATTGCTGCGCGAATGGCAGCAATGGCTCGCCAGCCACCCCGACCACCAGCGCGCCTGGCAGCGCATCGAAGCAGTCAACGACCGCCTGCGCGGCCTGGGCGCCGGCCAGCAACACCCGGCCCCGGCCCTCACCGCCGCCCTGCTGGCGCCACGCGGCTCGCGCGGCCGGCGCCAGGCCGTCAAGGCGCTGTCGCTGGCGATCTTTACCGGTACGCTGGCCTGGACCGCCGAAGAACACCTGCCTTGGCGTGCCTGGAGTGCCGACGAACGCACCGGCCCCGGCCAGCGCCGGCGGGTGGCGCTGGCCGATGGCAGCCGGGTGGCGCTCAACACCGCCAGCGCCGTCGACATCGCCATCGATGGCGCCGCGCGCCGCCTGCGCCTGCATGCGGGCGAATTGCTGATCGCCACCGCTGCCGATACGGCCCGGCGGCCATTGTTTGTGCACACGGCGCAAGGCGTGCTGGCAGCGCTGGCGGCCAGCAGTGCGCGCTTTGCCGTGCGCCTGTATCCGCATGCCACCCAGGTCAGCGTGTTCGATGGGGAAGTCGCATTGCGGCCGGCCAGCCTGGCCGCGTCGCCGGTCTTGCAGGCAGGCCAGCAGGCGCTGTTCGGCAGTGCCGCCGTCATGCCCACGCTGGCAGCTGACGAGGACAGCGTGGCCTGGACCGACGGTTTCCTGATCGCCAAAGCCATGCGGCTCGACGCCTTCGTGGCCGAACTGGAACGCTATAGCGACGTCGCGCTCGGTTGCGCAGCGGAAGTGGCGGGGTTGCGGGTCTCGGGCAGTTTCCGGCTCGACGACATCGGCCGGGTGCTCGAAACCCTGGCGGCCACGCTGGCGCTGGACATCGAAACCACCACCCGCTTCTCCGGCCACTGGCGTAGCGGCATCCGGCTGGCGCCGCGTCCCTGAAAATTTTTTCTTCCAACCTGGTCTGATTTGAATTCTCGCGTGACATAGCAGGTAAGCAAGCAACTTACCTCTCCGCGAAAGGCTACTCCATGGCACGCAAGCGCCCCTCGATCCTGACCCTCACCACCCTGGCGCGCGCGCTGGCCGTTCCCACCTTCGCCGCTGCCGTGCTGACAGCGCCGCTGGCCGCATTGGCGCTGGAGACCGCGCAGCGCAGCTACAGCATCGCCGCCGGCCCGCTCGAAGACGCGCTGAGCCGCTTCGGCCGCGCCGCCAACATCACGCTGTCGTTCGTGCCGGAACTGACCGCCGGCCTGCACAGCAAGGGCTTGCAGGGCAGCCACTCGGTGGACAATGGCCTGGCACGCCTGCTGGCCGGCAGCGGCCTGGAGGCGGTGCGCCAGCCCAACGGCAGCTACCTGCTGCACCGGGCGCAGCCACGCGCGGTCCAGGCCGATGCCACACTGCAGGCGATCGACGTCCACGCCGCCTCGGACCGGCTGTTGCCGGTGGCCGCAGGCGGGCAAGTTGCCACTGGCGGCCGCCTGGGCGTGCTGGGCAATGTCAGCATGATGGATGCCCCGTTCAACCAGATCAGCTATACGTCCGAGCTGATGGCCAACCAGCAGGTACGCGGCCTGATGGACGTGCTGGAAAACAACCCTTCCGTGCGTAACAGCGCCCCGATCGACGGCGAAGCCGACATCATCATGATGCGCGGCTTTGAAATGTTTGGCCGCGAAATCATGGTCAACGGCATTGCCGGCCTGGCCGACAACCGCGGCGGCATGATCGAGGCGGTGGACCGGGTAGAAGTATTGCAAGGGCCAAGCGCCATGCTGAACGGCGTCAGCCCGTGGGGCTCATCGCTTGGCGGCTCGATCAACTATATCCTGAAGCGGGCTGAAGATACGCCCACCGCGCAGATCACGGGCAGCTTTGCCTCGGAATCGCAACTCGGTGCGCACCTCGACCTGGGCCGCCGCTTCGGCGCCGACAAGCAGTACGGTGTGCGCGTCAATACCGTGTATAAGAATGGCGACGGCGCCATCGACCGCACCGCCAACCGCCAGGCCTTTACTGCCGTGGCGCTCGACTACCGCGGCGGCAGGCTGCGCCTGACGGCCGACGCCACCTACCAGGAAAAGGAACTGCATGGCGGCCTCGCCGCACTGCGCATCGGCAGCTCGGTACCGATTCCGCCAGCGCCGCGCGCGGCCAACAACTACAAGCAGCCGTGGGAAGTGTATGAGTCCGACAACCGCTCGCTGCAACTGGGCATGGAATACGACATCACGCCGGACTGGGTATTTTCCGCCAGTCACGGCCAGTCGCTGAACGACGAAACCTATTTGCAGGCGGTCAGTTCGATCAGCAACGTCAATGGCAACCTGTCCGGCTCGGTATTCTGGATTCCGGGCCGCAGCACCAACAAGGGCACCAATATCAGCCTGCGCGGCAAGCTGATTACCGGTCCCGTCAAGCACACGCTGGTGGCCGGCTTCGGCGATGTGACCGCGCGTCGCGGCCAGGCGACGCTGGCGGTAGGCACGGCAGCAGCATCGAACCTGTACAACCCGATCGTGCAACCGTATCGTGACGGCCAGGGGCTCTCCACCGACGTGGACATGCTCAACCGCTACAACGCCAAGTCCACTGTGCTGACCGATACCATGGGCCTGTTCGACGACCGTGTCATCGTGATGGTGGGCGCGCGCAACCAGGCCATCGGCACCAAGTTCTTCAGCCGCGATGCCACGACCGGCCTGCTGACGCCAACCCGCGACAAGAATTCCAACAAGATTTCGCCGGCCGCCGGCCTGGTGGTCAAGTTCGGCGGCAACCTGTCGGTGTACGGCAACTACATCGAATCGCTGCTGCCAGGACCGGTGCCATCGACGTATTACCAGAACTCGCTGCAAACCTACGACCCTTACCCGAGCAAGCAATACGAAGCGGGCATGAAGTATGAGATCAACAAGCTGACCGTCACCGGCAGTATTTACCAGATCACTTTGCAGAACGGTGTCGAGCAGCCGTCGAACAACGCCGATCCGCGCCCGATCTTCGCGTTGGACGGCGAGCAGCGCAACCGCGGTTTCGAGCTCAACACCATGGGCGAAGCGGTGCGCGGCGTGCGCCTGCTCGGTGGCTACTCGTACATCGATGCGCGCCTGGTCCGCACCCAGGACGGACTGACCGACGGCCGCCGCGCCCGTGGCGTGCCCAAGCACAACCTGAACTTGGGCAGCGAATGGGACTTGCCGTTCCTGGCGGGCGCCACCGTCACTGGCCGCATGGTCACTACCGACCGCATGTTCATCGACACCAATAACACCCGCGTCCGCAGCACGGCGTCGTGGACCCGCTTCGACCTCGGCGCCCGGTACGCCACCAAGATCAACGGCCACGACACGACCTTTCGCCTGAACGTGGACAACGTCGCCAACCGCAATTACTGGGCCTCCGCTTCGCGCGGGGTACTGGTGGTGGGGGCGCCGCGCAGCGTGCGCCTGTCGGTGAGCACCGACCTGTAAGGGGCGGCGCGTGTTTCCCGTGGGAGGCGGCTGGCGTCAGACCATGGCGTGGCTGCACACCTGGACCGGCCTGCTGGCCGGCTGGCTGCTGCTGGTGATGTGCCTCACCGGCAGCGCCGCCTATTATCGCGACGAGATCAGCCTCTGGATGCAGCCAGCTTGGCACGCGGGTGTGGCCGCCAGGACTACCGCGGACGGCCAGCGCGAAGCGGCGCGGTTCGCGCTGGCGCACTTGCAGCACACGGCGCCGCAGGCAGACAGCTGGATCATCGACCTGCCGCAGCCGCGCAAGCCGTACACCGAAATCAGCTGGACCAGCGCGCGCGGCCAGCGGCTGGGGCCGGGCGCCGGCAGGCCCGGCGGCAATTTCGAGTCCGCCGCGCTCGATGGCGCCGGCCAGTTGCTGCCGGCGGAGCGCGCCACGCGTGGCGGCGGCTTCTTTGCCGTATTCCACTTCACCCTGCACTATCTGCCCGTGCGCTGGGGCCGCTGGATCACCAGCATCGCCACCATGGTGATGCTGGTGGCGCTGGTGAGCGGCGTGATCACGCACCGGCGCTTCTTTGCCGACTTCTTCACTTTCCGCCCTGGCAAGGGACAGCGCTCGTGGCTCGACGCCCACAACGCGCTGGCCGTGCTGGCCCTGCCCTACCACGCCATGATCTGCTACAGCGGCCTGGCCACCCTGATGCTGCTGACCATGCCGGCAGCCGTCAACCAGCTCTATCCCGACAATCGCGGCGACTTCGTGCGCGCCGCCCTGCCGCAGGCGCCGCCGCTGGTTGCCGCCAGCGGCCGGCCAGCCTTGCTGGCGGACACAGGGCCAGTGCTGGAGCAAGCCTACGCCCGCTGGAACGGCGGCCTGGCCACGCGCCTGACCGTGCAGCGACCCAACGACGCGGCGGCGCGCTACATCGTCCAGCGCGACGAGGCCGAGCGGCTGTCCAGTGAGCGCCAGAGCCTGGTGTTCGATGGTGTTGCCGGCACGGTGATCGGGGGCAGCGGCGCTGCGCGATCAAGCGCCACTCCTTCGGAGGCCTCACCCTTGGGGGCCGCAGCGGCGGCTGCCACTGCATCGATTAACGCAGCGTCGGTTGCCGCAGCGCCTGCGTCAGCGGCTTCGACTGTCACCGCATCGGTTGCGGCACCGTCGGTTGTCGAACCTTCGGCGGCAGCAGCATCGGCTGACGTACCTTCGGGTGCCGCAGCATCGGCTGCCGCAGCATCGGCTGCCGCAGCATCGGCTGCCGCACAAACCCGCAATACGCTGGTGGGTCTGCACCTGGGCCATTTTGCCGATCCGCTGCTGCGCGCGCTGCTGTTTGCCTGTGGCCTGGGCGCCTGCGCCCTGATGGGTACTGGCGTGCTGCTGTGGACGGTGAAGGCGCGGCTGCGCCCGCGTCCACCGGCCGGGCTGCGGCTGGCCGAAAGCCTCAACCTCGTCACCCTGGCCGCGCTGCCGGCAGCGATGGCCGGGTACTTCTGGCTCAACCGCCTGCTGCCCGACACCATGGCGCGACGGGCAGCCGCCGAGATCGACGGCTTCTTCATGCTCTGGGGCATGCTGGCCGTGGCCGCGCTGGCCTGGCCGTCGCGCCGCATGTGGATGGTGCAGTTGCTGCTGGGCGCCGCCCTGTTTGCCGCGCTGCCGGTACTTAACCTGGTGACCGCGCCGGCCGACGCCCATGTCGCGCTGCTCGATATCGGCACCGGCATGGTGGCCGCCACCGACGCCGGCCTCCTGCTATGCGGCGCACTGCTGGGCTGGGCCGGCTGGCGCCTGCGGCCACGGGTAGTGGCGCCATGAAGCGGCCTTCCTTGCCGCGCCCGGATCCAGTGTCTTCGAGCGTTGACGCCACGAGGCAGCCTCCCTTGCCGCGCCCGGATCCAGTGTCTTTGGGCGTTGACGCCACGAGACGGCCGCTCTTGCCGCGCCCGGATCCAGTGTCTTTGGGCGTTGACGCCACGAGACGGCCGCTCTTGCCGCGCCCGGATCCAGTGTCTTTGGGCGTTGACGCCACGAGACGGCCGCTCTTGCCGCGCCCGGATCCAGTGTCTTTGGGCGTTGACGCCACGAGACGGCCGCGCTTGTCGCGCCCGGATCCGTGGCGTTGGCAAGTGGCGCTGCGCGCCATCACTGCCATCGCTGGCGGCTACGCGCTCACGGCGCTGGCGTCAGCTACCCTGGCGGTGCTGGCCCTGGCGCTGGGGATGGCGCGCGTGGACGCGGCGCTGGCCGGCATGCTGGCCAGCTTTGCCTGCTATGGCGCCATCATCGTCTGGAGCTTCGGTGCGGCCACGCTGGCGCGGCTGTGGGGGTCGCTGGCGGCGGCGACAGCGCTGCTGTGGGTGGTGCGGGCGGTGGTGACGGCACTGGCCTGAGGCGTCTAAGTAGGACTACGCAAGCCGGGCCGTGGCCAACGCAGGTCGGCCAAACATGCTAAGGTTGACCCTTTTTGCCACTGATTCTTCAGCCACTGCCGATGCATTCCGACCCTGTTTCCGACACCTCCCTCCCCGCCGTTCCGATTGCCGCGCCGCACGGCGCCGGCCTGGCCAATTTCGCGCTGGCCATCGGTGGCCTGGCGATAGGCACCGGCGAATTCGCCTCGATGAGCATCCTGCCGATCGTCGCCACCGACCTGCACACCGACCTGCCGCACATGGGCCACATGATCAGCGCCTATGCGCTGGGCGTGGTGTTCGGCGCGCCGCTGATCGCCATCTTCCTGGCGCGGATGCCGAAAAAGGCCATGCTGGTGATGCTGATGGCGCTGTACGCGGCCGGCAACCTGCTCAGCGCCGCTGCGCCGGCCTACGGTTCGCTGCTGCTGGCGCGCTTCGTGGCCGGTATTCCGCACGGCGCCTATTTCGGCGTGGCCGCGCTGGTGGCGGCCGCGATGGCGGTGCCGGAAAAACGCGGCCAGGCCGTCTCGCGCGTGCTGCTGGGACTGACGATTGCCAACATCTTCGGGGTGCCGCTGGCCACGTGGCTGAGCCAGGCCTTCGGCTGGCGTTCGGCATTCCTGGTCGTCGGGGTGCTGGGCGTGGTCACCGCGCTGATGGTGCGCCGCTACGTGCCGTTCATCGCCGCCGGCGACGCCAGCCCGCGACGCGAGCTCGGCGTGTTCCGCCGCGCCCAGGTGTGGGTTACCCTGCTGATGGTGTCGGTGGGCTTTGGCGGCCTGTTCGCCGTGTACACGTACGTGACGCCGACCCTGCTGGAAATCACCAAGGTATCGCCGAACATGGTGGCGGTGCTGCTGGCCCTGATCGGCGTCGGCATGACGCTCGGTAACCTGGTAGGCGGCTGGCTGGCCGACCGCTCGCGCCTGTGGACCATTTTTGGTGCGCTGGTCTGGAACGTGGTGGCGCTCACCGCCTTCTACTACACCAGCGCCAACGTCTGGGCCGTGGCGATCAACCTGTTCCTGATCGGCTGCGGCATCGCCGTCGCGCCAGCCGTGCAAACGCGCCTGATGGACGTGGCCGGCGACGCCCAGACCGTCACCGCCGCCCTGAACCACTCGGCCTTCAACTGCGCCAACGCAGCCGGCGCCTGGTTCGGCGGCATGGCAATCGCCCACGGCCTGGGCCTGCAATCGACCGGCCTGGTCGGGGCCATGCTGGCGCTGGGCGGGATTGCGGTGCTGGGGGTGTCGGTGTTGATGGAGCGGCGGTCGATGCCGGCGGCGGTGCCGGCCTGATCGCCGTGCTGCGGCAGTTCGTCATCTCGACGGCAAATTCACTCGCCGTCGAGATGGCAAAGTTTGCTCGAATGAGCACCTTGCACGACTAAATCTGCATAGCCCCCACCTCGATTGTATAAAATATCCAAAACCGCAGTATGATTTCGCCCATGCCCTTTCCCCTCCATCTGAAGGAAACACCATGAGCGACAATATTTTCACCGGCACCATCCCGGCCCTGATGACCCCGTGCACCGCCGACCGCACGCCCGACTTCGACGCTCTGGTGCGCAAGGGCCGCGAGCTGGTCGATGCCGGCATGAGCGCGGTGGTGTACTGCGGTTCGATGGGCGACTGGCCGCTGCTGACCGAAGCGCAGCGCCAGGAAGGCGTGGCGCGTCTGGTGGCCGCTGGTGTGCCCACCATCGTCGGCACCGGTGCGGTCAATTCGAAAGAGGCCGTATCGCATGCCGCCCACGCGGCCAACGTCGGTGCGCAAGGCCTGATGGTGATTCCGCGCCTGCTGTCGCGCGGCTCGTCGCCGGCGGCGCAACACGCGCACTTCTCGGCTATCCTGCAAGCGGCGCCGGCGCTGCCGGCCGTCATCTACAACAGCCCGTATTACGGCTTTGCCACCCGCGCCGACCTGTTCTTCGAACTGCGCGCCAAGCACCCCAACCTAATCGGCTTCAAGGAATTCGGCGGCGCTGCCGACCTGCGTTATGCGGCCGAGCACATCACCAGCCAGGATGACGATGTCACCCTGATGGTGGGCGTCGATACCCAGGTGGTCCACGGCTTCGTCAACTGCGGCGCCACCGGCGCCATTACCGGCATCGGCAATGCGCTGCCGCGCGAGGTGCTGCACCTGGTCGCCCTGTCGCGCAAGGCTGCCGCCGGCGACGCCGTGGCCCGCCGCCAGGCGCGCGAACTGGAAGCGGCGCTCTTGGTGCTGTCGTCGTTCGACGAGGGTACCGACCTGGTGCTGTTCTACAAGCACCTGATGGTGCTCAACGGCGACACCGAGTACACGCTGCACTTCAACGAGACCGACGCCCTGAGCCCCAGCCAGCGCCGCTACGCCGAATCGCAATACGCGCTGTTCCGCGACTGGTACGCCAACTGGAGCCGGGAAGTAGTCGCGTGAAACATGCCGGCCTGGCGGTGATGACCGTCGCCGACCAGGCGGCGGACGCGCTGCGCCGCAAAATCATGTCGGGCGAACTGGCCGAAGGGTTTTCCCTGCGCCAGGACGCCCTTGCCGCCGAGTTCGGCATCAGCCGGATCCCGGTGCGCGAAGCGCTGGTGCAACTCGAGGGCGAAGGGCTGGTCAAGATCGTCGCGCACAAGGGCGCGGTGGTGTCGGGCTTGTCGCTCGACGAGATCAGCGAGCTGTTCATGCTGCGCAGCGTGCTCGAACCTTTGCTCCTGAAGAAGTCAGCGCCAAAGCTGACGCTGGAAGACTACGCCCAGCTCGACGCCATCCTGGCCGAATACAAGGTGGAATTACTGGCCCAGCACACCACGCGCTGGGGCGAACTCAACATGCGCCTGCATGACGTGCTGCTCGCGCGCGCCAACCAGCCGCGCACGGCGGCCATTGTCGCCGCCCTGCTGCAGCAAACCGACCGTTATACGCGCATGCAGCTGTCGCTCAGCGCCGACAGCATCCGCCAGGCCCAGCACGAGCACGAGGAACTTGTTGATCTCTGCCGCCACGGCGACGTGCGCGGTGCGGCAGCGTTGCTCAAGCGGCATATCGAGCACGCCAGCCGTGATCTCGAGCGCTTCATTTTGTCGAATCGGCGCGCAGGTTAGCTGCCCCAAGGGACGGTTGAACCGTGCCAGCAGCCGTTCGCTGACATTCCCATAACCGGGGCTGCAACGACCCGTGTCCCCGCGCACGTGCGCCCGCTTGCCAAAAGTTAGTCCCGCCCCGTCCCTCCCGGACAGTATTCGCAGCACGGCAATCTCGCTATTCTCATTACACGTTTGCGGCACATTCCCGGTTGCCGCGAGCCTCATTGACCTTTAGGAGAGTGCCATGACCGTTATCCGTTCCGACCTGATTCTGTCCCAGTCCGCCTTCAGCCACGTCATCGATGTGCCGTTCGAGAAAGTCGATATTGCCAAGTGGCTGTTCACGCTGCCCGACGCCGAATACCAGCGCTGCGCCCCGCCCGACCACATTGCCGCCGGCGCCACGTTCACCGATGACGGCCGCCGCATGTCGATCAACGTCGAAATGATCGGCTCGGGCCTGGTGGTGCAGCACTACGTGGGCGAGATTACCGAAGCGGCGCACTGCAAGATGGTGTCCACGTCCGACGTGTTTACGCCCAGCGGCCGCACCAAGGTGCAGGTGATCTGGGACCTGAGCGTGAAAAAAATCGACGACAACCGCTGCGAGTACACCAACGGCGTCGTGTCGCATCCGACCGAGGAATTCCTGGCGTTCATCAAGGAACACGGCATCTCGTGGGAAAAAGCCTGCGCCGACCGCCAGTCATCGTCGGGCGACCATAACCGCCGTGAGACACCGCTTTTTGCCGAGAGCATTGCCCGCGCTGCGCGGGCGGCCTGACCGGCAACACCGCTGCCTGGCGGTTGCCGCAATGCGACAGCCGCCGTCTACCAACCCCCAGGAGTTATGTATGCCAGACATCGATTTCACCAGCCCCCGCGCCGCTGCCAGGCCATTTACGCCCAAGCTGGCGGACCTGGTCGAGCAGCCGCTGTTTTCACAGGTCTGGGCCGACCCCGACCTGGCGCCGCGCGACCGCAGCCTGATCACCATCGCTTGCCTGGTGGCGCTCAACCACATGGACGAATTGCCCGCCCACCTGCACCGCGCCGTCGCGCATGGCGTCACGCGCCAGGAGCTGGCCGCCGCCATCACGCACCTGGCGTTCTATGCGGGCTTTCCGGCGGCGATTTCGGCATCGGCCCATGCCCAGGCAGCGCTGGGCGAGGCCGGCGAGTCTGCGTGACCTGCTGGCGCTTTACACGCCTGCCGCCGGCAGCGTCTGGGCAAACTGCGAAACACCGTCAAGGTTGAACAGCTCGACCTTCATCGCCCTGGTGCGCGGGTCGATATTGACTTCGCCGAAGAACTGGTAGCCGGCAAACGGCGACGAGTTCTGGATCAGCGGCGCTTTCGAGAAGACCGCCGTGGGGCCGAAGGTCTTGTCGAGCACGCCCGGGCCGAAGGCGCCGGCATTCATCGGGCCGGCGACGAATTCCCAGAACGGCGCAAAGTTCGTGTACCGGGCCTGGGCGGGATCGTAATAGTGGGCGGCGCAGTAATGAACGTCGGTGGTGATCCAGACCACGTTGGGGACATCCTTGATGCTGCTGAGCAGGCGCGCCATTTCAAGTTCGCGGCCCAGTGGCACGCCGTCGTTGCCGTTGGCCAGCGCTTCCCATAACGCTTCGCCCTGGGCGTTCTTGCCGTCGCCGACATTCAGACCGATGGGCATGTCGGCGGAGATGACTTTCCAGGTGGCGGTCGAGGCTTTCAGCCCGGCGATCAGCCACTCCACCTGCTCCCGGCCCAGGAATGCCGAGCTGGCGTCTTCCGCGCTCTGCAGGTTGGTGCTGTTAGGGCCGCGGTAGCTGCGCATGTCGACGACGAAGACGTCGAGCAGCGGGCCGTGCGAGATGGTGCGATAAATGCGCTGAGGTTCGCTTTGCTTGTAATAGCGCATCGGCGCATATTCGAGGAAGGCGCGGCGGCCGCGCGCGGTGAGGGTCGCAATGCTTTTCTCGGTGTACCGCGCATCGGCCGACAAATCCTTGGACGCGCTGTAGTTATTGGTCACCTCGTGGTCGTCCCATTGCCAGATCTGCGGCACCTGGGCAGCGAACTTGCGGAAGTTCGCATCGAGCATATTGTAGGCATGGCGGCCACGGTATTCCTTCAGCGTCTCCGCGACCTTGCTCACTTCTTCCGTGACCAGGTTGCGCCACACCTGGCCGTTTTCTGCGGTTGCCTGGGCCAGGATCGGGCCGTCGGCATAGATCGTGTCGCCATTGTGGATGAAAAAATCAGGGTCGCGCAAGCGCATCGCTTCGTAGATCTTCATGCCGCCAAAATCGGTATTGATGCCCCAGCCCTGGCCGCACTGGTCGCCGCTCCAGTGAAACCGCACGGCGCGGCTGGCATCGGCAGCGGGCGTGGTGCGAAACTGTCCGGTAATGGTTTCGCTTTCGATTTTCGCATTGTCAGGGTCCACGTAGCGCACGCGCACGAAGACCGTCTGGCCGGCCGGCAAGCCGGCCAGATCGACACGGGTAGTGAAATCGGTGGCGTCGCTGGCGGTGGGGCCATTGATGCGGCTGGCGTTGCTGAATCGTTCGCTGGTATCGTATTCGACGATCATCTGCGCGTTGCGATCGCTGCGGCTCCAGATGATGGCCCGATTATCGGTGATGTCGCCAAACTGTATTCCCGATGGCATCTTCGGCCGTTCCTTCTCGCTCACTCCGATGGCCGCATGGCTGCTGCCACCGCAACCGGCCAGCAGCAGCGAGCCGCCCAGTGCCGAACTGCCGACCAATGCCCCACCCTGGGCCAGGAAACTGCGACGCGAAATCGATGAAGTCATGCTTGCTCCGATCATTTAAGAGCGGACAAGCTTAGGTTTTTTATATGACGTGGCGATGAAATCGGCAACGGAGCGGGGGTGGCGGGGGCAAGATCACGCGGTCTGTTACGAAGGACTGAATTCCCCATGGCAGACCTTGATCTACGTAACGCTAACTTTCCATCGATATTTCTTCAACTTCTCCAGTCTCATCGAAGCGAACGCTGATCACATAGTCCGTGACGTCATCCGGAAGCGTAAAATCAAAGACATCCAAACCATTATCGTCATCATCTCCCCAATGCGAGTGTAACTTGAGGATATCGAGGACTCGAATCGGCTCCGGTCTGCTCGTTCCGAGATGTTTCTTCCAGTATTCGCCGTCTAACTCATCTAGATGATGGGATGCGAACAGGTCAACACCTGACTCATCTTCACCTGTTCCAAAGGACTGTTTGATAGCAGCACGGGCAGCCGCTTCTCGCCTCGAAACTTCGTCTTCACTCATAAATCTGCTCCGGTTATTTGTATATTGCTTTCAAAGCGACTTCTTGCTTAGGCCCGCTTCTGGCCGGTCATGGTCCAATATCGCAGCATAACTTAGAGTTGAGGGTGCAGGTAGCCAGCCCTTCCGGAAAAAAGGCCGGGTGCCCACGCTGCGCAGCGGCCTACGAAGCTGACAGTCGCACTCTGCCCTGCTACGGACTCCAGTTCGACTATGCATACAAAGGGTTCACCTCTGATGCCGGTATAGCCGACCTGTACTGGAGCGTTGAACTGCACAGTGAGCGTCGCTCGTTTTAGGAAATGCCAGGCGACGTTCTGCTTAGACAGCGCTGTGCGCAAAGCGGCCGATTGCTCAACAACGACGTTGGTGGTGATTTTATTAGTTGGGTAGGCATCCCCAGAAATGAGATCAAGCTCGACGCGCCACGGTGTTGTGCGCACGCTGCTATATAGCACACCTAATGTCCAGAAACCTTGGTAGTCGTTGTTGCGGCCTATGAATCTGGCAAGTAGGCCGGAAGCGACGTGATTGAGGCAGGAACGAATTTTCATGCGTGGTCCTAAAAAGGGCAAGCGCCCTTTCAGCCCATCCGCGATGCGGAGCACCCCATCATATCACCACTGTGACCGATATAGGTTACGTCCACCTTACCCAATGTCGGGGCAAAGTTCCAAGGTCCGAGCGTGGCCAAAAGCGGAAGTCCGACCAGTATACGGCAGCCGCCCTTTACCTCACAACCAGAGGTTCGTCTGACAGCGGCTCTCAACAGGCGCGTGGGCATCATTTCGCTTATTAACGTACTTCCAGGGCTGTTCCGCCGACTCGCCGTGCGCACGCGCCTGGCGTCATCAGGCAAACTTGGTGAAGTCCGGCTTGCGCTTCTCGAAAAACGCCGTAAACGCTTCGCGCGCCTCGGGCGACAACAGCATGGCGCCGAAGTGCTTGTTTTCAGCCGCGATGGTGTCGCTGATCGCGTTGCTGCGGCTGGCCTTCATCAGCTGCTTGGTGGTGCGGATCGAACTCGCTGGCAGAGCGACCAGCTTGGCCGCCTGGCCGCGGGCAAATTCCAGCAGGTCGTCGGCCGGCACCACTTTCGACACCAGGCCCATTTCCAATGCTTCGGGCGCGAGGAACGCTTCGCCCAGCATCAGTTTTTCCGCCGCGCGCGGGTAGCCGGCGATTTGCGTGAACAGCAGGCTCGAGCCGAATTCCGGGCACAGGCCCAGTTGCGCGAACGGCATCGAGAACTTGGCGTTGTCGGCAGCGTACACGAGGTCGCAATGCATGAGCAGCGTGGTGCCGATGCCCACGGCCGCGCCGGAGACGGCAGCCACTACCGGTTTCGTCGCGCCCGACAGCGCCAGCATGAACTTGTAGACTGCGCGGTCTTCCAGGTCGCCGCTGGTGGGGGCGTTTTTCATGAAGTCTTCCAGGTCGTTGCCGGCCGTGAAAATTTCGGGCTTGCCGGTGATCAGGATGGCGCGGACGGCTGCGTCTGCTTCGGCATCGTTGATGGCGTCGGCCATGGCCTGGTACATGGCGGCGGTGATCGCGTTCTTGCGCTCGGGGCGGTTGAATTCCAGGGTCAGGATGCCGTCTTGCTTGGTGCTCAGAATGTCCATGCTATCTCCAGATTATTTGCAAAAAGGGCGCCGAGGTTTGCACCACAGCGCCCTTTTTTATCGATAAGAAACTGCTTATACGCGTTCGATGATACCTGCCGCGCCCATGCCGGCGCCCACGCACATGGTGACCATGCCGTATTTCAGGTTGTTACGACGCAGTGCGTGCACCACGGTGGCGGCACGGATGGCGCCGGTGGCGCCCAGCGGGTGGCCCAGCGCAATCGCGCCGCCCATCGGGTTGACCTTGGCCGGGTCCAGGCCCAGGTCGCCGATCACGGCCAGTGCCTGTGCAGCAAACGCTTCGTTCAGCTCGATCCAGTCCAGCTGGTCCTGGGTGATGCCGGCTGCCTTGCAGGCGTCGGGAATCGCGAACTTCGGACCGATGCCCATGATTTCCGGTGGCACGCCCTTGACCGCGAACGACGAGAATTTCGCCAGCGGGGTCAGGTTGTGCTCGCGCAGGAAACGCTCGGACACGACCAGCAGCGCACCGGCGCCGTCGGACATCTGCGAGCTGTTCGCAGCGGTGACCGAACCCTTGGCGGCAAACACCGGCTTGAGCTTGGCCAGCGATTCCACGGTGGAATCGGCGCGCGCGCCTTCGTCGGTGTCAACGGTGCGGGTCTTGATGTCGATCTCGCCGGTGGCCAGGTTCGGCGTGCGGGTAATGATCTCGACCGGCGTGGTCTCGTCCTTGAAGAAGCCGGCCTGCTGCGCGGCGATGGCGCGGCGGTGCGATTCGACTGCAAACGCGTCCTGCGCTTCGCGCGAGACTTTCCACTGGGTCGCCACTTTTTCGGCGGTCAGGCCCATGCCGTAGGCCATGCCCACGTTCTCGTCCGAGAACATATTCATGTTCATCGATGGCTTGTTGCCCATCATCGGCACCATCGACATCGATTCCACGCCGCCGGCAATCATGGCGTCCGCTTCACCGACGCGGATGCGGTCGGCCGCCATGGCCAAGGCGGTGATGCCCGAGGCGCAATAACGGTTGATGGTGACGCCGCCGACGGTTTTCGGCAGGCCGGCCAGCAGCACCGATTGGCGGGCAATATTGAAACCCTGCTCCGCTTCCGGGAACGAGCAGCCGATGATGGCGTCGGTAATCAGCGCCGGATCGAGGCCCGGCGCTTGCGCCAGTGCCGACTGGATCACGCGCACCAGCAGGTCGTCCGGGCGGGTCTTGTTGAACATGCCGCGCGGCGCCTTGCCGATCGGGGTACGGGTGGCAGCGACGATGTATGCGTCTTGAAGTTGTTTGGTCATTATGTTCTTCCTAGATTAGTTGCGTACCGGCTTGCCGGTTTGCAGCATGCCCATGATCCGTTCTTGCGTCTTTGGATGATTCAACAGCTCGAGGAAGGCCTTGCGTTCGCGATCCAAAATCCACTGCTCGCTCACGAACGAACCCTGGTCGATGTCGCCGCCAGAGACGATCTCGGCGATCATGTCGCCCAGCTTGAAGTCGTGCGCCGAAATGAAGCCGCCGTCGCGCATATTGACCAGCTGCGCCTTGATGGTGGCCCAGCCGTAGCGGCCGGTCACCTGGATCGGCGCTTTTACCGGCGGACGGTAGCCCTTGTCGAACATGGCGCGCGCTTCCACCTTGGCCACGTGCAGCAGCTCGTAGGCGTTGAACACGATCACGTCGTCTTCCTTCAGGTAACCCATCGCCTGCGCTTCCAGTGCCGACTTCGACACGTTGGCGGTAGCCGCATTGGTGAAACCGGTTTTCAGGAATTGCAGGATGTCGTTGCCCTTGGCTTCCTTGTAAGCGCGCGATGCCGCTTCTTTCAGGCCGCCGCCGGCAGGAATCAGGCCCACGCCCACTTCCACCAGGCCGATGTACGATTCGATCGAGGCCACGCGCTTCGATGCATGCAGCACCAGCTCGCAACCGCCGCCCAGCGCCAGGCCAGCCACTGCCGCAACCACCGGCACGTTGGCGTATTTCAGCGACATGAACGCGTCCTGCAGGTCCTTGATGATCGGATCGACCGCCTTGGCGCCGCCTTGCATGAAGGCTGGCAATGCCGATTGCAGGTCGGCGCCGGCCGAGAAGGCGCCGCCTTCGGCTGCGTCCGCGTTCCAGATCACCAGGCCCTTGAAGTTTTTCTCCGCTTCGGCCAGTGCCTTGGTAAAGCCGGTAATCACGTCCGGGCTGATCACGTGCATCTTGGTTTTCAGCGAAATCACCAGGACTTCGTCGTCCATGTGCCAGATGCGCACCGAGTCGTCCTCGTGGAACGTGGTGCCGGCCGTACGGCCATCGATGGCGCCTGCGCCCACCACCGGTGCACGGAACGCCTGGCGCTCGTACACCGCCAGGGTCGAACGTGGCACGAACGATTGCGACACGGCCGACCACGAACCCTCAGGGGTATGCACGCCGCCCTTGTCGGCGACCGGGCCTTCGAAGACCCAGGCCGGCAGCGGTGCGGACGACAGCGCCTGGCCGGCATCGATGTCTTCCTTGACCCACTGCGCTACCTGCGACCAGCCGGCGGCCTGCCAGGTTTCGAACGGGCCGACGGTCCAGCCGAAGCCCCAGCGCATGGCGAAGTCGATGTCGCGGGCGTTGTCGGCCACGGTGTCGAGGTGCACGGCGATGTAGTGGAACGCGTCGCGGAAGATCGCCCACAGGAACTGGCCCTGAGGATTGGTCGATTCGCGCAGCGCTTTCATTTTCTTGACCGGATCTTTTTCTTTCAGGATGCGGCCGATGATGTCGGCAGCCTTGCCGCCGCCCGGTACGTAGTCACCGGTGGCGAAGTCAAGGCGCAGGATGTCCTTGCCGACCTTCTTGTAGAAACCGGCGCCGGACTTCTGGCCCAGTGCGCCCTTTTCCACCAGCTTGGCCAGCGTTTCCGGCGTTTTATAGACGGCGGCAAACGGATCGTTCGGCAGGTTGTCCTGCATGGTCTTGATCACGTGGCCCATGGTGTCCAGGCCCACGACGTCAGCGGTGCGGAACGTGCCCGACTTGGCGCGACCGAGCTTGGCGCCGGTCAGGTCATCGACCACGTCCACCGACAAACCGAATTTTTCGGCTTCATGGATGATGGCCAGGATGCCGAACACGCCCACGCGGTTGGCGATGAAGTTCGGCGTGTCTTTCGCACGAACCACGCCCTTGCCCAGGGTGGTGGTCAGGAAACCTTCGAGCTGGTCGGCGATTTCGGGCTTGGTGAACTCGGTCGGGATGATTTCGACCAGGTGCATATAGCGCGGCGGGTTGAAGAAGTGCACGCCGCAGTAGCGCGATTTCAGGTCGGCATCGAAACCTTCGGACAGCGTGGTGATCGACAGGCCCGAGGTGTTCGAGGCAAAGATGGCGTTGGCGCCGATGTGCGGAGCGACCTTCTTGTACAGGTCATGCTTCCAGTCCATGCGCTCGGCGATCGCTTCGATGATCAGGTCGCACTCTTCGAGCTTGGCCAGGTCGTCTTCGTAGTTGGCCACTTCGATCAGGGCGGCGTGGTCCTTGTTACCCAAGGGAGCTGGCGACAGTTTTTTCAGGCCTTCGATGGCTTTGAGGACGATGCCGTTTTTCGGGCCTTCCTTGGCCGGCAGGTCGAACAGCACGACAGGCACTTTGGCGTTGACGCAGTGGGCGGCGATTTGCGCGCCCATCACGCCGGCGCCCAGCACGGCTACTTTTTTAACGATGAAATTGGTCATGTCGTTCCTCTCTTAGAACAGGTCGGCGTCGAGGGCCATCAGGTTGGCGGAACCCGAGCGGGCCTGGCGGATCAGGGTGGCGGTTTCCGGTTGCAGGCGGGCGAAGTAGAAGCGCGCCGTGGCCAGTTTTGCCTTGTAGAAGTTGTCGCCGCTGTCTTCCTTGGCCAGTGCGATCTTGGCCATTTGCGCGAAGAAGTAACTGTACACCAGGTGACCGACCACACGCAGGTACGGTACGCAGGCAGCGCCGACTTCGTCCGGGTTCTGGAACGCTTTCATGCCGATTTCCATGGTCAGCTTGGTGACCTTGTCGCCGAGGTCGCCCAGCGGGGTGATGAATTCG